>NZ_LQPW01000054.1 GCF_002116635.1 Mycobacterium szulgai | reverse complement strand
CCACCGATGCCGCCGACCCCGCCGCCGCCGCCGGCCCCACCGCTTCCGGCGGTGCCGCTGGCATTGCCGGCGTTGCCGCCGTTGCCGCCGGTGCCGCCATTGCCTGCCTGGCCGCCGGTATCGCCGCTGCCATCGGCGGCATTGGCACCGGCGGCGCCGGTGCCGCCGGCGCCACCGGTACCGCCACTGCCTACGGTTCCGCCGCTGCCGACGGTGCCGGCAAGTCCACCGGTGCCGCCGTTTCCGCCGCTTCCGCCGTTACCCCCGGTTCCGGCGGTGGTGGCACTGCTGCCGCCGGTGCCGCCGACCCCGCCGGCGCCGCCGGCCCCACCGCTACCGGCGGTGCCGCTGGCGTTACCGGCGTTGCCGCCTTGGCCGCCGGCCCCACCGTTGCCTGCCTGGCCGCCAACGTTGCCGCTGCCATCGGCGGCATTGAGCCCGGCGCCGCCGGTGCCGCCCGCTCCGCCGGCCCCACCACTGCCGACAGTCCCGCCACTACCGACAGCGCCGGCAAGCCCGCCGGTGCCGCCGTTGCCGCCCGCACCGCCGTCGCCCGCGGTCGCAGTACCGCCGCCGCCGGTACCGCCGATGCCGCCGGCGCCACCTGCACCGCCACTACCGGCGATACCGCTCACGCCGCCGGCAGCACCGCCGGCACCGCCGTTACCGCCGTGCCCCGCGTTGCCGCCGACGGCGCCCATAGCTCCGTCTCCGCCGTTGCCGCCGACCCCGCCGGCGCCGCCGGCCCCGCCCGCGCCAACGGTGCTGTTCAGGAAGGCTTGCGTGCCTCCGCCGGACCCACCGGCACCGCCGTTGCCGCCGTTGCCGCCGCTGCCGGGTACCGCTCCGGAGGCTCCGTCTGCCCCTGCGCCGCCGATGCCGCCGGCCCCGCCGGCGCCGCCGCCCCAACCGGCCAAAGCCCGACTTACACCACCAACACCACCGGCGCCGCCGTTGCCACCGACGACGCCCACCGCGCCGGCTCCACCGATGCCGCCCGCGCCGCCGAACCCGCCCAGCCACCCGCCGGCGCCACCGCCACCGCCCGCGCCGCCGGTGCCACCGGCCACCGTGGCCGCACCACCAGCCCCGCCGATGCCACCGTTGCCAAACAACCCGGCGTCGCCGCCGCGCCCGCCGGCTTGGCCGGCCGCACCCGAGCCGCCATTGCCGCCGTCGCCGATCAAAATTCCGCCGGCCCCACCGTTGTTTCCGGTTCCCGGTGCACCATTGGTGCCGTTCCCGATGAGCGGGCGACCCAGCAGGAGGTTGGTGGGCGCGTTGATCACGCCCAGCACGGCGTCTTCCAGCCACTGCAGCGGCGACACACTCGCCGCTTCTGCTGCCGCATACGCGCCGGCGCCGGAGGCCAATGTGCGAGCAAACTGCTCGTGAAACAACGCCGACTGCGCGCTGAGGACCTGATACTCCCGGCCCAAGGAACCGAACAACCTGGCGATGGCCGCCGATACCTCGTCCCCGGCCGCGGCCACGACCTGTGTCGTTGACGTCGCAGCGGCGGAATTCGCGGCTCCCAGCGCCGACCCGAGTCCGGTCAGTTCCTGCGAAGCGGCCACCAAGGCTTCGGGTGCGATCAGCAAAGTTGACATACGGGCCCCAATGCTCGAATGCGACAACTGAGAAATTCAGTGGACGGGACTGTACGCCCGACGTGTTGACGAAGTAGCAAATTTTGGAGAACTCAAATGAGTGTCCTAAATAGCAATCTGTCAGGCTCTACAACGTGGCCGAACCCCTCGAAGAGCCGCCGTGTCCGTGCGGCAACCCAGCCGGCTACCCCGCGTGCTGTGAGCCGCTGCACCACGGCCAACGGCAGGCGCGATCGGCCGAGGAGTTGATGCGGTCCAGGTATTCGGCATACGCATATGGCAACGCCGACTACTTGTTTCGCACCTGGCACCCCCGCACGCGGCCCGACGATGTGTCTGTCAACCCGGGTACCACCTGGACCGGGCTCGACGTGATCGCCACAGTCGGGGGAGGCCCCGCCGACGAATTCGGCGAGGTGGAGTTCACCGCCAGCTTCGAGTCCGCGGGCCGCCCTGGCAGCATGCACGAGCGCAGTCGTTTCCAGCGGCGCGCCGGCCGGTGGTTCTACGTCGACGCCATTTCGGATTGACGCCATAACGGATTGAGGAGGCCCCACCCATGACCCCAGACTTGCCCGGCGTCGCACTCGAACTGCGTTCGTTGGTGACCTCGCAGGAGACGCTCGAGCTGTCACTGCACGACGTCGAAATTCCCGACCCCGGCGACAACGAAGTGTTGGTTCGGGTGGAAGCCGCGCCGATCAACCCGTCAGACCTGGGCCTGCTCATCGCCAGCGCCGACATGTCGACCGCGACGGTGTCCGGCACGCCGCAGCGCCCTGTCGTCACGGCGAAGTTGGCACCGGGCTCTCTGAAAGCGCTTTCGGCGCGGGTGGACCAATCGCTTCCGGCGGGCAACGAGGGCGCGGGCACCGTCGTCGCCGCGGGCTCGTCCCCGGCGGCCCAGGCCATGGTCGGCAAGACAGTCGGAATCGCCGGCGGCGCAATGTATTCCCAATACCGGGTGGTTCCCGCTGCCGCATGCCTGGTGTTGCCGGACGGGACCGCGGCACGGGACGGGGCATCGTCGTTCGTCAACCCGTTGACAGCGCTCGGAATGGTGGAAACCATGCGCCGCGAAGGACATTCGGCTCTGGTGCACACGGCGGCGGCGTCGAATCTGGGCCAGATGCTGGTCAAGCTGTGCAACGCAGACGGGGTAGCGCTGGTCAACATCGTCCGCAAGCCCGACCAGGTAGAACTGCTGCGCGCCCTGGGCGCGGTCCATGTCCTCAACTCGACGTCGCCGTCTTTCTCGGCAGACCTTGTCGAGGCGCTCAAAGCGACGTCGGCGACGCTTGCGTTCGACGCCACCGGAGGAGGCACGCTGGCGAGTCAAATCCTCAACGGCATGGAACAAGCGGCCAACGCCACCGCAGCCAACTACTCGCGCTACGGGTCGAGCGTCCACAAGCAGGTGTACATCTACGGCTCGCTCGACACGGGTCCGACGACGCTGACCCGCAACTTCGGCATGGCCTGGGGTGTCGGCGGTTGGCTGCTCACCCCGTTCCTGCAGAGCATCGGCGCCGAGGCGATCGCGCGATTGCGGGCCCGGGTGGCCGCGGAACTGACCACGACTTTCGCCAGTACCTACACCGAGGAAGTCTCCTTGGCCGGCATGCTCCAACCGGACGCGTTCAATCGCTATGTCAAGCGCGCCACCGGCGAGAAGTTCCTGGTAGCTCCGCAGGCACTGACCTAACGCCCAAACCCAAGCCCATACACTGACCCTTTGTGGGCCTGCTCTTTGGTTTCGCGCCCTGGATCGTGTACTGGGTGCTCGTCGGTAACGTCCCCTTCTCCATCGCCGTGGCGGTCGCGCTGCTGATCGCGCTCGCCGTGTTCGCCATCGGGCGCGCTACTCAGAAACCGGGCCGCACGCTCGAAATCGGCGCCGTGGCCACATTTGTGGTGCTGACGGTGCTGACCTTCACGCTCAGCGACGCCTTCATGGCGCGGTGGATACAGCCGCTCAGCAACGCTGGGATCTTCCTGGTGGCGCTGGTCGGCGTGCTGATCGGTAAGCCGTTCGTGCGCGAGTTCGCGGCCGCTGAGCAACCACCCGACGTGGTCAAGACCGAGTTGTTCAATCGGATCACCACGGTCTTGACGTGGATCTGGGTTGCCGCCTTCGCCGGTATGACGGTATCGGCGGCGATCCCGCCGATCGTGCAAGGTAACGCGACGATTCTGGACACCAAGACACCGCTCTCGTTCATCTGCTACTGGGTCATCCCATTCTCTCTGCTCGGCGCGGCCGCCCTGGCGTCGCGCTACCTGCCGGACCGGATGCTGGAAGGTATCGACGACGTCGCGCGGGAGACCTCGTTCGTCGCCTACGACGAAGCCACCATCGACGAGCTGTACTACCTCGCCCAGGAACACGCCAATCGCGAAGTCGGCCCAGCTAAGGAGGCCTACAACGTCAAGGTAGGCGGGATGGGAACTCCGCTGACTGGCGACGAATCGCGAAAATCGTGGCCGTCGTCGTACAAAGTGCGCGACAAGAAGCCCTAGCTCGCCTCGCGTACACCGGCGCGTCAACTAGCCTTGCTAAGCCATGTGCATGGGACGCAAGACGAGATGGTCAATTCCAGCGGGAATTCTGGTCGTTGTGCTGACGGCCTGCGTGCCGCGCACGGCGGACTCCACGACCCCATATCAGGGCAAGGTCGACTTGAGCACCACCAAAGGGACGGCTCTGATCATTCCGCCGGACCGGATGCTGGCCGCCACCGGCGGCGTCACACCGGTTGCGTACGGCAAGCCCAAACACGGCAGCATCGCCTACAGCACGAACGGCGACATGATCTACACCCCCGACGCCGGCTACACCGGGACCGATGAGCTCCCCGTCACCGTCAGTCACGCTGTCAAGCTCTACTCCGAAGAAGCGCTACCGCTGACCACAATGGGTGGCGTCGCCATCAAAGCCGGCGCGCACGGTTCCGCGATCGCCGCGTTGCCGGGCACGGCCGACGAGATCTACGGCCTCACCGACCGCGGCCCCAACGTGGATGGGCGTACCGGGAGCGAGAAAGTCCTTCCGCTGCCCGATTACCACCCGCATATCGCCAAGCTCAGACTGGCCGGCGGTGTCGCGACGGTGGAGCAGACCATCACGCTGCACGCGCCGGACGGCGCCCCGCTGGTGGGGCTCATCGATCCGCACGCCAGCACCGGCGAGGCGCTGGTGGATCTCAACGGCGCGCCGCTGCGCCCCTCGGAATACGGAGTGGATCCCGAAGGCCTGGTCGCCCGGCCCGACGGCACGTTCTGGGTATCCGACCAATACGGTCCGTACATCATCCACTTCGACGCCAAAGGAAAAGAGCTGGAACGTCTTTCACCGCTCGACGGGTCGCTGCCCCGGGAGTTGTCGCTGCGCAGCCCGAATCAGGGTATGGAGGGGCTGACGATGACGCCGGACGGCAACACATTGGTGGGGATCATGCAGTCGGCGATTCAAACGCCGGGTTTGACCGGGCCCGCCAAGTCTGTCCCATTCACCCGCATCGTGACCATCAACCTGGTCGACCGCAGCATCGTGCACGAGTATCTGTATCCATTGGCCAATCCGCAACAGACGAATGTCTCGGTCTCGGATATCACCGCGTTGAGTGCGACCACGTTCCTGATCGACGAACGTGACGACAAATTCGCCCCGGACGCAAACAAGAAGATCTACCTGGCCGATGTCGCCGGGGCCACCGATGTGGGCCCGCACTCGACGGTCGTGGGGTCGTCCTATCTGGCCGAAGCCGGCGGTCTGCTCATCAACAACGTTCCACTGGAGACTTTCGTCGGCGTGACCACCGACGCCGACGCGCTCGCCAAGCTCAAGGCCGCCGGAATCACCGTTGCCACAAAGGACCTCAAACTCGACCTCAGCGAACTGCTGCGCACACTGTCGCCTAAGGGTTACTTCTTCGGCCACGACCAGATCGACGGCCTCATCACCCCGGACGGCGGAAAGACGATAGTCGTCGCCAACGACAGCAATTACGGACTGGCCGGTTTGGCCGCGGACAATCCGACGCTGCGCCTCAAACCCAAGACGCTGCCCAACGGCACTCAGGACAATGGCGAAATTCTCTCGGTGGACACCACGATGCTGCCCGCCAAACCGGAATCGTTGACCATTCCGATCAGCGTGCTGTGAGGCGGAAGATCCTGATTTCGCGTGGCGCACAACTGGTGCGGTAGCTCTCATAGCCGGCGTAGAAGTCGACCGCGTCCGACCAGGCCTGCGCACGGGCGTCGCCGGTGAGCAGCTCGGCGCGGTGCGGCTTGGGCGGACCCTTGAACTCGACCGTGCATTCGGGGTACGCGAGCAGATTGGCGCTCCAGGCCGGGTGATTGGGCCGCCCGTAGTTGGAGCCGATGGCGAGCAGCCCGTCGCCAACTTCCAGCAACGCCAACGGATGTGTGCGCTGCTTTCCGGACTTGGCGCCGATGCTGGTGACCAGACCGACTCTGTCGAACCCGGCCGAACTCAGCCGGCCCCTGGTCCGGGGAATCACCGCCTTGTCGATATGCGGTGCCAGCCTGAGCATGAATACATAACCGGCCCGGCTCATCGCAAAGCGTTCGAACAGCGCCTCAAAGAGCCCCAGCCGTCGTCCCCGAATCGGGCTTTCCCGCCGCAGCGCCACGGCTCGACGGTACTCGATAAGTTGGACGGGCGGCAGCAGTCCAGGGAGCCCAGGGAGCACCATGAATGCGTTCAGTCCAGATGCCATTCGCGCCGAGACGATCACCATCGCCGGCCACGGCGGTGACGAGATCGAGGCCTACCGTGCGATGCCGCTCGCCGAGGATTCCCGGGGCGGAGTCGTCTGGATCCACCACATGCCCGGCTATGACCGCGAGACCAAGGAGTTCGTCCGGCGGCTTGCGGTCAGCGGCTTGCACACCGTCGCGCCGAACCTGTACTCGCGCGAAGCTCCCGGTGCCGAGCCCGACGACGCCGCCGCTACCGCCCGGGCAGCCGGCGGCGTACCCGATGGCCGGCTGGTCGGCGACGTCGCCGGCGCTGTGGAGCACCTGCGCACGTTGCCAGGTGCAAACGGAAAGTTCGGCGTCATCGGGCACTGCTCGGGCGGGCGGCACGCGTTCCTGGCGGCATGCTCGCTGCACTTGAACGCCGCGGTGAACTGCTATGGCGCCTTCATCGTCGAGGACGCGCCAGAAGGCATGCCCAAAACCATGCAGCCGATTCTCGGTCTCGCGGCGAACCTGAGCTGCCCCATGCTGGGCCTGTTCGGTGCCGAGGACCGGTTCCCCCCGCCGGCCAGCGTGGCCACCCTGGACGCCGAATTGACCAGGCTGGACAAACCGCACGAGTTCCACTCCTATGAGGGAGCGGGTCACAGCTTCTTCTCCGTCGACCGTCCGGCGTACCGCCCGGAAGCCGCTGTCGACGGCTGGCGCCGAATCGACCAATTCTTCACCACTCACCTGAAAGGCTAGGCGGCTCAACACATGTGCACATATCTCACCGAACACGTCGAGATCGACGGCAGTGGCAAAGGCGCAACGGGGTGGTTCGGTGCCAGCCGCGCGACGGTATACGTCGACCACCCCGTCCACGCGCCCTACGGTCACACGGTCAACATCGACGTGCTCAACCCCGAACTCGGTCCGTCCGCGCGGGTGGCGCTCGAACTCACCGAGGAGAGCGCGCTGGCGTTGGCCGACGCCATCCATCGCGCCATCGGTCATGCCCCGGCCGGCCTGGCCGCCAAGAAGCAGTAGGAACACATGAGCACCGAACACGACTACCCTCAAATGGCCGCTGCCCGAGGCAGAATCGAACCCGCACCGCGCCGGGTTCGTGGCTACCTGGGCCATGAGCTGGTCTTCGACACCACCGCGGCCCAATACGTGTGGGAAATCCCTTACTACCCAGCGTATTACGTGCCGCTAGCAGACGTCCGCGCGGAATTCCTGCGCGACGAGGACCACCCGCAAAAGGTGCAATTCGGCTCGTCGCGGTTGCACTCTCTCGTCGGCGCCGGCCAGGTGCACAAGTCGGCCGCCCGGGTATTCGACGCCGGCACCGACAGTCCAGTCGCCGGAACCGTGCGATTCGAGTGGGATCCGCTGCGCTGGTTCGAAGAGGACGAGCAGATCTACGGTCACCCGCGCAATCCGTATTCACGGGTCGATGCGCTGCGCTCGCACCGCCATGTCCGGGTGGAGCTCGACGGTGTACTGCTGGCCGACACCCGTGCTCCGGTGTTGCTCTTCGAAACCGGTTTACCCACAAGGTATTACATCGACCCGACCGATGTCGCCTTCGAACACCTGGAACCCACCTCGACGCAGACGCTGTGCCCCTACAAGGGAACGACGTCGGGCTACTGGTCGGTGCGCACCGGCGAGACCGTGCATCCCGACCTCGCCTGGACATATCACTATCCGCTGCCTGCCGTCGCCCCGATCGCCGGCCTCGTGGCGTTCTACAACGAGAAGCTCGACATCATTGTCGACGGCGCCCCGCTGGCCCGGCCGCGCACCCAATTCAGCTAGTGCACGACGTCGTCGTCGCCGGCGCGGGGCCCAACGGTCTGATGCTCGCCTGTGAACTCGCGCTGGGTGGGGTGCGCCCGCTGGTTCTGGACGCGCGCTCGCGGCCCAGCACCGAACGCAAAGCCAATGGCCTTGTCGGGCAAGTGGTTCGAACACTCGACATGCGCGGGCTGTACCACGAGTTCGGGGGTCCGCCCGGAGCGCCGCGGCCGGTGCCCGGCGGGGTGTTCGCCGGAATGGCGCTGGATTACCGCGAGGTAGCCGACAACCCGATGTACTTCCTGCCGATGCAGCAGCCCCGGCTGGTCCGATTGCTCGAGCGACGGGCGCGCGGTCTCGGGGTAGCCATCGGTTGGGGCCACGAGGTCATCGGGCTGGTCCAGCATGATGCCGGGGTGAGCGTGGCGGTCCGCGGACCCGACGGCTCCTACGAACTCGGCACGAGGTATCTGGTCGGGGCCGACGGCGCGCACAGCCTGGTGCGCAAGAGTGCCGGAATCGACTTTCCCGGAAGCACCACCGATGTCGTCGTCCGCATCGCCGACGTGCACATCCCCGACGAGCTGCGCGCCGCAAACGACGCCGTGGGCATTTTCGGGTTCGGTGCACGCAGCATCGAGGTCCCCGGGCTGGGCCGATTGCCGTCCGGGCACCACCGGTTTGCCAGCGGGGTGTTCATCTTGCTGGTCGATGTCGAACCGGGCCGCACGCTGTTGGCGACCATGGAGTTCGGCGGCGAACCAGTGCCCGACGACACGCCCATGACCCTGCCGGAGTTCCAGGCCAGCCTGCGCCGGGTGCTGGGCACCGACCTGCCGGTCGAGCCGCTGCGGCTTCCCAATCCGCTGCGCCGGATGAACGGGCTGAACAGCCGGCAAGCCGACCGTTACCGCGCCGGCAACGTTTTCCTGGTCGGCGACTCGGCGCACGTGCACTCTGCGCTGGGCGGCCCGGGCCTCAACCTGGGCTTGCAGGACGCGGTCAATCTCGGCTGGAAGCTCGCCGCGGCGGTACGTGGCTACGCTCCGGGCGATTTGCTGGATAGCTACCACAGCGAGCGCTATCCGGTGGGCCTGCGGGTGCAGCTGCACTCGGTTGCCCAGCTCGCCTTGATGACCCCCGGGCCCGAGGTGACCGCGCTTCGCTCGCTGCTGGAGGAGTTGCTGATACGGCCGGGCAACGCGGCCTATCTCGCGCACCTGCTGGCCGGCTCCGACGTGCGCTACGACGTCGGTGACCCGCATCGGTGGTCGGGGCGCTTGGTTCCGGAGCTCATCGTGGACAGCGGCCGACAGACGGTGCGGGTCGCCGAACTGATGCGCCCGGCGCGCCCGGTACTGCTCGACTTCAGTGGCGGCAGGTTCGCCGAGGTGGCGCGGGGGTGGGAAGACCGGGTCGACGGGAGGATCGCGACCTGCCCCGACGCCGACGTGGCCGCAGTGCTGATCCGGCCGGATGGCTACCTCGCCTGGGCCGCCGACCAGGCCGAATTGGCAGACAGCGACCGGCTGCGCGCCGCGATTACCCGATGGTTCGGCATGTCAACTGTTTCGCAGAACAGCACGGCAAAATAACAATCTGCGAATCGCGTGTGCGGACCTGTGTGATATTTGCCTCTAAATATCGGTGATTATAATAAATTCTTATCTAGGCCAAGTGAGCGGCTGTGCCGCGTAGTTAACCATGCAGCATATAATAGCAGCTTAACCCGGATCTTATTGGTTGCTATTAAGCGCCTGCTTGAATATTTGGCGGCGATAGTCTGAGCGTAACCTGAGCCCAGAAAGTGACGTAGGTAACAACAATCAAATTGAAATCTTTGCCGCGCTAATTCGCTCGTTAGAATCTGTGCAAAGAAGTCTCAGACGGCGCCTAATGGTGCTGCAATCCGGAAAATCCCGGCGGAGGTTTGACGCTAACAGCAAAGGCGGTGCCATTATGAGCGCTAGCAAGGGCCGGCAGGCCGCTCGAGACGGCGGAGACGTTCAGGTCTTCGATTTCGACCCCGCGCCAGACGCTCCGGTCACCGTCGAAATCGCCGTGAAACACGGTCCGATCAGCGGCATGGACATCAGCGCCGACGGCAGCCGACTGCTGGTGGCCAACCACGGCGACAACAGCGTCTCGATCGTCGACACCGACACCTGCCGGGTCATGCAGACCGTCGCCGGAATCGAGGAACCGTTCGCCATCGCCACGGGCGCCGGCCGCGCATACGTCAGCACCGTGTCAGCGGCGTACGACTCAATCGGCGTCATCGACATGTCCACCAACACGGTCATCGCCAACCACCCGCTGGCGCTGAGCCTGAGCGACCTCACGGTCAGTCCCGATGGAAAGTACGTCTATGCCAGTCGCAACGGCGTTCGTGGCGCCGACGTCGCGGTGCTGGACACCGGCACTGAGCGAGTCGAGGTGATCGACATTGCGACCACACCGGGCACTGCGACCGAATGCGTGCGCGTCAGCTCCGACGGGACTCGCCTCTACGTCGGCACTAACGGACCCGGCGGTGGCCAGCTCGTCGTGATCGCCACCGGCACGCCGGCCGACGACAACGCGGGACGCGGCACCAGCCGCTCGCGGTGGCGCAAGAAGAGCCCCAAATCCCGCAGCAAGGCCACGCAGCCGGGTCTGCGCGTCTTGGAGACCATTCAGATCGGTGCCTCGGTCCGCGATGTCGCGCTGAGCCCCGACGGCGCCATCGCGTACGTCGCCAGCTGCGGCGACGATTTCAGCGCACTGGTGGATGTGATCGACACCCGCAGCTACCAGATCGCCGACACCATCAAGATCAGCGACGTCGGCGGCCTGGTCACCCGGTTGACCGTCGGCGGCAATGGCGACCGCGCTTATGTCGTCAGTGAGGATCGCGTCACGGTGCTCTGCACCCGCACGCAGGACGTCATCGGCACCATCAGGACCAGCCAGCCGTCGTGCGTGACGGAAAGCCCGGACGGCAAGTACCTCTATATCGCCGGCCACACGGGCACCGTCACCCTGACCCCGGCTATGCCGGCCGACAAAGAGCAGCTCGCCCTGGAGGGCAGCAGGTCTGTCGATTGGTTCCTGCCCGAACTGCTGCAGTACGAGCCCGCTTTGGCCTGATCCGGGCCTGATCTGGGGCCCGATCCGGCCGCAACCTCGAAAACCCCGGGCCCGTGCGGCCCGGGGTTTCTCATGGCAGCCCACGGCGATAGCATTCGGCGAGCCGGATATGCGGGCGGATATGAGGGGCGCCGAGACCCATTAGGGCGGTACATCGATGGACAGCACAATGCAGGACTATCCGTTGACTATCACCGCGATCATGAGGCACGGCTGCGGAGTGCACGGGGCGCGCGGGGCCACCACCGCGACCGGCGACGGTTACCGTCACATCAGCTACCGCGAGGTGGGCCAACAGGCCGCGCAGTTGGCGAACGCGTTGCGCCGCTTGGGTATTGACGGCGACCAGCGAGTCGCCACCTTCATGTGGAACAACGCCGAGCACCTGGCGGTGTACCTCGCGGTGCCGTCGATGGGTGCGGTTCTGCACACCCTCAACATCCGGCTTTTCCCCGAGCAGATCGCCTATGTCGCCAACGAGGCCGAGGACCGCGTTGTCCTGGTGGACATGTCGCTGGCCAAGCTCTTGGCGCCGGTGCTGGGCGAGCTGGAAACCGTGCATACCGTGATCGCGGTGGGGGAGGGCGACACCGCGCCGCTGCAGCAGTCGGGTAAGACCGTGCTGTGCTACACCGAAATCATTGACGCCGAAAGCTCCGACTTCGAGTGGCCCGAGATCGACGAGAACTCCGCGGCGGCCATGTGTTACACCAGCGGCACCACCGGTAATCCCAAAGGTGTTGTCTACAGCCATCGTTCGAGTTTTCTGCATACCATGGCGGCGTGTACCACCAACGGTATGGGGGTGGGGTCCAGTGATCGGGTGTTGCCGATCGTGCCGATGTTTCACGCCAACGCCTGGGGCTTGCCCTATGCGGCATTGATGGCCGGTGCCGACCTGGTGCTGCCCGACCGGCATCTCGATGCGCCGTCGCTGATTCACATGGTCGAGAACCTGCGTCCGACGCTGGCCGGTGCGGTACCGACCATCTGGAACGACGTGATGCATCACCTGGAGAGGGATCCGGGCCACGACATGTCCTCGTTGCGGCTGGTCGCCTGCGGCGGCTCGGCGGTTCCGGTGTCGCTGATGCGGACTTTCGAGGACAAGCACGACGTCCAGATCCGCCAGTTGTGGGGCATGACCGAGACATCACCGTTGGCCACCATGGCCTGGCCGCCGCCGGACACCCCCCAGCATCAGCACTGGACGTTCCGCGGGACTCAGGGACAACCGGTATGTGGCGTGGAAACCCGGATTGTCGACGACGAGGGCCACGTGCTGCCCAACGATGGCGACGCCGTGGGCGAGGTGGAGGTCCGGGGCCCGTGGATCGCCGGCGCTTACTACCGGGGACATGACGATTCCAAATTCGACTCCGGCTGGCTGCGCACCGGGGATGTCGGCCGCATCGACGAGTACGGGTTCATCACCCTGACCGACCGGTCCAAGGACGTCATCAAGTCCGGCGGGGAATGGATCTCCTCGGTGGAGCTGGAGAATCATTTGATTGCCCATCCCGACGTGGTCGAGGCCGCCGTCGTCGGGGTCCCCGACGAGCGGTGGGAGGAACGGCCGCTGGCCGTGGTCGTGGTCCGGGAGGGGGGTGCTGTCAGTGCGCAGGAGCTACGAAAGTTCCTCGCGGACAAGGTAGCTCGCTGGTGGCTTCCGGAGCGCTGGGCCTTCGCCGACGAGATCCCGCGGACCAGCGTGGGCAAGTACGACAAGAAGGCCATCCGGGCGCGCTACGCCGACGGCGGGTACGACGTCACCGAGGCGCGCGACTAACACGCGGTAGAAAGGTCAGCATGAGTCTGCGGGTTGTGCAGTGGGCGACCGGATCGGTCGGGGTGGCCGCGATCAAAGGCGTTCTCGAGCATCCCGAACTCGAACTCGTCGGCTGCTGGGTTTACTCGGAAGCCAAGAACGGCAAAGACGTCGGCGAAATCATCGGCACCGCACCGCTTGGGGTGATCGCAACCAACAGCATCGACGACATCCTCGCGATCGAGGCCGACGCGGTGATCTATGCACCGCTGATGCCCAGCCCCGACGAGGTGGCCGCGCTTTTGCGTTCAGGCAAGAACGTCGTCACCCCCCTCGGCTGGTTCTACCCGAATGAGAAGGAAGCCGCGCCGCTGGAAGTCGCCGCCCAGGCCGGAAACGCGACCTTGCACGGCGCCGGTATAGGGCCCGGTGCGGCCACCGAGTTGTTCCCACTGTTGTTGTCGGTGATGTCGACCGGTGTGACTTTTGTTCGCTCCGAAGAGTTTTCGGACCTGCGCACCTACGGCGCACCGGACGTGCTGCGCTATGTGATGGGGTTCGGTGGAACACCGGACAGCGCCTTGACCGGGCCGATGCAAAAACTGCTCAACGGCGGTTTCAGTCAGTCGGTGCGGCTATGCGTGGACCGGTTGGGATTCGCCGCGGATCCCGAGATTCACGCCTCGCAAGAGGTCGCCGTCGCCACCGCGCCGATCGACTCGCCGATCGGGGTGATCGAGCCCGGGCAGGTGGCCGGGCGCCGGTTCCACTGGGTCGCGCTGGTCGGCGACACCGTTGTCGTCGAGATCACCGTGAATTGGTTGATGGGCGACGAAAACCTCGATCCGCCTTGGTCTTTCGGGCCGGCCGGGGAGCGCTATGAGATCGAGGTGCGGGGCAACCCGGACACGTTCGTCACCATCAAGGGGTGGCAGCCCGAGAGTGTCGAAGCGGGACTGATCAGCAACCCCGGAATCGTCGCCACCGCGGCACACTGCGTCAACGCCGTCCCCGCCACTTGCGCTGCACCGGCGGGCATTCAGAGTTTCTTCGATTTGCCGCTCATCACCGGCCGCGCCGCGCCGGGGCTGGGTCGCTGACACCGACGATAGGGGAATCACTTCAATGGCCAAAGATGTAGTCGTCGCCCAATCCCTGGCAATACCAGTCGATGTCGACGAGGCGTTCAGCCGCACCATGCCGGTACCGCTGCCGGTGATCTGTTCCCACTGGTACGGGCTGATCCCACCGATCAATGGCATCGAGGACCAGACCGGCGACTGGGATGCCGCCGGGCAGACCCGCGTCATCACCATGGTCGGCGGTGGCAGCGTGCGCGAAAAGCTGACCAGCGTGGACCGGCCACGCTCGTTCAGTTACACCCTCTCTGGCATCAAGGGCCCATTGGCCCCCCTGGTCGGTTCGGTCGACGGCATCTGGAGCTTCGTTCCCGCCGGCACCGGTACCCAGGTGACCTGGCAGTGGACGCTGCATCCGAAGTCGGCGTTGTCCGCGCCGGTGCTGCCGGCGTTCGGCAAAATGTGGCAGGGTTACGCGCGCCGAACGCTAGAGAAACTGTCCGCGCACCTGTTGGCCTGAGAAATGGCGTTTGCACCGTATATCGGCGTCCGCTTTTTGAAAGTACTGTGATTGCCGTGGTGGAGCTTTATCAACTGCGCTATTTCCAAACCGTCGCCGAAGTCGGCACGCTGCGCGATGCCGCTGAGCGTCTGGCCGTGTCGCAATCGGCGGTCAGCCGGGCCATCGCGATGCTCGAGTCCGAAATCGGGGTTGAACTGTTCACCCGGCGCGGCCGGGCCAATGAACTCAACCGCTTCGGGCAGGCATTCCTGCGCACCAGCCTGGCCGCGCAGCGCAGCCTTGATACCGCGATGTCCGGGGTGCGCCAGCTCGCGGGGGTCGACGCCGGGACGGTGGCCCTGGGGTTTTTGGCCTCCCTCGGGGTTGCGACGGTGCCCAGGCTGATCCGCCGGCATCACGACCAATTCCCCGCAGCGCGGTTCGAGCTGCACCACCGACCCGGTCCCGCGCTGGTCAGCGATCTGGCGACCGGCCTGATCGACGTATGCATCAGCTACCCCATGACTTTCGACGAGTCACCCGGGGTGAAGTGGCACAGCCTGTTCACCCAGCGGCTGTATGCCGTAGTCGACCAGGAGCACCCCTTGGCCGGGCGGGAGTTGATCGGCTTTGAAGAACTCGCGGGCCAACCCTTCATCGTCTTCGACCGCAGTTTCACGTTGCGCAGGATTTTCGATGACGCCTGCGCGCGGCACCGGATCACGCCCTCGATCGCCTTCGAGGGAACGGACATGGCGACCCTGCGCGGCCTGATCGGGGCGCGCCTGGGCGTGGGCATCATGCCACGGGCATCAACCCGGCCCCCCGACATCGTCGAGATCGCCGTCGACGACAAAGACCTGGTCAGACCCATTGCGGTGGGCTGGATGAGCAATAGATACCTGCCGCCCTCGGCGGCCGCGTTTCGCGACACCGCAATCGCGTCGTGCGGCCTTCCCGAGCAGGATCATTAGCCGGCTCCGGCCAGGTCACGACCATGTTTGCACCGCACACAAGAGTTTGATCGAAGTCTTCTGCTAGACGTCAGTGCGTCATCTCCGCAACAATTGGCGGTAATGCAAAGCGGGCGACGGGTGCGCAATTGCGTGGAATTGTCCTGGCCAATGAATAGCCGCCGGCCGGTGGAAACGCATTTCGTTTATTCCTGTCGATACCAGGACCGGGCATTTTCGCTGAGCCGCTGCAAGGCGGTGTCCCCGAGCGTGTCGGTGATCAGGTTGAGGTCGGCCATCGTGAAGGCGCGCGGAGCGCGGGTGCCGGGCAGGTCGGTGCCGAACAGCAGCGCATGCGGATTGACGGCGTCGACGCGGCGCAGCGCATCGGCGATATCCAGCTTAAGGCGACCGAATCCTGTTGCCTTAACCCGGATTCCGCGATCGACAGCGTCGAGCAAGTGGGGCAGACCCGGGTGGCTCAGCCCAAGATGGTCCACGCTTACCCGCGGTAGCTTGCTCAGCTGCGGCGTGAGTTCGGGCAATTGTGCGGCGTCGACGTAGAGTTCGGTGTGCCAGCCGGCGACATCGTGCACACGCATGGCCAAGTCGACGTCGAGGGCCCCGCCGCGCGCGAGCGTGAAGCGCACCGCCCGCACCCCCGCCCGATCCAGCTCGACGATGTATTCATCGGATGCGGCCGGATCCAGTTGGGTGACGCCGACCCATCCGGGCCCGAGCTGGCGTAAGGCGTCGACGAGGTACCCCTGGTCGAAACCCTGAAAGGAACCGGAAACCACCGCGCCGCCGGTGATGTCGTAAGGCGCTGCCTGCCGCAAATAGTCGGCGACCGTAAACGGTTGTGGCACATAGCCTTCGTTGGGGATGAGCGGATGGGCCGGGTCGATGATGTGAAAGTGCGCATCAAATGACACCGTTACCTCCGCTGGTCAAAGATGTTGGGCGGCAAGCTTATCCTCGCCGCAGTCGGCACGCAACAAGTCAGAACCCAAGATGGATTCAATAACTTGTGTTCGGCGCAACGACACGCCGTCATCTGCAAGACGTGGCCCCGCCGTGGACGCCTCGAAAGGGCATGTGGCACAGGGTGACAACGATCACACACGCTTGCAGGCGGCGCAAAGATATCTTCGCAACCTTCTACTAGACGACAGCCTGTCCACTGCCTAGCGTGGGTGGACAACAAGGGGAGTGGGTTGCTGAAATGCCGCTCCACACAGGGTGTTTGTTCGGAGCGGGTGGCCGTGTCGGTATTGCTCGGCCCGAATTGGTCCGGTGGAGTTGGCGGCGACGGTGGCGCCGGCTCCACCTCCAAGCCGGCCCGCGGAACAGCGCTCGGCAAGCCGGGGAGTGACGAAGGGGAAGGGGAGAGGCCACATGTGGAACGAAGCTGCGCCGGTCCACCCCGGCGCAATTCTGCACACCGAGTTCCTCGAACGGTTCGGGATCAGCCAGTACCGGATCGCGCGGGCCATCAATGTGCCACCGGGGCGCATCAACGACATTGTCCACGGCAAACGCGCTATCAGCATCGACACCGGACTACGGCTGGCACGCGCACTGGGCGTAGCGGACATGTTCTGGATCAATCTGCAGGCCTGTTACGACGCTGATCAGGCCCGCGGTCAGATCGCCGCGCAACTGCGCATCATCGAGCCGATCGTCGGGTCACCCCGGGAAAGCGCGCACCATGTCTAGTGCCGGGTCTAGTGCCGGGTCTAGTGCCGGGTCTAGTGCCGGCCCCCTGGCGGGTGTGCGCGGGGTGACGGCGCGCTCGCCGGCACCCTCAAGACCGGTCCCGTCGCGGGCCGACAAGCCCGTATTCGCCGCAGCCAGGGGGCCCGATCCGGCCTCGCCCAGAAGGTTTTCGGCGCCTTCGGAAAGGCGTTAGCAACGCGAACTAAATGCGAGTTCTCGAATCCCTACTGGCCCCGAAGGCCTGGTCAAACCGGGAAAGCCCGCGGGCGAAATGCGAATTGAACGCGACGGACCCGCAAACGGTCAAGTCACTTAAGGAAACTCACAGGAATTTTCTCCAGCGCGCCTCTTGCGACGCGGATCACAGGCCCATAAGCTTCCGAGCCATAAAGTTGCAGTCGGTAACTGTTTGATAGGCAGAAGTTGGGCGGAAGAAACATTCGGATCTAGCAATAATTTAGCAGTCCTGAGCTAATCCCAGCTAGCGACTCGGCGTGTGAGGATGGTCACCCCGGTGTGGGCGCTGTCCCCCAGCGAAGCCGACGAGCGGATGGGCGGAGCGGGTCGTCGCACTTATTGTCATTCGAATTTCCTTCTATACGTTGACTTTTCGGTTATCGCACGGCACAACGGGATTGCCAGTGATTGTCAATCTCGGCGTTCGTCGACAGGAGGACAGATCATGGCAGCTCCGATCACCCATTGCCTTGCGCCATCGATCGACACCGGTGGTTTGACGATTCAGCGTCTGCTCGACGAGCCGCTGATGTCTGCTGCCCGTGTGGTGGCCGGCGCCGACCAACTCGATCGCGAGTTGACCTGGATGCTGCCGCTCACCGAAGTTCCGCCGCGACCGGAGTCGCTTGACGCTGTCGCCCTCTATGCGCGGCCTGAGGCTCTGGCGGCCAACGGCGCCACGCTGACCGCGGCTGCCGCCCGGGGGGCCACCATGCTGGTGGTCGACGGCCGGATCCCGGCCGACTTCCCGCGCAACGGACTGCCCGGTGGGCTGGTCGTCATCGAGCTGGCGTTCCCGGTCGGCTTTGCCGCTCTCAGCCGGCTGCTGGCCGAGCGGACGCTCAGCCAGGAACTGGAGGCGATGCGCTACTCCACACAGGTCTACGCCGCGCTGGCCGGACTGTTCCACCGGGGTGCGGGTCTGCAGATGCTCATTCGCGAGGTATCCAATCTGGCCCGCAACCCCGCACTGGCGCTCAACGCCCGCGGCCAGGTGGTTGCCCACAACGGACTGGCTCCAGAAGCCGTCGAGACGCTGTCCAACTCGGTGCGCCGCATGCTTGCCACCGGTGTGCCGGCCGCGCGACGCCAGAGCGCCCACGGCCCGCGCGTGGAACAAGTGCCCGGTCCCCGCGGCAGCGTGTGGACTTGCATCGCCAGCGCCATCCAGTTCGGCAAGGCATCCCAAGGCTGGGTCGTCATCCTGGTTCCTTCCGCCGCCGTGGGCGGCCAGGACCTGGTCCGGCACCGCATCGTCACCGAACAAGCGACAGCGGTAATCGGGTCGGAGATGCTGCGCCAGCGCAGTGTCGATGAGGCTGAGGAGCGTGCCCGCGGCGACTTCGTCCAAGCCCTGGTGCACGGCAGCTTCTCCAGCGAGCACGAACTGCGCGCCCGCGCCGACCACCACGAGATCGACATCGATTCGCCCTTCGGGGTTTTCGTCGCGCACGGCGCGCTGCCGCATGCGGTGGGCGGCAACCCGGCCGCGGGCATGATCCGGCTGGCCCGCTACGCCGCCAACATCAGCGCGGATGCCTCAGTGCACACCGATGCCACCGTCATCGGCGATGTCCTGGTGGTGGTGCGCACCCTGCAGGAGGGTGACGACGCGGCGTTGGCGCGCCAAATGGCCGATTTCGCCAAGTCCATGTACAGCGAACTGGAGCAGCGCTGCAATACCGCGGTGGCCGTCTCCTACGGCCGGCCCTCCCGCGGTGCGAGCAAGGTCTCCGACAGCTACCGCGAGGCCCGCATCGCGCTGGGCATCGCTCGTCGGCTCGGACGCACCAGCGCCATCTCCTACCAGGAACTGCGCAGTTTCACCGTGCTCACCGAGATCGCCGACACCGAGAACAGCCGGCGACTGGTTCAGGAGTTCATCGAGCCGCTGCGGGGAGGCCCCAACCTGCTCGAGACGCTGACCGGCTACCTGGCCCACGGCGGCAACATCACCGAAGCCGCGCGTGCCCTCAATGTCCACCGCAACACCCTGTTGACCAAACTGGACCGGATTTCCCACACGATCGGCCTGGACATCCGCGAACCGGAGAACCAGTTCACGCTCTGGCTCGCCATCCGGCTCAACCTGCTGGCAGAGGTCACCGCCGCCGCCGACCAGGAGGCCAAGTTCGGCTGACCGCACTGGTCAACGCCGCGCGGTAACGGGGCCACCAGCAGATTCCAGGATCCTGCAAGGATTGCGCACCGCCGGTTGGGCAACGTGTGCCGGCATGGCGCAGTGACTCATAGTCGAACAATCGCTGGTCATACCCGTAGGTGTCGAGGAGGCGTTCGAAAGAACCCTGCCGGCATCGATTCCCGCGATCTTCGGTAACTGGCACGGGCCGCTCCCGCCGGTTAAGCAGGTCCTCGGCCAGGACGGCGAATGGGGTGCGGTGGGACAGACCCGCACCCTGCGGATGGCGGGGTGGCAGCGTACGCGAAGAACTGATCAGCGTGGAGCCGCCGAAGTCGTTCGGCGATCGGCTCACCGACATCAAAGGCCCCTTGGCGCAACTGATTTCGACTCTCAAGGGCGCCTTCGTCTTCCTCTCGGTTAACGGGGCGACCGAGGTCACCTGGCGCTGGACCATCCAGCCCAAGTACGCGGTGTCCGCGCAGGTGCTGCCGATGTTCGCACTGCCGTGGGAAGGCTACGCGCGCAAGGCGCTGCGGGAACTGTCCGGCTTGTTGTCGGTCTGAGCTTCGCTAGCGTCGACATCATGTGTCGACTCTTTGGTCTGCATGCGGGGACCGACGCCGTCAAGGCGACGTTCTGGCTGCTGGACGCCCCGGACAGCCTGGCCGAACAAAGCCGCAGGAACCCCGATGGCACCGGCCTGGGCGTCTTTGACGAGCACGGCCGGCCGCAGCTGCACAAAGAACCGTTAGCGGCCTGGCGAGACCCGTGTTTTGCCACCGAAGCCCACGAACTGACCGGCACCACCTTCATCGCCCACGTCCGCTATGCCACCACCGGCGCCCTCGATGTGCACAACACCCATCCGTTCCTGCAGGACGGCCGTATCTTCGCGCACAACGGCGTGCTCGAAGGGCTGGATGTCATCGACGAACGATTGCGCGAGGTCGGCACCGACGACTTGGTTCTGGGTCAGACCGATTCCGAGCGAGTTTTCGCGTTGATCACCGCGTCGATCCGTGCCCACGGCGGCGACGCGACGGCCGGTCTGGTCGACGCGGTGCGCTGGCTCGCCGCCAACGTGCCGATCTATGCCGTCAACATCCTGCTCAGCACGGCCACCCAGATGTGGGCGCTGCGGTATCCGCAGACCCACGAGCTCTTTCTGCTGGACCGGCGGCGTGACGGGATGCCCGAATTCGACTTGACCACCAAGCGAATCCACGCCCGCTCGGAATGGTTGCGGGAGCGCTCGGCCGTGGTGTTGGCCACCGAGCCGATGGATGACGACCCCCGTTGGTGTCTGCTGGCTCCCGGGGAGCTGGTCCACGTCGACGCCGGGCTGCAGGTCAACCGCAGCGTGGTGCTGCTCGACCCGCCCCGGCGACTGCTGCGCCGCGACGAGCTCAGCAACCCGGTGGAGCGCGCGCAGCACGCGCTGCCGGGCACTCGCCGGCTGCCCTGAGCCGGGCTGGCAGAGTGGGTGGACGTGACCACCCGACGTGCACTTGTCCTGGCCGGCGGAGGAATTGCCGGAATCGCCTGGGAGACAGGCGTTCTGCTTGGCATCGCCGACGAGTTGCCGATGGCGGCCCGGCTGCTGCTGGACTCCGACGTGCTGGTCGGAACATCGGCAGGGGCGACGGTCGCGGCACAGATCAGCAGCGGCCAAACGCTGGAAGCGCTGTTCGAGCGGCAGCTCGCCGAGACGTCGGCGGAGATCGATCCCGGGGTCGACATCGAGGCCATCACCGAGCTGTTTCTGGCGGCGCTGCGTGAGCCGCGTACTGCGGGCCTGGACCGGATGCAGGGACGACTGCAACGCATCGGTGCGGTCGCACTGCAAACCGAGACCGTTCCCGAGCCCGTCCGGCGCGCCGTGATCGCTCAGCGCTTGCCGTCGCATGACTGGCCGCAGCGGCCGCTGCGGCTCACCGCGATCGACACTGAAACGGGCGAATTCGTTGTGTTCAGCCAAGATTCGGGTGTGGAGCTGGTCGACGCGGTGGCGGCGAGTTGCGCGGTGCCGGGCGCGTGGCCGCCGGTGACCATCGCGGGCCGGCGCTACATGGACGGCGGCGTCAACAGCTCAGTCAACATCGCCGTCGCCGACGACTGCGACACGGCCGTGGTGCTGGTGCCCGCGGGCGCGGACACACCGTCACCGTTCGGCGCCGGCCCGGCCGCCGAGATCGAGGCATTCGCCGGCACGACATTGGCGGTGTTCGCCGACGACGACTCGTTGGCGGCATTCGGGCCCAACCCACTGGACCCGTACTGCCGGGTGAATTCGGCGCGGGCCGGACGCCGGCAGGGCCGCCGGGAAGCCGCAGCTGTCGCCCGGTTCCTTGGTATTTGAAGGTGTCTGAACCGTTCGGGGATCAGCTCGAAGCCATCGGCACTTAAGCCGACTGCGCCCGAGTGAGGTTGCTTTGTTCGATGCAGGCATGCCGATGGGCTGCGGCGATGCCGCGGACGGCGGCCAGGACGTCGTCGTCGTTGTGATTGGCCATCACCTGCAGCCGGAAGCGCGCCTGACCCCTGGCCACCGCGGGGAACTCGACAAGATTGGCGGCCACTCCATGGGCGTGCAATTGCCGGCTCACCAGTCTCGCGATCGATTCGGTGCCCATCTTGACGCAGACGATGGGAGAGGGCGCGCCGTAGACGTCGAAGCCGGCATCGGTGAGGTGCCCGCGCAGCAACTGGATGTTGGCCATCAGCTTTTGCCGCAGCTCGTCGCCGGCGGCGCTGTCCACTATCTCGAACGCCTTGAGAACAATGGCGGCCTGGATAGGTGAAAGCGCGTTGGAAAAAGTGTTGGGCGACGCATAGAAACGCAGGTATTCAGTCACCGAGCGATGCTTTGCGACGACAAAACCACCGTTTGACGCGAAAGTCTTGGAGAAGGAGCCCATCACCAGGTCGACCTTGCCCACCATGGACTGCAGCCCCAGCTGCCCGCGGCCGCCCGGGCCCAGCGCGCCGAGGTCATGTGCGACGTCGACAACCAGCGTCGCGCCGAATTCGTGCGCGAGTTGCTGTAGGCCGGCGATATCGGGAGTGTCCGAGTCCATCGAAAACAGTGCCTCGGTCACCATCATGATGCCGTTGGCCCGGTCGGTCGCCCGGATCGCGGCCAGCTGCTCCCTGGCGGAGTCGAGGTCGTTGTGGGCGAACAAATGGATGTTGCGGGTCGCGGCCTGGGCGCCTTCCTGCAGGCAGGCGTGGGCAAGGGCGTCCATGACGATGTGATCGTCGGGCCGCACCAGGCCCTTGATCACCCCGAAGCCGGCGGCCCAGCCGGTGGGGAAGAGGCTGACCTGTTCGGCGCCAAGGAAATCCGCGATCTTGCGTTCCAGGGCGAGCGAGACCGACGTGTTGCCGAGAAGAGCCGGAGACCCCGCACTGTGCACGCCGTACTCTTCGATCGCCGCGCTCGCCGCGGCTTTGACTTCTGGGTGTCCGGACAGCGATAGGTAGTCCTGCGACGCGAAGTTGACGCCGTCCATTCTTCTGCCGGCGTCGTCATAGACGGTGGCAAAGGTCCTGGGGCCGGCTTCGGTCGATCGCCCGTACGGCCACAGGCATTGCTCGCGCCGCAGGTCTTGCCATTGGTAGAAGTGACTGATTCGCTCAAGAATGCTGTCGCCGCTCAGTTGCCGGAAATCTCGCATGCTCCCGTCCAGGGCTGCCGGATCTGTTGGCGTCGCGGCTTGGCTCGTGGTTCGTTCAGCAGTCGCAGGCTCGCCTGCGTCGGTGATGTCCGATATGAGGGTCACTTGCACTCCTTTGCGCTCTTCGGATGTCCCCGTAGGGCCGGTAGATTATGAACCAATCCTTGAATATTTCTTGAATTCCCGGGCGCTTTTTATTGTATTTGTTGAATTTGCACAGCCGCTTGTACAGGCTCATCTTATGTGCTGTAATACGCTATAACCACGTAATTACAGCCGGGTAATACTTGGGCGTTTAAGTTGACCTGCACTAATGAACGACAACGTTTACGATGCCCGCATTCGACGGGCCTTTGTGTTCGAGAAGGAGATGTCGTGATGACGCTAGGGTTCGATGTGCACAGTGCCCAAGTCGATGGCCGGACAAACCCCTTGCTGCGACCGCCGACGGGGCACTCGACCGCCGCGGCGCCGCCGGCACCACGGCCGCCATCGGCCGTGCCGCCGCAGTCGCGACCCGCCCCTGTCACAGATCTGACCAAGGTCTCGATCTATCTTGACGAGCCAACGGACACCTTTCTCGAGACGGTGCGCACCGCCGCCCGCTTCGCCAAGCCGCGCGTGGACGCTACGCGCAGTGCCGTTGTGCGATTGGCGCTCAATCGTTTGGCCGAGCAGCTCCACCCCACCGATCTCATCGCCGAGTTACAGCGCAACGCCGCCAATCACACCGGGCCGGGCCGCAAGCGCGGCTGACAATCGGCAATGCTTTTTCCTGACTGGTGTCAAGTCCGGAATTAGGCAATAAGCGGGTTGCTTATATGCCGATTGAATGGCGTTGTCGCCATTCTTGTACGCCTGTTTGTGTTCAGCCCTCAAGGGCCGGCGGAGCGGGTTTGTGGGCGTCGGCTTGTAGGTCCGCCTCGAGTGCGTCCAATGCGCGGCCGGCCAGCTCGCGGCCCTTGGCGATCACCTCGGCGGCGCGGTGGAATTCCAGGCTCCGGCACGTCGTGCGGGGCACCTCGATCAGCAGGTCCGCCGGGTAAGCCGCCAGCGTGTGGCGCGCCAGCGCGGATTGGGCGATGTCGATCGTCCGGTTCATCACCTCGAAGCTGCCCATCTTGGGCAGCTCCGGCTCGACGGGAGCGTCGAAGGATGCGCCGGGCCCGCCATCGACGGTGTCAGGCTCGCGCTCGGCGTCGTCGGCCCAGGAATGGGCTTCGGGACCCGCGTCTGGACTCGCGTCCGGACCCGCTTCTGGACCTGCTTCTGGCAACGTGGCCCCGAACCGGCTCAGCACGGCGCGCGCGGCCGGGCGGTCCAGCAGCGACCGCGCGGCGCTGGCGTCGAACAGTGCAGAAGTGCTGCGCACCATGCGGTTCAGCCATTCGGCCGTGGCACCTTGTTCTACCTCGCGACTGCCGCCGGCTTCGCTGCCGTTGAGGCTCACCGCGATCGTCAGGTCGGCGTTGACCGCTGCGATCGGCGCCATCGGCAGCGGATCGAGAATGCCGCCGTCGGCCAGCAGGCGCCCGCCGATTTCGTGCGGCGCGATGACACCCGGTATCGCGATGGATGCCCGGATGGCCTCATCCAGCGGGCCACGCTGAAACCACACCGACTTGCCCGCGAGCAGATCGGTCGCCACCGCCGTGTACGGGATGGCGAGGTCCTCGATGTCGACCGGGCCCAGGATGTCGCGCACGGCGTCCAGAATCTTCTCCGCCCGCAGCACTCCGGCCGCAGTGATGGACGGATCCAGCAGGCGCAGGATGGTGCGCTGCGTCAAAGACTGCGCCCAGTCGGCCAGCTCGTCGAGTCGTCCGGCCGCCTGCACCCCGCCGACCACGGCACCCATCGACGAGCCGGCGATTCCCACGATCTCGTAGCCGCGTTCCCGCAGCGTCTGAATCACCCCGATATGGGCATAACCACGGGCGCCACCGCTGCCCAGCGCCAGCGCGACACGAGTCGCCGACGAGGTGCGCGCGCGCACCGGTAGGGGTCCAGACATTCCTTCATTCTGCGCGGCCAGACGTGCCGGCCAGGCACCGGCCGACAATTTTGTGCAGCCCTGATCTCAATTGCGGACCGCTAGCCGCAGCCGTGATCGGCGGCCGCCGCCGCGGCGACGATCACCGCCGATTGTCGCGCCGGGGTCAGGTCCGCCCACCGGGTGTTCCAGCTGCCCGCAACGCCGGAAGCCGACCCCTGAACCATCGCCAGATAGGGCTCGACGAGGGGCTGGCCGGTGTCGGGCTGGGCGTCCATCCACACCCTGGCGGCATGGCAGGCCTGGAAATACTCCTCCTCGGTGGAATCCGCCGGAACGTCGACCCTGGTCGTCACCCCGGCCGGCGAGATGCCGACGGCGCCGGGCGGCAGCGAACCCGCGTGGCTCGACGACTGCGCCGGGGACGTGGTGGCCGTCCGATGACCGCCGCTGTGCGAACACCCCGCGACGGCCGCCAGACATGCCGCCGCCGCGACCAATCCCCATCGCAGGGAGGCAGCACGGCGCCGGCGCACACTGCCAATCTATGCAACACTTTCCTCCGTGATGGAGCGCATCGGATTTTGCGAGTGTTGTCGGCCCTGAACCGCCGCCGCTTGCCCTGTCCGTTTCCGACTCCTTGGAGCTCCTTGCATGGCCATGCCACTTGTCACGCCAACCATCGCCGCGCCCGCGCCGGGGCCTACCCGGTTTAGGGTCCCCGATCTGCTGCACGCCACCGACCAAGCCGCCGACGATGTCCTCAGCGGACGTTGCGACCACCTGCTGCCACAGGGTGGGGTGCCCGACGCCGAGCGCTGGTTCACCCGCATCTACGGCGACGACGAAGTCGACATCTGGCTGATCAGCTGGGTGCCCGGTCACGCGACCGAGCTGCACGACCACGGCGGGTCCCTGGGCGCGCTGACCGTGCTGTCCGGTTCACTCAACGAATTCCGTTGGGACGGAAGGCGATTGCGCCGCCGTCGGCTCGACGCCGGTGATCAGGCCGGGTTCCCGCTGGGCTGGGTGCACGACGTGGTGTGGGCGCCGCGGCCCGCGGACCGGCCGGTCGCCACGTCCAGGGTCGCGGGGTGGTCCGTCGGCTCGGTCGAACCGACGCTGAGCGTGCACGCCTATTCGCCGCCGCTGACCGCGATGTCTTATTACGAAGTCACCGACCGGAACACGCTGCGCCGCCGGCGCACCGAATTGACCGATCAACCCGAAGGGCCGTAATGAGCCGGATCGACCAGGTGCTCGACGCCGCCCGAAAGCGGTATCACCGGCTACCCGCGGATCGAGTGCCCGAGGCGGTGCGCCGGGGTGCGGTGCTGGTCGACATCCGGCCCCAGGCGCAGCGTGCGCGCGAAGGCGAGGTGCCCGGGGCGCTGCTGATCGAACGCAACGTTCTGGAATGGCGGTGTGACCCGACCAGCGACGCCAGGCTGCCCGAGGCCGTCGGCGACGACGTCGAGTGGGTGATCCTGTGTTCGGAGGGCTACACGTCCAGCTTGGCCGCCGCGGCGCTGCTGGATCTGGGGCTACGCCGTTCCACTGACGTCGTGGGCGGCTATCACGCGCTGGCCGCCGCCGGGGTGCTGGCCGAGCTATCCGG
The DNA here is from genome assembly GCF_002116635.1 of Mycobacterium szulgai. Lineage (GTDB taxonomy): Bacteria > Actinomycetota > Actinomycetes > Mycobacteriales > Mycobacteriaceae > Mycobacterium > Mycobacterium szulgai. The sequence goes on along the minus strand of NZ_LQPW01000054.1, from coordinate 54,470 downwards.
CTGACTATCCAGAGTTCTCGCCGGGTGAGCCCAGTGGCTTCGTGCTGGCGTGTAGTAGCGGCCGCAGCTTCTCGGTCTTCTCCTGCGTCCAGCCCGGCGGCGCCAGCACGGCGGCCCACCCGTCGGCGATGTCCTCGACGTAATGGTGTCCGTGCCCGGACGGCACGTCGACGGCCACCGCCATGTCGGCCGAGACTTGCAGGAAGGTCACCACCGGGATCCATTCCGTCTGGGGAAGTACGTCATAGCCACGCGTTTCTCGCAGCCAGTCCGGTTTGCTGAACAGCAGGTCGGGACTCCACCAGGCAATCGGGTCGGAGGCGTGCTGCAAATACACCACCCGCGGTCGGCCCCACTGGGCATCTGGGCGCTGCACGTCACTGGGCCGCGCAATGAATCGAACATTGTGGCCGTCGTCGTAGATGGGCAGCCACTGCGGCGAACCCGGATCGCGTGTCGAGGTCAGGTCCGTCCAGATGGTGTTGTTGAACGTCGGCCCGCTGAACAACGCCCCGTCGGTGCGGGCCAGCACGTTGTTGAGGCTCATGAACGGCGCCTCGCCACCGAACGAGCCCAGGCTCTCGCCGAACACGACGAGCTTTGGGCGCTTGAATTCCGGCATCTGGCGGATCAGTTTGTCGACGGCCTCGAACAGGGCCTGGCCGGCGTGGCGGGCGTTTTCCTTGTCCACCAGGAACGACAGCCAGCTGGGCAGGAACGAGTACTGCATGCTCACGACCGCGGTGTTGCCGTTGTACATGTATTCCAGCGCCGAGGCTTCCGCCTCGTTGATCCAGCCGGTTCCAGTGGTCGTCCCCACCGCGACGACGGCGCGTTGCAGGCCACCGGTGCGCTCGAGCTCGCGCGCTGCGAGCTCGGCCGTCGCGGTGATGTCGTCGGCCGACTTCAACCCGGCGTAAGCGCGGATCGGCTCGGTAGCCGGGGCTCCGTTGAACGCGCTGAGTTCGCGGACGCTCGGCCCGCCCTCCACGAAGATCCGGCCCTGATGTCCCAGCGATTCCCAGGACACCAGCGATTGCGGGCCACCGGATCGCAGCGGGGTTTTGGGTGGCGCGGAGTCGGGGTCCATCTCGTTGTTGACTGCGGCGAAGGTGCCGTTCATCGAGCGCATCGCGAACTTGAGGACCACACCGTTGAGCAGGGTGATCGTCAGTGTCACCAACAGCACCACCACGATGGTCGCCGAAAGGCGGAACGGCGCAATGCGGTCGACCTGCCGCACCAGAAAGCCGACCAGCCAGCGGATGAACTGGCCGATTTCGACGAGCGTGAATAGCACCACCAGCGACAGGCCCGCCGCCAGCGGGTAGTCGTACCACTCCAGGTGCTCGACGCCCATCAGATCGCGCACGTCGTCTTGCCAGAGGTGGAACCAAATCGCCATCAGTACCTGACCCACGGCGCCGACTGCGATCAGCACCAACCATGCCCAGCGCGGGGCCTGCGGGCTGGAAGCTCGCGAGAGCATGTAACGGTTCAGCCAGACGGCAAAGACGCCGAAGCCGTAGCCGATGGCGCCGGAGATGCCGCTGACCAGACCCTGGTACAGCGGGCCGCGCGGCAGCAACGACGGCGTCATCGAAAACCACACGAAGACAAGGCCAACCGCGGTCCCGGTGAACGTATAGTGCCGCACCCACCACGGCTTGCGAGTCCGCGTGCGGGGTTCGGGCTCGACTGCCGCGTCAGCGGATTCTTCGGTGGCAGTCGTGGTCGCCGCCGGCTCGGTCATCGGTGGGTGAAGTTGGGCGGTCGCTTCTCGATGAACGCCGCCATTCCTTCGGACTGGTCAGCTGTCGCGAAAGTCGAATGGAAAAGCCGTCTTTCGTAGAGGAGCCCTTCGGCGAGCGTGGATTCGAAGGCCCGGTTGACGGCCTCCTTGGCCATCCGGGCCGCCGACCGCGACATCTGGGCAATGGTGGTGGCGACGGCCTTTGCCTCGCTGAGTAATTCGTCTGCGGGCACCACCCGCGAAACCAGGCCGCTGCGCTCGGCCTCGGCGGCGCCGATGGTGCGACCGGTCAGGATGAGGTCCATGGCCTTGGCCTTACCGATGGCCCGGGTGAGGCGCTGCGAGCCGCCCATGCCCGGCAGCACACCGAGCTTGATCTCCGGCTGCCCGAATTTCGCGGTGTCCGCGGCGATCAGCACGTCGCACATCATCGCCAGCTCGCACCCGCCGCCCAGCGCGTGCCCGGCCACCGCGGCGATCGTCGGGGTACGCACCGCGGCCAGCTTGCTCCAGGGCGCGAAGAAGTCGGCGCCGAACGCGTCGGCGAATGACAGGCCGGACATCTCCTTGATGTCGGCGCCCGCGGCGAACGCCTTGGCCGATCCGGTGATGATGATCGCGCCGATTCCCGGGTCATCGTCGAATTCTGCTGCGGCAGAGGTGACTTCGTTCATCACCTGAGTGTTGAGCGCGTTGAGGGCCTGCGGCCGGTTCAGCGTGATGGTGCCGACTCGCTGGTCGCGATCGACCAGGATGGTTTCGTACTCGGTTGTCACCGAACCGCCCTTCTAGAAGCTCAAGTCGTCGTCGACCGGTGCGAAGTACGCCGTGACGTCGGCCACGGTGACCTCGGTCAGTGCGGCCGGCGACCATTTCGGATTGCGATCTTTGTCGACCAATTGCGCACGGATACCCTCGACCAGATCGTGGGAGCGCAGCGATGCCGACGACACTCGGTAGTCCTGCACCAGAACATCTTCCAGCGTTTCCATCTTGGCTGCGCGGCGCACCGCCTCCAGGGTCACCATCAGCGAGATGGGCGAGCGGGTGGCGATCACGTCGGCGGCGTCGTTCGCCGCTCCGGAGTCATGGGCGCGCAGCGCGGTCAGAATGTCGATGACGGTGTCGCCGGCATAGCATTCGTCGATCCAGTCACGTTGGGCGGCAAGCTCACTCGGCGGGGGCTCGATCGCGTGGTGGGCCAGCGCGCTCTCCACCCCGTCGGCGGCGATCGCCGCGGTGAAGGCGTCGAGCGCGGCGTGCGGCACGTAATGGTCGGCGAACCCCAGCGCGATGGCGTCGGCACCGGAGAACGGCGCTCCGGTCAGGGCGGCGTGCAAGCCGAGCGCCCCGGGTGCCCGGGACAGCAGGTACACCCCGCCGACGTCGGGGACGAACCCGATCCCGACTTCGGGCATCGCCACCTTGGAGGTATCGGTGACCACCCGGGTATTGGCGTGCGCGCTCACGCCGACGCCGCCGCCCATCACGATGCCGTCCATTACTGCCACATACGGCTTGGCGAAGCGGCCGATCTGGCCGTTGAGCAGATACTCGTCGCGCCAGAACCGCCGCGCCTCGACGCCGTCCTTGCGGGCGCTGTGATAGACCGCCACCACGTCGCCACCTGCGCACAGGCCGCGCTCCCCGGCGCCGGTGAGAACCACCGCGCGTATAGCGTCGTCGCGTTCCCAGCGGTGCAGCACCGTGCTGAGGGTGTCCACCATGTTCTGGTTCAGCGAGTTGATCGCCTTGGGACGGTTCAGTGTCACAAACCCAACGCCGGCGTCGACGCGGGTTAAGACTTCATCGGTTTCCCCGGTGACTGCGCCAACGTCCTCGGTCACGTGCTAGCTCCCCTCGCCGGAATCGGTCGTCGTAGCTGCATGAGTTTGACCAGCAATCTAGATCGTGACTCGCTCAGCGGTCCCCGCGGGGCTAAGGTTTACGAGGGACAATCGAGAAAGCAGCAGCTCCGCCGGGAACCCAGGCGGACCACTTGATCGTTGAGCAGGTATTCGCACAGCTCGAAGCTGTAGCCGTAGTTGGAGCCATTAAGAAGCCATAGGAGAGGAACCGACGGTGCGGGAGACAAGCAACCCGGTATTTCGTTCGCTGCCCAAGCAGCGCGGCGGATACGCGCAATTCGGTGCGGGAGCGTACCCAGCCGACCCGTACCAGCCCTACCAGGGCTACCAGGAAGCTGGTACGGCCCGGGCTTCGCGCCCGCTGACCATCGACGATGTCGTCACCAAGACCGGCCTGACGCTGGCCATGCTGACGGGCACGGCGGTCGTTTCCTACTTCCTGGTCGCAAGCAATCTCGCTCTCGCGATGCCGCTGACCATGGTCGGCGCGCTGGGCGGCCTGGCGCTGGTGCTGATCGCGACCTTCGGCCGCAAGCAGGACAACCCCGCGATCGTGCTGAGCTACGCCGCGCTCGAGGGTCTGTTCCTGGGCGCCATCTCATTCGTTCTGGCCAACTTCTCGGTGGGCTCGGCCAACGCCGGGATGCTCATCGGTGAGGCCGTCCTGGGCACACTTGGCGTGTTCTTCGGAATGCTGGTCGTCTACAAGACCGGGGCCATCCGCGTCACCCCGAGGTTCACCCGGATGCTGGTGGCCGCGATGTTCGGCGTGCTGATCCTGATGCTGGGCAACTTCGTGCTGGCGATGTTCCACGTCGGCGGCGGCGAAGGTCTCGGCCTGCGCAGCCCCGGGCCGCTGGGCATCATCTTCTCGCTGGTCTGCATCGGCATTGCGGCGTTCAGCTTCCTGATCGATTTCGACGCCGCTGACCAGATGATCCGCGCCGGCGCGCCGGAGAAGGCGGCATGGGGTATCGCCCTGGGCCTGACCGTGACTCTGGTGTGGCTGTACATCGAGATCTTGCGGCTGCTCAGTTATCTGCAGAACGACTAGTCTCGCTCGACGAAAAAAGCCGGCACTTGCGTGCCGGCTTTTTTCGTGCCCATTCGCCTGTGTCGACCTCGCGAGCGTCTACCCGCATCGAATGTGTACCTGCGGCGGGCTGCATCGGCGTGTCGCCGCCCTGGACGCACTCTGATTGACCGCAAGGGGGTTGACCGGAAGGACGACCTAGCTGAGTCGCTCGATGATCATCGCCATGCCCTGGCCGCCGCCGACACACATGGTTTCCAGGCCGAACGTCTTGTCGTGTGTGGTGAGGTTGTTGAGCAGCGTGGTGGCGATCCGCGCGCCGGTCATGCCGAACGGATGGCCCAGGGCGATCGCGCCGCCCGCGACGTTCAGCTTGTCCTCGTCGATGCCCAGCTCGCGGGCTGAGCCCAGAACCTGGACTGCGAACGCCTCGTTGATCTCGAAGAGGTCGATGTCGCTGATCGACAGGCCGGCGTTGGCCAGCGCCTTCTTGGACGCCTCGATCGGCCCCAAACCCATGATCTCCGGGGACAGGCCGCTGACGCCGGTGGACACGATGCGGGCCAGCGGTGTCAGGCCGAGCTCCTTGGCCTTGGTGTCGCTGGTGATCACCAACGCGGCCGCGCCGTCGTTGAGGGGGCAGGCGTTGCCTGCGGTCACCGTGCCGTTGGGCCGAAACACCGGCTTGAGGTCGGCGACCTTTTCGTAAGTGGTTCCGGCCCGCGGGCCGTCGTCGGTGCTGACGGTGCTGCCGTCGGGCAGGGTCACCGGGGTGATCTCGCGTTCGAAGAACCCGCTGTTGATCGCTTCCTCGGCCCGGTTCTGGCTGCGAACTCCCCAGTGGTCCTGGTCCTCGCGGGTGATACCGGTCAAGATGGCGACGTTCTCGGCCGTCTGGCCCATCGCGATGTAGACGTCGGGGACGTTGTCGTCGGCGCGGGGATCGTGCCATTCGTCGGCGCCCGCGGCCGCGGCGGTGGTGCGTTCCTGGGCCTCGTCGAAAAGCGGGTTCTTGGTGTCCGGCCATGAGTCGGAATTGCCCTTGCCGAACCGGGACACCGTCTCGACGCCGGCGGAGATGAAAGCGTCGCCCTCGCCGGCCTTGATCGCGTGGAACGCCATCCGCGTGCTCTGCAGCGACGACGAGCAGTAGCGGTTGACCGTGGTGCCCGGCAGGAAGTCGTAGCCCAGCGCCACGGCGACGATGCGGCCGATATTGAAGCCGGACTCACCGCCGGGCAGTCCGCAGCCCATGATCAGATCGTCGATCTGGTGTGGGTTGAGCGCCGGTACCTTGTCGAGCGCGGCGCGCACCATTTGGACGGCCAGGTCATCGGGACGCATGTTGATCAGCGACCCCTTCATGGCGCGGCCGATCGGCGAGCGAGTGGCTGAGACGATGACGGCTTCGGGCATGGCGGGCTCCCTCCATTGGGGTATGGCAGAAGCCGAATCTAACCCGACGGCGATGCGGCCCGAGTAGCGGCCCGGTCGGACCCAGCCGCGGCCACCGGGGTGGTATGCCGGGCCGCGCGGTCCCAAAGTCGCGACACGACGATGCGCCGCTTGCGGCTGGCTTCGAGCGCGGCTGCGGCCGACGGTGCCGGTACCTGAAGCGTTGGAATGCCGAGCTTTTCACTCAGCGCATCGCGCAGGGTGGCTAGCAGCGTGTCAGCGGCCAGGGCATACGCGGCGGCCGATGGGTGGTAGCGGTCGGCGGAGAACATCAGCTCGGGCGTGGCCCGGAACCTAGGACCCAGCAGGTGACCCAGCGGCACCGGCACGCCACCGGCCGCCCGGACCGCGGCCGTCTGTGCGCGGGCCAACTGAACTCCGCGGGTGTGCGCCAGGGAGCGCAGCGGTTGCGGAATCGCGGTGATGGCACCCAGGTCTGGGCAGGTGCCCACGACCACCACCGCCCCGCGAGCGCGCAACTTGCGCACCGAGGCGGCCAGCCGTTGCGCCGACGGCCCGACGCCGTTGAGTCGAGTGATGTCATTGGCGCCGATCATTATCAGTGCCGCGTCCGGCGGCGGGCCGGCCACGAACATCGCGTCTACTTGCCCGACAACGCCTTTCGAGGTGGCCCCGACAATGGCCTTGGTGCTCAGCCGAATACGCATACCGGTCAGGTCGGCTAGCCCGCGGGCGATGATGACGCCGGGTACTTCTTCGGCGGTGGTGCAGCCATAACCGGTGGCCGTCGAGTCGCCGAAGATCATCAGGTGCAGGTCCACGGCCATGCCGCGATACCAGCGCCGCGGCGGGCCCCCGCCACGGCGGTATACGCCGTCGGCGCGGGGCGGGGCGTCGAAGGATTTGGGAATCACCGTGCGCGCATGTGTCGCCTGGCCGACCAGCAGGTTGCGTGCGCCCAGATAGGCCGTTCCCGTCGAGGCGAGCGCACCCGCTGTAGCCAAGGCAACTGTCGAACGCCGTGGCACGCGCATGCTCACAACAATCAGTTTAGGTCGGCTTCGCTGTTTGCGTGGGCGGCTGAACAAAGACGCAATCACGTTGTGGATCAATTGTGATATCGAATCGGCCTCGTTGGATGTTGCCCCTGGAATAAGCTGTCAAGCTAAGTCGGCGGGGTTGGCTGAGCGCCCGGGGGAGTACCTGAACTTCGACGCCAGTCGCTTCGTTTACATGCTGTATCGGACTACAACGGCGTAGGAAGTGTTGAGCATGACTGCACCTAGCAAGGTATCCGGTTCGCCGAGAGATGCTATTCGCCCGCGCGAGTTGCTGAAGGCACGTAGACTCGAGGCACGTAGATTTGCCATCAGCGACGGCGCTCCGGTCGAGGTCGTCGAGTCTGGGCCGAGCGTTGCTGCGCGGTTAGCTACGTTGGCGTCGCGGCTGACCATCCGGCCGATTCTGGCGATTGGCAGCCACGCCCCGCACCTGCCCTACCCGTGGGGGCTCATCGACCATGCGGCGCGCGCCCTGCTTCCGGCGTCAACCACGGTTCGAGCCGAGGTGAGCTTGCCAAATGCGTCGGCTCAGCTGGTTCGCGCGCCGGGTGTGCTGCCCGCCGACGGCACCCGCCGGGTGATCCTCTATCTGCACGGCGGTGCCTTTCTCACGTGTGGGGCAAACTCCCACGGCCGCCTGGTCGAATTGCTATCGAAGTTTGCTGATTCGCCCATCCTCGTGGTCAATTATCGGCTGATGCCCAAGCATTCGATCGGGATGGCGCTCGACGACTGCCACGACGGCTACGGGTGGCTGCGGCTGTTGGGCTACGAACCGGAGCAGATCGTGCTGGCCGGCGATTCGGCCGGCGGGTATCTGGCGCTCGCGCTTGCGCAGCGGCTACAGCGCGAAGGTGAGGAGCTCGCGGCTCTTGTAGCGATCTCGCCACTGCTGCAGCTAGCAAAGGAAGCCAAGCAATCGCATCCCAACATCAAGACCGACGCGATGTTCCCCGCGCGAGCCTTCGATGCGCTCGGCGCATTAGTTGCTAGCGCGGCCGCCAAGAACAAAACCGACGGCAAGCCCGAGGAGGTCTACGAGCCCCTGGAGCACATCGAGCCGGGCCTGCCGCGGACGCTGATCCACGTCTCGGGGTCGGAGGTGTTGCTGCACGACGCACAGCTGGCCGCGGCCAGACTCGCGGCCGCCGGGGTTCCGGCCGAGGTGCGTATCTGGCCGGGACAAGTGCACGACTTTCAGGTCGTCGGGCCGATGGTGCCCGAGGCGGTGCGCTCGCTGCGCCAGATCGGGGAGTACATCCGGGAAGCGACTGGCTGAGCCGCGATTGGCCCGCACGCGGGTGTGCGGGGTCCGAAATCGCCTGACACCATAGGCGCATGCGGATTGCGCAGCACATCAGTGACCTCATCGGCGGTACTCCACTGGTTCGACTGAACTCCGTCGTGCCCGAGCGGGCCGGCATCGTGGCGGTCAAGGTCGAATATCTCAACCCCGGCGGCAGTTCCAAGGACCGGATCGCGGTGAAGATGATCGACGCCGCCGAGGCCAGCGGCCAGCTGAAGCCCGGCGGCACCATCGTCGAACCCACTTCGGGCAACACCGGCGTCGGGCTGGCCCTGGTCGCACAGCACCGCGGGTACAAGTGTGTGTTCGTCTGCCCGGACAAGGTCAGTGAGGACAAGCGAAATGTGTTGCGCGCCTATGGCGCCGAGGTAGTCGTATGCCCGACTGCGGTGCCGCCCGACGACCCGGACAGCTACTACAGCGTGTCCGATCGGTTGGTCCGCGAAATCGACGGCGCCTGGAAACCCGACCAGTACGCCAACCCGCAGGGACCGGCCAGCCACTACGCCACCACCGGCCCGGAGATATGGGCCGACACCGACGGCAAGGTCACCCATTTCGTCGCCGGCATCGGCACCGGCGGCACGATCACCGGCGCGGGCCGCTACCTCAAAGAGGTATCCGGTGGGAAGGTGCAAGTTGTCGGCGCCGACCCGGAGGGATCGGTGTATTCGGGTGGCACCGGCCGGCCCTATCTGGTCGAGGGCGTCGGTGAAGACTTCTGGCCCGCGGCCTACGACCCGTCGGTGCCCGACCAGATCATCGCGGTGTCCGATTCAGACTCCTTCGACATGACCAGAAGGCTGGCGCGTGAGGAAGCCATGCTGGTCGGCGGGTCGTGCGGCATGGCGGTGGTGGCCGCCCTCAAAGTCGCCGAAGAAGCGGGACCGGAGGCGCTGATCGTGGTGTTGCTCCCGGACGGCGGCCGCGGCTACATGTCCAAGATCTTCAACGACGCGTGGATGTCCTCGTACGGATTCCTGCGCAGCCGGCTCGACGGCTCCACCGCGCAGCCCACGGTCGGCGATGTATTGCGCCGCAAGTCCGGAAAGCTGCCCGACCTGGTGCACACCCATCCGTCAGAGACCGTGCGCGACGCCATCGGGATCCTGCGCGAATACGGGGTCTCCCAGATGCCGGTCGTCGGCGCCGAGCCACCGGTGATGGCGGGCGAGGTGGCCGGCAGCGTCTCGGAACGCGAACTGCTCTCGGCCGTCTTCGAGGGGCGCGCCAACTTGGCCGACGCGGTGTCCGCGCACATGAGTCCACCGCTGCGGATGATCGGCGCCGGCGAGTTGGTCGGTGCCGCCGGCAAAGCGCTGCGTGACTGGGACGCGTTGATGGTGGTCGAGGAAGGCAAACCGGTCGGGGTGATTACCCGGTACGACTTGTTGGGCTTCTTGTCGGAAGGAACGCAGCGACGCTAGCCGACACTCCGCTGCCCAACCCCCGATCTCAGGTACGGTGATTCGGCCTAGATCAGCTATTCCTGAGTTGGAAGGTTGCGCATGACCGATCAGCCGCCGCCCGGCGGGGCTACCCGCCGCCGCCGCCGTCGGCCGGCGGGTATGCCCCGCCTCCGCCCGGACCGGCGATCCGCGAACTGCCGGCGGACTCTTATACCCCGTGGATCACCCGGGTACTCGCGTTCGCCATCGACTATGCGCCGGTGGTCGTCGTCTACGGCATCGCGTGGGTGATCGCAATGGTCACCCAGCAGCAGCAGTGCGTAACCAGCGTGAACCAGTACGACGTAGCCCAGTACTGCTATTCGCAGGACTCGATCATCGGTGTGCTGGCCCAAGGGCTGGCATCGCTGGCGATCCTGGCCTACTGGATCTGGAACTACGGCTATCGGCAGGGCACCACGGGATCGAGCATCGGCAAGTCGATCCTGAAGTTCAAGGTGGTCAGTGAAACCACCGGACAGCCCCTGGGCTTCGGAATGTCCGTGGTCCGGCAGCTGGCCCACTTCGTCGACGCGATCATCTGCTACGTCGGTTTCCTGTGGCCGCTGTGGGACGCCAAGCGCCAGACGCTGGCCGACAAGATCATGACGACGGTCTGCTTGCCGCTTTAGCACGCAAACGCCGGGATGCACCCTGGTCGCCGATCGGCGGCCAGGGTGCATTCGCTATTAGGCTGGTCGTCGATGAGCGCGTCAGACCGCAAGGGACACCACGCAATTTCGGGCCTGGCCACCCGAGCCATTCACGCGGGCTATCGCCCGGACCCGGCTACGGGTGCCGTCAACGCCCCGATCTACGCCAGCAGTACCTTTGCGCAGGACGGTGTCGGGGGTCTGCGCGGCGGCTTCGAGTACGCGCGCACCGGCAATCCGACCCGGGCCGCATTGGAAGCCACGCTGGCAGCGGTGGAAGAGGGAACCTTCGGGCGTGCGTTCAGTTCCGGGATGGCCGCCACCGACTGTGCCCTGCGAGCCATCCTGCGGCCCGGAGATCATGTGGTCATTCCCGACGACGCGTACGGCGGCACGTTCCGCTTGATCGACAAGGTGTTCACCCAATGGGGTGTCGCATACACGCCGGTGCGGCTGGCCGATGTGGACGCGGTGCGCGCCGCGATCACCCCGCGCACCAGGCTGATCTGGGTGGAGACGCCGACCAACCCGCTGCTGTCGATCGCCGACATCGGCGCACTTGCGCAGCTGGGTGCTGAAAAATCGGCAAAAGTGTTGGTGGACAACACCTTTGCTTCACCGGCACTACAACAGCCGTTGACGCTGGGCGCCGATATCGTGCTGCACTCGACCACCAAGTACATCGGCGGCCACTCCGATGTGGTGGGCGGTGCATTGGTCACCAACGACGAAGAACTCGATCAAGCCTTCGCGTTCCTGCAGAACGGGGCCGGCGCAGTGCCCGGCCCGTTCGACGCGTACCTGACCATGCGGGGCTTGAAGACATTGGTGGTGCGGATGCAGCGGCACAGCGAAAACGCTGCTGCGGTAGCCGAATTCCTGGCCGAACATGCGGCGGTGAACACGGTGCTGTATCCCGGTCTGCCGACTCATCCCGGCCATCAGGTTGCCGCGCGGCAGATGCGTGGCTTCGGTGGCATGGTGTCGGTCCGGATGCGCGGCGGGCGACAGGCCGCCCAAAAGCTGTGTGCGACGACCGAGGTTTTCATCCTGGCCGAGTCGCTGGGCGGGGTCGAGTCGCTGATCGAGCATCCCAGCGCCATGACGCATGCGTCGACGGCCGGTTCGCAACTAGAGGTGCCTGACGATCTGGTGCGGCTCTCGGTCGGCATCGAGGACGTCGCAGATCTGCTCGCCGATCTCGAGCAGGCGCTCGGCTAAGGCCGCCGACCGTGAACGGCACGACGCGACACGCCGTCGCGCCGTCGTGGGATTCAGATTCGGCGCAGGGGATTAGGAGTGGTACGGCTCCGCGCTGACCAGCGTGACCTTGACGGTGTTGCCGTTGGGCACGGTGTAGCTGCGGGTCTCGCCGACCTTGGCGTCGATCAGGGCGCCGCCCAGCGGTGAGTTCGGCGAGTAGACCTCGAGCTTGCCGTCGTTGACGCCCTCCTGGCGGGTGGCGATGAGGAACGTTTCGCTGTCCGACTTGTCGCCGTTGTAGTAGACCTTCACCACCGAGCCGGGCAGCGCGACACCGGACTGCTTGGGCGCCTCGCCGACCTTGGCGTTGTTGAGCAGGTCCTGCAGCTGGCGGATGCGGGCCTCCTGCTGACCCTGCTCCTCGCGCGCGGCGTGGTATCCGCCGTTCTCGCGGAGGTCGCCCTCCTCGCGCCGGTCGTTGATCTCCGCGGCGATGACGGGACGATTCGCGATCAGCTGGTCGAGCTCCGCCTTGAGTCGGTCATGTGACTCCTGGGTCAACCAGGTCACCTGAGTATCCGTCATCTCGTCGTGCTCCTTGTGTCTCGGTTTCGCGTATTCGCGCAAGTTTTTGATCCCGCCTCCGCGGGTGTTTCGGGTCCCCACCCCGGGTGCTGCCACTCCGTTCTTCTCACGGCCATTAATGCAGCAATACACGGTCCCGGTCAGGACCGTGCATTCACCTATGTTACCACTGCGCAAACGATGGATGACTGACATATTTGCAGTTGGCGCGTTTTTAGGCGGTCAAGATGAACGCAAATAAGCGGGTACGTCTGTGCCGCAGCCATATACGTCAGCCAGCACCGGCGGTTGCGAGGACTTGAGCGTTGTCGTCACTTGCACCGTCGCCTGTCCCGACGGTGGAACCAGCAGCTCGCGCCGGCCGGTCTCGCTGCCGTCCTTGGCCCGGACCCGCACGATGCAGTGCACCGGACGGGACGGGTCGGCACGCGTCACGGTGATCGTCACCGACGCCGTCTCGCCGTCGATGATCTGGTAGCCGGCCAGCGAGCCGCTGACGGGGCTGGTGCCGATCCGGTGATAGCCGACGACGGCGATCGCAATTCCGGCCACCACGACCAGAACCGCGAGCCCGATGGCGACCCGGCGCCGCGTCTTGCCGGACAGTCGCGCCCTGCCGTAGCGGGCTTCCGGACGCTCTATGGGAGGTTGTGTCACGCCTGCTGTCATGCCCTGGTTAGTTGTGAGGTCTGGGGGAACTGGAATTATAGGGGGGGCATGCACAGACTGGGGGCGACCACCGGACAGACAGGGGGCACGTGAGCGAACTGCGGTTGATGGCGGTGCACGCCCACCCTGACGACGAGTCCAGCAAGGGTGCGGCGACCCTGGCCCGTTATGCCGATGAGGGCCATCGCGTGCAGGTGGTGACCCTGACCGGCGGCGAGCGCGGCGAAATTCTCAACCCGGCGATGGATCTGCCCGACGTGCATGGACACATCCACGAGATCCGGCGCGACGAGATGGCCAGAGCGGCGGAGATCCTCGGTGTCGAGCACAGCTGGCTGGGCTTCATCGACTCCGGCCTGCCCAAGGGCGACCCACCGCCTCCGCTGCCCGACGGTTGCTTCGCGCTGGTGCCGTTGGAGGAGTCCACCGAAGCTCTGGTGCGGGCGGTCCGCGAGTTCCGGCCGCATGTGATGATCACCTACGACGAGCACGGCGGCTACCCGCACCCCGACCACATTCGCTGCCACCAGGTGTCCGTCGGCGCCTACGAGGGGGCCGGCGACTACCGCCTGTTTCCCGACGCAGGCGAACCGTGGACGGTGTCCAAGTTGTACTACGTCCACGGCTTCCTGCGGGAACGGATGCAATTGCTGCAGAACGAGTTCATCAAGCGCGGCCAGGAAGGCCCGTTCGGGAAATGGCTGGAGCACTGGCTTCCCCAGCACGACCCCTATGCAACGCGCGTGACGACGCGCGTGGAGTGCGCGGCCTACTTCGGCCGTCGCGACGATGCCCTGCGCGCCCACGCCACTCAGATCGACCCGAATGCCGAGTTCTTCGCCGCGCCGCTGTCCTGGCAGGAGGAGCTGTGGCCGACCGAGGAATTCGAGCTGGCCCGCTCGCGCGTCCCGATCAAACTGCCCGAGGCTGAACTGTTCGCCGGGATCGAGCCGGGCGAATGACCCACCTTTTGCTCAGCGTGATTGCTGAGGGTCCGCACAACAACGGTCCGGATTTCGGCAAGGCCAGCCCGATCGGGCTACTCGTCGTGGTGCTGCTGGTGATTGCGACGTTGTTCCTGCTGCGGTCGATGAACCGGCAACTCAAAAAGGTCCCCGAGTCATTCGACCGCCAGCACCCCGAGCCGGATCAGGCCGCCGACGAGGGAACCGATGCGGTCGACGGGGAGGTTCCAGATCCTGAGCGCAATGGATCCACCCCGCCACCGGGTCGCGCTCATGAACCCGACTGATCCGTCCGGGACCAACACGCTCACACTGGCCACCAGCCCGTATCTGCGCCAGCATGCTGACAACCCGGTGCACTGGCAGCAGTGGACGCCGCAGGCGCTTGCCGACGCGGTCGCCCGCGATGTGCCGATCCTGCTGTCCGTGGGCTACGCGGCCTGCCACTGGTGCCATGTCATGGCGCACGAATCGTTCGAGGACGACGAGGTGGCCGCGGCGATGAACGCCGACTTCGTCTGCATCAAAGTCGACCGCGAGGAACGGCCGGACATCGACTCGGTCTACATGAATGCCACTGTCGCGCTGACCGGGCAGGGCGGCTGGCCGATGACATGCTTCCTGACTCCCGACGGCAGGCCCTTCTACTGCGGTACGTACTACCCGAAAGACAGCTTCCTGCAATTACTTTCGGTGATATCGGAGACTTGGCGACAGCGCCGCGGTGAGGTCGAGGAGGCATCCGACCATATCGCGGGGGAGCTGCGCTCGATGGGATCCGGGCTGCCCGAGGGCGGTGCGGACGTGGCACCGGGGCTGTGTGACCACGCCGTCGCAACCGTGCTGGGCGATGAGGACACCAGCTACGGCGGCTTCGGCGCGCGGGCCGGTTCCGAGCCGAAGTTCCCGCCGTCGGCCCTGCTGGAGGCACTGCTGCGCCACTATGAACGCACCGGATCGCAGGCGGCCCTGGACGCCGTCGCACGCACCGGCAACGCCATGGCCCGTGGCGGGATCTACGACCAACTTGCCGGTGGCTTTGCCCGGTATAGCGTCGACAAGGCTTGGGTGGTACCGCATTTCGAGAAGATGCTGTACGACAACGCGCTGCTGCTGCGCGCCTACGCGCACTGGGCCCGGCGCACCGCAGATCCGCTGGCCCGCCGCGTCACCGCCGAGACGGCGCGGTTTCTGCTCGAGGAGTTTCGCGCAAAAGCAGAAGCCGACGTGTTCGCCTCGTCGCTGGACGCCGATGCCGACGGCCGCGAAGGGTCGACCTACGTGTGGACGCCGGCGCAATTGACCGAGGTGCTCGGCTTCGATGACGGACGTTGGGCGGCAACGGTTTTCGGCGTTACCGAAACCGGCACCTTCGAACACGGGACGTCGGTGCTGCAATTTCCGGCCGATCCCGACGACGCGGCGCGTCTGGAACGGGTGCGCAATGAGTTGCTCGCGGCCCGGGGCACCCGGATCCAGCCCGGGCGCGACGACAAGATCGTCACCTCCTGGAACGGGTTGGCGATCACCGCGCTGGCCGAGGCCAGCGTGGCGTTGGGCGAACCCGAGTTGGCACACGCCGCACAGCGCTGCGCCGGCAAGCTGTTGGACCGGCACATCGTCGACGGCCGGTTGCGCCGCGCCAGCCTCGGCGGGGTCGTTGGCCAGAGCGCGGCCATTCTGGAGGACCACGCGGCACTGGCGACCGGACTGCTGGCGCTCTACCAGCTGACCGCCGATCAGGCCTGGCTGACTGCGGCCACCGGGCTGTTGGACACCGCGGTCAAGCACTTCGGTGACCCGCACCGCCCCGGCCGCTGGTTCGACACCGCCGACGACGCCGAACAGTTGATGCTGCGGCCCGCCGACCCGCTGGACGGCGCTACGCCGTCAGGCGCCTCGCTGCTCGCCGAGGCGCTGCTAACTGCGGCGCACGTCGTCGACGCCCGCCGTGCCGAGCGGTATCTGCAACTGGCTGGGTACACGCTGCGCACTCACGCGGTGCTGCTGGCGCGCGCGCCCCGCTCGGCCGGGCACTGGCTGGCCGTGGCCGAAGCCGCAGTGCGCGGACCGCTGCAGATTGCGGTCGCCTGTGACGGCCCGGAGTCAACGCTGCTGGCCGAGGCGCGTCGGCTGGCGCCCGGCGGGGCGATTGTCGTTGGGGGGCAAGTGAATTCGTCGCCGCTGCTGGCCGGACGGGATCGGGTGGGTGGTGCCGATGCCGCATACGTGTGCCGTGGCCGGGTTTGCGATCTCCCGGTGACCAGCACGGCCGAACTCGCGACCGCGCTGACTCTTTGAATTCCGATCTCTAAATATCGGACTCATTATGCGCTTAGCGCTTTTAGACTGACCGGCACCACAGAATAGTCACAGTTTTTCGTATCTATACACAATAGTATCTATTGGCTACAGTCTTCGCCAAAGCCATTCGTGATGGCCATGACCTCACCGAGGAGGTGAAAGTGGTGGAGGAAATCAAAGAAGCCCGCGAGGGATTCGAGATTCAGATCGAGGAAATCTCGCGGGAGTCGGTTCTTACCCAGGCCATTCCCTACTGATCTCTCAAACCGTGCCCGCCGTGCCGCACATCGGGCGGCACGGCGAGCATGACCCCTTCGATCCGCCGGTTCGCCATGACTGATTTTGCGCCCGTGTTTGCCGGCATCGCGGACACCATCACCGGGCTCTGGGATCGCGCCGACCCCAACCACCTTGTCAATGCTGCGGTGGCCGGGCTGCGTGCGGCCGACCTTGCCAACATCGACCCGTCGTCGTGTCTGGAATGGGCCGTGACCTCCGGCGCACTTCCCGAGCAATCCTGGGACTTCGACTTCGGGCAGCCGGCGATCACCGTCGCGCGCACCCCGGATTTCCGGATCGACCTGCTGTACTGGACGGAGAACGCCAGCGCCGCGCACGACCACGTCACCTGCGGCGCCTTCGCGGCCCTGCACGGCGACCGGGTGCACACCCAATTCGAATTCGCCGAATCCAAGGTCTTCGATGAGAACCTCGCGGGGGGGACGCTCACCCGGACAGGTCTGGAAATCATGCGGACCGGCCAAGTGCGTCCCATCACGCCCGAACTGATCCACGAGATCTACTGGCTGCAGAAGCCGAGTGTGACGCTGGTGGTGCGATGCGAGTCGCATCCCGGGCTGCACCGTCGCCCGCGCGAGTATTGGCTGCCGGGCTTGTCGCATGTGGTGACGGCTTGTCAAACGTCTTCGCTGCTGCGTCGTCAGTCCGAGGCGATTGCGCTGCTGCGCAAGTCCAGCCCGCGGCGCTATCAGCGAGTCCTGGCCGAAGTGCTGGCGCGAGGGACCCCGGCGCTGGCCTACCGTGCATACCTGGATGCCGTAATCACCGAGCCCGAAGTCCTCGACCGGGTGCTCAGCCAGATTGCGCACGACGACGTGCTCATCCCGCTGCTGAACGAATGCCGCCCCGAGTTCGTCCGCCGATCGGTACTCGGCGGGGTGTTCGTGCGCGACCGCGCGGTGCAGCTGGTGACCGCCTTGCGCTGGGCGGGCGCCTCGGCCGCCGATCTGCCCGCACTGGTTTCCCCCCAGGACCTCGACGGCAGATCAATTGCGGAGCTCACCGAGCATGCCGTGGCTTACCTGGCACCGCTGTCCGCCGAGGCCGCGGCGCTGCTGGGTGCCTCGTGAGCGCCGCTGAGCAAGACTGCGCTCTGGTCGTCGCCCCCGGTTTGTTCTGCGCCTGGCATGACGGGCGGGTGCGGGTCGGCTCGGTCACCGACCCGTTTGCGGAGTTCGTCGCCACCCCCGGCGTGGTGTTGCTGCTGAGTCTGTTCAGCGAGCCGCGATTACCTACCGACGCATACCAGCGACTGTCGGAAATGGGCGTGCCCGCGGCCCGGGAAGCAGTAGACCGGCTGGTCGCGATGAAGCTGCTGGTTCCCGCCGAGCGGACGGCCCAGCCGGATGCGGCGGTTTCGGCATACGACGTCGTTCGGCAGCTCGGCACCACGCACGACATCGATGCCGCCGCACCGGAGTTCGCGGCGATGTTCGCCGCTATCCGGCCGTTCACCCTGACGTCCAAACCGATGGCGTTCGCGTTGTATCAGGCCGTCAACTACGTGGTCGCCAATCACATCTGCGGTGCCATCGTGGAATGCGGGGTAGCCAGCGGCGGCAGCATGATGCTGGCCGCGGCGACATTGCGCGCACACGGCGACTGCGACCGCGACATCTTCGGCTTCGACACCTTCGACTGGTCCTGGGAGGGCGCCTCGGAGCGCGATGGTTTCGTCGGGACCCCGGACCGGCTCGATGGCCTCGCCGACACCCCGGGTGCCGAACAGCGACCCTGCGGCGTCGGCATCGACCAGGTGGCGGCCAACCTGGCCGGCACCGGCTACCGGGCCGAGCGCATACGCCTGGTGCGCGGAATGGTCCAGGACACCTTGCCGGTCACGCCGACCGGCGACATCGCAGTGCTGCGGTTGGACACCGACTTCTACGAGTCCACCCTGTGTGAGCTGGAGACGCTTTATCCGAGGCTGGCCCGCGGCGGTGTGCTCATTTTGGACGACTACGGCAAGTTCAAGGGAGCAACCGAAGCGGCTGACGACTACTTCGCCCGCTGCCAGATCCGGCCATTGCTGCACCGCGTGGAGACGCAGGGGCGGATAGCGACGAAACCCTAGAAGACCACGAACCACATCGCGATGTAGTGGCAGATCGCCGCGACCGCGGTGCAGGCGTGGAAAAACTCGTGGAAGCCGAAGGTCGTCGGCCACGGGTCTGGCCAGCGCAGGGCGTAGAGGATGCCGCCGATGCTGTATAGCGCGCCACCTACGAATAACAACACCATCGCGGCTACGCCGGCGTTGTGCAGGATCGTCGCGGTGTACCAGACCGCCACCCAGCCCAGCAGGATGTACAGCGGCACCCCCAGCCAGCGCGGCGCCGAGGGCCAGAGCATCTTCAGCAGGATGCCGGCCGCCGCGCCGCCCCACACGATTGCCAGCACCACATGCCCGTCATGACCCGGCAGGGCCAGCAGCGCGAACGGGGTGTAGCTGCCGGCGATGAACACGAAGATCATCGAGTGGTCGGCCCGCTTCATCCATTTCCGGGCGCTCGGGGACTTCCAATCGACGCGGTGATACGTGGCGCTGACGGTGAACATCACGATCGTTGCCGCGGTGTAGGCGAATGTCGCCAGCCCGGCCTTGGTGGATCCCACCGCCCACGACACCGCGATCAGCGATGCGCCGGCGAACACCGCAGTGCCGGCCGAATAGACGTGGATCCAGCCGCGGAAACGCGGCTTGGTCAGAACGCGGGCGACGCCCTCGACGACCTGATGGGCGGCATCGGCTGGCGAAAACCCGTGCGATTCGGGTTCGGCACTGCTGAGCGTGCTGGTCTGGCTGCTCATTTCTCCTGTTGCCTCGGTTAGGGATTGCCGGTGCTTTTCAGGAATACAGTAACCGCGCCGGCTGTGAGACTCCCGCTAGACGTGGCGTGATATTGCCCGAAACGGAAGCCGGAATTTGGCGCCGGTCACAGTACTGTTGATATTCGTGGAGATCATCCCGCCGCGGCTCAAGGAGCCGTTGTACCGGCTTTACGAGCTGCGTCTGCGGCAGGGACTGGTGGCTTCGAAATCCGAACTGCCCCGTCACATTGCCGTGCTGTGCGACGGGAATCGGCGGTGGGCGCGCGACGCGGGATACGACGACGTCAGCTACGGCTACCGGATGGGTGCGGCCAAGATCGCCGAGATGCTGCGCTGGTGCCAAGAAGCCGGCATCGAAATGACCACCATTTATCTGCTCTCCACCGAAAATCTGCAACGCGACCCCGATGAGCTGGCTGCGCTGATCGAAATCATCACCGACGTCGTCGAGGAGATCTGTGCCCCGGCCAACCGCTGGAGTGTGCGTACCGTCGGCGACCTCGAACTGCTGGGCGAGGAACCTGCCCGCCGGCTGCGCGAGGCGGTGGAGTCTACGCCGGGCACCGCGCACTTCCACGTCAACGTCGCGGTGGGCTACGGCGGCCGTCTGGAGATCGTCAATGCGGTCCGGGCGCTGCTGAGCAAGGAGCTGGCCAACGGCGCAACGGCCGAGGAGCTCATCGATAAGGTGACCGTCGAGGGCATCTCCGAAAACCTTTACACCTCAGGACAACCCGACCCGGACTTGGTGATCCGCACCTCCGGAGAGCAACGGCTGTCCGGCTTCCTGCTATGGCAGAGCGCCTACTCGGAGATGTGGTTCACCGAGGCGCATTGGCCGGCATTCCGCCATGTCGACTTCCTGCGCGCGCTGCGCGACTACACCGTGCGGCATCGCCGATACGGGAAGTGACAATGGCAGCGCTATCGGCGGTGGTGTTCACGCTGAGCGGCTGGCTCGGGCTCTACTTGCTGGCGCGCGATCCGCGTAAGCCGGTGCTGGTCTTGGCCGCTCTCGGGTTGTGCGGGTTTGCGCTGGTAGTGGCCTTGGACGCGGTGCGCAACACCAGTGGTGTGCATGCCCAGCTGCTCAGCCACATCGAGGTCTATCTGGTCGTCATTCCGGGCGTGGCCTGGTTCGCGGTGCTGCTCGAGCTGGGGCGGCCCTGTGATAGCCCGCGGGCACGTACCGGCGAGGTGTTGCTGGTCTGCTGGGTCGCTGCGCTCGCCCTGTTCGGCGCGGCTATGGCCGGCAGCGTCGACGGCCCACTGCGGGCAGGTCACTGGGTGATGTCCGCGGTGATCTCGGCGTCAACGCTCGCCGCGATGGTCGCCGCGTTGCGGCGGCGTACCCAGCCGTTGCCGGTGGCGGGCGTGGTGGTTGTTGCGACGCTGTTCTTCGCGCTGGCCAACGCGATTTTGATCATTCCGCTGGGAGTGTTGCCCAGTTGGCTGGCGTTGGCGTCGACGGGTTTCGACGTGCTGGCGCTCGGGGTTGCGGTGGCCCTCTGGGATGCGTTCGACGAAGGTCAGGCGCTGCGTGCCGACATGGTTCGCTCGTTCGCCGGATCGGTTGCGGTGGCGGTGCTGTTCGGTGGGCAAGCGCTGATCGGCCTGGCGCTGACCCGCAGCGCGCCGTCGGCGCAGACGGCGTTGACTGTGCTGCTGTTCACCAGCCTGGCCATCGCGATCACGGTCCAGGTGCTGGCCGATCCGCTGGCCGGCATTCTGGACCGGCTGGCGTTCTCCAGATCACCCACCTTGCGCGCCGATCGGGCCGCGCTGCGGCACACCGGTGCGGCGTTGCCGCTGCGATCCGACGACCCGCTGAGCGACATCGACGACGACACGTTCGTCAGGCTCACCCGCCGCGCGCTGGGCCACTACGGAGACCTGAGCAAACTGGTCGCCAGCCCGCTGACGTCGTTGCCCGTCATCGACGCGCGACTGGCCGCGCGCGGCGCAGCCGACCACCCGCTGGAGCGGGCCAACGAACTCAAAGCCGTGCTGGCAGACGGCATTGGACGGCTCAAGCCGCGCGACGCCGGGGACTTCGGCACCACCGAGCAGTGGCGCTACTACAACTCGCTTTATTTCCCCTATGTCGTCGGCGTACGGGCGTATGCGCAGAACGCGACCGCCGCCGGATTGGATCCGACTGCCCGCCAGGCCTGGCAGTGGTTGGTGACCGAGGTGCCGCAGCGCTCGCTGCACAATTGGCAGAACGCGGCGGCCCGGCTGATCGCGGCCGACCTACGTGGGCGGGTCAGCGTTTCCAGTGATTGATTAAGCTGCGGCGCTATGGCTTCCAAGGTTCCACCCGCCAAAGTCGTGCGGGTAATCGAACGGGCACGGCACTACCTCGGCGGGCTGCACCGACGTGCGGTTCCGCCTCCAGCGGCGATGATGGAACTGATCCTGGGGGCTTGGTCGGCCCAAGCGATAACCGCTGCAGCGGACCTCGGCATCGCGGACAAACTCGCTCAGGGTCCGCTGACGGCCGAGGAGTTGGCGGTCGCGGTCAATGCCGACGCCGACGCGATCAGCCGATTGCTCCGGGCCTTGATCGGGCGGGGTGTATTTCGTCAGCGCCGCGACGGTCGCTACGACCTGACTCCGCTGGGGAACACGCTGCGTAGTGACGCCGAGGTTTCGGTAGCCGGGATGGCCAGATGGGTGGGCTCGCCCCAGCAGCGAGAGCACTGGAGCCGGCTGACACAGGCTATCCGCAGCGGCCATGACGTTGTCCAAGAACTGCGCGGCAAGCCCTTCTTCGATTACCTCGCCGGCGAGCACGAGCTTTCCGACATCTTCAATCAGGCCATGACGAGCACGTCCGAACTCTCGATCGAACCCGTGGTCGCTGCCTACGACTTCAGTGCCTACGCGACGGTCGTCGATATCGGGGGCGGGCACGGTCGGTTACTGGCCGCGATCCTGGCGGCGACACCGCATGCGCGGGGAATCCTGTTCGACCAACCTCAAGTGGTGGCCGGAGCGCCAGCGGTTCTTGCCGAGTACGGTGTCGCAGACCGGGTTCGCATCGTGGAGGGGTCCTTCTTCGATGCCGACATTCCAGCCGGCGGCGACGCCTACGTACTCAAGAACATCATCCATGACTGGCCGGACGACGACGCTGTGCGAATACTGACGAACGTGCGTACGGCCGGCGGCGACGGTGCCCGGGTGTTGCTCGTCGAGCAGGTGATTCCGCGGCACCAGCGCGACTTCCTGGGCAAGTGGGTGGATCTGGAAATGCTGCTCACGGTCTCTGCACGGGAGCGCACCGCCACCGAATACGGGCAACTGCTTGAACGCGCCGGCTTCCGCATGACGCGCGTGGTTGAAACGGCCTCCCCGTACAGCGTCCTCGAGGCGCGAGCCATTTAGCACCCCAAGCCGGAATACCGGAGCCAACCCCCTGGTCATTTACTGCGTGGCAGTAGTTGGCAGTGCGACGCGTCGATCTGGCAGCGCTGCGCCGGCACGCTCAAACGTGTCCGACTCGTTCGCTTCACAAGGAGAACCGACATGACCGCAATATCCGGTCAAACGACCAGGCCCCTATCCGACTCGACCGACTCGCTGCTGCGGTTCGCGATGCGACTCGATGCCACATTGACCGGACTGATGGGCTTGGCCGTCGCCGCGGCCGCCGACCCGATCTCGAGGCTGACCGGGCTGACGTCTGGCCAGGAATACAGCATGGGCGCCTTCTTCGTGCTCTACGGCCTGGCGGTGTTCAGCCTCGCCGCGTTGCCCAACCTGCGCCGCGCCGGAATCGGCGTGATCGTGGCGAACATCGTGTACACCTTCGCCGCGATCATCGCCGCGGAACTCGTGCCCATGACCGGCACCGGAGTGGCAGCAACACTTGCCAGCGGTGTGTACACCGCGGTGTTCGCGGGTTTGCAATACCTGGGAGTGCGCCGCCTGGCGGTCTAGCTCCCCTTCCCGCTGATGCGGGGCGCCGCCGTGGCAAGTAGCGGCCTGCGCCCCGTATCGGCCTTTTCCCGGCGATTTCACTCCGCTGGCCCGGGTCTGGCCGATACGCTTGCCCCCCATGTCGTTCCTCATTACAGCGCCGGAAACGCTAGCGGCCGCGGCAACAGATCTCGCCAGAATCGGCTCCTCGATCAGCTCGGCCAATGCGGCCGCCGCCTTCCCGACGACCGCAGTGGTGGCAGCGGCGGCCGACGAGATCTCCACGGCGGTCGCGGCACTGTTCGGCACGCACGCCCAGAGCTACCAGACCCTCGGTGCCCAGGCGGCGACGTTTCATGACCGGTTTGTGCAGGCGGTGACCGCCGGCGCCGGTGCGTACTCGAGCGCCGAAGCCGTCAACGTCGGGCAGACCCTGCTCGATGCGGTCAACGCACCGACCATGTTGCTGCTGGGGCGTCCCCTGATCGGCAACGGCGCCAACGGCGGGCCGGGGCAGCCGGGCGGCGCGGGCGGCCTGCTGTACGGCAACGGCGGCGACGGCGGGGCCGGCGGGGCCGACCAAAACGGCGGCGCCGGGGGATGCGCGGGCCTCATCGGTAACGGCGGCAACGGTGGCGCCGGCGGTGTCGGCAGCGGCGGCACCGGCGCCGGCTTGACTGGCGGGCGCGGCGGTTCCGGTGGGCTGCTGTGGGGTGCCGGCGGGCATGGCGGGGCAGGCGGCGCGGCCGTAGCCGGTGCCGGCGGGCTGGGCGGTGCCGGTGGCAGCGCCGGCCTGTTCGGTCAGGGCGGGGGCGGCGGTGACGGCGGCAAAGGCGGCGGGGACGGCAATCCCGGTGGCTCGGCCGGCAACGGCGGCGACGGTGGCTGGCTCTACGGCGACGGCGGCGTCGGCGGGCTGGGCGCCTCGGGTGGCGGTCACGGCAGCTTCGGCGGCAACGGCGGCGACGGCGGCAACGCCAGGCTGATCGGCAACGGCGGAAACGGCGGAAACGGCTCCAATGGCGGCATGGGCGGTCTGGGCGGCAACGGCGGGCTGCTGTGGGGGATGCCGGGCATCCACGGAGCTTCGCCGGTCTGAGGGCCGGTCTGGTTACAGCTTTCGCAGCCGTAGCCGGTTGATGGAGTGGTCGGCGTCTTTACGCAGCACCAGGGTCGCCCGGGGACGCGTCGGCAAGATGTTCTCGACCAGGTTGGGCCGGTTGATCGAGCGCCAGATCTCACGAGCGGCGGCGACAGCCTTCGTGTCGTTGAGGGCCGCGTAGTGGTGGAAATGCGACTGCGGGTCGGCGAATGCGGTGCTGCGCATGGCCAGGAAGCGTGACACATACCACTGCTCGATGTCCTCGATCCGGGCGTCGACGTAAAGCGAAAAGTCGAACAGGTCCGACACCATCAGCGTCGGACCCGTCTGTAACACGTTGAGACCTTCCAGGATCAAGATGTCGGGATGGCGCACCACATGCTTGGCCCCGGGGATGATGTCGTACTTCAGGTGTGAATACACCGGCGCGCAGGCGTAGTCCGAACCGGACTTGACCGAGGTGACGAACCGCATCAGCGACCGGCGGTTGTAGCTCTCGGGAAAACCTTTGCGGTGCATAAGGTTTCGCCGCTCCAGCTCGGCGTTGGGGTAAAGGAATCCGTCGGTGGTCACCAGGTCCACCCGGGGATGGTGATCCCAGCGGGCCAGCAGCGCCTGCAGTACGCGCGCGGTGGTTGACTTGCCGACGGCCACGCTGCCCGCCACGCCGATGATGAACGGCACCGGCCGGTCGGGGTTTTGTTGCGGCTCGCCGAGGAACTCCGCCGTCGCGGCGAACAGCCGCTGGCGCGCGGCCACCTGTAGGTGAAGCAACCGGGCCAGGGGCAGGTAAACCTCTTCGACCTCGAGCAGGTTGAGCTGTTCACCAAGACCACGCAGGCCGAACAGTTCCTCTTCGGTCAGCGCCAACGGGGTCGACATGCGCAGCGCACGCCACTGCTTTCGGTCGAACTCCACATACGGGCTCGGCTCGCTAAGCCGCGGCATGGTGTCAGTCTTGCAGGTGAAGTGCGCGGGCCCGACGGCTGGGCCGCTGAAAGTCTTTGAAAGCGCCGTCAGGGCGCTCGCTGGATAGACTGACGCGCGTGACCGCCGCACCTGATACCCGCACCCAAGTCTCGCTGATGTCCGCGCCGCTGGCCGAAGTCGACCCGGATATCGCCGAATTGCTGGGCAAAGAGCTCAGCCGGCAGCGCGACACGCTGGAGATGATCGCCTCGGAGAACTTCGTGCCGCGGTCGGTGCTGCAGGCCCAGGGCAGCGTGCTGACCAACAAGTACGCCGAAGGATTGCCGGGGCGGCGTTACTACGGCGGCTGCGAGCACGTCGACGTGGTGGAAAACATCGCCCGCGATCGGGCGAAGGCGCTGTTCAGGGCCGACTTCGCCAACGTGCAGCCACATTCTGGCGCCCAGGCCAACGCTGCCGTGCTGCACGCGCTGATGTCGCCGGGGGAGCGGCTACTTGGCCTGGATCTGGCCAACGGCGGTCACCTGACCCATGGCATGCGGTTGAACTTCTCCGGCAAGTTGTACGAGAACGCCTTCTACGGCGTCGACCCGACTACGCACCTGATCGACATGGACGCGGTGCGCGCCCAAGCCCTCGAGTTCCGTCCCAAGGTGATCATCGCCGGCTGGTCGGCCTATCCGCGCATTCTCGACTTCGCGGCGTTCCGCTCGATCGCCGACGAGGTCGAGGCCAAGTTGTGGGTGGATATGGCGCATTTCGCGGGCTTGGTCGCCGCGGGGTTGCACCCCTCGCCGGTGCCGCACGCCGATGTGGTGTCCACCACCATCCACAAAACGCTGGGCGGGGGCCGTTCGGGCCTGATCGTGGGCAAACAGGAGTACGCCAAGGCCATCAACTCGGCGGTATTCCCGGGCCAGCAGGGCGGACCGCTGATGCACGTCATCGCGGGAAAGGCGGTGGCGCTGAAGATTGCCGGCACCCCGGAGTTCGCCGAACGGCAGCAGCGCACCCTGTCCGGGGCTCGGATCCTGGCTGACCGGTTGTTGGCCGACGACGTCGCCAAGGCGGGTGTGTCGGTGGTCAGCGGGGGTACTGACGTGCACCTGGTGCTGGTCGATCTGCGCAACTCACCGCTGGACGGCCAGGCCGCCGAGGACCTGCTGCACGAGATCGGGATTACCGTCAACCGCAACGCCGTTCCCAACGATCCCCGGCCGCCGATGGTGACCTCGGGCCTGCGGGTGGGTACACCCGCACTGGCGACGCGCGGGTTCGGGGATGCCGAGTTCAGCGAGGTGGCCGACATCATCGCGACTGCGCTGGTCGCGGGGCCCGCCCAAGTCGACGTCGCAGCGCTGCGCGCGCGGGTGACCAAGCTGGCCACGGACTTTCCCCTGTACGAGGGCCTCGAAGACTGGAGTCTGGCCGGCCGGTAGGGCGAATATTCGCGGCGCGACACGTGCGCGCCGGATTTCACAGAACCTGTGTATGCGGGTTACAGTTACTGCATGGCACAGAAACCTGTAGCTAACGCGTTGACGCTGGAACTCGAGCCCGTGGTCGAGGCGAACATGGCTCGCCACCTCGCTGGCGAGGACCTCTGGTTCGCTCACGATTACGTTCCGTTCGACCAGGGCGAGAACTTCGCCTTCCTCGGCGGACGTGACTGGGATCCGTCTCAGGCGACACTGCCCAGGACCGTCACCGACGCGTGCGAGATCCTGCTGATCGTCAAGGACAACCTGGCTTCGCACCACCGTGAGCTCGTCGAGCACTTCATTCTCGAGGACTACTGGGGTCGCTGGCTGGGCAGATGGACCGCTGAAGAACACCTGCACGCGATTGCGCTGCGCGAGTACCTGGTGGTGACCAGGGAGGTCGACCCGACCGCCAACGAGGAGGTTCGGGTCCAGTACGTGATGAAGGGCTATCGCGGCGACAGCTACACGCAGGTTGAGACCCTGGTCTACATGGCGCTCCTGGAGCGCTCGTACGCCGTGTTCTGCAAGAACCTGGCCGCAAAGATCGAGGAGCCCATCCTGGCCGGGCTCATCGACCGGATCGCCCGGGACGAGGCCCGACACGAGGAGTTCTTCGCCAGCCTCGTCGATCACTGCCTCGAGTACACCCGCGACGAGACGATCGCGGCCATCGCCGCGCGTGCGGCCGACCTCAAGGTCGTCGGCGCCGACATCGACGCTTATCAGGACAAGGTGGCCAACGTCGCAGACGCCGGGATCTTCGGTGCCGCACAGCTTGCACAGGTGATCTCCGACCGCATCACCGCATGGGGGCTGGCCGACGAACCTGCGCTGAAGCAATTCGTCACCGGCTCGGCTTAATTGCTCGGCTAGATCCCGGATTTCGGCGCGCCTGCCCTGCGGGGGTGTCGCCAGCGGAGTAGCGTCGCATGCGATGGCCAGCGACATTCTCTGCTGCCAGGGCGGCACCTCCCGTCATAAGAAGGGCAGGACCGGCCCCGGTCCTGGTGCCGTGGCCCCCGCCGATTCGCTCGTGTGGGTCCGCCCGGGCGTTTTCCGCTCGAGGAGCGCTCCGTGACCGATATCCGGACGTACGTGCTCGACACCTCCGTGCTGCTGTCCGACCCGTGGGCTTGCGGCCGGTTCGCCGAGCATGAAGTGGTGGTTCCGCTGGTCGTGATCAGCGAATTGGAGGCTAAACGGCATCACCACGAGCTGGGGTGGTTCGCCCGTCAGGCGTTACGGCTGTTCGACGATCTTCGCCTGGAGCACGGGCGATTGGATCAGCCCATTCCCATTGGTGCGCAAGGTGGTTCGCTGCACGTCGAACTCAACCACACGGACCCAGCTGTACTGCCGGCGGGCTTTCGTACCGACAGCAACGATTCACGGATTCTGAGCTGTGCTGCCAACCTCGCCGCCGAAGGCAGGCGAGTCACGCTGGTCAGCAAGGACATTCCGCTTCGGGTCAAGGCCGCGGCGGTAGGCCTGGCGGCCGACGAATACCACGCCCAGGACGTCGTCGCCTCCGGCTGGTCGGGGATGCATGAGCTCGAGACCGCCGCCGAGGACATCGACGCGCTGTTCGCCGACGGCGAGATCGACCTTGCCGAGGCCCGGGATCTGCCTTGTCACACCGGGATTCGCCTGCTGGGCGGCAGTTCGCATGCGCTGGGCCGGGTTACCGCCACCAAGCGAGTGCAGCTGGTACGCGGTGATCGCGAGGTGTTCGGTCTGCGTGGCCGCTCCGCGGAGCAGCGGGTGGCGCTCGACCTGCTGCTCGATGAGTCGGTGGGCATTGTGTCGCTTGGTGGTAAAGCCGGTACCGGCAAGTCGGCGCTGGCACTGTGCGCCGGCCTGGAAGCGGTGCTGGAACGCCGCACGCAGCGCAAGGTGGTGGTCTTCCGCCCGCTGTATGCGGTTGGCGGCCAAGAGCTGGGCTACCTGCCCGGCAGCGAGAGCGACAAGATGGGCCCCTGGGCGCAAGCCGTGTTCGACACGCTCGAGGGCCTGGCCAGTCCCGCGGTGCTGGAGGAAGTTCTCTCCCGCGGCATGCTCGAAGTGCTGCCGCTGACCCATATCCGGGGCCGGTCATTGCACGACTCGTTCGTCATCGTCGATGAGGCACAGTCGCTGGAACGCAATGTGCTGCTGACCGTGCTCTCGCGGCTCGGGAGCGGGTCGCGCGTGGTCCTGACCCACGACATCGCCCAGCGCGACAACCTGCGCGTGGGCCGCCACGACGGCGTCGCCGCGGTGATCGAGAAACTCAAAGGTCATCCGCTGTTCGCGCACATCACGCTGATGCGCAGCGAACGGTCCCCGATCGCCGCACTGGTCACCGAGATGCTCGAGGAGATCACCGGGCCGCACTGACGGTAAACTTCGTGGGTGCCGAAACGACCCGACAACCAGACTTGGCGCTACTGGCGCACCGTTTTCGGTGTCGTGGTGGCCGTCGCGGTGCTGGTCATCGGCTCCCTCACCGGTCACGTCACGCGTGCCGAGAATCTGAACTGCTCGGTGGTCAAGTGTGTCGCGCTGACCTTCGACGACGGGCCCGGCCCATTCACCGACCGGCTGCTGCAAATTTTGAAGGACAACGACGCCAAAGCCACCTTCTTTCTGATCGGCAACAAGGTGGCGGCCAATCCGGCGGGCGCCAAACGCATCGCCGAGGCCGGCATGGAGATCGGCAGCCACACCTGGGAACACCCCAACATGACCACCATCCCGCCCGAGGACATCGCCGGACAGTTTTCCAGGGCCAACGACGCGATTACCGCCGCAACGGGCCGCACGCCGACGCTGTATCGTCCTGCCGGCGGCCTGGCCAACGACGCGGTGAACCAGACCGCGGCCAAGTTCGGTCTAGCCGAAATCCTTTGGGACGTAATACCTTTCGACTGGGCCAACGATTCCAACACCGCGGCCACGCGAGCGTTGCTGATGTCGCAGATCAAACCGGGTTCGGTGGTGCTGTTCCACGACACCTATTCCAGCACCGTTGACCTGGTCTACCAGTTCATCCCGGTGCTCAAGGCCAACGGCTACCGGCTGGTGACGGTCAGCGAACTGCTTGGTCCGCGGGCGCCGGGTAGCAGCTACGGCAGCCGGGAGAATGGTCCGCCGGTGAACGAACTGCGCGACATCCCGGCCAGCCAGATCCCGTCGCTGCCCAACACCCCGTCGCCGAAACCGATGCCTAACTTCCCGATCACCGACATTGCGGGACAGAACTCGGGTGGGCCCAATAACGGTGCCTGAGCCGAGCCTGAGTCCAGGTGAGCCTCGAAAGAGCGCCCGCAGCCTATCGATTCAGTACGGACTCGACCTGGCACTGGCTTACCTTTTCGCCGTCATCGATGCCGCTGCCATCTTGATCCCGCTGCGCGGGCACACCTCGGCGGCAGCCAACGCCGATTTCGCGCAGCGAAACACCGGCGCGGTGGTGGTGTTGATCGTGCTCGGGATGTTCGGCGTCGCGGTCGGCGGGTTCCTCAGCCTTCGTCCGACCGTGCGTTGGTACTCCGCCGGGGCACAACCGACCCCGGCGCAACGAGCCGCCGCCATGCGGCTCGCCGGTCGCCAATCGGCAATCCTGGCCGCGGCCTGGGCGCTGTGTGGCGGAGTTTTCCTGCTGTTGAACTCGAACTCAGGACCCGCGCTGCTGCTGCCGATTCTGCTCGGGGTACTGCTGGGCGGCGCCGCCGCCGCGGGAACGGGTTTGCTACTGGCGCAACACACGCTGCGTCCGATCATGGCCGCCGCCACACGGGGCTCCGAGCAGGGATTGTCGGTACCCGGCGTGTTCGCCCGGCTGGTGCTGCTGTGGTTCTTGTGCAGCGCCCTGCCAATCGGAGTCATCGCGGCGTTTGTCATCCTGCGCTCCTACGGCTGGCTGATTCAGAAGAACGCATCGCTGGATGTGCCAGTTCTGGTAGTCGCGCTGGCGGCATTGGTACTTGGCCTGCCGATCATGATCCTCACCTCGCGATCCATCGCCGATCCGCTCAGCGAAGTCGTCGAGGCGATGGCCCAGGTCGAACACGGCCGCATCGACACCCAGATCGGCGTATACGAGCGGTCCCAAATCGGGCATCTGCAAATGGGATTCAACCGGATGGTGGCCGGCCTGGCCGAACGCGACCGGGTGCGAGATCTGTTCGGACGCTACGTGGGCGTCGATGTCGCGCATCGGGCCATCGAGGAGGGCGCCGCGCTGACCGGGGACGTGGTGGAGGCCGCCGTGCTGTTCATCGACCTGGCGGGCTCCACAAAGTTGACGGAAAGCCTTGCGCCGCAAAAGGTTGCCGGGGTGCTCAACGAATTCTTCCGAATCGTCGTCGGCGCCGTCGACGAACATCAAGGCCTGATCAACAAATTCGAGGGCGACGCCGCGCTGGCCATCTTCGGGGCGCCGCTGCGGACGAACGAGCCGGCATCGGCGGCGCTGGCCGCGGCCCGCACCCTGGCCACCCAGCTGCGCCAGCTACCCGTGGTCGACTTCGGGATCGGCGTGTCGGCCGGCCGCGTCTTCGCCGGCAACATCGGCGCCGAAAACCGTTACGAATACACGGTGATCGGTGACGCGGTCAACGAGGCCGCGCGACTGGCCGACCTCGCCAAGACGTCGGACCGGCGGATCCTGTGTTCGTCGGCGGCCATCGACCGCGCCGACGAAGCCGAACAGCAGCGGTGGGCCGAATGCTATTCGACGGTGCTGCGCGGCCGCTCCGAGGCCACGCACGTCTCTACCCCGGCAGGTTAGCTACTTGGTCACCTTGAGTGCCGCGATGACTTTGTCGATGGTGGTCCGCGAGGCCGCATCCCCGATTGGGAAGGCGCCCAGGAAGATGGTCACCGGCTTGGTGTCGACGGCGATGATGGTCACCGAATCGCCCTTCACGCCTCGTGCGGTGTCACCGATGGTGATGTCCGCGTCGACCCGGGCGGCCTTGACCCCGTCGACCGTGGCCGACGACGTCTTCTTGGCGCCGAGCGTGGGCTGCGATTGGCTGTAGCCGGGGCCGTTGGCCACGCAGTCCATCAATTTCGAGGCCTGCTGGGAGACGTCCATGCTGGTGACGAAGTTGGTAACGGCAACCTCGACCTGCATCATCCATTGGTTGGCGCCCGGTACTTCCGCGCCGACGCCGACGGCATCGATCAGGTTCGGGTTCTGGTCGTCGGAGAACGGCGTCCATCCCGGGGCCGCGCTGGTCGGAAACGACAGCTTGCCGGCATTGATCGTGCTGCGAGTGGCCGACGCGTCACCGCCGGATACGTTCGGGGTGCAGCCGGTCGCGGTCTGCGCGGAGTTGTTCGGCTGCGAGGTCGCCGCGCTTGTCGTCTCCGAAGGGCTGGCTGAGTTCGACGGGCCGCGGTTGGTGAGGGCGACCGCCAGGATCACCACCAACACGATGACACCCAGTACCGCGATACCCGTAATGATCAACCACGGGGTCTTCGACCCTTTGGGCGGCGGCCCGGGCTGGTAGGGGCCGCCCGGCCAGCCGGAGGGATACTGCTGGGGCGCTTGCGGATACTGCTGGGGTGGGTAGGCGCCGCCTGCGTATGGGTCGCCACCGGGCGGGGGGTAAGGATATCCGCCGCCCTGGGGTTGACCTTGCGGCTGGCCTTGTGGCTGACCGCCCCAATACGGGTCCTGCCCATACGGATTCGCCACGTACGGATCCTGGCCGTAGGGACCCTGGCCGTATGGGCCCTGACCGTAAGGGCCGCCCGGGGGAACCGTCATTGGTCGTTCGCCTCGACCTTGGCCATCGCCAACACGTCGAGCCGGCGATCCAGCTCTTCGAGCGACAATTTGTCGCCGATCAGGCCGCGGTCGATGACGGTCTGGCGAATCGTCTTGCGCTCCTTGAGCGCTTGTTTGGCGACGGCCGCGGCTTCTTCGTATCCGATCGCCGAGTTCAGCGGGGTCACGATCGACGGCGAGGACTCGGCCAGCTCGCGCAGGTGATCGACATTGGCCTTCAGCCCGGTAATGCACCGCTCGGCGAACAGCTTTGACACGTTGGTCAGCAGCTTGAACGATTCCAGGATGTTGCGGGCCATCATCGGGATGTAGACGTTGAGTTCGAAGGCGCCGTTTGCACCGCCCCAGGCGATTGCGGCGTCGTTACCGATCACCTGAGCGGCCACCTGGGTAACCGCTTCGGGCAGAACGGGATTCACCTTGCCTGGCATTATCGAGCTACCCGGCTGCAGGTCCGGCAACTGGATTTCAGCCAGGCCGGTCAACGGACCCGATCCCATCCAGCGGATGTCGTTGGCGATCTTGGTCAGCGATACCGCGATGGTCCGCAGTGCACCGGACGCTTCGACCAATCCGTCGCGGGTCGCCTGGGCCTCGAAAGAGTTTGCCGCGGTGCGCAATTCGGATAGTCCTGTTTCGGACACCAGCACCGAGACCACCCGGACGCCGAAACCTTCCGGAGCATTGAGGCCGGTACCTACCGCGGTGCCGCCGATCGCGAGCTCACCCAGCCGCGGCAGGGTGGAGCGCACCCGCTCGATGCCGGCCTCGATCTGGCGGGCATAGCCGCTGAACTCCTGTCCGAGGGTGACCGGAACGGCGTCCATCAGGTGAGTGCGGCCCGACTTCACCACCGTCTGCCACTCCAAAGCCTTGTCCGACAAAGCCTTCTGCAGCACTTCGAGCGCCGGAATGAGATGAGCCACAGCGGCTTCGGTGGCCGCGATGTGAGTGGCGGTGGGGAAGGTGTCGTTCGACGACTGCGACATGTTGACGTCGTCGTTGGGGTGCACGGTCACACCGGCCCTGCCAGCGATGGACGCGATCACCTCGTTGGTGTTCATGTTCGAGCTGGTGCCCGAGCCGGTCTGGAAGACGTCGATGGGGAACTGGTCGTCGTGTTGGCCGTCGGCGATTTCGGCCGCTGCGGCGATGATCGCGTCGGCCTTATCGGCGGCCAGCAGCCCGAGGTCTTTGTTCACCTGCGCGCAAGCGCCTTTCAGCAGACCCAAGGCACGGATCTGGGCCCGCTCGAGGCCGCGGCCGGAGATGGGGAAGTTCTCCACGGCACGCTGGGTTTGTGCGCGCCACAACGCTTTTGCCGGCACCCGGACCTCGCCCATGGTGTCGTGCTCGATGCGGTACTCGGTGTTTTCGTCCGCGTTTGCGGCCATAAAAATACGCTTCCTTTGTTATGGGAGGGGATAGGCGGCATTGCTGTCGCCGGTGAAGTCGATGGCGGAGTATTCGTTGAGCTTGGACAGCCGGTGGTAAGCCTCGATCATGCGGACGGTTCCAGACTTGGAACGCATCACGATGGACTGGGTGGTGCAGCCGCCGGCGTAGTACCGCACGCCCTTGAGCAGATCGCCGTCTGTGACCCCGGTGGCGCAGAAGAAGACGTTTTCCCCGGATACCAGATCCTCGGTGGTCAAAATCTGGTCCAAGTCGTAGCCGGCGTCGAGCGCTTTGCGGCGTTCGGCGTCGTCCTTGGGCGCCAGTTGCGCCTGGATCGCGCCGCCCATGCAGCGGATGGCCGCGGCAGCGATGATGCCCTCCGGAGTGCCACCGACACCGGCCAGCATGTCGGTGCCCGACTCGGGCCGGCACGCCGAGATGGCACCGGCGACGTCACCGTCGGTGATCAGCCGGATCCGGGCGCCGGTGGTGCGAACCTCATCGATCAGCGCAGCGTGCCGTGGCCGATCCAGGATGCACACCGTCATGTCGCGCACCGACATGTCCTTGACTCGGGCGACCGCGCGGACGTTGTCGGCGATCGGCGCAGTGATGTCCAGCACGTGCGCCGCATCGGGTCCGACGGCGATCTTATTCATGTAGAACACCGCCGATGGGTCGAACATCGCGCCTCGATCGGCCACCGCCAGCACCGAGATGGCGTTGGGCATG
Organism: Mycobacterium szulgai; assembly: GCF_002116635.1. Classification (GTDB taxonomy): domain Bacteria; phylum Actinomycetota; class Actinomycetes; order Mycobacteriales; family Mycobacteriaceae; genus Mycobacterium; species Mycobacterium szulgai. The sequence goes on along the minus strand of NZ_LQPW01000054.1, from coordinate 19,722 downwards.
CCCTTGCTCATCAGGGTGGTGCCGTCCACCGGATCGACCGCGAAGTCACACTCCGGGCCGTCCCCGTTACCGACTTCCTCGCCGTTGTACAGCATCGGCGCGTGGTCTTTTTCGCCCTCGCCGATCACCACGACGCCGCGCATCGAGACTGAATTCACCAGCTCACGTATCGCGTCGACGGCGGCGCCGTCGCCGCCCTCCTTGTCGCCGCGACCCACCCAACGGCCCGCGGCCATGGCGCCGGCCTCGGTGACTCGCACGAGTTCCAGGGCCAGGTTGCGGTCGGGGGCCTCCCCGCGGGACAGCCGGGTTGGCGACGTGGCGTGACCGGCAACAGCGGTCGGCGACGAACCTGATCCCTCAACAGTCATGGTTGCTGATTGTCCCAGAAGCGAAACGCTCGGTTGGAGCTGGGATACTGGCGAGATGACCGCGGAGCCGCAGCCGACGCCCAAGCCGGCCAAACCGCGGTTGCTGCAGGACGGTCGCGACATGTTCTGGTCGCTGGCGCCGATCGTGCTGGGCTGCATCCTGCTGGCGGCCCTGGTCGGGACGTGTTCGTTGCAACTCAGCGGACCCAAGCGCGGACCGGTCCCGTCCTACGACGTGGCGAAGGCGTTGCGGGCCGACGCCGCGACGCTGGATTTCCCGATCCGCATGCCGGTTCTGCCGGCCGGTTGGCAACCCAACTCCGGTAGTCGTGGCGGCATTGAAAACGGCCGGACCGACCCCGGCACCGGACAGCGGCTCAACGCCGCCACTTCGACCGTCGGCTACCTGAGCCCAACGAGCATGTATTTGAGTCTGACCCAGAGCAACGCCGACGAGGACAAGTTGGTCGGGTCCATTCATCCGGGCATGTATCCGACCGGGACGGTCGATGTCAGCGGCACCAACTGGGTCGTCTACCAAGGCGCCGACCAGAACGAGCCGGTCTGGACCACCAAACTGAACAGTCCCGCCGGCGCCACCCAAGTCGCCATCACCGGCGCCGGCAGCCCCGATCAGTTCCGTACCCTGGCGTCGGCGACGCAATCGCAGCCGCCCTTAGCGAGCCGGTAGAAGGGAACATCGCAGTGAGCCCTCTCGAAGCAGACCTGTCCGGGTGGTCGGCGGCACCGTTCACCGGCGGCGACTACACCCACGACGTATATCGCAAGGGTTCTGGTCCCGGGGTGGTGCTGATTCCGGAGATGCCGGGCATCCATCCGGGGGTGCTGGCGCTGGGTAACCATCTGGTGGACAACGGCTTTACCGTGGCCATCCCATCGCTGTTCGGGCAGCCGGGCCGGCCGGTGTCGGCCGGCTATACCGCAGCGGTGATCGCTCGACATTGTGTGGCAAGGGAATTCGCGGCGATGGCTACCAACAAGCAGCGGCCGGTTTCGCTGTTCTTGCGGGCGCTGGCGCGCGATCTCAACGCGTCGACACCGGGCAAGGGTGTCGGTGTCATCGGCCAATGCTTCACCGGCGGTTTCGCGCTGGCCGCTGCCGTGGACAACAGCGTGCTGGCCCTAGTGCTCAGCCAGCCGTCGGTGCCGTTCCCGCTGACCGCCAAGCAGCGCCGCGACCCCGGGCTCAGCGAAGCCGAATTCGGTGTCATCGCCGACCGCTGCGCCAATGATGGCCTGTGCGCCATGGGATTACGATTCAGCGAGGACAAGCTGGCGCCGCGGGAGCGATTCAACACGCTCAAGGAGCGCCTCGGCGACGCGTTCGAGGTGATCGAGATCGACTCCAAGCCGGGCAACGAATTCGGCTTCGCCAAGGCGGCGCATTCGGTGCTGACCGATGAGGTCCGCGAAGTCGACGGCCAGCCGGCCTATGAGGCGCGCAAGCGCGTGGTCGAATTCCTTACCGAGCGGCTGACTTAGCCCGGCGCGGCAGCCATTTGCGACGAACCGGCTTGTCCTCGACTTGCTTTATTTCGACGCCCTTGTATACCGCGAGGTAGACGTCGATGGTGGTGACGATGAGGATCATCAGCACCGGCCCGATGATGATGCCCCATGGGCCGAACATGCCAATGCCGGCGAATACCGAAAGCAGCATCAGCGCCGAATTCAGCCGGGCGTCGCGCGGAACCAGGATCGGACGCAAGAAGTTGTCGATGTTGGTGACCACCAGGAAATGCCAGAGCAGCACGAAAGCGCCGCCGGCGATGTTGCCGAAGAATATCATTCCGATGCCGAACGGAATGGTCACGATCCCGCCGCCCAGCGGAATGATCGACAACGCGGTCAGCAGTATGGCGAAGATGAAGAAGCCGTGATGAAATCCGGCGACGTAGATCGATGCGGCACCGGCGACACCTTGACAAAGCGCGATGACGAACTGCCCGTTGACGGTGCCGCGCACCATCGAGCCCATCTTCTGCAAGTACAAGTCCGTGACTTCCTCGCCCAGCGGATTGAGCTGGGCGATCAAGGTGCGCAACTTCTCCCGGTGCACCAGCAGCGCGACGAACACGTAGAGAAAAATGATTGCCGACGTGACTGCGCCGGCCACACTGCCGACGGCACCCTGCAGAAAATGCAGCAGCCATTGGCCCACGGTCTGGGCCGCGGTGATCAGCGCCTTGCGCAGTTGTTCCTCGGTGACTGTCACATGCAGAAACGGCGCCCGCGCCAGCAGGTCATTGACCAGTTGTAAGGCTTTCTCGCCGAGGCTGCCGGGACCGGTCGACCTGACCCATCCGGCGACCGAGTTGATCATCCGGGCGATCTGAACGATCGCCAGCAGCACCAGGAGTCCAACCGGCACGATCACCATCGCCAGCGCCGATACCAGGGTGCACGCAGCCGACAAACCGGTGCTGAGGCGCTTGTTGAACCAATTGAACAGTGGCGTAAAGAGATACGCGCCCACCGCGGCCACCACTATAAGTACGAAATAGTTGCGCAGGAAGTACGCACCGAACACCACCGCGATCAGCGTGAAGATCGCCAGGGCTCGCTTCTGATTGAGCGTGAATTCGGTGTCCATACTTTGCCCGGGCCGCCCTCCGCGTCGGTGTTGAGCGCAACCTTAGTGGGTAACAGTTTATTGCCGTGGCGCGGCCAAGCGGCCAAGCGGTGTTGTCAGCGTCTCGATCGCCCGCCCGCAGACTGCTGCGGCAGTTCCGCCGCCGACCGGCAATTCAGTTCGCCATTGGCGATGGCTGCTACTCCGAAAGCCCGATCTGCGCAATGCTTTTAAGCGTGTCGGTGTTGGGCAAAGCCATTTGCAGATAAAGGTCGATGTGGTTGATTAGGCCGTCGTCGTTGAAGGTGTACACCGACAGCGAATTGACCACGCTGGTGAAATCGCCTACAGCGCTGGTCTCCTCGAGCTCGAGGAACACTAGGTGCGGGGCTTCGCTGATCCGTTTGAAAGTGCATTCCCACTCCGACGACATAGCCCAGTTCGTCAAGAAAGCGACATACTCAGGCCACGTCATCACTTCCTTGAAAGGACCGACGCGTTCGAACTCATCCACGGCCACCAGATCGGCCAGCGGAGCCCAGCTGTCGACGGTGAAGCCCGGCTTTTTAGCCTCGTCGACGAGGCGCTTGATGACGTGGCTGTATTCCAGCACGCAACGCACCCGGCTGGTGTAGTCCCCGATAACATCCTCGACGTTCTGCTCGATATGGTGCCCAGCCATCACACCGACATTCCGGCGCGTTGTAGGCAGAGTTCGAGCACCTCGACGTACTCGTGGGCGCCCTGAAAGGGGCCGTGCACCCCAATGGCGACGTCCAGGAACGCGTTGTACTCGTCATTGACGTGGGTTTCCCAGCGGGTCAGCTCACCCTCGTCGTTGGTCTCGATGAAGCTGTAGGAGTAGAAGCCCATCCTGACGCCGCCTTTGGTGTGCCCCTCCCAGCGTGTCTTCATGACAACCCCGTTCTCGGCCGGCCAGTACTTGAAATCGGCCGGCTTCCAGTCCGGGAAGGTCAGCGAGTAAACCTTGGCCTCCATCGTCGATGCCCGTGCGGTGTCCTCGGGGAACTCGCTGAATTTGAACACCTGGTCGCCGGTGAAGTACGGCGAGACGTATACACCATCTTCGGCGAATGTCCATGTGTCGGCGAAAGCTTCACCATCTTGGATGCCCTGGCGCAGGTAGGCGTCGCGGTAGGCCTCGGCCATGCGGCGATGATGGGCGAGGCGTTCTTCGACGTTCATTGGTGTCCTCCCTTTCAAGCCGACTCAACCGCTGGTGGTCATGTAGCGGTCGATGACCGAGTGATAGTGCCCGATGACCACTTCCTCGTTGACCAGCGACATGTGATCCAGCCGGCTGTTGCGCAGACCCAGTTGCTGGCGCGGCATCTGCTCGTAATCCTGTTGCAGCGCTTCGAAATACTTGTAACTACCCGGTTCGGTGACCTCGGTCGGCTCTGCCCGGAATGCGTCGCGGTGTTCCGGCGGCAGAAACATGTAGCTGCTGACGTGCCAGATGCAGCGATTCGGGTCGCCGTCGGGGTGTGGAACCGCCATGATGACGTGGCACTCGCCGGCGCGAATTGTCATGAAGTAGTTGGGGAATAGCACCCAGCCCTGGTTGTCACTCATCTGGTTGTCAGTCAAGCCGGTGACGTCCAGGCCCATACCGGTCAAGGTGTCGCGAGTGGCCTGCTGCAAGAGCTTTCGCGCGGTGACCCCGTCGGGAAAATGAACGGATCCGTCCGCCGTGCGGTATTCGGCAACGAGTTCTTGGAATCGGGGGATGACCGCTGCGGTGGACGGAAATGTCTCCGGCAGGTCCATAATGCCTTCGACCTGCTTCTGCGGGTTCGCGCCGCGCACCTCGAACGGCGCAACGGCGACACTGTGATCGGCAAAGAATCGGTAGCGTGTGGTCGACGGATCGATGGTCAGCACGTTCAGCAACTGTGGGTGGATCCCGTTGATGTGGTAGCCCTCTTCGAAGGCGTCCATCACCACTTTCCAGTTGCAGTCCAACGGTTCTCGGACATCCATTACGGCGACCATCTTGTCGAGGTGGTACGGCGCGAGTAGTTCGGCCACCTCTGAGCCCAAGAATTCGCACAGTGGTTGGGCGTCCGGATCGGGGTTGATGAAGATGAATCCGGCGAAGGTGTCCACCGGCACTTGCAGCAACGAGTTTTCGCCCTTATCAGGCAGCCCGGCCATATTCTCGCGCAGCAGGCCGCGCAATCGCCCGTCCAGGTCGTAAGACCATAGATGGTATTGACACACGAAGCCGCGCTTGGCATTTCCGGTCGCGCCATTGCACAGCATGTTGCCGCGGTGCCGGCAGGCGTTGACGAAGCCGCGCAGCTTCTCATCTTTGCCGCGGACGATAACGAACGACTGGTCGAGTATCCGGTACTGCTTCCAGTCGCCGACCGCGGGTAACTCGTCGACGCGGCCCGCGATCTGCCAGACCCGCAACCAGATTCGCTCCCGCTCGAGCTGGGCGTATTCGGGGCGGGTGTATCGGTCTGTCGAAATTCGCATGCTGAAGACGTCGCGACCGATATCGGCCAGGCCGAGTCCCAGTCCCGAGTCCGGTTCTGCCCACTCGCCGGGGCGCAGCGTTTGCTTCAACTCGTGCTCCTCGTCTTGCGGCCTAACCCTCCGGCAGTCCCGAGCATACAGAGATGTATTTTTTATACAAGAGTGTATTTAAGTTAGCTCGCGGCCGGTTGACCATCGTGGTCGTATGCGAGGATTGACGTCGTGCCGCAACGGTGGACCCGGGAAAGACGTCTGGAGCACACCCGAAACCTGCTGTTGGACGCCGCCGAGGAACTCTTCGCCCGCAAGGGTTTGCTCGGGGCGGCGCTGGAAGACATCGCCGATGCCGCGGGATACACCCGAGGAGCGATCTATTCGCACTTCGGCGCAAAAGAAGAGCTGTTCTTGGCCGTCATCGAACGGCAACGGCAGCGGTTCCTCGACGGATTCACCGAAATCATCGAATCGTTTCACCGGCCCAGCGACATTGATCTTGATGAACTCGCCAACCGCTGGAGGGAGATGAGCCAGGGCACCGATCGTGCGGCCCTCGGCTACGAGTTCACACTTTTTCTGTTGCGAAACCCCGACGCTCGCGAACGGCTCGCCGACCAGCGCCGCGAAACCGTGCGCTCGCTGGGCGACTTCATCAGCAAGAACGTCGCCCGCCTCGGCGCGACGCTCACCATTCCGGCCGAGACCCTGGCTCGGGTGATTCTGGCGGTCAACGACGGGATTACCCTGGGCAGTCGCATTGACGAAGAAGACCTCTACCAGCCCTACTTGCAGTTGATCATCTCCGGGATCAGCCCGCCGGCTCAGTCCTAAGACTGCCGATCGAGTCAGGAGCACCAGACGTATGGCGAGCGACAACTGTGTGGCCGAAACCCAATACGGCCCGGTCCGAGGCGCTTATCGGGGCGGCGTCGAGGGGCGCCCGCGGGTGAAGGTCTGGAAGGGCATTCGTTACGCCGCAGCGCCCCTCGGCGATCTGCGCTTCCGCGCGCCGGAACCGCCGCAGGGGTGGACCGACGTCGCCGACGCGACTGCCTTCGGGCCGGCCTGCCCGCAACCGGTTCTTCCCAACGTCCCGCTCGATCTGGGGGCGCCGCAGGGCGAGGACTGTTTGCGGCTGAACATCTGGGCGCCTGCTGACAGCGGGCCGGGCGACGGAAAGCCCGTGATGGTATGGCTGCACGGTGGTGCCTACGTCTTGGGATCGGGCAGCCAGCCGCTCTACGACGGCCGCAGGTTGGCCAGCAGCGGCGACCTCGTGGTCGTCACGGTCAACTACCGCCTGGGCGTGCTGGGCTTCGCTGACTTCTCGTCGTTCGGCACTGAGCGGCGACGGTTCGACTCCAACATCGGACTGCGTGACGTTCTGGCCGCGTTGGCCTGGGTTCGCGACAACATCGCGGCGTTCGGCGGCGATCCCGACAATGTCACATTGTTCGGTGAATCCGCCGGCGCGGGGCTCGTCACCACGATGCTGGCAACTCCAGCGGCCGCGGGTCTGTTTGCAGGCGCTATCGCGCAGAGCTCACCCGCCACTTCTGTGTACGACCGGGACAGGGCCCGGCGCGTTGCCGTAAGCATTCTCGACAAGTTGGGGATCGGCCCGGCCGATGTGGCGGAGTTGCCAGCGGTGCCGACTGCGGCGATCGTCGCCGCGGCGCACGAGGTGTTCAACGAAGTGCCCGTTCGCAACCCTGGCACGCTGGCGTTCGTCCCGATCGTCGACGGGGATCTGCTGCACGACTACCCGGTCAAGGTCGCCCAGGAGGGTCGCTCACACCCGGTCCCGTTGATCGTCGGCACGAATAGGCATGAGGCGGCGCTGTTTCGCTGGATGCGGTCGCCGCTGATGCCGATCACTCCGCACGCGATCACTTCGATGTTCGCCCAGATCGCGGCCGAGCAGCCCGACTTGCAATTGCCGACCGAAGACGAGATCGGATCGGCATACTCGCGGATACGCCGTAGGGCAAGGCCGTTGAGCATCGCCACCGATGTCGGCTTCCGCATGCCGACAGTGTGGTTTGCCGAGGGGCACAGCAAGGTGGCGCCGGTCTATCTTTACCGGTTCGACTACTCGACGCCGGTGCTGAAGCTGCTGTTGGTCCGGGCTGCCCATGCCACCGAATTGCCTTATGTGTGGGGCAATCTCGGGGGACCCAAGGACCCCACACTGAAGCTCGGCGGCGCCAAGACCGCCCGGGCGGTGGGCAGCAGGGTTCAGACTCGGTGGATCAACTTCGCCACCCAGGCCAAGCCCGCCGGCCCGGCCGGTGAACCGGACTGGCCGCCCTACGAAGCAACCGACCGCGCCTGCCTGATCATCGACAATCGCGACACGCTGGTGAGCGACGTCGACGGTCGCATCCGGGCCGCCTGGGGTAACGAGATGGTGGGCTTCCGCTAGCCGCCTGCTCGCATGCCGCTACCGCGACGCTTTTTGACCGCGACTAACGCCCATCACGCCTGCAGCCATGCGCGGTTGCCGTACCCGTCGAGGTGTGCCACTTCCTCGACCGGCTTGCGGGTCGTCGGCCCGTAGCGCCCGCGCGGCCAGCCAAGCGGCACAACGCAGCACGGCGTGATCGTCACCGGCAGGCCCAGGATGCGGCGCGCCGAGGTCACGCTCCACAGCGGCAGGGTGATCAGCGACGCGCCCAGCCCCATGGCGCGCGCCGCCAACAGCAGGTTCTGCACACTCGGGTAGATCGACCCGAAATAGGACGAGTCGGCCAAGAACGGATTCGGCAGGTAGGGCACCCGCATACCCCCGCGCAAGCAGGGCACGACCAGCACCGGGAGTTCGGTGAAGTGGTCGATCTGCCATTGCGTCGCACGCAGGCTCTTCAGCGTCTCGTTGGGCGCGATGCGCTTGGCCAGTGGCCCGTACACCGCCCAGGCCTGGCGATAGCGCCTGGCCAGCTTCTCCTTAACTGCGCGGTCCTTGACGACGACGTATTCCCAGTTCTGGTCGTTGGAACTGACCGGTGCGCGCAGGGCCAACTCGATGCACTTGAGCACGACCGCGTCGTCGACCGGGTCGGGAAGCAGCCGGCGCACCGCGCGCTGGGTCATCATCGCGTCTCGCAGCGGCATGTCCAGCCGGGAAAAAGCGTCGTCGGTAGTGGGTATCGAGCTCACTTCGTCGGGCATTAGCGTCGGTGAACTTCTACCGCGATCCGCTCACCGCCGGCTTGGCTGTGCCGTTTTTGGCCGCGACGGCCTCGGCCTTCATCTGCTTGAACATTCCTACGTAGTAGGGCAGGCATTCGGCCAGCGCCTGTTCGGTGGTGAACAGCGGCTCATAGCCAAGGTCGCGGCGGGCCTTGTCGATCGAGAAGTAGTTGTCCAGGGAAATCCGTTCGATGGCCAGCGGCTCGATCAACGGCGCCGGAAACCCGAACTGGAAGTGCAGCCGCTCCCATGCGGTCATCACCCCTTTGACCAACGGCCCGGAAATCCGCATCCGGGGCCACTTTTCGCCGCAGGCCTCGACCACCGGCCGGGCGAATTCGAACATGTTGACCGGCTCGGCATCATTGATGAAGTAGGCCTCACCGGGCGCCGTGCCGCCGGGCACCAGATGCTCGCCGGCCAGGATGAAACCGTGAATGAGGTTGTGCACGTAGGAGTTATCCAGCAGCACCGACTTGCGGCCGACGAGCACCTTGACGTGGCCTTTGATCACGCTTTCGAAAAGCTTGCGAAACATCGTCTGGTCGCCGGTGCCCCAGATGCCGCTGGGCCGGATCGCACACGTCAGCATGCCGTCAACACCGTTCTGTCCCAATACGAATCGCTCCGCAACCACCTTGGTCTCGGTGTAGAGATCATTGAAACGGGTGGTGTAGGGCATAGTCTCGTCGCCATTGGCGATGTTCTGGCCGCCCATCACCACGCTGTTGGATGCGGTGTAGACGAACCGCTTCACACCGGCCTTCTGCGCGGCGTGCACCAGGTTTTCGGTGCCGCCGACGTTGACCGAGAAGCTGCGCTGCCGATATTCCTTGGTTACCGATGCCCCGCCCATCAGGTCGATGATCGCCGCGGTGTGGATGACGGTGTCGATGCCGTCGACGGCTGCCGTGCAGGTGGCTGCGTCGGTGATATCGCCTTGTAGCACTTCCAGCTGGGGATGCTGTGCCAGCGGTGACGGCGCCCGGTCGAAGGAACGTACTTTGTGTCCCCGTTCGAGCAAGGTGGTGACCAGATTGGCGCCCACGAAACCTGAGCCGCCGGTGACCAGGACGCTGCCGAGTTCGGTTGTCAGTGATGCATCACCCATCGGCGAAGCATAACTAAAACGTGTTCCAGTCCGGAATAAGGATGGACGGCCGAAATCCCACCGGGTCAGGTTTGATCGCGTTCCCCCGCGGATAGCGCGTCGGTCACTCGCTGGCGTGCGCCAGCTAAGTGTTCCTCACAGCGTTTGGCTAGCTGTTCGCCCCTTTCCCAAAGTCGTAGCGACGCGTCGAGATCGAGCCCGCCCTGCTCGAGCAGGCGCACGACGTCGATCAGCTCGTCGCGGCAAGCTTCATAGCCAAGCTGACTAATGGGCGTAATGGATCCAGGTTTGTCTTCGTCAGCCATCGCTGCGCCCCTCGCTCATTGCGGTCAGTGCACCGTCGGCAACCCGCACGCGCAATCTGATGCCCGCCGGTGCGTCTTCGACCGAGCGCAGCACTTGCGGTGCCGAGGCGTCCGGAACCGCCTGCACCACTGCGTAACCGCGCGCCAGCGTGGCGGCCGGCCCCAAGGTGGCCAACCGCGCCGACAGGTGGCCGACGCGGTCGGTCTCGGCGGCGACCAGCCGGGTGATGTCGCGACGCAGCGCCGAGCGGGCGCGATGCACTTCCTCGGCGCGTACCGTCAGTGCTTTGTGCGGATCGGCCAGCACCGGGCGGCTGCGCAATTGCGCCAGCGCCCGTTCTTCCCGGGTGACCCAGTTGCGCAGTGCCTGGGCGCTGCGCCGGCGCAAGTCGTCAATGAGCCGTTGCTCGGCGACGGTATCGGGGACCACCTTCTTGGCCGCGTCGGTGGGAGTGGCGGCCCGCAGATCGGCGACCAGATCGCACAGCGGGTTATCGGGTTCGTGGCCGACGGCGCTGATCACCGGGGTGCGGCAGGCCGCGATGGCGCGGCACAGGGTCTCGTCGGAAAACGGCAGCAGGTCTTCGACGCTGCCGCCGCCACGAGCCACGACGATCACGTCGACCTCTCGGTCATGATCGAGTTCGCGTAGCGCCTCGACGATCTGGACGACGGCGTTGGGTCCCTGCACCGCGGTGTTGCGGACGGCGAATCGCACCGCGGCCCAGCGTGCGGTGGCCACCGTCGTCACGTCGCGCTCGGCGGCGCTGGCGCGGCCGGTGATGAGCCCGATTGTGTTGGGCAGGAACGGAATTGGGCGCTTGAGTCGCGGGTCGAAGAGCCCTTCGGCGTCCAGCAGACGGCGCAGCCGATCGATGCGGGCCAGCAGCTCGCCCACGCCGACGGCGCGAATCTCGCTGAGCCGCAACGAGAATGTGCCGCGTCCGGTGTAGAACGAGGGCTTGCCGCAGACAACCACCTGGGTGCCTTCGGTGAGCTTCACCGGCGCGGCCAGTACCAGGTCGCGTGAACAGGTCACCGACAGGGACATGTCGGCGGCCGGGTCGCGCAGCACCATGAACACCGTGCTGGAGTTAGGCCGCATGGTGATCTGAGCCAACTGGCCCTCGACCCAGACAGTGCCCAGTTTGTCGATCCAGCCCGCGACGCGGATGGCTACCGCGCGAACCGGGAACGGGTTCTCGGCCGAATTCACTTCGCGGTCGCGCGGGTGATCCTGTTGGCGAGCAGCGTCTGGAACGGGGCACGGGCCTTGGTGGCCTGCTCGTAGGCCAGCAGGGCTTCCAGCTCGGCGACATCCAGCGACTGCAACCGCGCTCGCAGCTGAGCCAGGGTCAGCGCCGGATAGTCGAGTTCAGTGGCCACCGCCGGCGCCGGAACGGCCGGGCCGGCCGGTTTCTTCGGCTTCTTGGTGGGCAGCGGCGCGGTGGGGGAGTCGGCTTGGCCGGCATCAGCCGTGTCGGAGACCGAGTACAGCGCGAACCGTCCTTCGGCCCGGCCTCCGGCGTCGATACCGTCGATACCGGGCAACGGGAAGGAACCCCCTTCCAGAGCTTCCAGGTCCTCGTCGAAGGTCGCCCACTCCGGCTGCTCGTCCTTGGGCGGAAACAGCGATTCCAGCGTGCTGTCACCCTTGATCACCAGCTCGGCCAGGTTCTGCTGGAACCGCATCACGATGTGCGCCGCCGTGCTCACCAGCGTCATCGGGTACATCAGGATGGTTCGCGGTAGCTTCATCGTCTCCTCAACGGCGACCGTCGCCGCGCCGACAATTAGCCGAACCCCATACGGTGCAGTAGCCATGAACCCAAGACTGCCTCAACCGGCGGCTAAGTCCAAGCTGGGGGCTCCCAGCGGGCGGGCGCGTGTCCTAAAAGGACGCCAGAACGTACCCTGGATGCCATGGTTCCGACTATCGACATGGGGATTCCGGGTGCCTCGAGCTCGGTAGCCGACTCGCCGACCCGTAAACGGGTGCTGCTGGCCGAGCCGCGCGGCTATTGCGCGGGAGTGGATCGGGCCGTCGAAACTGTCGAGCGCGCGCTGGAAAAGCACGGCGCTCCGGTCTACGTCCGCCACGAGATCGTGCACAACCGCCACGTGGTTGACACCCTGGCGAAGGCCGGTGCGGTGTTCGTCGAGGAGACCGACCAGGTTCCCGAGGGCGCCATCGTCGTCTTTTCTGCGCACGGTGTGGCGCCGACGGTGTACGCGGCCGCGGCCGAACGTAACCTGCAGACCATCGATGCCACCTGCCCGCTGGTCACCAAGGTGCACAACGAGGCCAGGCGCTTCGCCCGCGACGACTTCGACATCCTGCTGATCGGCCACGAGGGCCACGAAGAAGTGGTCGGCACCGCCGGGGAGGCTCCCGACCACGTGCAGCTGGTCGACGGGGTGGATTCCGTCGATAGGGTGACGGTGCGCGACGAGGACAAAGTGGTTTGGCTGTCACAGACCACGTTGTCGGTCGACGAGACGATGGAGATCGTCGAGCGGCTGCGGGAGCGTTTTCCCAAGCTGCAGGATCCGCCCAGCGATGACATCTGCTACGCGACGCAGAACCGGCAGGTCGCGGTCAAGGCGATGGCACCCGAGTGCGAGCTGGTGATCGTCGTCGGCTCCCGTAATTCGTCGAACTCGGTGCGGCTGGTCGAGGTGGCGCTGGGCGCGGGCTCGCGGTCCGCCCACTTGGTCGATTGGGCCGACGACATCGACCCGGAGTGGCTGCAGGGAGTGCAGACCGTCGGCGTCACGTCCGGGGCCTCGGTCCCCGAGGTGCTGGTGCGCGGCGTCCTGGAACGGCTGGCCGAATTCGGCTACGACATGGTGCAGCCGGTGACGACGGCCAACGAGACGCTGGTGTTCGCCCTGCCGCGGGAAATCCGGGCACCGCGGTAGCACCCCAATAGAGCTCGATAGCGCTCAGACGTCGTATTCCCAGGATTCGGCCTGGGGCTGGCGTGGCGGCCGCGGCCGGCTGCGGCGTTCTGCGCGCGGGTCCTGACGCTCGGCGCGGGGCTCGCTTCTCGGAGTTGAGCCGCGATAGCGCACCTGCGAGATCGGATGGTGTGACGGGTTGGTGCTGTTCGTGGGCGCGGCCCGGCGGCGCGGGGGCTCGTAGGGCTCATACGGCTCATACGGCTCGTAGGAGGGCCCGTTGCGCCGGTTGGAAGGCGCCGTGGGCCGGGGCTGCTCGGGTGGCTCGTAGACGTCATAGGGATCGAACCTGCTGCTACGTGGCGCAGGCCGCTCGTAGGGGCTGCGCCGCGCGTGCGGGTCGCGGCGCATCTCCCGCGGCGGCTGGGCACGCAGGTCCGGTTCGCTCGGTGGCCGCGGACGGCGGGCCCGGCGCGGCGGGTCGCCGGGATCGTAATCGCGCGCTTGCGGGGCATATCTGCGGCTCTGCTGGCGCCGCTGCTGTCGCTGCGGATCGGCCGGTGCCTCGCCGTTCTCCAAGCCATCCTCTAACGGTGGCCGGGCGTGGCGGGACCGGGTGCGGTTGGGGCGCTTGGCGTTTCGACTGCTCCGCGTGCTCCGGCTGGTTCTGGAAGTCCGGCCGACGGCGTGCGTGGGCTGTGCTGGGACCTCGTCTTCGGTGTCGTCTGGGTCGCGTGCCAGCAGCCCGCTGAGTTTCGCGATGAGACCGCTGAGCACCGACGCCCGTTCGGTACCTTGCTCGCTGGTATCGGCGGCGTCTGTGGCCTGGCGCTGGCTCATGCCGAAGTACCACCTGGCCAGCCCGATCAGCAGCACACCGCCGGCGGTGCCCAGCATCAACGGGAACCGCTCGATGAGCGGATAACCGCAGTTGATCAGGAGGTCTTTGAATTTGTCGACTTTGCCACCGTGAAACAGCCAATACGAGCCGGGCACCGCGCAGAAAAGTATCAGCGGCGGCTGGATGACCGCGGTGAAGATGCCCGACTGCCGCACGGCCAGCACCGCCGCCAGGCAGCCGGCGACGTAGAGGCCGGCGAAACTGTGGGTCAGCTCCTTGTGGCCGGCGTCGATCAGGTAGCCCACTAGCGTCGCGGTGGTTGCGATGAGAACGGCACCCCACCACGGGACACCTGGGATATTCGGGATGATCGAGCGGTGGTTCGGCTCCACCGCTGACTTCGCCCGCTGCGCTGACACATGTTGACCGTACCGGCTCAGAGCCGAAAGCCCCGTATATAGCTGGGCAGCCGTTGTTGGCGTGCCCCCTAGACTTGCCGTTTTGTGAGCTTGAGTCTGGGAATCGTGGGTCTGCCCAATGTCGGCAAGTCGACCCTTTTCAACGCACTGACCCGGAACAACGTGGTGGCGGCCAACTATCCGTTCGCGACGATCGAACCGAACGAAGGTGTGGTTTCGCTGCCCGATCCGCGGCTGGACAAGCTGGCGGAGCTGTTCGGTTCGGAGCGCATCGTCGCGGCGCCGGTGACGTTTGTGGATATCGCCGGCCTGGTCAAAGGTGCGTCGGAAGGCGCGGGGCTGGGGAACAAGTTCCTGGCCCACATCCGCGAATGCGACGCCATCTGCCAGGTGGTTCGGGTGTTCGCCGATGATGATGTGACGCACGTCGCTGGAGAGGTCGACCCTCGCTCCGACATCGAGGTCGTCGAAACCGAGCTGATCCTGGCGGATATGCAAACTCTGGAGCGCGCACTGCCGCGGCTGGAGAAGGAAGCCCGCACCAACAAGGAGCGCAAGCCCGCTTATGAGGCGGCCGCTGCTGCCCAGCAGGTGCTCGACGGCGGCAAGACGCTTTTCGCCGCGGGAGCGGACACCGCCGTGCTGCGAGAGCTGAACCTATTGACCACCAAGCCGTTTCTCTATGTGTTCAACTCCGACGAGGCGGTGCTGACCGACGCGGCACGAGTGGCTGAATTGCGCGAACTGGTCGCGCCGGCCGACGCGGTATTCCTCGACGCTGCAATCGAATCCGAGCTCACCGAACTGGACGACGAGTCCGCTGCGGAGCTACTGGAGTCGATCGGTCAGACCGAGCGGGGCCTGGATGCGTTGGCGCGGGCGGGTTTTCACACGCTGAAGTTGCAGACCTTCCTGACCGCCGGCCCAAAGGAGGCGCGGGCGTGGGTGATTCACCAGGGTGACACCGCGCCCAAGGCCGCCGGGGTGATCCACACCGACTTCGAAAAGGGCTTCATCAAGGCCGAGATCGTGTCGTATGAGGACTTGATCGCCGCGGGGTCCATGGCGGCGGCCAAGGCGGCCGGCAAGGTCCGGATGGAAGGCAAGGAGTACGTGATGGCCGACGGTGACGTGGTGGAGTTCCGGCACGGAGCAACAACTAAGCCCGCTAAATAGGGTTTTCCGTCGTGCTTCGGCTTTCCTCGACGTCCGGCGAGAGGTTGCGGCGGGTGCATTAAGCAGCGCAGGCGGTACGACAGCAGATACAAACTGGACGCACCCTGCGGGACGCGCTGTGCTCGCCGAATTCCGCGGTGAGTGTGGCGCCCATGCGGCCCCGTTCAACCCTGATGGCAGATACCGCAGCGTAGGCGTCAGAATCCACCGCATCTGCCGTTTTAGACGGGTTCGGGTAGGGACTTACGACCCCCCTTTCGGGGACCAAAAGGAGCCGCATTTCGCTCGAACCGCTGATTACGGTGAATCAGTGTTGGAGTGGCGTTCCTGCGTCCCCGTCATACTGGGCACATTGGCGATCTTGGTCGTCCCGTCGGTGGCCGCGGCACCCGGGGATGACAACAGCCCACCAATGGAAGACCTGGACGTCTATCCGCTGGCCCCGGGCACCTACAGGTCCTCCATTTTCTCCTGGGTTTACTTCAAGACGCCCGATGGGCGGTCATGTGGGATGGCGCCCAACGGCGGCCCGATCGGATGCGACGCGGTGCCGGCCGACGCACCACCGGGGACCAACCAAACCTTCGCCGACGCTGTCCATCCCGCCCAATACCGCCATTCCGACACCCGGACCTTCACCGGCAACTTCCCCGTGCTGCCCGCGGGGTACCGGGTACAGACCTTGGGCGCGGCCTGTGCGATCGACAACCAGGGGGCGGTGCACTGCCGGACCGAGGGGAATCACGGCTTCATCCTGTCGACTGAACATGGTGTGCTGTGGTAGCAGCTCAGAGATAACGCCTGCAGCGGCCGATGGGCTCATCGTGGACTTGGCGCCCAGGCGAATGCGTCCACCTCCGTGTCGACATGCCTGGGGCTGCGGTCCTCCGGATCGGTTACCACCAGCCCGCTATGCGGTGAGGTGTCGAGGTAGGCGACCAGGTCCTCGACGCTCCAAGCGGGCCCCTGAGCAGTGGCCGTGACGTCGGTGACCGTTGTGCGCGGGACGGACGAACCCTTGTCGAGAACCTCGATCGCCTTCGACTTGTCGTCAGCGCCCTGCGTGGTGAATGCCACAGCGCCGGAATTCAAGGCCGCGATGTCGCTGTAGTACGAACCAGGCTTAGTGAGCAACGGAGTGGGAGTGGAAGGCTTTCCGCCGGATCCGCTGGAGACTGCTGCGGCGTAGATGCCGCCGGGTCGGACCGCGAAGGGGGCAGAGTCGACGTCGGAATCCGATACGTCGCCGTTGGCGAACAATATCGACTGTCCGTCCTTGGCATAGGTCATCGAGAAGGCGTTGGTGTCGATGGCGACGGGCGTCGAGGCGCCACCGACGGTCAGTGCATTGATGGAGACGGGCCGTACGTCGCTGCGTGCCTCCGCCCAGGCGATGTGGCTGCCGTCGGGTGCCCAGGCGAAGTTGGATGCGGCGAATAACCGTTGCTGTGTCGACATCAGGGCACCCGTGTCGGCGGCTGCGAGGAGCAAGAGCCCTCCGTCGACCATCCCATCGTTGGTGTTGTCGATGAAGGCGATGTGTTGTCCTGCGGGTGACCATCGGGGACTGGCGATCATCGCGGATGAGTTCCCGGTGCCGTGCGGAAGGGTGGCTGGGTTCACCAGTCGCCGGGGTGGCCCGACGGGTGCGAGTTGCGGCGACAGGTCGAGCACCCATAACTCACCGCCGTATGCGGAGGCTGCCGTCTTGCGGACGAACGCTACATGCGAGAGGTCCGGGGATGGTGCGGGCTGGGTGTCCGCTGGTCCGTCCGTCAGTTTGCGGCCAGGTGTGCCTGCGGGTTGGCTGACGTATAGCGACCCCGACTTGGTGTAGAAGAGAGCAGCAGTCGGCTTGATGGTCGGGCCGGTTGTCGCGGACATCGACGTGGGCGGCGGGGCGGCGGGGCGGGACTTGCCCGCCGAATCACATGCGGCCAGAGCCAGGACGGCCAGCAGGGCAACCCACCGACGACGACGGTGCCGGATCATGGCGACTTAGCTTCTCTCGAACGAAGGGTGTGCATCAGCCCCGGGTGTCTCATCCCTGCGATTGCCCCTGATGCGTGCCGTCGACGTAGTCATCACACACCTTCTTGTGCTTGTTGTCTTCGAAGCAACAGCTTGAATAATGGATTCCTGCATCACCGCTCCAAGCGGAGAATGTGCCGCCGGAGGCTGCGCAATCGCTCTGAATCTGCTGCGTCCGGACCCAATTGAACAGGCTGGTCGGGTACGCCTGACCTTGATATCCAACGTATGCCACACCGAGGAAGTGGGCGGCATCTCGCGTCCACGCCACGGCCCCGTCTCTGGCCTGCCAGTCGGGGCCGGTTCCGCGCCCGCATGCGATAAAGCCGTACTGCTTACCGTCCGATCCCACCACCGCACTGGCGTCCGACGAGTGCATCCCAGGGCATGTCGCGGGCGCCCAGCCCGAACTTTTCAAGTAAGCGGTGAACGCATCATGCATCCCGCTGTAGTCGCTGAACAGCCAGTAGGTCGCGGACGTCGGGCCGTCGGGCAGGGAATTCTCCCCGCAGCTCACCGCGGCTAGTGCGCCCGCTGCATTGAGCGGTTTGCACGAGTCGCTGGCATAGCCCGCCGGCAGCATTTTCATCAAGTCGGATAACGGATCGGCGCCAGCCGGCGCAGCCGCACCGATCGCGGCGACGACGAGAGCCGCAGCTATGCATGATGATGCGCGAGGCATGGAGCTCATGTTCGGCCCGTGCAGGGTCCCCGCCATAGGGACTTTGGCCCCTCACGCGTGCCCCTTAATGCCCTACGCGAAAACGAAGCGCAGCCGGCATCGGCGATCCACCGACCCTGATTCTTGCGCCACGAGACTCGCCGACGCCGATGGACGTGGTCACCCCGACTATTACTCAGCGGCCGAAGGCGATTCGCTTCCCGGTAAAGGGTCAATCTATGAAGATGTCGACTGTAAAGCGAACGAGGCCGTGGCTGGGGCGGTCAGCGAGAGTGCTGGTGGGTGCTGGGATGGTGTTATCCGGTTTCGGATTCGCCGGCGTCCCGTGGGCTGAAGCGTCCCCGGCTCCCAGCTATCACTGGTGCCCGGGTGATCAATGGGATCCGGGCTGGGACACCGTTTACAACTGGAACTGGACTCAGTGCCACGACTGGCAAGGCCGGCCCGGCCAGAGCGGCCCGGCGGGCTGGGGGCCGTGGGGGCCTCCGCCGGGGTGGGCGCCGCCGCAACCACCTCCACCGCCCTGGGCGCCGGGGGCTCAGCTGATGTGGAACCCGACTGCCGCCGCGTGGGGATTCTGGAACAACGGAATATTCACTCCGGTCTAAGCAAACGCCTGCTCTTGTACGCCGGCCGGCTGCACTGATTGGGTGGGTGACGGCGAGGGAGCTGTGCTGGGGGCGGTCGGGGCCTTGCTCGGAAGGCTAGGGGGAGCCAGCGAACCGTATTGGGGACAGTAGGCCTGGATGGCGGCGCCGGTGAAGTAGGCAGCGTTGAGCGGTGGCCAGTCGGTGGCCTTGGTGACCTTGGTGATCAGATCCGCGTTGCTGGTTTTGGGGTTATCGCGCAGGGCCGCGCAGACAACGGTTTTCGCGACCTGGATTGCTTTTTCGGGCGGGCCGTAATTCATGCCGGAGGTGTTGAGGTTGGTGATGAATGCGTCGTCGGTGGCGTCCGCGTAGGCCGGCGCTGCCAACCCGACGAGCCCGGCGAATACGGCTAGCAACGCGATGGCTCTTAACACCATGGTTCCCCTTGATCGAATTCCGCGGCCTTCGGTGACCAGCTATTTTACCTAGCAGCCGGCGCGTGGTTAGGTGAATATATGGTCGCCGCCGACCCTATCGGTGAACTCGATCGCCGCGCAGCTGAGTTGGATGAGCGCGAAGAGGCTTTGGTCCGGCGTGAGATTGAGCTCGCGCGGCGCGAGCGGATCGCCGACGAACGAGATCGCCTCGCCGATGAGCGGGATCGAATCGCAGACGATCGTGAACAGCTCGCGGACGATCGAGAGTTGCGCGCGGACGCGCGCGAGGGTGTGACGGCACAGCGCGAGCGCGACCGGTTACGACGCGCTGACGAGCGCACGGAGCGCGAGCAAGCCGCTGCCGGACGGGAGAACGCTGAAATCAGGCGGGCGGTGGCGGAAACGCGCCGCCGCACCGAAGTCGTTCCTTAAGCGCTGAACGCCACGTCAGTCACACCCGTCACTGCGAGGAGTTGCAGGGACGGTTTCCAAACGCGATATGAGTCCGCTGAATAAATCGGCGTGGCGGTCGGGTGTGGTCGTGTGTTGTCGTTGATGATTCTGGTGTGCA
>NZ_LQPW01000053.1 GCF_002116635.1 Mycobacterium szulgai | reverse complement strand
GGCCGGCGGGGCGAGCGATACCCAGGGCAACGGGGGCGCGGGCGGCATAGGCGGCAATGGCGGAACCGCTGCATTGTTGTACGGCAATGGCGGGGGCGCCGGATCTGGCGGAGCCGGGGGGAACCAGGTAGGTGGCCAGGGTTCGGGCGGAGCGGGTGCTAGCGGCGGCTCCGGCGGGACCGGTGGGTGGCTGCTGGGCAGTGGCGGCGACGGCGGCGACGGCGGGGCCGGCGGCGTCAACACCAAGGGCGGTACCGGCAGCGCCGGCGGCGACGCGGGTATGGGCGGTGCCGGCGGCAGCGCCCGGCTGATCGGTACCGGCGGCCACGGTGGCCATGGCGGTGCTGGCGGCAACACGCTGGGAGATCAAACCGGTGCGGTCGGCGGGGCCGGTGGCAATGGTGGTGCTGGCGGCAACGGCGGGTCGGTGTCGGGTGATGCCGGCGCCGGTGGGGGCGGCGGCAACGGCGGCAGCAACACCGCAGCCCCGGACGGCGGTCTGCACAACGGCATCAGCGGCGGGGCCGGCGGCAAGGGCGGCGATGGCGGCAGCGGTGGCAACGCCGGGGTGTTCGGCAACGGCGGCAATGCCGGCAGCGGCGGCGCCGGCGGCAGCGGTGGGGGCGGCCAGATCGGTTCCGACGGCACCAGCACCGTCAAAGGCGGTGTGGGTGGAACCGGAGGGGCAGGCGGCACTGGCGGGGCCGGTGGGTCCGGCGGCCACAGCGGCTGGTTGACCGGTTCCGGCGGTAGTGCTGGCAGCGGCGGCACCGGGGGCGCCGGCGGCGCCGGCGGCAACGGCGGCAGTGACGGCGGCTTCGGCGGCGGTGCCGGAGGCAGCGGTGGAGCCGCCGGCAACGGCGGCAGCGGTGCTAACGGCACCAACGCCGGGATGCTGTTCGGCAGGGGCGGTAACGGCGGCTCCGCCGGCGGCGGCGGGACCGGTGGGGCCGGCGGCACCGGGGCGGCTGCCACCGGCGGCAGCACCGGTAGCAACGGCGGCAGTGGCGGGCTGGGCGGGGCGGCCGGTACAGCCGGCGCTGCGGGCACCGGCATTCTCGGGGGCGGCAGCGCCGGCAGCGCAGGCACCGGTGGTGCCGGCGGGGCCGGCGGAACCGGCGGCGAAGGCGCCCAAGGCACCGGCGGCAGCGCTGGCAATGACGGCGGTCACGGCACTAACGGTGGCGACGGCGGCCAGGGCGGACAGGGCGGGGCCGGCAATGGCGGCACCAACGGTTCGGGCGGCGCCGGCGGCAACGGTGGACAGGGCGGCAACGGCGGCGCCGGCTTCAACGCCACCAGCGCCGACGCCGCCACCAAGGGCGGCGACGGAGGCAAAGGTGGAGCGGCCGGCACCGGCGGCGCGGCCGGCAGCGGCGGCACCGGCGGCAGCGCGGGTACCGCTGGCACCGGAGGGCGCGGCGGTGACGGCGCCCTTGGCGGCAGCGGCTTCCAAGGCGGCGACGGCTCCGCTGGTAACGCCGGCGGCCAGGGCAGCGACGGCGCCGCGGGCGGCAGCGGCGGCCAGGGCGGGGCCGGCAATGGCGGCACCAACGGCTCGGGCGGCCACGGCGGCAACGGCGGCCGCGGCGGCGACGGCGGCGAAGGCTTCAACGCCACCAGCACCGAGGCCGCCACCAAGGGCGGCGCCGGCGGCACCGGCGGCGCCGCCGGCGGGGCTGGATTAGCCGGTACAGGGGGCACCGGCGGCAAGGCGGGCACCGCAGGCATCGGCGGGCACGGCGGCGC
>NZ_LQPW01000052.1 GCF_002116635.1 Mycobacterium szulgai | reverse complement strand
TGCCACCATTCGGTGCGCAACGATTCCACCTTCCAGGCGTCGTAGATCGACGCGAACGGCTCGAAGCATTCGCGCAACGGCGGGGCGTCGTCGTCGAGGTTGATCCACGCACAACCACCCCACACCTCACATCGCACCGAAGCCAATGACAGGTCGTCGGGATCCAGGTTGTGCTCGTCGAACACATCGGGTCGCAGGACGAAGGTGTTGCGCCCGTCGATACCCCAGCACCAGCCGTGGAAGGGGCACACGAAGGTGCGCCGGGACCCGTTGCCCTCCACCAGCTTTACCCCGCGGTGCCGGCATGCGTTGTGGTAGGCCCGCACGGTTTCGGCATCGAGGCGCACCACGATGACCGACTGGTCGAGGATCTCGTACTCGACGAAATCGCCCGTCTTGGGAATCTCCTCGAGCCGGCACGCCATCTGCCACACGCGCGGCCACAACATCTCGTTCTCCAGCGCGTAGAACTGCGGGTCGTAGTACCGCTGCTTGGGAATGCGATCGGCGGACGCAACCGCCCATGGCACCGGAAGCGGCGACCAGTTCACATCCATGGCTTTTCCTCGTTCATACCTCGTTCATACGATCCGCGACATCCGGCCCTGCCAGTAGGGTTCGCGGATGCGCCTTTTGTACAGCTTCCCGTTCGGATCACGTGGTAGCGCGGCATCGAATTCGACTGTGCGGGGGCACTTATAACCGGCCAGGCGAGCGCGGCAGTAGGCCAGGAGCTCGGCTTCCAGCTCTGGCCCGGGCGTGGCGCCGGCAACCGGCTGGACGACGGCCTTGACCTCCTCGCCGAACTCGTCATTGGGCACCCCGAACACCGCTGCGTCAACGAGGCTGGGATGCATGACGAGAAGATTCTCGACCTCCTGCGGGTAGATGTTGACCCCACCGGAGACGATCATGAACGTCGATCGGTCGGTGAGGTAGAGGTACCCCTCTTCGTCGAGATAACCCATGTCCCCCAGCGACCGCCAACCGCATTCATTGGAGACCGATGCCGTTTTGACCGGATCTTTGAAGTATTCGAAAGCGGGTCCTCCTTCGAAGAACAGCTCGCCGGTCTGCCCGGGCGCCAGTTCGGCGCCGTCGTCGCCAATAACATGGACCGGGCTGTATGGCTTGCCGACCGAGCCCGGGTGCGCCAGCCACTCCTGCGGGCCTATCGTCGTCCCCGCGAATCCCTCTGTGCCGCCGTAGTACTCGTGAATAATTGGCCCGAACCAGTCCATCATCCGGTGCTTGACG
>NZ_LQPW01000051.1 GCF_002116635.1 Mycobacterium szulgai | reverse complement strand
CGCCCGCCCCACCTGCGCCACCGACCCCGCCGTTGCCCCACAATCCCGCGGCGCCGCCCGCGCCACCGGATTGGCCGGCGGCGCCGGCCGCGCCATTGCCACCGTCGCCGAACAGCAGCCCACCGGCCCCGCCCGCCTGGCCCGGCGTGGTCCCGTTGACGCCGTTACCAATCAACGGGCGTCCCAGCGCGAACTCGGTAGGCGCATTGATCACCGCGAGCACATCCTGCTCGAAGGTCTGCAACGGCGACACGTTGGCTGCCTCGGCACTCGCGTATAAACCCCCACCGACGGCCAAGGCCCGCACGAACTGGTCATGAAACGCCGCGGCCTGCGCGCTGACCGCCTGATAGCTTTGCCCGTGCCCGGCGAACAGCGCCGCCACGCCCGCCGACACCTCATCAGCCCCGGCGGCCAGCACCCTCGACACCCGTGTCGCTGCCGCGGCGTTGGCCGCGCCGATCGCCGAGCCAACACCCGCCAAATCATTGGCCGCCGCCACCGCCGCCTCAGGTGTCGCGGAAACGAATGACATCCCGGACCTCCTCACGACTGACGACAACCCGGCACTCAGCCGGCCACCGTCGACGCAATCGAGCATGCACATCGTATCGCCGCCGAAGGCGTAGCGTCCGCGCTTAACAGGACACCGATCACTACCTGAGCGGGGCTAGAAACTCCTCGGCCACACCGACGACGCGCTCACGATCACGCGGCACCAAACCAATGCGCGTGCGGCGATCGAGGATGTCGTCAACGTCCAGCGCGCCCTCGTGCGTGACGGCATATTCGAACTCCGCCCGGGTCACGTCGATGCCGTCGGCGACGGGCTCGATGGGCCGGTCGCAGGTGGCCGCGGCGACAACGTTGGCCGCCTCGGCGCCAAAGCGGGCCACTAGCGACGCGGGCAGCTCGCCAATCGGACCTGTTCCCGGCCCGGGGTTAGCGGGCGCACCAACCAACGGCAGATCGCGGGTACGACACTGCGCAGCGTTGAGATGCCGCAGGCTGATCGCGCGGTTGAGAACATCCTCTGCCATGTAACGGTATTCGGTCAGCTTGCCGCCGACCACACTGATCACGCCGGACGGCGACTCGAAAATCGCGTGGTCGCGCGACACATCGGCGGTGCGGCCCTCACCGGTGTCGATGAGCGGCCGCAAGCCTGCGTACGCACCGATGACGTCGCTGGTGGTAACCGTCGTCCCCAACGCGGTATTCACCGTGTCCAGCAGAAACATGATTTCCTCTGAAGACGGTTCTGGCACATCGGGAATCGGTCCGGGAGCATCCTCGTCGGTCAACCCCAGGTACACCCGGCCCAGCTGCTCGGGCATGGCGAACACGAACCTGTTCAGCTCGCCGGGAATCGGAATGGTAAGCGCCGCAGTCGGATTGCCGAAAGCGCTGGCGTCGAAGACCAAATGGGTTCCGCGGCTGGGCCGCAACTTCAACGACGGATCGATTTCCCCACCCCACACCCCCGCCGCATTGATGACGGCGCGTGCCGACACCTCGAACGACTGTACGCTGCGCCGATCGGTGAGCCGCACCGAAGTGCCGGTGGCCCTCGAGGCCGACACGTAGGTGAGGATCCGGGCGCCGTGCTGCGCCGCCGTCCGCGCCACCGTCGTGACCAGGCGGGCGTCATCGATCAATTGCCCGTCATAGTTGACAAGACCGCCCTGCAGGCCGTCACGCTGAACGGTCGGGGCCATCTCTATGACGCGTTCCGCGGAAATCCGGCGCGACCGTGGCAGCGTCGAGGACGGTGTACCCGCCAGCACCCGCAACGCGTCGCCGGCCAGAAAGCCGGTGCGCACCATCGCACGCTTGGCGAAATTCATCGACGGCAGCAACGGGACCAGCTGCGGCAACGCTTGGACAAGATGGGGTGCGTTGCGCGTCATCAGGATTCCGCGTTCGATGGCGCTGCGCCGGGCTATACCGACATTGCCACTGGCCAGATATCGCAGACCGCCGTGTACCAGCTTCGAGCTCCACCGGCTCGTCCCGAAAGCCAGATCGTGCTTTTCCACCAGCGCCACCCGCAGGCCGCGCGACGCGGCGTCCAAGGCGATGCCGACCCCGGTGATACCGCCGCCGATCACCACGACGTCCAGCGGTTCACCGTCGGCGAGTGCGGTCAACTCGGCGGTGCGGCGCGCGGCGTTAAGAGCTGTCGAGTGAGCGGTCGAGTTGGACATCAGGACAGGTATCCGTTCAGTGAGTAGGTGAGTTCTGCGGCCAGCTTTGCGGAATCAAGAAGCGGCGCAACGATATCCGCGGACTGAATCGTGGACTGTGCGATCAGCAGCACCATCGCCGCGAGCTGACGGGCGTCGCCGGCGCGTACGCTGCCGTTCCGCTGCGCTACTTTGAGCCGCGCGGCAAGCCCCTCGATCAGAAACTGCTGGCTGGCCCCCAGGCGTTCGGTGATGTACACCCGGGCCAGTTCGGAATGCATTACCGACATGATCAGATCGTCGCGCCGGAGCCGGTCGGACACTTCGACCACTTGTTTCACCAGCGCCTCGCGGTCGTCCCCGTTGAGCGGCACTTCCTTGAGGACATCGGTGATGTGGCTGGTAAGCAGCGTCGACATGATCGACCGGGTATCCGTCCAGCGGCGATACACCGTCGGACGGCTGACGCCGGCCCGGCGCGCGATCTCGGCGAGCGTCACCCGATCCACACCGAAATCGACCACGCAACTCGCCGCCGCCGCAAGTATGCGATCCTCGATAGTCGAAGGAGCATTACTCATTGACAGCATGTGTAATACTGTAACGCATGACGCATCTTGAGGAACTCCTCCCGCCGATGAAATGGAACGCGTGGGGAGATCCCGCCGCAGCCAAGCCGCTTTCCGACGGCATCAAGACTTTGCTGAAGCAGGTTGTCGGCCTGGAGGATTCCGACGAGGCCGACCTGCAGCCCGATCAGGTGCAGCTGCGCCCGTCGGCGCTGTCTCAAGAGCATCAGGATCAGCTGGCCAAGATCGTCGGCGCCGAATTCCTCCGCACCGCCGACCGCGACCGATTGCTGCACGCCGGCGGCAAATCCACGCCAGACATGTTGCGCCGCAAGGACACCGGGCTTCAGGATGCACCTGACGCGGTGTTGTTGCCCGGCGATGACGACACCGTCGCCGCCATCCTGCAGTACTGCTCGCAAAACGGCATCGCGGTTGTCCCGTTCGGCGGCGGCACCAACGTCACCGGCGGCCTGGACCCGGTCCGCGGCGACTTCAGTGCGGTAATCTCGCTGGATTTGCGTCGCTTCGACCAACTGCACTCCCTCGACGAGGTGTCCGGCATCGCCGAATTGGGCGGCGGGGTCACCGGCCCGGACGCCGAACGTCTGCTCGGCGAACACGGCTTCTCGCTCGGGCACTTTCCGCAGAGCTTCGAGTTCGCCACCATCGGCGGCTTCGCGGCCACCCGCTCGTCGGGTCAGGACTCGGCGGGCTACGGCCGGTTCAACGACATGATCCTCGGGCTGCGGATGATCACCCCGGTGGGCGTGCTGGACCTGGGCCGGGTAGCGGCTTCGGCCGCCGGACCTGACCTGCGCCAGCTGGCGATCGGTTCGGAAGGCACCTTCGGCGTCATCACCAAGGTGCGGCTGCGGGTGCACCGTAAGCCCGAGATCACCCGCTACGAGGCGTGGTCGTTCCCCGACTTCGCCACCGGGACCGCCGCGCTGCGCGCGGTGACCCAAACCGGCACCGGGCCCACGGTCGTACGGCTTTCCGATGAGGCCGAGACCGGAGTCAACCTGGCCACCACCGAAGCCATCGGGGATAACCAGATCACCGGCGGCTGCCTGGGCCTGACGTTGTTCGAGGGCACCAAGGAGCACACCGAAAGCCGGCACGCGGAGACGCGCGCGCTACTGGAAGCACACGGCGGCAAGTCACTCGGTGAAGAGCCGGCGCAGGCCTGGGAACGGGGCCGGTTCGCCGCGCCATACCTGCGCGACTCCCTGCTGGCCGCCGGCGCGCTGTGCGAGACCCTCGAGACCGCCACCGACTGGTCCAACATCCCCACCCTGAAAGCCGCTGTCACCGAGGCACTTACGTCCTCGCTGGCCGAATCGGGCACCCCGGCGCTGGTGATGTGCCACGTGTCCCACGTCTACCCGACGGGTGCGTCGCTGTACTTCACCGTGGTCGCCGGACAGCGCGGCAATCCGATCGAACAATGGTGGGCGGCCAAGCGCGCCGCCTCGGATGCGATCATGGCCAACGGCGGAACCATCACCCATCACCACGCGGTCGGCGCCGACCACCGCCCGTGGATGCGGGAAGAGGTGGGCGAGCTGGGCGTGCAGTTGCTGCGCGCGGTCAAGGCGACGCTGGATCCAGCCGGAATTCTCAATCCCGGCAAGCTGATTCCGTGACCGCGGAAATTCCAGATAGCGCCGCCCAGGGACAATTGCGTCGGCGCGAGATCGCGAAGGTCACCGCGCTGACCAATCCCCTGTCGGGACACGGCGCCGCGGTACACGCCTCGCAGGTTGCAATCGCCCGGCTCAAGCACCGGGGCGTGGAAGTCATCGAAATCGTCGGCGAAGACGCCGAAGACGCGCGGTATCTGCTTGCCGCCGCCGTCGAAAACGGCACCGACGCGGTCGTGGTCACCGGCGGCGACGGCGTCATCTCGAATGCATTGCAGGTGCTCGCCGGCACCGACGTTCCGCTGGGCATCGTCCCGGCGGGCACCGGCAACGATCACGCCCGCGAACTCGGCATTCCCACAAAGGATCCCGAGGCCGCCGCGGACCTCATTATCGATGGCTGGACGGAAACGATTGACCTCGGCCGGATTAGGGACGGCAACGGGGTCGATAAGTGGTTCGGGACCGTAGCCGCAACCGGATTCGACTCCCTGGTCACCGACCGGGCCAACCGGATGACCTGGCCACACGGACGGTTGCGCTATTACATTGCGATGCTCGCCGAGCTCTCGCAGCTGCGCGCGTTGCCATTTCGGCTGGTGCTGGACGGCAAGCACGAAATCGAGTCCGATCTCACGCTGACGGCGCTGGGCAACATGCGCAGCTATGGCGGCGGAATGCTGATCTGTCCCAATGCCGACCGCTCCGATGGCCTATTGGATCTGACCATGGTGCAGACGGGATCCCGGACGAAGTTGATCCGCTTCTTCCCCACTGCGATCAAGGGCACCCACGTCAAACTCGACGAGGTAACCACCGCACGGGCCAAGACCGTCCACATCGAATGCCCCGGCATCAACGTCTACGCCGACGGCGACTTCGCCTGTGCGCTGCCGGCCGAGATTTCTGCGGTGCCGGCTGCGCTGCAGGTGCTGCGGCCGCCCAACCGCGCCTAAACCCGGAGTTTTCCCGCCTGGTTTGAGATCCCTGTTTAGACTCAGCTGGGTCGCGTCCGCCGCGGGAGCCCCCGGGCGACAATCGTCGGGCCGGTACTGCATTGCAGAAGGTGCGCCGAATGTCTTACTTGGTCGCAACACCACAGATCCTGAGTACGGCAGTCGGGGATTTGACCCATCTCGGATCGGTGATCGCTTCGGCCAACATCGCAGCCGCCGGTACGACGAACTCAGTGGCGGCCGCGGCCGCCGATGACGTCTCGGTGGCCATCGCGGCACTGTTCAGCCGGCACTCCCAGACTTGGCAAGCGGTAGCCGCTGAGGCCGCAATGTTCCATGACCAGTTGGTGCAAACAATGACAGCCAGCGCGGGCGCATATGCGAGTGCCGAGGCCGTCAACGTCCAACAGATTCTGCTGGATGCGATTAACGCGCCCACGGAGGCAGCACTGGGACGCCCATTGATCGGCAACGGCGCTAACGCGGCGCCGGGCAGCGGTGCCGCCGGTGGCGCCGCGGGGATATTGATCGGCAACGGCGGCAACGGCGGGTCTGGCGGAGTCGGCCTGCGGGGTGGGGCGGGCGGGGCAGCGGGCCTGTTTGGCAACGGCGGCGCAGGCGGGCAAGGCGGACCTGGCATGGCCGGCGGCAGCGGTGGTGCCGGCGGCATGCTGTACGGAAACGGCGGAGCAGGTGGAGCCGGCGGTATTGCTGGACCGGCCGGGACGGGCGGCGTAGGCGGAAACGGGGGCAACACCGGATTTTGGGGTAACGGTGGCGCCGCAGGGG
>NZ_LQPW01000050.1 GCF_002116635.1 Mycobacterium szulgai | reverse complement strand
GCCGCCGGTGCCGGTGGGTCGGGCACCGACGGCGGCGCGAGCGGAACAAACGGCACCGGAGGCGTGGGCGGTACCGGTGGAACGGGCGGCAACGGCGGCGTCGGCCAAGCCGGCGGATCTGGCTCATCGGGCGTCAACGGCGGCCAGGGCGGTGGCGGC
Organism: Mycobacterium szulgai; assembly: GCF_002116635.1. GTDB lineage: Bacteria > Actinomycetota > Actinomycetes > Mycobacteriales > Mycobacteriaceae > Mycobacterium > Mycobacterium szulgai. The sequence continues at coordinate 10,442 of NZ_LQPW01000050.1, read as the reverse complement.
GGTGCCGGCGGCCAGGGCGGTGACGGTGGCGCAGGTATCGGCGGGGTCGGCGGCGGTCAGGGCGGCCAGGGCGGTGTCGGTGGCCACGGTGGCCAAGGCGGCGTCGGCGGAACCAATACCGGAACGCCCGGCGACGAGGGCGGGGGCGGCGGCCGAGGCGGCGTCGGCGGCGCGGCCGGTACTGGTGGCTCCGGAACGGACGGCGGCGCGGCCGGAGCCAACGGGACCGGAGGACAAGGCGGCACCGGCGGCAATGGCGGCACCGGTAGTACAGGAAAAGCGGGCAACTCTGGCGCCTCGCCCTCCCAGGGTGACCAGGGCGGCCGGGGCGGCCGAGGCGGTGTCGGGGGGGCCGGCGGCACCAACACCGGTATCGGGGTCAACGCCAGTGGCGCCGACGGCGGTAGAGGAGGCAACGGCGGTGATGCCGGCGCTGGTGGTCGGGGCACCGACGGCGGCGCGCTAGGCGCGAACGGTAGTGGGGGCCAAGGCGGCGCCGGCGGCAAGGGCGGCGCGGGTGGTGCCGGTCAAACGGGCACGACGAGCAGCACGCCCACCGCCGGTGGCCAGGGCGGCCCGGGCGGCGGCGGTGGGCGAGGCGGTGCTGGTGGTGCCGGCATCGGCGGGGTCGGCGGCGGCCAGGGTGGGCAGGGCGGCGCCGGCGGCAACGGCGGTGCCGGCGGCAACGGCGGCAGCAATACCAACCTCGCCGGCGGCGGCGGTGTCAAAGGCGGCCAGGGCGGTGCCGGCGGCAGCGCGGGCGCCGGCGGCGACGGTGGCAGTGGCAACGGCAGCGGAGGAACGGGTGGCGCCGGGGGAGCCGGCGGAACCGGGGGACGCGGCGGCAACGGAAACCTCACTGGCGATGGCGGTGTCGGCGGAGCTGGTGGAACCGCGGGCGCCGCAGGCGCCGGCGGGCGCGGCAACGGCATGGGCAGCGGCGGCACCGGCGGCATCGGCGGCGATGGCGGCGACGGTGGCAACGGCGGCACTGGGGGTGGCGCAGACGGCAAGAAAGGCGCCGGCCAGGGCGGCAGCGGCGGCGCCGGGGCGGTGGGTGCAGCCGGCGGATCCGGCGGCAGCTCGGACTCGGGAACCGGTGGCACCGGGGGAGCAGGCGGTGGCGGCGGGAACGGTGGCACCGGTGGCGCCACAGGAAGTGGCCGTCCGGGCAGCGTTGGTACCGAAGGTGGCAATGGCAGTCCCGGCAACGGACCCAATGGCCGCACGGGTGGCACCGGCGGGGCCGGGGGAACCGCCGGAGCGGCCGGCGCAGGTGGGTCCACCGGTGCCGGCGATCCCGCCCAAGCTTCTGGCGGCTGAATTACCTCGGTGTTCGACGGTCTCGCTGAGACACGCACCTAAGGCTTGATCGTCGAGGCAATCTGTCGAGGGATGTAATTCAGCAGTTCGGGCACGGCGCCGCCGAATTGCGTGTCGCCGTAGCTCAGGGTGATGGGGATGGTAGTAAGGCCCGCGGGGATGTGGATCGTCGCCGAAATCGGTTGCGGCTGAGCCAGAATCCCGTAGAAGGGCAAGTGCGCAACGACCGGCGTGTTGGCGCCGATGGTGGGAAATGGCGGAATAACCACCGTCTCGGTCACTGGAATTGTCAGGTCGATGATGGTTTCGCCGTTGAGGAACCCGTCGGCCACGTAGGCCGGCATGCCGACGAGCGCACCCGCGGCTCCCACGGCGTCGCCGGCCCGTAGCGCCGTCCCGAACGCCGTCGCGCCCGTCGCCAACCCGTCGACGGTGGCGATGGGCGGCCCGATCAGCGCAAAGCCCAGCGAAGGTACGGCCGTACTGACCGCGTCGAAGAGGTTCTGCGTCATCTGTCGGGGGATGGAGCCCGCGGGAAACGAGTTGATCAGGTCCTGCTGCTGCCCGGCGGCGACGTCCATGATCGGGAGCAGGTCTCCGGCCGGGCCATGGATGATGATTTCCGACGCGTTGCGTAGCTCGACTCCGTCGAGGAAGAGGTGGATCAGCGCGCGTGGCACCCCGGCCACCGCTCCGTGATAGTCACCGGTCAATATCGCCTGGCCAGTCATCCCCAGGTCGGACCCAAAGGTCGGGAAGTTGGCTTGAAGGTCGTAGACCGCGTTACCCAGTGAGGTGGTGACGACTTGCGCGTACCCGACTTGCTTGTTCAGGTAGGCCTGGGTAGCCGCGATTGGGTCGAAGCTCAAAGTGGCCTGGATGGTGGTTTGGATTTGCGACGGCAGCGCCGCCAATTCGGCGGGCAGGTTTTGAACGGTGTTTGCCAGGTCCGTGGCGATCAGCTGCGCGTACCCCTGCTGGTTGCTGATGACCTGTTGCAGCGCCGGGAATGGCTGGGCGACCCAGTTACCGATGATGGTTTGCAGGTTGGCGCTGGTATTCGAGAACAGAGCTTGATAGGGGCCCACGACAGGTCCTGAACCGCCGGTCTGGCTGGGCCCGAATATCCCCGCCAATAGTGATCCCGGGTTTCCGCTGATGAACGAGGAAATGACGGACCCGATCTGCTGGCCGGCGCCATTGAAGATTCCCGTGGGTGCTCCGCCGCCGGTGATCGGGCCAAGCCCGCCGGGGTTGGCCGGAACCCAGCCGTCGAGAATGCCGGCCGCTGTTGGTGCCGCCGGGTTCACGGCGGCCGCCAGGCCGTTGTGGGCGTTGGTGATCTCGGCGTTGAGGTAGGCGCCGGCGGCGCCGTTGAGCAAGCGAACAAACTCGTCGTGAAACGTCGTCGCCTGGGCGCTCAAGGCTTGAAATTGTTGTCCGTAGCTGCCGAACACGCGTGAAAGCGCAATCGATACTTCGTCAGCGGCCGCCGCCGCCAGGCTGGTCGTGGGGCCTGACGCCGCCCCCCGCGCCCGCGACAGCGTGGAACCAATGCCCGCTAAGTTCTCGGCCGCATCGGTCACTGCCTCCGGCGCAGTGAACAGAAACGACATTACGACGACCCCCTCGATTGACCCCGGACCCAAGAACGTGATCATGCTCTCAGATCAAAAGCCTGCGCGTGCCCAAACCGGTGATTTCACGCACTGGTAACAGCAGCTCACCGTGCGAATCTCCTTGGCGCACAAGCCGCCGACGTCAATGCGGCGCTACCGGGACGACAGCTGCTTCCTCAGGATGTTCGCCAACCTGAGGGCGGCCACGCTCAGCATCCCTTCGACCTCTGGCTGTTGGTCGGGAGGAAGCGTGGCGGCGTCCCGTTGCACGACGGTCACCTGCTGCTGTAACCCCGCAATTCGCCGATTGCGCTCGGCCGGGCTGAAGCTGTCCCAGTTGTCGTCAAGTTCATTGATCTGCCGCAGCAGCTCTTGGACCTCACCTTTGGCGTCGGATCCCGGGATTGGAGGGGGTTGCAACGGGAACAACTGACTCGCCAAAGATTGCGCCGTCACCTCCGCCTGAGCGGGGTTTGCTGCCACCAGCGTGCTGGTTATCAGAACCGCCACAATCATCGCGGTGACTTTCATAGACGGCACGTTGCCGTACACCGCCTGCGAGATCTTTGCAGAACTCTTGCGAAATTCTTGCCCCGGCTGTAGTCAGTGTGCCTAGATCTCGGAATGCCTTGTCCGGGAAGGAAAGTGTGACAAGTACCGACTAGTCTCCCTGGGGCTTTCGGGCGGCCGAGCCTACCGCCGCCGTAAGCGAGGCAAACCCGCCGTCATGCAACCGGCGGGCTATGCCATCGTGAATGTCCTTGGCCCACAAGCCTCCCCCATAGATGAAGCCGGTGTAGCCCTGCAGCAGCGAGGCGCCTGCAGTGATGCGCTCCCAGGCGTCGTCGGCGGTTTCGATCCCGCCCACGCTGATTAGCGCCAACCGGTCACCGACTCGCTCATACAGCCGGCGCAGCACCTCCAGGGCGCGCCGCGCCACCGGCGGGCCCGAAATGCCGCCCGCGCCCAACGCGGCGACGTCCGGTGTGACCAGACCTTCGCGCGACACCGTGGTGTTGGTGGCGACGATTCCGGCCAAGCCCAATTCAACTGCCAGGTCAGCGATTTCGTCGACGTCGGAATCAGAGAGATCGGGTGCAATCTTCACCAGTACCGGTGTCGAGGTCTCCGCGAGGACCGCCGACAGAATCGGCCGTAGCGACTCGACCGCCTGCAGATCCCGCAGCCCGGGCGTGTTCGGCGAGCTGACGTTCACCACCAGATACGACGCCAGCGGGCCGAGCAATCGGGCGCTGGCCCGGTAGTCGTCGACGGCTGCCGCGGGCGGGGTCGCCTTGGTTTTGCCGATATTCACCCCGATCGGGACGTCGGGGGTGTGCCGCGCGAGCCGGATAGCCAGTGCGCCGGCGCCATGGTTGTTGAACCCCATCCGGTTCAGCAGGGCGCGATCGGCGGCCAGCCGAAACATCCGCGGCGGTGGATTGCCCGGTTGCGGATGTGCGGTGACGGTGCCGATCTCGGCGTAGCCGAAACCCAGTGCACCCCAGGTGCCCAGCCCGGTGCCGTCCTTGTCGAACCCCGCGGCCAGGCCCAGCGGCCCGGGGAAGCGCACTCCGAACACCGTGCTGGCCAGCACCGGATCCGTCGGGCCCAGCGCGCGCCGCAGCCGCCGGCGCACCGGCGCACCTGCGGTGGCGCCGCGCAGACCGGCGAACACCAACGTGTGGACGCGCTCGGGCGGGACCAAGAACAGCAGCCGGCGCAGCAGGCCGTACCAACGGTGCTGGCCCGACGGTCCTAAAGCCGTCACAGTTCGGGCTGATCTGGCCGCCGGTTCTCTAAACGAGACTTCTTGCGGCGCAATAAAACTCGCCTGCTGCCGTCGGTGTAGAGACGCACCCGCGTCAGCTCCCAGCCCCGGTACTCCGCCTCGATGGACAACCGGGTGGACGCGCTGAGCCTGGTGACTTCTGGAGGTAGGCGCAACGGCACCCATTCGTACTCGTCGGACATGTCGGTGTCCCAGCCCGCGGGCAGCCGGCTCCACCTCGGCGCACTCACGGACGACCCGCCGCATGCTCGATTACCTGGACCCCGGCGCCGGTCCCCGAGACCACGTACAAGGTGTCGGCCGCTTCGTCGAAGGCCAGCGAGTTGGGTTGCTGCACAGTTGGGTAACGCACCTTTTCCACGGGTATTCCGGTGGACAGATCGTAACCAATAACGATGTTCGACGCGGTCTGGGATACCCAGGCAAGTGCGTGCGAACCGGCTAGCCCGTACGGTGCCCCGCGCACCGGATACGCCTGGCGCAGGATCAGTGGATCGATCCCGTAAACCAGTAGCTGGCCACCGCGCGTGTCGGCCACCAGCACCCTGTTCAGCGGATCGGCGGCCAAGGTGGTCGCACCTTGACCGGCGCGCAGGGCCTGCTGCGCTCGGCCGTCGGCGCCGATCGTCGTCACCGAAGTCTGGCCCCGATCCAGCACGATGGTGGTGTTCCCCTGTGTCACAAGGGCATCCACTCGCGCGAAGATCTTGTTCCGGTTGGCCACCTTCGCTTCGGAGGTGGCATCGGAGGCCAGGGTGTACACGGCGCCGTCGGCGCTGCCCAGCGCCAGCTTTCCGTCGGCGCGGCGTGCGATCGCGGTGAAGTCGATCTGCCCGGCCTCGGTCACACTCACCTGGGCGGCGTGGCCGGAGGACAAGTCGACCGTGACGTAGCCGCCGCGCGCGGCCAGGTAGGCGGTGCCGCGATCGTCGCAGGTCAACGCGGTCGCAGGTACCGGCAATGGAACGATGCGCGGCGGCGCCTGACCGGCGCCGAACAGGCTGAGGCTGGCCGGGCCTGCCGGGTTGGCGCCCGGGCTGAGCACCGCTAACTGGTGTGTGCTGCCGTCGAAGCACGCCGCCTGGGAGTGGCCTGGCAGGGCACGCACCGCGCCGGCCGGTTGCTGCGACACCGGCGGCGACACAGCCGGCTGCGCCGGATCGATCGTCGGGGGAGCGACATTGACCGACATCGACGAACATGCCGTGGTCCACAAAGTCAGAGTCAGCAAACCAAATAAGCCGAAAACCCGGTGGTGTACCGGCAATTTATGCAGATTCAGCAAAGGTAGCCTTCGAATATAGAACATACAAGTCAAACTCTAAAAAACGTTGTCGCATCCAATATGGTCATGTTGCCTCCGTCGCGCGCTACTGGAGAGGTATTCTCGCGGCATGACCGTCACCGCTGACCGTCCTACCGCAGACCACGAGTTTGCTGTCGAAGACATGATTGCGGGGATTTGCGCCAGCGGATACGGGCAAGTCGGTGATGGACGCAGTTTCTCCTTCCACATTGAGCACCGTTCGCTCGTCGTTGAAATTTACCGGCCGCGGCTGGCTGGGCCAGTTCCGCAGGCTGAAGACGTCGTCGCGAAGGCGGTCCGCAGCCTCGTCGACATCGACCTCACCGACGAGCGCAGCCTAACTGCCGCAGTGCGCGACGCGGTCGCGTGCGCCGTTCCGGTGTCGCGCTAGTCACAGCGCCAGTCGCACTGGGTGGCGGCCGTCTCCGATTAGGTACGGTCGTCGTCGTGTCTGCCGTCTCGCCCATGTCCTGGTGGCAAGTCATCGTTCTCGCTGTGATGCAGGGATTGACCGAATTCCTACCGGTGTCGTCCTCGGGACACCTGGCAATCGTGTCGCGGGTCTTCTTCAGTGACGATGCCGGGGCCTCGTTCACCGCGGTCACCCAGCTGGGCACCGAGGCAGCCGTGCTGGTCTACTTCGCGCGCGATATCGTGCGCATCCTCAGAGCATGGTTTGACGGCCTGTTCGTCACCTCGCATCGCAATGCCGACTATCGGCTCGGGTGGTACGTCATCATCGGGACCATCCCGATCTGCATTCTGGGCCTGCTGTTCAAAGACGAGATCCGCTCGGGAGTGCGCAATCTTTGGGTGGTGGCAACCGCGTTGGTGGTGTTCTCCGGGGTGATCGCCCTGGCCGAGTACCTCGGTCGCCAGACCCGCGACATCGAGCACCTCAACTGGCGCGATGCCGTGGTGGTCGGCGTCGCCCAGTGTCTGGCCTTGGTTCCCGGGGTCTCCCGCTCCGGGTCGACGATCAGCGCCGGGCTATTCCTCGGACTCGAACGTGAACTGGCCGCCCGATTCGGCTTCCTGCTCGCCATCCCCGCGGTGTTCGCTTCGGGGTTGTTCTCGTTGCCCGACGCGTTCCATCCGGTAACCGAGGGCATGAGCGCCACCGGGCCGCAGCTGCTGGTGGCCACCCTCATCGCGTTCGTCATCGGCTTGTCCGCGGTGGCCTGGTTTCTGCGTTTTTTGGTGCGGCACAACATGTATTGGTTCGTCGGCTATCGGGTTGCGGTGGGGGCCGCGGTGTTGATCCTGTTGGCGACGGGAACGGTGGCGGCGACGTGACGGTAATCCTGCTTCGGCATGGCCGGTCCAGCTCGAACACGGCCGGAATCCTGGCCGGTCGTTCCGAGGGCGTCGACCTTGACGACAAGGGGCGCGAGCAAGCGGCCGGCCTGATCGACCGGATCGGCACCCTGCCGATCCGGGCGGTGGTGAGTTCGCCGCTGTTGCGGTGCCGCAGCACTGTCGAACCGCTGGCCGAGGCGCTGTGTTTGGCGCCGAGCGTCGAGGACCGGATCGCCGAAGTCGATTACGGCGAATGGACCGGCCGCAAGATCGCCGAATTGGTCAACGAGCCGTTGTGGAAGGTCGTCCAGGCTCATCCCAGTGCGGCGGTGTTCCCCGGTGGCGAGGGTTTGGCGCAGGTGCAGGCCCGTGCGGTGACAGCGGTCCGTGAGCACGACCGGCGGCTGGCCGAGCAGCACGGCGGCGACGCCCTGTGGGTAGCTTGCACGCACGGCGACGTCATCAAGGCGGTGATAGCCGACGCGTATGGCATGCACCTGGACAGCTTCCAACGGGTCACCGCCGATCCCGGCTCGGTGAGCGTGGTTCGCTACACGCCGTTGCGGCCCTTCGTGCTGCATGTCAATCACACCGGCACCGGGCTATCCGCCGGGTTGCGTGCCGCGCCGCCGAAGCCGGAATCAAACGACGAGCCGAAGGACCAGGTGCCGTCCAGCGACGCGGTGGTCGGCGGTTCCACCAACTAGCAATCGCACGGCGCTGGCCTCCGCACGGTATTTTGGAAGTGCCATGGCCCGCGCAATCCACGTCTTCCGCACACCCGACCGCTTCGTGGCCGGGACCGTCGGGCAGCCCGGAAATCGCACCTTTTACATTCAGGCCGCACACGATTCCCGGGTCGTTTCGGTGGTCCTGGAGAAGCAGCAGGTGGCAGTGCTCGCTGAGCGCATCGGAGCGCTGCTGCTTGAGGTCAACCGCCGCTTCGGCACCCCGGTTCCCCCGGAGCCCACCGAGGTCGACGACCTCAACCCGCTGATCATGCCGGTGGATGCCGAGTTCCGGGTCGGCACCATGGGATTGGGCTGGGATTCCGAGGCGCAGACCGTCGTCGTCGAATTGCTGGCCGTCACCGACGCGGAGTTCGATGCCTCCGTGGTCCTAGACGACACCGAGGACGGTCCCGACGCGGTGCGGGTGTTTCTGACACCGGAATCGGCACGCCAGTTCGCTACCCGCTCCAACCGCGTCATCTCGGCAGGACGACCGCCGTGCCCCCTGTGCGATGAACCGCTGGACCCCGAAGGGCACATCTGCGCACGCACCAACGGGTACCGGCGCGATGCGCTGCTCGGGTCCAACGATGACGCCGAGGAATGACGACCGTCAGGTGCTGCGTGACGGCGCGCTGACCGTTCTCGGACGCATTCGATCGGCCAGCAACGCCACGTTTCTGTGCGAGGCGACGCTGGGCGACAGCAGCGTGCACTGCGTCTACAAGCCGGTGTCGGGGGAGCAACCGCTGTGGGACTTTCCGGACGGAACACTGGCCGGCCGCGAGCGCGGTGCGTATCTGGTTTCGGCGCAGTTGGGTTGGAATATTGTGCCCTACACCATCATTCGCGACGGGCCCGCCGGGCCCGGGATGCTGCAGCTATGGGTGCAGCAGCCGGGTGACGCCGTCGATTCCGATCCCCGGCCCGGGCCCGACCTCGTGGACCTGTTTCCCGAAAGCAAGCCTCATCCGGGTTACCTCGCCGTGCTGCGCGCTTACGACTATGCCGGTGACGAGGTCATCCTCATGCACGCCGACGATGTCCGATTGCGGCGGATGGCGGTGTTCGATGTGCTGGTCAACAATGCCGACCGTAAAGGCGGACACATCCTGTGCGCGCTCGACGGCCAGGTCTACGGGGTGGACCACGGGGTCTGTCTGCATGTCCAGGACAAACTGCGCACTGTGCTATGGGGCTGGGCCGGCAAGCCGATCGACGACCAGACTTTGGCAGACGTCGCGCGCTTGGCCGACGCGCTGCGCGGACCGTTGGCCGACGAGTTGACCGGTCAGATCACCAGGGCCGAAATCGCCGCGCTACGCGGGCGCGCGGTCGCGCTGCTGGACAATCCGGTGATGCCCGGACCCAACCGGCACCGTCCCATACCGTGGCCGGCCTTCTAGGGACGGCCTGCCAGGCCGGAATTTGACGTCCGCGATACTGAACCGGTGAGCCCGGCCGCCGACGACGTGACAGACGCAGCGCTGGCCGCCGACCTCGCCGCGGACGCTGGCGAGTTGCTGCTCAAGGTTCGCGAAGAGATCGGTTTCGGCTATCCGTGGGCGCTCGGAGACGCAGGTGACTTCCAGGCAAACGATCTGATACTGCGGCGGTTGCGCGCCGAGCGTCCCGGCGATGCGGTGCTGAGCGAAGAGGCCCACGATGACCTGATGCGGCTGAAGTCCGACCGCGTGTGGATCATCGACCCGCTGGACGGCACCCGCGAATTCTCTACGCAGGGGCGCGATGACTGGGCGGTGCACATCGCGCTGTGGCAGCGCCGGGGCGACGGCCGGCCGGAGATCACCGACGCCGCGGTGGCGTTGCCCGCGCGCGGGAACATGATCTACCGCAGTGACACGGTCACCGCCGACGCAGCGCGCGTTGGCATCCCCAGCACACTGCGGATCGCAGTGAGCGCCACCCGCCCGCCGGCGGTGCTGCACCGCATCCGGCAAATGCTGGCCATTCAACCCGTGGCCATCGGGTCGGCCGGCGCCAAAGCAATGGCGCTGATCGACGGCGAGGTCGACGCCTACCTGCACGCCGGTGGCCAATGGGAGTGGGACTCGGCCGCGCCGGCGGGGGTGGTGCTGGCCGCCGGAATGCACGCGTCGCGGCTGGACGGCTCGCCGCTGCGCTACAACCAACTCGACCCGTATCTGCCCGACTTCGTGATGTGTCGTGCGGAGTTGGCACCGATCCTGCTCGACGCCATCAGGCGGACGTGGCGCTGAACCTGGAGCCTGCGAACCGGCGAGCCTGCGAGCGACCATGATGCACTTTGAAACGCGATATGAGTCCGCTGAATAAGTGAGTTCTTGAAGGTTCGCAGGGCGTTGGCGTGGCGTCTGCAGTTTCGTTGCCGT
>NZ_LQPW01000049.1 GCF_002116635.1 Mycobacterium szulgai | reverse complement strand
CCACCATTCCCTCCATGGCCGCCAGTGCCGCCTTTTCCGCCGTCGCCGCCACCGCCAGCCGTGGTGCCAGATCCGGCGAAGCCGCCACCCGCACCGCCTCCACTGCCACCTTGGCTGATACCGAAGAACTTGCCGATGCCGCCGGCGCCACCGGCGCCGCCGATCCCGCCTCCTCCTCCGCCGCCGCCGTTAGCGTCGCCGCCTGCGCCGCCGGCTCCGCCGGGCGCTCCGTCACCGCCCGCGCCGCCGGCGCCACCGCCACCGCCGCCCCCAATGCCCGTGGCTCCAGCTGCGCCGGCGCCCCCGGTCTGTCCGACAATCCCGTTGGTACCTGCCCCGCCTCCGGTGGCGGTTAGGGGAGAACCTGCAGCGCCGGGCGTGGCATCGGGCTGGGTCACATGCTGGGTCGGGTTGACCCCCGCTGCGCCTGAGGCCCCGTCGCCGCCGGCCCCGCCGGCCCCGCCGTTGCCGATCAGCCCGGCATTGCCGCCGACGCCGCCCATCGCGCCGGCCCCACCTTGGCCGCCATTGCCGCCGGCGCCGTAGAGCCAGCCGCCGTTGCCGCCGCCCCCGCCCATGGCGCCTGCTCCGCCGCCACCGCCGCGGCCGCCCGCGCCGATGAGCCCCGCATTCCCGCCTCGAGTACCGGCCACCCCGGCTGACGTGCTGGTATAGCCGGCTCCGCCATTGCCGTACAGCAGGCCGCCGTCACCGCCACCTCGACCAGGGGAAACCGCATCCGCGCCGTTGCCGATCAGCGGGCGGCCCAGCAGAGTTTGGGTGGGCGCGTTGATCGCATCGAGCAGGCACTGTAGCGGGTTGGCGTTGGCGGCCTCGGCGGCGGCGTACCACCCTGCACCGTTGCGCAAAGCCTCGACAAACCGGTCGTGGAACGCCGCCGCTTGGCTGCTCAGTAGCTGGTAATTCTGTGCGTGGCTGCCGAACAGCGCCGCAACGGCTGCCGACACTTCATCTTCGGCGGCGGCCAGCACCCCGATAGTGGGGGCCGCGGCGGCCGCGCTGGCAGCGCCGATCGCCGACCCGATCCCGCCTGCTTGCTCGGCCGCGACCGAGAGCAGCTGTGGTGCTGTGGTCACAAATGACATGGGGAACCTCCCGACAGCTCGTCCATACCGCGACCGGCGCCGACTCATCGTAAGGGGATCGGTTTCCCGCCCTTGCGAAATCGCTCAAGTCCGGCGTCTAAGCTTGGCGATTCACCCAAAGGTTGAGGCGAGGTTCAATATCTATGGCAACACGGGTCACTACAGCTGCGGTTATCGGAATGGCCTGCCTGGGCTTACTGCTGTCCGGTTGCTCCTCGTCCAAGCCCGATTCCGGGGCGCAGAGTTCGCCTGCCAGCTCGACGGTCGACTCGCCGCTTATGGCCGACGTGCGCCAGTCCGTGGACGCCACCAAGGCCCTGAACAGCGCGCACCTGGCGGTCCGGACGACCGGACAGATCGACAGCATGCTGGGTATCACCAGCGCCGACGTCGATGTCCGGGCCAACCCGCTTTCGGCAAAGGGTGCGTGCACCTACCACGACGAGTCGGGCGTCCCGTTCCGGATCAAAGACGACAACATCTCGGTGAAGCTGTTCGACGACTGGACCAATCTCGGCTCCGTCACCGACCTATCGGCCTCGCGGCTGCTCGACCCCATCAACGGGGTGGCGAAGATGCTTTCCGGTGTCACCAATCTGCAATCGCAGGGCTCGGAGACGATCGACGGCGTTCCGACCACCAAAATCAGCGGAACCCTCCCGCCGGACACGGTGAAGATCCTGGTTCCCGACGCCAAGAACTCGGCGCCGGCCACGGTGTGGATCGCCTCGGACGGTTCGCACCGCCTCGTTCAGGCCCGCGTCGACCTCGGCTCCGGCAAGACCCTCCAGGTCACGCTGTCGAAGTGGAACGAGCCGGTAAACGTCGACTAACGGCGGGCACCAACCAGCGCCTGGCCAGGGTCAGCGCTAACAGCCCGAGCACGACAACGCCGCCGACCTGACCGAGCGCGCTGAACGACGTGCCGGACGCCAGCACCAGTCCGCCACCGAAGACGGCGCCGAGCGCCGTCAGTGGCACAAGCCCACCTCGAGCCAGCAGATGCGGTACGCCGCACGCCGCGAGGATGGCGAACGACACCGGCGCCACCGATGCGTGCAGGGCATCACCCAGTAGGTGCTGCCATAGTGCAACCGAAATCCCCAGGGCCGCAAGGTAAGACACCGCTAGGCCAAGGCCTGTCACTACACCGGTCACGGCGCCGCGCCACATGCTGATCAGCGCCAGGAGTCCGAGCAGTGTGGCCGCCAACAGCACCGCGTCGTGGGTGACCGCGGCGCGGACGCTCGCGGCTACCTGCGCGGCTCCGCTCAGCGTGATCTGGCTATCGACGAGGCTGCCGTACTTCGTCGCGTTGTCCGTGACGTTCGCCAGCTGCTGTGCCTGCGCCGGTCTATCCGCGGCCGAGAATACGAACAGCCGGGTCGCCGTTCCGTCCGAGGAGAACATGGTCTTTCGCACGTTCTGGTAGGACGGATCGGCCAGTGCCTTTCTGGACAGGTAGAAGCCGCCCTCGCCGGTGTCGGCGAAATCGTTGCTCAGGCTCTTCAGGAAGGCCGACAGCTGCACGACTTGCGGGATGGTCTCCTCGACGGTCCGTTCCAGCGTCGGCACGAACGAGCGCAGCTGCCCCAACGCCGACTGCATTTCGGCCACCGCGCGTGGGGTGGACGCGAATGCGCCGACCGTTTTGGTCGACAACGCGGCGATGCGATCCGCGCCGTCGGAGAGCACCACGACGTCGGCGATTACCTTATCCAAGGGGTCGATGACCTTGCGCGCCGCCGAGCACAGTGCGTCGGCCGGGCAATTCTGGACTCCACCCGCCCAGTCGCGTACCGGGTCCAGGTATCCCGACACCTGCACGGTGGTGTCCTTGATGTTGCGGGTGCCGGCCACCACGCGGTTGACGACCTGCTGTATCTCGCCCACCCCGGCCAGACCGGCCGTCACGCTGTTTTGCAGCTCGTTGACCGCGCCGGTCACCTGATCGAGCGCGGACGCCAGAGATTTGATGGCATTGACCTGAGGCACGAACGTCACGGCCTGCCGGTCGAGTTGATCGCCGAGCCGGCCGGCCGCCGCCGTCAGCGAGGCCTCGGTCCAGGGGATCCCGGCGGGCCACGCCGCCGACTCCACCTTGCGGACACCGGGGATCCCCATCAGCCGCCGGCTGACCGCGTCGATGGCGATCAGGCCCGCCGGGTCGCGCAGGTCGTGGTCGGATTTGATCACCACCACGTCGGGTAGCGATCGCCCTGGGACGAATTGGGCGCTGATTGTCGTGGCCTGGCTTTGCGGTGCGTCCCAGCGCATCCCGATGATGGGCAGCGCGCAGATGACCAACACCACGGCGACGGCTACCCCCGGGTGGGGTATCGAGACCGGCGGGGTCCAGGTGCGGCCGGCGGCGCGTGGCGGCGCTGCCGGCAATGCCGACCCGATCAGGGCGGGCAGCAGTGTCAACGAAGCCGCAAGTGCCACAACTGCACTCAGCGCGGAAATACCCACACTGTGCAGCGCCGGAGTTCGGGCAAGCAGCAGCGGGGCGGTGAGCAGCGCGACGCACACCCCGGGCAGGGCCAACGCCGGCAACATGTCGCGATATCGGCGCGCGGGCTCCTCGGCGTCGGGTTCGCGGCGGGCAACGAGTATGGCGGCTGCGGTGAGGACGGCGACGGCCAGGACAGCGCCCAGGGTCAGCGCAAACACCGAAACCCCGCGCAGCATGGTGGCCAGCGACCACGCCACCGCCGCTGACAGTGCGGCGCTCAGCAGCACCGACCCCACCGAGGGCTTGGACAGCCGAGCCCGCAATAACACCAAGACGGCGATCAGCACCGCCGCGGCCACGATCGCCGCGCCCTGCCACGCGGTCATGTGCAGCGGCATATCGTCGGTGGCCGCCGGAACCGCGATGCGGGCGCGCAGTCCCGCGCTCGGGGCAAGCTTGTGCACCACCGAGCGGGCGGCTGCCAGCGATTGCCGCGCTTGGGCGCTGCCCGCCTCGCCCTTCAGCCACACCATCGCAATACCCGACCGGCCGTCGCGACCGGTTCCCAGCGGGGCGGTCAGCGGATCCGACCACCAGTCCAGGACCGATCCCACATGGGCGGTGTCGGCGCGCAGAGCGCTGACGGCGGTGTCGTAATACTGCTGGTCCGCCGGGCCCAGCATGTCGCGGCCCTCGATCACCAGGTAAGCGATGGCGTTGGTGCCGGTGCCCGGGAACGCTTGGCCGATCCGCTTGGCGGCGCTGCTCGTAGCGTCCCGGGGCAGCAGCGTCGAGCCGGCATCGCCGGGGGTCGCGTGCGTGAGAGCCAGAACCACGTTCGCGATCACTGCCACCGCGATCCAGGCGGCGATGACGACGAGTTTGGCGAGCCGCGATCGGGGTTCGGCTTCGTCAGTACGCACGGTGCTGCTAAACGTCCAAGCGGGCGAACTGATCCTGGCGGTACTGCTCGACACAGGCCCCCCGCCTGACCTTGCCGCTGGTGGTGATGGGGATCGAACCGGGCGGTACCAGAACCAGGTCCGCAGCGCTCAGGCCGTGCGACGTCGACAGCGCGGAGGTGACCTCGCGCTTGATGGCGCCCATCCGGTCGGCAAAGATCCCGGCGTCGGAGTCGGAGTCGCGCTTCCTGAATTCGATTATGGCGACCAGCTTTTCGGTGCTGCGGTCGCCCGGAACCGCGATCGCCGCGCAGCGGCCCCGGGTGATCTCCTGGATCGTCGCCTCGATGTCGTCCGGAGAGTGGTTGCGGCCGTACACGATCAGCAGATCCTTGATCCGGCCGATGATGAACAATTCGCCGTCGGCGACAAAGCCCGAGTCGCCGGTGCGTAGCCACGGTCCAGCGGGTGTCCCGGCCGAGGGGTTGAGGATCTCGGCGCCGAAGGTGCGTTCGCTTTCTTCGGCTCGCTGCCAATAGCCTTGCGCTACGTTCTCGCCGTGCACCCAGATCTCGCCGGCCTGTCCCTCTTCACGTTCGACGCAGGTGTCGGGATCGACGATGCGCACGATCGGCGATTTCGGCACCAGGTAGCTGACCAACGGTGTGCCGCTGCCGTTTTCGGCCCGCACCGCTTTGCCGTCGGCTAATTTCTCGGCCTCGAAGTCCAGCAGTTTGGGTGGTTGGCCCGGCCTGCTCGTCGCCACGTACACCGTTGCTTCGGCGAGTCCATAGGAGGGCCGGATCACGTTGTCGGACAAGTTGAATCGGGCGAAGCGGTCCGCGAAGCGCGTGAGCGTCGCGGGCTGCACCCGCTCACTACCACTGAGGATGGTGTGCACATGGCCGAGATCATGGCCGGCCATGTCGGCATCGGATACCTTCTTCGCCGCTACCTCGAAGGCGAAGTTCGGCGCCGCTGAAAACGGCTGGGGACTGCCCGCCAGCATGTGCATCCACCGGGCGGGTCGCTGCAGGAACGACACCGGGCTGGTGAGGACCGCCGGAACGCCCAACAGAATCGGCGCACATACGCCCAGCACCAAACCCATGTCGTGGTAAAACGGCAGCCACGAGACCAGCGTCAGATCCGGCGGGGCGATCCCGTCGGAGTGGGCGAAGTAGCCGGCCATCAGTTGTTCGAGATTGGACCGAAGGTTCTGATGGGACATGATGACGCCGGCCGGCGTGCGGGTGGATCCGGACGTGTACTGCAGGTAGGCAATCGGCGGATGATTGTCGGTTCCGCTACCAGATCCGTTGCGGGCGTCCAGATCCAGCGCATCCACCGCAATGACGGCTGGGACGGAATCGAGCGACTGCGTCGTAACGTGCTGCGCGACATCGTCGATCACCGATGAGGTGGTGAGCACCGCGACCGGTGACGCGTCGCGTAGCACCGAATCCACCCGTTCGTCGCTGGCACCACCCTGTGGCACCGAAAGCGGAACCGCGATGAGTCCGGCCTCCAATGCACCGAAGAAAGCGACGATGTAGTCGAGTCCCTGGGGGGCCAGAATCACCACTCGATCACCGGCAGAACCGCTCTTACTGAGTTCCTGCGCCAGGTTGCGAGTGCGCCGGTACAGCTGCGCCCACGTCAAGCTCTGTGCAACGCCGTCCCAATCCTGCTCGTAATCGAGGTAGGTGAATGCCGTGTCATTGGGCTGCAGACGGGCCCAGTCGCGCAGCACGGCGGGAAGGGAACGCACATTCATGGGCACGACGTTACCGGCGTCGTTATGCGGGCCGAAACGGAATCGCAGCGACGGGCCCCTGACCTGCGATTCTGTACCAGCTCGGCGCGGATCGGCGGCTGTACCTGGCCAGAAGCTGGGAATTCGTATCTTTGTCCTCGGCAGCCCAGCGCGGCGTCTAAGCTTGGATCTCCGGGACCGAGCATCGGTCTTGCAGATCCGGGCCAGCCCGGATGAGGGGTTGTCAGAGCGGCGCCGCGCCATTGGCGTTACCCGTATCAAAATTCGGTGATGTGGTCGGTTAAAGCCGCTAGATCTGAGACGAGGTTGTAGAGCGATGGAAACACGTGTGACTCCCATTGCGGTCATCGGGATGGGATGCCGGCTTCCTGGGGGTATCGACTCGCCCGACATGCTGTGGGAGGCACTGCTGCGCGGGGACGACCTGGTCACCGAGATCCCGGCCGACCGGTGGGACGCCGACGACTACTACGACCCCGAGCCGGGAGTGCCCGGCCGCACGGTGTCGCGCTGGGGGGGTTTCCTCGACGACGTCGCCGGCTTCGATGCCGAGTTCTTCGGAATCAGCGAGCGGGAGGCGACCTCGATCGATCCCCAGCACCGATTGCTGCTGGAGACCGCGTGGGAGGCGATCGAGCACGCCGGTCTGGATCCGGCGTCGCTGGCCGGCTCTTCGACAGCGGTATTCACTGGGTTGGCCCACGAGGACTACCTGGTACGCACCACCGGCTCGGGCGGGTTGGCCAGCCCCTATGTGGTTACCGGCCTCACCAACAGCGTGGCCTCCGGACGGATCGCGCACACGCTTGGCCTGCACGGCCCGGCAATGACGCTCGACACCGCTTGCTCGTCGGGTCTGATGGCGGTGCACCTGGCCTGCCGCAGCTTGCACGAAGGTGAAAGCGACCTCGCTCTGGCGGGTGGCTGCGCGGTGCTTTTGGAACCGGACGGAAGTGTGGCGCTCTCGGCACAGGCCATGCTTTCGGCAACCGGTCGCTGCCATGCATTCGATGTTGCGGCGGACGGGTTTGTGCGATCCGAGGGTTGTGGCGTCTTGTTGCTCAAACGACTGCCCGATGCCCTGGCCGACGGCAACCGGATCCTTGCCGTACTGCGCGGCACGGCCACCAACCAGGATGGTCGCACCGAGACGCTCATGATGCCGTCTGAAGAGGCGCAGGTGGCTGTCTACCGGGCGGCACTTGCCGCGGCGGGTGTGGAGCCCGAAACCGTTGGTGCGGTGGAAACCCACGGCACCGGAACCCCGGTGGGCGACCCGATCGAGTACCGCAGCCTTGCGCAGGTCTACGGCACCTCCGACGGCACCACTGCCAATCGTTGCGCGCTCGGATCGATCAAGAGCAACATGGGCCACAGCGAGTCCGCCGCGGGGGCAGTGGCGCTGATCAAGGCGATTCTGTCGCTTCAGCACGCGGCGTTGCCGCCGCTGCTGCACTTCACCCGGCTGCCCGATGAACTTGCCGAGATCGAGACGGGATTGTTTGTGCCGCAGGCGGTTACGCCGTGGCCGGAGACGGTCGATGAGATCCCCAGGCGGGTCGCGGTGTCCTCGTTCGGGTTGTCGGGAACGAATGTGCACGCAATCCTCGAACAGGCACCAGCACAGGCGCCGGAGCAGGCTGGCACCGAGGCCGCTCCGGTGGCCGATCCGCTGCTGTTCGCGTTGTCATCCAGCTCAGCCGACGGGCTGCGGCAAACCGCACGGCGCCTCGCCGACTGGGTTGAGGGCAACGCGGATTCCGTGGCACCTTCGGATCTGGCTTACACGCTGGCGCGCCGGCGTGCGCACCGGTCGGTCCGCACCGCGGTGGTGGCCGCCGACCTCAAGGAGCTGGCCGAGGGATTGCGGGCAATGGCTGACGGCGATGCCTTGTATGAGGCAGCCGTCGGTCAGGGCCAGCGGGGACCGGTGTGGGTGTTCTCCGGGCAAGGCTCGCAGTGGGCCGCGATGGGCGCTGACCTGCTGTCCAGCGAACCGGTATTCGCCGCGACGATCGCCGCGCTGGAGCCGGTGATCGCTGCGGAGTCAGGATTCTCGGTGACCGAGGCGATGACCGCGGCGGAGACGGTGACCGGTATCGACAAGGTACAGCCCACCATTTTCGCCATGCAGGTCGCGCTGGCCGCCGCGATGGAGCAGACCTACGGGGTGCGCCCCGGCGCGGTCATCGGGCACTCCCTGGGCGAATCGGCGGCCGCGGTGGTCGCCGGGGCGTTGTCGCTCGAAGACGGGGCTCGCGTCATCTGCCGCCGGTCCAAGCTGATGTGCCGCATCGCCGGTGCCGGCGCCATGGCCTCGGTGGAACTGCCTGCCAAGCAAGTGAATTCGGAGCTGATGGCCCGCGGCATCCACGATGTCGGGGTTTCGGTAGTGGCCTCGCCGCAGTCCACGGTGATCGGTGGCGCCACTGAAACGATTCGTGATCTCGTGGCGCGCTGGGAGCAGCGGGATGTGATGGCCCGCGAGGTGGCCGTCGACGTGGCGTCACACTCGTCGCAAGTCGACCCGATCCTCGACGACCTGGCCGCGGCATTGGCCGATCTCACGCCGACGGCGCCCAAGGTTCCGTACTACTCGGCAACGCTGTTCGATCCCCGCGAGCAGCCCGTGTGTGATGGCAGCTACTGGGTGGACAACCTACGCAACACCGTGCAGTTCGCCGCCGCTGTGCAGGCCGCGCTGGAGGACGGCTACCGGGTGTTCGCCGAGCTGTCACCGCACCCGCTGCTTACCCACGCCGTGGATCAGAACGCCCGCAGCCTGGACATGTCGGTGGCCACGCTGGCCGGCATGCGGCGTGAGCAGGCGTTACCGCACGGGCTGCGCGGGCTGCTGACGGATGTGCACAGCGCAGGTGCGGCGGTGGACTTTTCAGTGTTGTTCCCCGCCGGACGGCTGGTGGATGCGCCGCTGCCGGCGTGGACCCACCAGCACCTGTTCATCGACGACGAAGGGCAGGCCCAGAAGGCCCAAGGTGCCAGCACGATCTCCGTGCATCCGCTGCTGGGCGCACATGTGCGGCTGAATGAGGAGCCGCAGCGCCACGTTTGGCAGACCGACATCGGTACCGCGACGCTGGCCTGGCTCGGCGATCACCAGGTGCACAACGTGGCCGCCCTACCCGGTGCCGCTTACTGCGAAATGGCTTTGGCCGCGGCGCAAGAGGTTTTCGGCGAGACGGCCGAGGTTCGCGACATCGCGTTCGAGCAGATGCTGTTGCTCGACGAACAGACCCCGATCGATGCCGTCGCCGCCGCGGATGCCTCGGGCGTTTTCAACTTCGTGGTGAAGACCCATCAGGACGGTGAGGACACCCGGCACGCCACCGCGGTCCTGCATGAGACGGCCGACGATTCCACGCCTGCTGCATACGACATCACCGCCCTGCTGGCCGCGCACCCGGATTCGGTCAACGGGACGGAATTGCGGGAGGGGCTCGTCGAGCGCGGCATCCAGCTTGGTGCCGCCTTCAGCGGTCTGACCACGGCGCGCACCGCGGAGAACAAAGCGGGCACCGTGCTCGCCGAGGTCGGGCTGCCCGCCTCGATTCGCTTCCAGCAGTCCGCCTACGGGGTACATCCGGCGTTGCTGGATGCCTGCTTCCAGTCCGTCGCCGCCGGCTTCGGTGCCAGCGGTGGTGGCGGTCTGCTGTTGCCGTTGGGTGTGCGCGGCCTGCGCGCCTACGGACCTACCCGCAACGCCCGCTACTGCTACACGACAGTGACCAAGGCTGACGCGAACGGCGGCGAAGCCGACCTCGACGTGCTGGACGAGCACGGAACAGTGCTGCTCACCGTGCGGGGGCTGCGCATGGGGACGGGAACGTCGGAAAGCGGCGAGCGCAATCGGGTGCTCAGCGAGCGGTTGCTGACTCTCGATTGGCGCCAGCGTGCGCTGCCCGAGGTCGCCGGTGCAGATTCCGGTGTCGGCTCTTGGCTGCTGATCAACGCCTCCGACGCCGAGGATATGTTGGCGGCGACGTTGGCCGATGCGCTGAAATCACATGGCGCCGAGGGCACCGAATGCGCAAGCCTGCATTGGCCGAGTCCGGCCGACCCGGCGGCTGGCCGCGAAGCGCTGATCAGTCAACTGCGCAGCCGCCCCGTCAGCGGGGTAGCGATCATCTGTGGGCCCGCCGCGGGACAACCGGACGAGGACAGTCTGCTGCGGGGTCGTGAGCAGGTGCGGCATCTGGTTCGGATCACCCGGGAGCTGGCAGAGCTGGAGGGCGAGTTGCCCCGCCTGTTCGTCGTGACCCGGCAAGCCCAGCAAGTTCTTTCCGATGACGAGCTCAACCTGGAGCAGGCCGGGCTGCGTGGCCTGCTGCGGGTGATCGGCAGTGAACATCCGCTGCTGCGTACCACCCAGGTCGATGTGGACGAGCACACCCCGGTCGAACAGGTGGCCCAGCAGCTTGTCGGTGAATCCGAAGAGGACGAGACGGCCTGGCGCAATGGCGAGTGGTACGTGGCGCGCTTGAGCCCCAGCCCGCTGAGCCATGAGGAGCGGCGGACCGTCACCCTGGACCACGAGCGGGACGGGATGCGGTTGCACATCCGCACGCCCGGCGACCTGCAGACGACGGAATTCGTTGCGTTCGACCGTGTTCCGCCGGGCCCCGGGCAGATCGAGGTCGCCGTCAGCGCATCCAGCATCAACTTCGCCGACGTCCTGGTCGCCTTCGGCCGGTATCCCTCCTTCGAGGGCCGGCTGCCGGAGTTCGGCACCGACTTCGCCGGCGTGGTGACCGCCGTCGGGCCGGACGTCACCGAGCACCAGGTCGGCGACCACGTCGGGGGCATGTCACCCAACGGCTGTTGGAGCACCTTCGTGCTCTGCGATGCGCGGCTGGCGACCAAGCTGCCGCCGGGCTTGACCGACGGCCAGGCGGCGGCGGTCACGACCGCGCATGCCACGGCCTGGTACGGCCTGTGCACCCTGGCCCGGATGCGGGCCGGAGACAAGGTGTTGATCCACTCCGGTACCGGAGGCGTGGGCCAGGCGGCCATCGCGATCGCCCGCTCGGTGGGGGCCGAAATCTTCGCCACCGCCGGCAGTGACGAGCGTCGGCAAGTGTTGCGCGACATGGGAATTGAGCATGTCTACGACTCGCGCAGCACCGAATTCGCCGACCAGATCCGCAGCGACACCGGCGGGTACGGGGTGGACATCGTGCTCAACTCGGTGACGGGGGCGGCGCAACTGGCTGGGCTGAAACTGCTCGCGCTGAACGGGCGGTTCGTCGAGATCGGCAAGCGCGACATCTACGGCGACACCAAGCTGGGGCTGTTGCCGTTCCGCCGCAACCTGACGTTCTACGCCGTAGACCTGGGATTGCTGTCGGTCAGCCATCCCGGCGAGGTCCAGGAATTGTTGAAGACCGTCTATCGGATGACGGCCGATGGGTCGCTGCCGATGCCGGAGAGCACGCACTACCCACTTGCCGAGGCGGCCACCGCGATTCGGGTGATGAGCGCGGCCCAGCACACCGGAAAGCTCATCCTGGACATCCCGCACGCGGGACGCAGCAGTGTGGTGCTGCCCCCGGAGCAGGTGCAGAGCTTCCGTCCCGACGGCGCCTACATCATCACCGGCGGCCTGGGCGGTCTTGGCCTGTTCTTCGCCGAGAAGATGGCGGGAGCGGGTTGCGGCCGGATCGTTCTCACGGCCCGCTCGCAGCCCAACCCCAGGGCTCGGCAGGCTATCGAGCGCCTCCGCAAGGCTGGGGCCGACATCGTGGTGGAGTGCGGCAACATCGCCGAAGCCGAGACGGGCGAGCGCCTGGTCAGTGCGGCAACCGCCACCGGGCTTCCGATCCGCGGGGTGTTGCACGCGGCGGCGGTGGTCGAGGACGCGACGCTGACCAACATCACCGACGAGCTGATCGATCGGGACTGGTCGCCAAAGGTGTTCGGCTCCTGGAACTTACACCGCG
This sequence comes from Mycobacterium szulgai, assembly GCF_002116635.1. Taxonomy (GTDB): domain Bacteria; phylum Actinomycetota; class Actinomycetes; order Mycobacteriales; family Mycobacteriaceae; genus Mycobacterium; species Mycobacterium szulgai. Next base: position 81,774 of record NZ_LQPW01000049.1, on the reverse strand, counting down.
CCACGAGCGGACAGCCGCTGGACTGGTTCTGCGTGTTCTCCTCGGGAGCCGCGCTGCTGGGTTCGCCCGGTCAGGGCGCCTACGCCGCGGCCAACAGCTGGGTGGACGCCTTCGCCCACTGGCGGCACGCTCAGGGTCTGCCGGCCACCGCGATCGCGTGGGGCGCGTGGGGAGAGGTCGGGCGCGCCACGTTCCGGGCCGAAGGCGGCGAGATCATGATCGACCCGGACGAGGGCTTGTACGCGTTCGAAACGCTGCTGCGCTACAACCGGGCATACACGGGTTATGTTCCGATCATCGGAGCGCCATGGCTGGCCGATCTGGTCCGGCGTAGCCCATGGGCGGAATTGTTCGAGTCGACCGGTCAAGGCGCAAAGGGCCCAAGCAAATTCCTCGCCGAGTTACAAACGCTGCCGCAGGAGGAATGGCCCGCACGGCTGCGCCGGATGATCGCCGAGCAGGCCAGCGTGATCCTGCGCCGCACCGTCGACGCCGACCGTCCATTCGTCGAGTACGGACTGGATTCGCTGGGCATGCTCGAGATGCGCACCCACATCGAAACCGAAACCGGGATACGTCTGTCTCCCAAGGTGATTGCCACCCACAACACTGCGCGCGCCTTGGCTCAGCACATCTCCGACACGCTGGTTCAGGAGGCCGAACCCCAGCTCACTCCATGACCCAGCCGTACTCCGAGGGAAGAGAGCACAGCACGTCGCGTATCGCGTCGAGTGATTTCTCCGGCTCCGGTATGTCGCCGTGCAGTTCGATCCCCAGTTGGTCGGTGGCGATCACGCACGCGTAGAAGCCGACGGGAACGTGCATGCAGCTGTAGACCTGGCTGGAAATGTCGACCAGCTCGACGTCCTCCGGCGTGCGCACCGGGGGCAGGGTGCTGACGTTCGTGCAGAAGACGAATGGGGGTAGCCCGGGCGGAGTTCCTTCGAATATCCTGCGGGAGTTGAGCGCAGACTGGTGTATCAGACCGTCGGACAAGTCGGACCGAAACGATTCGACGATATCGCTTGCCAAATCGATGATGTCGGTGTCCGGCCCGATCTCGGCGAGGTATGCGGCCACCCCCACCGGGTTGGTGCTTTCGGTTGCGCCCACCGGTGGGGTAACCAGAAACCGCAAATCGACCGCATACAAGTAGGGGATCGGGATGTGGGGGGTCTCGCGTAAACGCCACTCCGCCAGCAGGATAGCCGCTGCGATAACGGCATTGAGGCTGAGCCCGTTGTCGCGGCTGAACGTCACCAGGTCGGCTGTCTCCTGCTTGGTGAGCCGGCACCGGGTGATGGGAACAGGTTGGGGCGAGCCAGGCGTCGCGACGCTGGGCTGGGGGACGGCCGGAAAATCGTAGGCGAACACCAGCGGCAGGAAGCGTTCCAGCCCCGTCATCCCGTGCTGCTTGATGCCGCGTTGTTGCAGCACGACTTCGGCTGACTCGGGTGCGGGCTCGGGAATTATCGGACCGGGGTCGCCGGTTGCCACCACGTCGGTGTAGCGGGACAACAGTTCGTCGAGCAGGCCGGCGATATGGTGTGCGTCGGCCAGGCTGTGATGGACATAGACGGTTACCCGGGTCTCTTCGTCGCCCAACGTCACCTGCAGATTTATCAGCGAGACGCGCTGATCGAGCTGTAATCCCGTTGTCTCCGTAGACATCCCGTCATCGGCGCGGACCACCGAGATCCCGGGATGCAGCAGATCGTTGGCCACGATGTGGTGATTGCCGTCGGGGCCCGGCTCAAGGTGAGCGGCCAATACCGGGTGGGCCTGCATGAGAGCGTCGAAGGCTTCCGACATCGCGAGAATGTCGATGACACCGCGCACGTGCGCGGTGAAGGAGGTGAAAGCCTCGTAGCGCGCGAACGCTTCCTCGCTGGCGGCCAGCTTGCGCACCACGGCTCCGGCAAACACTTAAGATTCTCCATTCGTCACGGCGTGCTCCCTCAGTGCACGCAGGCGCGGCGATAGCCGATTGCCAGCGGCACGGCGCATGCCGCCGAGATGCCCGCGGCCCACAGCAGGGTGGCGATCATCGGCGCCATGATCGGGCCGCCCAACGCCAGGCCGCGCATCGTTTCGATGGCGTAGCTCACCGGTTGATGCGCCACGATCGGCTGCACCCAGGTGGGATATTGGTTCAACGGCAAAAGCCCGGTGGAGAAGAACAGCGCTAGCGCCTGCACCACCTCAACCGCTTCGACGACAATCGTTTTCACCGTGTAGAGCGACACCGTGGTGACGATGACGGCGAAGGCAGTGCCGAGTATCACCGGCACCACAAGCCAGGTCAGACTCATGAGCAGGCCCTGCTGGAACCGGAACCCCAGGAACACCCCGGCGCCCAGCATCACCAGGGTGGTGAACAGAATCCGAATCGCCTCGGCCAGTATTCGGGCCAGCACTCCTGAGGCGCGGTGAACAGGCAGCACCCACAATCGGGACAGCAGCCCCGAGGAGCGTTCGCGCATCAAATCCAGCGCCACGAAGGTGGATCCGGTGATGGAGCCGCCAAGCGTGATCAACGGCACGATGCTGTAGAGCGCGCTGCGGTGGGTCATCGCATAAATCAGCTCGCCGAGCACGATGTTCAGTGTCACCAGGAAAAGGATTGGCAGCACCAGCGATTCGATGACTGTCACGAAATCGCGGGCCCACCGGGTAAGAATCCGCTTGGTCTGCACCCAAGTCTGCGGAATCAGCGATACGACAGAATTCTCCGGGTGCCGCCAGTTGACTGGACGAAACCCGACTGCCTCACTAGTCGTAGAAGTCATGGCCGCCTAGACAAAACGATCATGGCCGACGGCACCAGGACCACCACCGCGCCGAGCAACCAAGCCAGCGTCGGCAGCATAAGCGGCCAACTCACCGTCAGGGCATTGCGAGTCGTGTCCCCGGCCAGTGCCCGCAGCGCCACCACGAACTGGGAGATCGGCTGGTTGCGGACCACCGGCTGAATCCAGTGCGGGAAGAGCTTGAGTGGCTGGATTCCGATGGACAACAGCCCGAAGATCATGATGGGCAGGGAAAGCAGCGGCAGCATCGCGTCGGGATTTCTGCTGGCCGTGCCGAGCAAGTCCGCGGCGAATGACAGCACCGCTCCGATCACGATCACCAGCACGCAAAAGCCGGCGATGTAGAGCGGACCGTGATGGAACCGGAACCCGATCACATAGCCACACGCCAACGATCCCGCCAAACCGATCGAGCAGCGGTAGATGCTGGCCGTGGTGCGGGCGATCACCGGCGTCAACGGCGCGATCGGCATGGACCGGAACCGTCGATTGACGCCCTCGAGTGAATCGGTCGCGGCGCGGAAGGCCGCCGACATGGCGGCGAACGCGACGGCCTGCAGCGCGATCAGCGGGGTGATGTATTGCCCAAGGCTGCTGCTGATGCCGCTGCTGCCACTGCCGATGTAGTGCTTCCACGGGATGGAGAACGGGATGTAGAAGGCCGCGGTGAAGGCTATCGACGCACCGACCACGGTGATCAACTCACCGTTGCGCAGGGAAGGCGCAATGAAGCGTGCGGTGAGCACCCACCATTGCCCGAGCCGCGACGGTTGTGGCCGCTGCGCCGGCACCGCCGCCGTATTCAGGGCGGGGGCGCTCACGGCAAGGCCTCCACCGCCAGATGACTCAATGCCCGGGCTTCGCTGGGATCGGCTGTCATGGAAAGGAATACGTCGTCGAGCGACGGGCGGCGCAGCGCAATGTCGGCCAGGTCGATATTGGCCGCGTTGAGCCGCTGCACGGCCGCGATAAGGGTGGCGGTGCCGTCCGGCGCCGGCATCGTGATCCGGTCAGAATCCGGTGTCAGCATCTCCCGCTGCTGCTCGGGCAACAGCGAACCGAGGGCTTCGACGATGGCGCGCAGGTCGTTCACATCCCTCGGCACGATTTCGCAGAATGTGTCGCCGGCGCGGTGCTTGAGCTCGTTGGCGGTGCCCTCGGCAATGATGGTGCCGCGATCTATCAGGATGATCCGGTCGCTGAGCGCGTCGGCCTCCTCGAGGTACTGCGTGGTCAACAGCGTGGCGATGCCCAATTTCTTGAAGCTGCCGACCAGATCCCAAATCGCTTGTCGGCTACGGGGATCCAGCCCGGTGGTGGGCTCGTCCAAGAACGCAACCTGGGGTTGCACCACCAGCCCGCACGCGATGTCTATGCGTCGGCGCATCCCGCCTGAGTAAGTGCTGACCCGTCGTTTGGCGGCGTGCACGAGGTCGAATTGCTCGAGCAGTTCCTGCGCCCGCTGGCGTGCGGCCGACTTGCTCAGGCCGTACAAACGCCCGAACACCACCAGATTCTGTTCACCCGACAGCATGTCGTCGACGGCGACCTGCTGTCCGGTGAGCATGATCGAGCGCCGTACCCCGGCCGACTCGGAGACCACGTCGTAGCCGCCGACGGTCGCGGTGCCGGCATCCGGCCGGGTCAGCGTCGACAAGATGTCGACCATGGTGGTCTTGCCGGCCCCGTTGGGGCCGAGCAGGCCGATCACTTCGCCGCGGCCCACCTCGAAGCTGACGTCATCCAGGGCGACGACGTTGCCGAACCTCTTACGAATCCCGCGCACCACCACGGCCGCGCCGCTATCGGCGCTCTTGGAGTTATTGGACATCCGATTCTCCTCAGTCAAGGCTCGACAGGTCCACCAGAGCGCCGGCTTCGGGGGCCCCGACCAATTCGCTCTCCGCGTGCTCTGCGGCGATCGCCTCCTGGATCAGAATGCTGAGCGCAGCCGGGAAGTTCTGCATCAGCGCTTCCGCCGTTGCCGACGGGATCCGGCGGCTGTCGTACCACCAGTCCAGATGCAGTGCGCCGCCGGACCGGTACGCCCGAATCTCGATGGCGTGTCCCAGCCCGGGAATCGTCTCGCGCAGTGGCAGCGACAGGTCGGAGTCGAATTGCACAGGCGCGTCGATCTGCGGCACCTCGGGAATCACGCCGGCATACCGGAAGTGGATGTCGGGAGTGCGTTGCGCACCGAAGACGCGTCCGGTCGGTGCGTAGAGATACCGCAGCAGTCCGTAGCCGATTCCGTAGTGCGGGACGGCTTTCAGGGTGCTGTGCACGGCGTCGATCTCCTGAATCGCCGTTTCGTCGCGGCCCTTGGCGCATTCCAGCGCGACCGGGTAGTAGGTGGTGAACCAGCCGACGGTTCTGCGGACGTCGACGTCTGGCCGCAGCACCGAACGCCCCTCGCCCTCGAGGTCGACGGCGACTACGCCCTCACCGATGGTCTGGGCAATGGTGCGGCCCAGCGCGGCAAGCAGGATTTCTTGAATCGACCGCCGGAACCGGCGCCGGGCGTCGTCGACCTCCGATGTCTGTTCGCCGGTCAGGGCGGACGACAACCGAATCAGGTCGGCGGGGGAAGGTGGCTGGGCACTCTCGGCATCGGCCGGCCACACCGTGGCCTTGCCGACGGTGTCGATCCAGTAGCCGCGGGTGTCCAGCGCCGCCGGATGCGTGGCCAGCGCGGCGCAACGCAGCGACCACTCCCGCCACCCGGTGCCGGTGGCTTCCAGAGTGATCTCCTGGTCGGCGAGCCGTTGCCCGAACGCGGTGACGATGTCGGTGCCCAGTATTTGGCGGCCGGTGTCGTCGGCGACCATCTCGTGCACTCCCAGGCCCAGATATTGCGGGGCGCCGGGAGCGCCGGTGATGAGTACCGCGGTCAGCGGGACATTGGAAACGTTCTGTTGCGCAATCACTTCGGCCAGGATGTTCCAGACCGCCGCCCGCTCTTCCGGGCTGCCGGGGGCCAGATCCTCGGGAAGTGCCCGGGTCGAGAGCCCACTGAATTCTTCGGGCGCAGCGATGTGCTGTTCCCAGATCCCGGCATTCTCGACGAGCTGCAGGCGCAGCGCAGCGTGGTGCTCGGTCACCGCGGTCAGGACCGCCACGATGTCCGCTGGGCCGACCGTCGGTTCCAGCCGCAGGATGAGGGGAGCCCGCCAGCGGCCGGTGTCACGCAATCCGCGGTCCAGGAAGTACGCGATGTTCGGTGGAACTGCCGGGTTAGCCTGCGGCTCCGGCGGTTTCGCCAATCCGCTGGACGCAAACGAGGCATCGACGGCCGCGGTGAGCGACGCCAGGGTCGGGTGCTCGTAGAGGTCCTGCGGGGTGATGGTCAGCCCTTCGTTGGCCGCGCTCATCGCGATGCTGATCGCCATCAGGGAGTCGCCGCCCATGTCGAAGAAGTTGGCGTTGCGGTCGATCGAGCCGACCCCCATGGACTGCTGCCAGATGCGCTGCAACGTGGCCTCGGTCTGCGATTGCCCGTTGGCCCGCACCTGGGCGGAGGCGGGATCGGCGGCCAGGGCCGCGCCGTTGGTGGCGGTGGGGGCGTGCACCCGGACCGTCTGCTTCGGGTCGATCCAATGCCGTTGCCGGGCAAACGGATAGCCGGGTAGCGAAACGATGTGTGGCCGCCCGGATTGCAGCGGCGACCAGTCGATTGCGAGTCCGGCCGACCACAGTTCACCGAGACCGCGCAGGAAGGCGTCGCGGTCGTCGACGTTCTGGATCGGGTGGCGCATCAGCCGAACCGCGCGATGCCCGCCCGACCACTTGCCGTGCCGCATCGCCGAACCGGTCAGGCTGCCGCCGGGACCCACCTCTACCAGGATCCGGCCGGGTTGGCTGAGCACCACATCGAGTTCGTCGGCGAACCGGATGGGGGAACTGATTTGGCGTGCCCAGCTGGCTGGGTCGGCTACCTGCTCGGCCGTCATCCAGGTTCCGGTGAGGTTGCTCAGCAGCGGGGTTTGCGGGGCCCGTAGCTCCTGGCGTGACAGGAATGCCTCGAATTCGGGCAGCATGGGTTCCATTGCGCTGGAATGGAAGGCGTGCGTCGCGCGCACCCGCCGCACCGGCACCCCGCGCTCGGCAAGGCGCTGGGTGAATGCCCGGATCTCGTCCGTGGGCCCGGCGACCACGCAGTTGCCGGGATCGTTGACCGCCGACAGCTCGACGCCGTTGCCGAGGTATTCGGCCACGTCGTCCGGGTTCAGCGCGACCGCGACCATGGCGCCCGGCGCCGACTCGTTCATCAGCCGGGCCCGCAGCGCCACCGTCTTGATCGCAGTCTCGAGGTCGAATACCCCGGCCAGCGTGGCAGCTATGTACTCACCCGTGCTGTAGCCGATGTACGCCCCGGCGGCCACACCGTAGGTGTCGACCAGTTTCGCCAGCGCGTACTCGACGGTGAACAGCGCGGGTTGCGACCGGTCGATGCGCTCGAGATCCGTTGCAGTACCGCTGAATATCTCGGCATGCAGATCGATGCCCATCTCCTCGCGGAAGCCAGCGGCGCAGGCGTCGAAGGTTTCGGCGAACACGGGCTGGGTGTCGTAGAGACCTTTGGCCATTCCGACGTGCTGGGCGCCCTGACCGGGGAACAGGAAGACAACCCGGTCTGTGGCGGCGGATGTGGTGGCGTCGCCTTCCTGGGCGGATTCGCCGAGAAAGATGTTGTCGTTCTCGGCCGCTCGCAGCAAGGTGACCGCGTGGTCCCGGTCGTGCACGACGGCCGCCATCGTCACGTCGTGCCGGCGGCGTCCGGCGAGCGTGTGCGCGACATCGGCGAGGTCCAGGCCGTCAAACTTGCTCAGCGTGCCGGCCAGGGCGGTGCGTGATTCCTCAAGTGCCGCGGCGGTTTTCGCCGACAGCAGCAACACCTGGGGACCGGCTGATTCCGCCGAGGTGGGAACCTCGGGTGCCTCTTCCAGCACGACGTGCGCATTGGTGCCGCCGATGCCGAACGAGCTGACCCCAGCCCGGCGCACACCGTCGTACTCCCACGGGCCGTACTTGCTTTGTACCGTGAACGGGCTCTCGTCCAGACGCAGTTCCGGGTTGGGACTGGTGTAGTGCAGCGTGGCCGGGATCGCCTTGTTCTTCAGACACAGGATCGTCTTGATCAGCGCAGCGACTCCGGCGGCGACTTCCAGGTGGCCGATGTTGGACTTGACCGACCCGATGACACACGGGCCTGAGCGGGGTTCTTCAGAGATCTCGAAAGCCGTTCGCAGACCGGTTATTTCAATTGGGTCACCCAGCGGCGTGCCGGTACCGTGCGTCTCGACGTAGCTCACGGTCGACGCGTCGATGCCGGACACCGCGTGTGCCTCGGCGATACAGTCGGCCTGGGCGGACGCGCTGGGTGCGGCGAAACCCATCTTGACCGATCCGTCGTTGTTGATCGCCGATCCGCGGATGACTGCGTGAATCCGGTCCCCGGCGTCAATGGCGGCCTGCAGCGGCTTGAGCGCGACCATCCCGACGCCGCTGCCGAAGACCGTGCCATCGGCCCGGACGTCGAAGGGGCGGCAGTGGCCCACCGCCGAAAGCATCTGACCCGGCGAGTGCCAGTACCCGACATGGTGCGGGATGGCCAGCGATACGCCGCCGGCCAGCGCCATGTCGCATTCGCCGCTGAGCAGGCTCATGCAGGCCAGGTGGACGGCAACCAGTGACGACGAGCACGCGGTCTGCACCGCGATACTCGGGCCGCGCAGGTTGAACTGATGCGAGATCCTCGTCGCCAGAAAGTCCTTGTCGTTCTGCAGGAACATGCTGACCTGCTCGAAATCGAGCCCCTCGGCCATCATCTCGTTCGGGTCGCGGTGCGACAGCAGGTTGTGCAGCAGATAGCCGCTGGGCGAGCTGGTTCCGTATACACCGATCGAGCCGTCGAACTGTGCCGGGTCACAGCCGGCGTCTTCGAGTGCGTGCCACGCGCACTGCAGGAACAACCGGTGTTGAGGGTCCAGCGAACGGGCAAGCACCGGTGGGAAGCCGAAGAAGTCGGCGTCGAACTCGTCAACCCCGTCCAGCAGCGGCGCGCGCCGCACATAGGCCGGGTTGGACAGCACCTTGTCACTGATTCCGGCGTCGCGGAGCTGCTGCTCGGACAGTGTGACGATCGACTCCTTGCCGCGCCGGAGGTTGTCCCAGAACGCCGAAACATTGTTGGCGCCAGGGAACTTGCCGGCCATGCCGACGACCGCGATCGCGTTGTCGGGAATGCTCACTGGTTTGTTCCTCCCTGTACTGCAGGCTTTGGCCGTCGCCGCGTTGCGGCTCCTTGTCGCGCGGCCGCACGCTGCTGCGCCCGGTCGCGGACAGTGGCACTGTTTTTCAGGTCTGCGGCTTCTTGATCGGGCGCCGAAAGCCCGAGTTGACGTATCAGGTCGGCCGCGATGTCGTGCAGCGTCGCGCCCTGCAGCAGCAAGGCCACCGGCGGTTCCGCACCGAAGTCCGCGCGGGCGGTGTTGCGGATCCGAACGGCCATCAGGGAATCCATCCCGAGGTCGAGCAGCGGCATGCTGGGATCGACGGCCGATTTGTCACCGTAGCCCATTACCGCCGCGATCCGGGCGCGTAGTTGGTCGATGACGACGCGCGGTACCTCTGCCGGATCGAGGTCGGCAAGCGCTTCGGGTCCGGCCCAGTCGTCGCCGCCACCGGCGGCGTCCAGCTCCTCGACCACCGCTGCGAAGAATTCATGGTTGCGGATCTCGGGGAACGCGATGAGCGCGCGGTCCGGACGCAGTCGCGCCACGCCGGTTTGGCGCCGGTCGCCGGCCAGCAACGCTTCCATGGCTTCGATGCCCTCGGCGGGAGCGATCGGGTCGAGCACGCTGACGGCCAAGGAGCGGGCCATGCCCACGTCCGACCACGGGCCCCAGTTGATCGTCGCCGCCGGCAGCCCCTCGGCACGCCGCCAGGCGACCAGCGCGTCCAGCCAGGCGTTCGCACACGCGTAGGCGCCCTGCCCGGGAGCCCCGAGCAGCGAAGCAGTGGACGAGAAGCCGACCCACCAGTCCAGCTCACGGGTGAGGCTGGCCTGGTGCAGCGCAAGCGCGCCAATGGCTTTGGGCGCCCACACCCGTTCCAGGCTGTCGCGCTTCATGGAGTACAGCAGGCTGTCGTCGATCACGGCCGCTGCGTGTAGGACGCCGCGCAACTGGCGACCGCCCTCCTCGGCGGCCGCAACAAGCTGTTCGGCGACACCCGGGGCCGCCACATCGCCTCGAACCACGGCGATTTCGGCTCGGTCTTCCAATTCGGCGAGGATCTGGCGCTGTTCCTCGGCGGGCTCGCTGCGGCCGTTGAGGATCACCCGGCCCGCGCCGTTGTCCACCAGCCAGCGTGCCACCACCAGGCCCAGGCCGCCGAGGCCGCCGGTGATGATGTAAGACGCTCCGGTGCGCACCACCGGATTGCCCGTCGCATCGCCGAGGGCTGCTCGCCCCAGCCGCTCGACGAATCGGTGCTCGCCGCGCCAGGCGATGACGCTGTTCACCAGGTCGGAATCGGGAGCGCAGAGTTCGGCGGTCAAAACCTTTGTGGCGCTTCCGGTATCGCCGGTACCGTCCAGATCGACCAGGGTGGCGCGCAGCTCCGGGTGCTCGTAGGTCAGCACGCGCACCAGGCCCTGCAGCGCACCGATCGCGGGCCGGCCCGCCTCGTCGCCGACGGCCAGACCGCCGGAAGTGACCAGCCACAGTCGCGGGGATTGGCCGTGCCAACCGCCGACGACCGCGCGCACCACCGTGGTGATCGACCACACCAAGTCGCGCGCCTCAATGACCCCTGTATCGGGCCCGGTGGATCCTTCGGGCAGGAAGACAATCACGCCGGCGGGCGGATGCTCGGGATCACCGGCGGTCTCGCCGAACGCGGCGAGCATCGCTTGCTCGTCGTCGAGGACGGCAGTCGTGACGCGGCGCGTCGCGCTACGCCAGCCGTTGGTGAATTCCTCGGCCAGGGTCTTGGCGCCCGCTTCGCTGAGCACCAGCCAACTGCCCGGGCTGGCTTCGGCGGTAGGTGAGTCCGAGAGCGGCCTGGGCACCCAATGCGATTCGAAGATCTTCTGTGCCAACGGCAGTGGCACGCTGCGGCGTTCGACCGAGCGCAGGTAGATGTCGTTGACCTCGGCTGTCACCTTCCCTGCGTCGTCGGTCAAGACGATACGGCCCAGCTTTCCAGACCCACTGTCATCGAGGCTGCTCAGTTTGGCCCGGCACCGGGCGTAGCGGCCCGGGTCGCGGTAGATGCGCAGGCTGCCGATGGACACTGGGAGATAACTGGATTCGGCCGACCCGGCCGGCCCCGCGGGGCCGTCACTGGACATCGCCGCCGCCAAACTCTGCAGCGCGGCGTCCAGCAGCGCCGGGTGGATCCGATACCCCGGATGACGGGGCGCGTCGGCCGACAGGGTCACCTCGGTTTCGGCCGAGCCATCCGACAGGCGGTCGATTCGGGTCAAAGCCGCGAACGCCGGACCGTAATGCTGGCCGGCCTGTCGCAGCAGGGCGTACATGTCGGCCGGTGCCACAGCGATTTTCGGCTGGCCGGCGGCCGGCAAGGGTGGCTCGGGCGCGCTATCAGTGTTCGGTTCCGCTTTGGCGACCGCATGCCGCGTCCAGTCGCCGCTCGCCGAGCGCGAGTAGATCTCGATACGGATCTTGGCGTCCCCGTTGCGGATCAGTTGGGTCGTCAGCTGAGTGTGGCCGCCCAGGGTGAGCATCTGTTCGACTTCGAGCTGGTTGATCGACAGGGCATTGACCGGCAGGCCGAGCGCTTCGCTGGCCGCGGCCGCAGCGATCTCGGCGTAGCCCGCGGCCGGCATGATCGACTGGCCGAACACCCGGTGGTCGGCCAGCCAGGGGCACACGTCGGTGCCGACGTCGGCCTGCCAGACGTGATCGTGGCTGGACGGAACCTCGACGTGCACGCCGAGCAGTGGATGTGCGTTCGGGCCCAAGACATTCGACAGATCGGCCATTCCGGATCGGTCCTCGACCCAGAACTGGGCGTGCTGCCACGGCGTCGTCGGGATATCGGCCAGCTTCGCGCCGGGCGTGGTCGGAGCCGTGAGGACGGAAGCGAGCTGGGTATGGAAGGCGATGGTGTCGTCGGCGTCGCGGTGCAAGGTGCCGATGCTGCGAAACCGTCGTTCGCGGTGTGCGTCGTCCAGGGTTTCGGTGATGGCGTGGGTGAGCAGCGGGTGGGCGCTGATCTCGATGAACGTGTGGTGGTTGCTGCCGGCGGCCACGACGGCCTGCTGGAAGCGCACCGGATTGCGCATGTTGGTGGCCCAGTGCTCGGCGTCGAAAACGGTTGAGCTACCGATGGTTTCGTAGGTGGTCGAAATGATCGGAATGGTCGGGGTGCGCGGACTCAAATCGGCCAGTTCCGAACGCATCTGGGGTTGCAGCGCGTCCATCGCCGGATTGTGCGGGGCCACTTCGATGTTGACCCGGCTGGCGAAGCGGTCCTGGCCGCGCACCCGGGCGATCAGGTCTTCGATCTGCTCGGTGGGCCCGGAGATCACGCTCTGGCGCGGCGAGTTGTAGATGCCCAGTGTCACTTGCGGGTAGTCGGTGATCAACTCTTCGGTCTCTGCGGCGTCGAGCTCCAGCAGAGCCATGCCGCCCTGCCCGGACAGCGGGGCCATCAGCCGCGAGCGGGTGGCGGTCACCCGCAACCCTTCGGCCGGGGTGAGCGCCCCGGCGACCACGGCGGCGGCCACCTCGCCCATGGAGTGGCCGATCACCAGGTCGGGCTCAACCCCGTAGGAGCGCCAAAGCGCGGTCAGCGCCAGTTGCATGCCGATCAGGCCCAGCTGGATCTGCTCGATGCCAACCAGTTCTTTGCCGCCGGCGAGCACGTCGTGCAGCGAAAACCCGGCTTGGGCAACGAAATCGGGTTCGAGTTCGGCGACGGCGGCGGCGAACGCGGGTTCGTCGGCGAGCAACAGCCGGCCCATTCCAGCCCACTGTGAGCCGCGTCCCGAATACACGAACACCGTGCCCGGTCCGGGCGAAGCATCCTGCGGACCAGCCACGTTCGGGGCAGGTTTACCGGCGGCCACCGAGCGCAGGCCGGCGAGCGCTTGGGCGCGGTCGCGGGCCACCACGGCGGCGGATTTGGCATGGTGGGCGCGGTGCCGGGCGAGCGTGTGCGCGACATCGGCCAGCGGCACCGCGGCGCCAGGGCCGTCCATCCAGTCGGCCAGCGCTGCGGCGGTCGCGGCAACCCGCTGGGGCGCCTTGCCCGACACCACCAATGTGGTGACCGGCGGGGTGGATTGCGGCTGCGGCGCCGCCGCCGGCGCGGGTGCCTGCTCGATCACCACGTGCGAGTTGGTGCCGCTGAGGCCGAACGACGACACGGCGGCCCGGCGCGGGCCGGGCCCGGCGGGCCAGGCGGTGCCCTCGGTCGGCACGAACAGCCGCGTCGACGACGGGTCGATCGCGGGGTTCCAGCGGGTGAAATGCAGATTGCGGGGGATGTATCCGTGCCCGACGGCCAGAATCGCCTTGATCAATCCGGCGACGCCGGCGGCCGCCTCCAGGTGACCGATGTTGGTCTTGACAGCACCCAGTGCGCAGCGGCCTTCGCCGCGGCCGTAGGTGGCGGCCAGCGCCTCGAACTCGATCGGGTCGCCCAAAATCGTTCCGGTGCCGTGGGTTTCGACGTAACTGACGCTTTCGGGGGTGATGTCGGCCTGGCGCAGCGCGGTGGTGATCACGTCGCGTTGCGCCAAGGCGTTCGGGGCGGTCATGCCGTTGGACCGGCCGTCCTGGTTGATCGCCGAGCCGCGGATCACGGCCAGCACCCGGTCGCCGTCGCGGGTCGCATCGGACAACCGCTTGAGCACCACCACCCCGCAACCCTCGCCGCGGGCGAACCCGTCGGCCGTGGCGTCAAACGCCTTGGACCGGCCCGTCGGCGACAGCGCCGACCATTTGGCCACCGCGATCGAGGTGAACGGCGACAGCGAAAGCTGCACGCCGCCGGCCAATGCCACGTCGCTTTCCCGCAAGCGCAGGCTTTGGCAGGCCAGGTGAACCGACACCAGCGACGACGAACACGCGGTGTCCACCGCCACCGCCGGGCCCCGCAATCCCAGCAGATACGAAATCCGGCCCACCGCAGCCGAATGCGGCGTCCCGGTGCTCAGATAGGCGTCGATCTCGGCGCGGTGCTCGATGTTGACGATCGTGTAGTCGAACGTCGACAAGCCCATGATCGCGGCGGTTTGGCTGCCGCTCAACGAGTCCGGAGGCAGGCCCGCATGCTCCAGCGCCTCCCACGCCACCTCCAGCAGCAAGCGGTGCTGGGGATCCATCGCCGCGGCTTCGCGCGGGGTGATACCGAAGAAGTCGGCGTCGAAGCCGGCGACGTCGTCGACGAACGCCCCCCACTTCGTCGTCATCCGGCCCGGTGCCTGCGGATCGGGGTCGTAGAACGCGTCGGCGTCCCAGCGATCGGCCGGCACCTCGGTCACGGTGTCGCGGCCTTCGCGCAGCAGCTCCCAGAAGCTCTGCGGCCCAGATACATTCCCGGGCATCCGGCAACCCATACCGATGACCGCGATCGGCTCGGCGACATCGGTGGGAAACGCCGTGCCCACACGCACCAGCTCGCGCGCGAGAACCTCGCGCGCCTTCGGCGACATCTGTGCCGCGCGGTCGGCCAGACTGGTCATGACTCGGCGCCCTCCGTTGCAGCTTCCAGCTCACTTGCCGCGACCAGGTCGGACAGCAATTCCATCTCCTCATCCGACAGCGCCGGCTCGGCGTCGGGCAGCTGCTCGGCCTCGAGGGCATCGGAGTAGCCGAGCCGTTCGCACAGTGCACCGGCCAGATCGGTGATCGTCGGGTACGCCCACACCAGCGCGACCGGCAAAGTGGTGCCCAGGCTCGCTTCGAGCCTGTTGCGCAATTCCAGCGCCATCAATGAGTCCAGGCCGAGCGACTCCAGCGGGCGACTGTGGTCGATCGGTTCGCAGGAGCGCAGCACCGCCCGGATTTCGTCGGCGATCGCGGTGGCCAGGCGGGCCGGGCGCTCATCGGGGTCGCACGCGTCCAGTTCGGCGCGGATCCGGCCGCCGCCGCGTTGCTCGACGGTGATCGAATCCTGCAGCTTTGCGAACAGCGAAGATCCCGCGGCGGCCGGGAAGGATTGGAACCACTGGCGCGCATCGAGGGCGAATACGCCGGTGCGGGCCCGATCAGCGGACAACACCAGCTCCATCGCCGCCAGTCCCTGTGCCGGGGTGATCATGGCGACGCCCAGATCGGCGAAGAACTGGGCGCGACCCACTTCGGCCCACGGGCCCCAGTTGATTGCGGCCGCGGGCAATCCCAGCGACCGCCGGTAGGCCACCAGGCCATCGATCCACGAATTCGCGGCCGCGTAGGAGCCCTGGCCCGGCGCGCCGAGCAGCGAGGCCACCGACGAGAACGACACCCACCAATCGACGTCGGCATGTTTGGTGGCCTCATGCAGCCACCAGCCGCCGGCAACCTTCGGGGCCAAAACCCGCGCCGCGGCCGACTCGGAGATGTTGAGCACGATTTCGTCGGCCAGCACCATGGCGCTGTGCACCACACCGGCCAGCCGGAAACCGGCATTTTCGACCGCGGCCACCAGGCGCCGCGAGGTGTCGGGGTCGGCGAGGTCGCCGGTAACCACTTCGACCCGGCCACCTTGGCTGTTGATGTCGTCGATCTCGGCCAGCACGTCCGCGCCGGGCGCCGAACGCCCGTTGACCACAACCAATCCCGCGCCCTGTTGGGCCAGCCAGCGCGCGGTCACCAAACCGAGACCGCCCATGCCGCCGGCGACCAGGTAGCCGCCGTCGGATTTGACCAGCGGTGCAGCCGGCGGCGAAGCCAGGGCGGTAATGCTGCCGGTTTGCGGTATCGCAATGACGATCCGGCCGGCCTGCTCGCCGGATGCCAACGACTGCAAGGCAGCTGCGACATTCTCGAATGTGAACTCGGTGACCGGCAGTGGGGCCAGCCGGCCTTGTTCGGCGTGCCGCAGTATCTCCCCGAGGTATTCGCGATACCGCTTGGGCTGCAGCCGCAGATTCAGCTCCATGTCGACGACGCAGAAGGACGCACTGCGGGCCAGCGCGGCCAGCCCGATCGAGGTGTCGGTGTCCTGCTTGCCGAGTTCGATGAACCGGCCACCCGGGGCCAGCGTTTGCATTCCCGCGCGAATTGCGTCTCCGGCAAGGGAATTGAGCACCACATCCACTCCGGCGCCGCCGGTGATGTCGAGAATCTCGTCGGCGAAGGCCACGCCGCTCGAGTCGCCGACGTATTCGGCGCCCAGCTCGGTCAGCATGTCCCGCCGGGCCTGCGATGCCGCCGTCGCGAAAATGCGCGCGCCGATCATCTTGGCGATGGACACCGCCGCCAAATCCACGCCGTCGGTGGCCGAATGGATGAGCACCCGCTCGCCGGCCGTCAGCCGTCCGACCGTGCACAGCGAATGCCACGCCGTGAGGTAGGGCAGGCCGAATGCCGCAGCTTGGGAATCCAACAGTGCGTCGGGGATGGGCACGACGAGATCGGCGCTGGTCGTCACGTGCGAGCCGACGGTCCCGTTGCCGAAAGCGATGACGCGGCGACCTTCTTCGGGACCGGCGGTCACCACGCCGACGCAGTCGCTGCCGCGCAGCGCCGCGGTGATCACGCGGATCTCGACTTGGTCGTCGGTGCTGGGGACCCGTTTGACCGCAAGTACTTTCCGGCTCTCGAGATCCAACGCGAAGGCAGCGCCGGCGTCGACATCTACGGTGATGTTGCGGTCTTCGCTGGCCAGCTCGCCGGCAACGGTCGGGGCGGCAACCAGCCGCCTCACGTAGCGTTGCCCGCCGCGCAGTGCCACCTCGTCGTCGTCGGCGCCGGCCAGTAACTCCTCGACCAGACCTGAAACCGCGCCATCGGGATCTGCCTCTGCGTCCAAGTCGACGATCGTCGTCTTGAGCTCGGGGTGCTCGAATGTCAGCACCCGCGCGATGCCGCGAAGCTGCGCCTGCGGCAACGTCACCGAGTCGCCGGAGTCCAACTGCTGGGCCCCGTGCGTGACGATCCACAAGCGCGGGCTGTTGCGCGCCCCCACCCTCGACACGGCCCTGACGACGTCGACAATTCGCAGCGTGCGTTGGCGAGCCAGCTCCAATTGGGTTTCGGCGGGCGCGGATTCGTCGGCTGCCCGGGTCGGGTGGACCATGACGACGCCGTCCCATTGCGTGTCGCGCCGGCTGATCGCGTCCCGGATCGCATCCGCGTCGCTGCCGGAAACCAGGTCGCACTTGCCGATCCGATCGCGCAGGGAGGTCAGCAGCGAATCGCCGGGGGCACCGTCGGCGACCAGCAGCAGCGCGCCGACCTCGCTGGCCGGCTTCTGCAATAACGCCGGCTCCCACTCCAGGGTGAACAAGCGGTTCATGAGTTCGCTTGCACCGCCGCGTGATTGCAGCACCGCCATCTCGACTTCGTCGATCTCCAGCAGCTTCCGGCCGTCCGCATCGAACAGCACCACCTGACCGACCAGCCGATCCGGATTGTCGGTGGGGGTAAGCGAGCCGACCGCACGTGCCCCGTCGACCACGTCGCCATGCACGCGCACGCCCGCGAAACGCACCGGAAGCACTGTCGCGCGCTGGCCGGCTCCGCCGGCCGCCAAATCCGTTGCCAGCTGGGTGGCGCCCAGCGTCTGCAGCGCGATGTCCATCATGACCGGGTGCAGCACGAACTTGCGGGAACCGGCTTTGGCCGCCGCTGGCAGCCGCACCTGGGCGTGGGCTGCGCCCGACGCCGCGACCTCGAGTCCGACGATGCCGCGAAACGCCGGTCCGTGTTGTTGGCCGGCGTCGCGCAGCCGCTGATACAGGTCGTCGGAGTCTAATCCGGCCGCGCCCTGGCCCGCGTCGGGATCCACGGCACCGCGCGTGGACGGCGTCACCGGCAGCAGCGTCGCCGTGGCGTGCTTGATCCAGCTGGAAGGAGCACTGCGGGTGCGGATTTCGATTCGGCACCGGCGGTCGTCGCCGGTGAGGGTGGTGACGATCAGCGTGCCTGGAGTGACATGCATCAGCTGGTCGAGGGTGAGCTCGCCGATCATCCACGGTGTCTGGGTCCCGAACGCGTCCGCCGCTGCCGCCAGGGCGATGTCCGCGTAAGCCGCCCCGGGCAGCACGCACGTGTCGTCGACGCAATGGTCGCCGAGCCACAGCAGGTCGGGGCTGACCTCGCACTGCCACACCCGGGTGCCGTTGGTCGGGTCGTGCACACCGATGCCGAGCAGCGGGTGGGCGTGCGCCGAATGCGGTGCGCCGGAACCGGTTTTGATCCAGTGCCGGGTGTGTTGCCACGGCGTGTTGGGCAGCTGCGGATGCGGCTCCGGCGGATGCGGCGTGTCGGGTGGCCGGGTGGTATGGGTGGCGTTGAGGTTGGTGTGGAAGGTGACGGTGTCGTCGGTGTCGCGCTGCAGGGTGCCGCCCACGTGTGCGCCGGTGTCGCCGAGGGTGTCGGTGATGGCGTAAGTGAGCAGGGGATGGGGGCTGATCTCGATGAAGGTGTGGTGGTTTTCCGCAGCGGCGCTCACAGCCTGGTGGAAGCGCACCGGGTTGCGCAGATTGGCCGCCCAGTAGTCGGCGTCGAGCAGCGGCGCCGTGCCGTCATAGACGGTGGTGAGCATCGGGATGGCCGGCGGCTTCGGCGCCAAGTCGGCCAGCGCGGAACGCAATTGCGGCAGTACCGGGTCGATGATCGGGTGGTGCGAGGCGACGTCGACCTCGATGCGCCGGGCCAGCAGGTCCTGGGCGGCGACCTTCTCGATGACCGCGTCCACCTGCTCGGGGGGACCGGCGATCACCGATTGCCGCGGCGAGGCGTGTACGGCCAGGGTGAGCTGTGGATACTCAGTGATCAGCGCTTGGACCGCGCCGGCGTCGAGTTCCAGCAGCGCCATGGCGCCCTGACCGGACAACTGGGCCATCAGCCGCGACCGGGTGGCGATCACCTTGAGTCCCTCGGCCGGGGTAAGCGCGCCGGCGACTACGGCCGCCGACACTTCGCCCATCGAGTGCCCGATCACCGTGTCGGGGGTGACCCCGTAGTGGCGCCAGAGTGCGGTCAGTGCGAGCTGGATCGCGACCAGCACCGGCTGGATCCGCTCGATGCCCACCACCTCGTGGCTATCGGTCAGGGTTTCCTGCAGCGAAAAACCCGCCTGCGCAACGAAATCTGGCTCGAGTTCGGCGATCGCCGCAGCGAATGCGGGCTCCTCGGCCAGTAGCCGCCGGCCCATGCCCACCCATTGCGAGCCCTGGCCGGAATACAAGAAGACCGTGCCCGGACCAGCAGGGGCTTCGTTACAGCCGACTGTGCCGGGCCCCGGCTGGCCGGATGCCAGTGCCCGCAATCCGGTCACCGCCTGCGTGCGCTCGCGGGCCACCACCGTGGCGAACTTGGGATGCCGGGGCCGGTGATGGTTAAGCGTGTGTGCGACGTCGGCCAGCGGGATTTCGGCGCCGGGGCCCGCCATCCAGTCGGCCAGCACGGCGGCCGTTGCGGCCACCCGCTGCGCAGTCTTGCCGGAGACCACCAGCGTCGACACGGGGGGAGGCGAAACCGGTTGCGGCACCGGTGAATCCGGCGCCTGCTCGATGACCACATGCGCGTTGGTCCCGCTGACGCCGAACGACGACACACCCGCCCGGCGGGGCCGATCATTGTCCGGCCATTCCATGCCTTCCGACGCGATGGTCAGCCGGGCGACGGCCTCGCTGGCGTGTGGCGTCAGGGTCTCGAAGTTGAGGTGGCGGGGGATGTGCCGATGGCCCAGGGCCAGCACGGTTTTCATGAAGCCGGCGATGCCCGCCGCGGCCTCCAGGTGTCCGAGGTTGGTCTTCACCGATCCCAGCACCAACGGCCGGCCACCGCCGCGATCGTCGAAAACCTTGCTCAGCGAATCGAGCTCGATCGGATCGCCGAGCGGAGTGCCGGTGCCATGCGCTTCGATGTAGTCGATATCGGCCGGCTGCAATTTGGCCGACGTAAGCGCCTGGCGCAACAGCGCCTGCTGAGCCGGACCGTTGGGTACGGTCACCCCGCTGCTGGCGCCGTCCTGATTGACCGCCGAACCGCGCACCACCGCCAGGATCGGGTTGCCGTCGCGCTGTGCGTCGGACAACCGCTTGAGCACTACGACGCCGCAGCCTTCGCTGCGCACATACCCGTCAGCGGACGCGTCGAAGGTCTTGCACTGCCCTTCCGGCGACAACATTCCCCAGCGCGAGCACGCGATGCTGGTGCCCGGGCTGAGCAACAGGTTGGTGCCACCTACCAGTGCCGTGTCGCTTTCGCGCCAGCGCAGGCTCTGGCAGGCGAGGTGGATGGCAACCAGCGACGACGAACATGCCGTGTCGAGAACCACTGCGGGGCCACGTGCCCCGAGCAGATACGCCATCCGCCCGGCGGCGAAGTTCGCCGCGTTGCCGGTCAGAACGTAGGCGTCGAGGTCCTCAGGTCTTACCGAGCCGGACATGGTGAGCATGTAGTCGTAGGCGGTGACGCCGACGAACACGGAGGTCTGGGTACCGCGGATGGTATGGGGGGCGATGCCCGCGTTTTCCAGCGCCTCCAGGGCGACCTCGAGGAACAGCCGCTGTTGCGGGTCCATCGCCGCGGCCTCACGCGGGGTGATGGAGAAGTATTCGGCGTCGAATTCGTCGGGCTGCCAGCTGGTGAGGAAGCCGCCCTCGCGGTTGCAGATCGTTCCCGGGACGGTGTGATCCTCGGTGTAGAGAGCGTCGGCGTCCCAGCGTTCGGCGGGAACCCGGACGATGCCGCTTCGCCCGTCGCGCAACAAATCCCAGAACTCGTTCGGGTTGTTCACCCCGCCAGGCAGCCGGCAGCCCATGCCGACGACCGCGATCGGCTCGGTGCCGGCCTTCTCGGCGATCGCCAACCGTGCGGTGAGATCGTCAATCTTGTGCAACGCCTCGGCGATAATAGCCCGGCGATCTGGTGTCGCGGCCGTCATCGCGCCTAGCTCAGCCTTTCCGAAAGTTGTTGCAGAAGTTCGTCTTCGGTGAGGTCTTCGTACGCATCAGCGACCGGTTCCTCGTCCAGCTCGACCAGTTCCGGCAGGACCGTGGCCAGATAGTCGGTGAGGCTGTACACGGTTGGATAGTCGAAAACCACAGAGGCGGGCAGGAATTCGCCGAGGCTGTCGGACAGCGCCCGCTGCAGTGTCACGCTCATCAGAGAGTCCATCCCGAGTTGGAAGAATCCCGTCGAAGGATCCAACGACTCGGCGGGTGGTAGCCCCATCACCTTGGCGGCCAGCAGCGCCACCTGGTCGAGCAGCATGTCGTGGCGACGCTCGGGTTGGCACTTGCGCAGCGCGATGCGGAATTCGCTTTCCGGCAGTGCCGTTTCACCGGGCACCGGCAGCAGGTCGTCGACGATGTGCAGTGCCCCGCGGGTGCGGTACGCAGCCGCCAGCAGCGGCCAATCCGCAGCCACCACAACCGAATGCGCTCCGGTGGCCGGGCTCATCACGTACGGCAGCGCGCCGATGGCCACCCCATCGTCCATCGGCAGCAGACCCGAGCCCACGCTCACCTGGCTGGCGTCGTGTTCGGCCTCGGCCAGGGACTTCCACAGTCCCCAGTTGACGGTGGTGGCCGGTAGCCCCATCACCCGGCGCGCGTATGCCAGCGCGTCGAGGTAGCCGCTGGTCGCGGTGTAATGGGCCAACCACCGTGATCCGGTCAGGCCGGAGATGGAGGAGAACAACACGAAATGGCGCACCGGAGTCGTGAGCGACAGCCGGTGCAGCACCGCCGCGGCGTCGAGTTTGGGTGCGAACATGTCCCGCACGTCGTCGTCGGTCATCTCGGCGAGCAGGACCGGTTGTCCGGCGAACGCGGCCAGGTAGATGCCTTCCAGCGGCGGCAGGTCGGCGCCGAACCGGTCGAACAGGGCGCTCATCGCCGTTTCGTCGCTGGCGTCCGCGGCGACCGGGATCAGCGCTACTCCCTGCACCGCAAGGGTTTCGGTGAGTTCACGCAGCCGTTCGCCGGGGTTGCGCGAGACCGCAACGATGGTCTTGGCGCCCATCCGGGCGAGTTGGTTGATCAGGTGCGGCCCGATATTGCCGGTCGCGCCGATGACCAGCTGGCTGGCGTCGGAGTCCAGATCCACCGGCTCCTGGGTGGGAACAGAGCTACGCCGTAGCCGCGGCGCGTGGCGGGTGCCGGCCCGGTAGACCACCTGGTCGTCGGCATCGACGGCGGCTGTTTCGGCCAGCACCAGCTTGGCCACCACGCTGGCGGGCACCGCCGCGTCGAAATCGATGACCCCACCCCAGATTTCGGGGTGTTCGAGAGCCACTGTGCGCCCCAGGCCCCACAGCGCTCCGTGCGCGGGGTTGGCGTGGTCGCCCTCGGCGATCGGCTGCGCGTTGCGCGTCACCACGAACAGTTTCGCCGCGACGGGTTGTGCGGCCAGCACCGCAGCCACCCGACGCAGCTGGTGGAACAGCTCATAGGTGGTCGGTAGATCGAGCGGATCACCCGGGACCGGTGGTGCGTACAGCACCTGATCGACACCGGTGAGCGCTTCGGCCAATTGCGCTGCGTCGGCGTCGGCGGAGAGCAGCTGAGCGCCGAGTTCGGCGGCCAGAGCCGCATCGTCGATCACCAGCCGGGTTGTCCCACTGGCGATCTCGGCATCGGCCAGCGGGATGACCGGCCAGCTCACCCGATGCGACCACTCATCTAGTGGTCCGCCTGTGCCCTGGTGCACCGGGAATCCGTTGTGGTCCGCCGACGCCGCCACTCGTGTCGCCGTAAGGTCCAGCCAGTGTTGGGTGTGACGCCACGGCGTGGCCGGGATCCGCGGGTGCGGCTCGGCCGGATGCGGTGTCTGCGGCGGGGTGCTGCACACCGTAGCGAGATTGGCTCGGAAGGTGACGGTGTCGTCGGTGTCGCGTTGCAATGTCCCGATGGCCAGGTACTTGGCGCCGGGCTGCGCGTCTTCCACCGTGTCGCTGATGGCCTGCGTCAGCAGCGGGTGGGCACTGATTTCGATGAACGTGTGACAGCCGCCGGGGCCGCTGCCGGCCGCAGCGACGGCCTGCTGGAAACGCACCGGGTTGCGCATGTTGGTGGCCCAGTGCTCGGCATCGAAAACCGTTGTCTGGGGGAGGTCTTCGTAGGTGGTGGAGATGATCGGAATGGTCGGGGTGCGCGGCGTCAGGTCGGCCAGCTCAGTGCGCATCGCGGGCTGCAGCGCATCCATTGCCGGATTGTGCGGGGCCACTTCGATATTGACCCGGCTGGCGAATCGGTTCTGCTCACGCACCTGCGCGATCAGCTCGTCGATCTGCGCGGTGGGTCCGGAGATCACCGTTTGGCGCGGCGAGTTGTAGATACCCAGCGTCACCTGCGGGTGGTCGGCGATCAGCGCCTCGGTGGCGGGCACGTCGAGGCCGAGCAGCGCCATGCCGCCCTGTCCGGACTGCGGAGCCATCAGCCGTGACCGGACGGCGGTCACCCGCAATCCCTGGGCGGGCGTCAACGCGCCGGCCACCACGGCCGCGGCCACCTCGCCCATCGAGTGACCGATGACCGCGTCGGGGTGCACCCCGTAGGAGCGCCACAGCGCGGTCAGCGCCAACTGCATTCCGATCAACCCGAGCTGGATCTGCTCGATGCCGACGAGTTCCTTGCCGTTGGCCAGGACGTCCTGCAGCGAAAAGCCCGCCTGCTCGACGAATACCGGTTCCAGTTCGGCTACCGCGGCGGCGAAGGCGGGTTCTTCAGTGAGCAATTTGCGGCCCATCCCGGCCCATTGCGAGCCGCGACCGGAGTAGACGAACACCGTTCCCGGTCCCGGTGAGCCGTCGCGAGGGCTGATTACGCCGGGGGCGTGCTGGCCCGCGGCCAAGGCGCGCAGACCGGCGATCGCATCGGCCCGATCGCGCGCGACGACGGCGCCGAACTTGGCGTGCCGGGCGCGGTGATGGTTGAGCGTGTGGGCGACATCGGCCAGTGCCACGCCGGCCCCGGCGCCCTGCATCCAGTCGGCCAGCACGTCGGCCGTGGCGGCCACCCGCTGCGCCGACTTGCCCGTCACCACCAGGGTCGATACCTCGGTGTCTGGGTTGGCCGGGGTCACCGGTGTCAGCTCGGGGCCCTGCTCGATGATCGCATGCGCGTTGGTTCCACCCAGCCCGAAGGAGGACACCGCCGCCCGGCGCGGACCCGAATCCGACGGCCAGGCAATGTTTTCCACCGGCACGAACAGGCGTGTCGAGGACGCGTCGATCGCCGGGTTCCATTGCGAGAAGTGCAGGTTCGGTGGGATTTGACCGCGCTGCACCGACAGCACCGCCTTGATGAACCCGGCCACCCCCGACGCCGCCTCGAGATGACCGATATTGGTCTTGACCGCGCCCAGCGCGCACGAGCCGTCGCCGCGGCCGTAGGTGGCGGCCAGCGCCTCGAATTCGATCGGGTCGCCCAATTGTGTTCCGGTGCCATGGGATTCGACGTAGTGCACGCTTTCGGGCGCGACGTCGGCCGAACGCAGCGCGTCGGCGATCACGTCGCACTGGGCCGCGGTGTTGGGTGCGGTGATGCCGTTGGAGCGCCCGTCCTGGTTGACCGCCGAGCCGCGCACCACGGCCAGCACCTGATCGCCGTCACGCAGCGCGTCGGTAAGCCGCTTGAGCACCACCACTCCGGCGCCCTCGCCGCGCACGAAGCCGTCGGCGGACGCATCGAAGGTGGCACACCGGCCCTGTGGTGACAGCAATCCCCAGGCGGAGATGGCGATTTGGGTTTCGGGGCGCAGCGTCACGCTGACCCCGCCGGCCAGCGCCAAGTCGGTTTCCCGCAACCGCAGGCTCTGACAGGCCAGGTGGATTGCCGTCAGCGATGACGAGCATGCCGTGTCGACGGCCGCCGCCGGGCCGCGCAGCCCCAGCATGTAGGAGATGCGTCCCGCGGTGATGCTGTGTGAGTTCCCGGTGCCCGTGTAGGCGTCGACGTTGTCGCGGCTGCTCGCCAGCATGGACTGGTACTCGCTGAAGTAGACGCCCATCATGACGCCGGTGCGCGTGCCGGCCAGGGAATCCGTTGGGATGCCGGCATGTTCGAGCGCTTCCCAGGCAACCTCGAGCAGCATCCGCTGCTGCGGGTCCATGGATGCGGCCTCACGCGGGGTGATGCCGAAGAACTCGGCGTCGAATCCCGCGATGTCGGGCACGAAACCGCCCCACTTCGTCGTCATGTGCCCAGGTGTCAAGGGGTCTGGGCTGTAGTACTCGTCGGCATCCCACCGGTCGGCGGGAATCCCGGAGATCGCGTTGCGTCCCTCGACCAGCAACTCCCAGAAGCTCTCCGGGCCGGTCACGTCGCCCGGAAAGCGGCAGCCGATACCGACCACCGCCACCGGCTCGGCCAGCGTAGTGCGTGAGGCTTTGCTGAATTCTTCGGTCAGGGCAGCGCGCTGCTGCGCCGTCATGCCGGAAATGCGGCTGAAAACGGTTCGCATTACGAAGACTCGATGCGGTCGAACAAGCTGTCCAGCGTGCTGCCGGCAGAAGCGGACAGCTTGGAGATTTGGTCGATCTCGGTTTCTTCTTGCGGCGCAATCAGTTTCGCGAGATGGCCCGCCAGGGTGGCGACCGTTGGGTGGTTGAACAGCATGGTCGCCGAGAGCTCCATGCCCACGAACATTTCGGCTTCGCGCCGAATCGCCATCGCCATCAAGGAGTTGAGCCCCAGCTCGGCCAGTGGCCGGTCGGTTTCCAGGTCGGACTCCGGAATCCGCAACTCGCGCGCGACGATGGCGCGTAGCCCGTTCTCGAATTCCTCGCGCAGCGCCGCCGGGGACAGGTGCGACCAATCCCGGGCCGGGATCGGTGAGGCCTCCGCCTGCAGCAGATCGTCGACGATGCGCAGCGACCCGCGGGTCCGGTACGCCTCGGCCAATAGCGGCCAATCCGCGTCCACCACAACGGAATGCACCCCGGCAGTGCGGCTCATCACGACGGGCAGTGCAGCGATAGCCAGCTCGTCGTCCATCGGCCGCAGCCCGGATTCCACGCTGACGCTGCCGTCGCCCTGGGTGTTGGCCAGGGAATTCCACAATCCCCAATTGACCGTCGTGGCCGCCAGCCCCAGCGTGCGGCGCGCATAGGCCAGCGCGTCCAGGTAGCCGCTGGTAGCGGTGTAGTGCCCCAGCCAACGCGAGCCGGTGAGGCCGGAAATGGAGGAGAACAACACGAATTGTTGCAGCGGCTTCTTCAGCGTCAACCGATGCACGATGGCGGCCGCGTCGAGCTTGGGCGCGAACATTGCGCGCACGTCGTCGTCGGTCATTTCGCTGAGCAGGACCGGGCCGCCGCCGAAGGCCGCGAGGTAGACGCCCTCCAGCCGCGGCAAGTCGGCGCCGAACCGGTCGAACAGTGCAGCCATGGCGGTCTCGTCGGTGGCATCGACGGCCACCGTGAGGAGATTGGTGCCTTGAGCGGCAAGGGTTTCGGTGAGTTCCCGGAGCCGTTCGCCGGGGTTGCGGGAAGCCGCGACGATGGTCTTGGCGCCCATCTGTGCGAGCTGGCGGATCAGATGCGGCCCGATGTTGCCCGTTGCACCGAGGACCAGTTGGCTGGACTCGGCATCGAGGTGGACCGGGGCATCTGCGGGTACGGCCCGGCGGTGCAGCCGTGCCACGTGCCGCACGCCCCAGCGGTAGACGACCTGGTCTTCGCCGTCGCTGCCGGCGACTTCGTTCAGCAGCTGCGGCGCCGCCAGTTCGGCGGGCACCGACTCGTCCAGATCGACAATGCCGCCCCAGATCTCGGGGTGTTCCAGGGCAAGCGTGCGTCCCAGGCCCCACAGCACGCCGTGGGCGGGGTTGGCGCGGTCGCCTTCGGCGACCGGCTGGGCGTTACGGCTGACGACGAACAGCTTCGCGGCACCCGAGGTTTCGGCCTGCTTTTCGGCCTGCTTTTCGGCCAGAGCCGCGGCGAGCGCGCGCAATTGGTGGAACAACCGGTAGGCCAGTGCCACATCGAGGGCCTGGCCCGCGGGCGGTGCGTAGACGACGTGGTCGACACCGTCGAGCGCATCGAGCAGCGCGGCCCGGTCCGGGACCGATTCCAGCACGGCGACGTGGCATTGCTCGTTGGCGATCCGGCCCAGTTCGGCAGCCAGGCCGGCGTCGGCGACGACCAGCCAGCGGCCTGTCGCGGTTTCGGTGTCGGTGTCGGTGTCGGTGTCCAACGGCTTGGCATCCAACGGTTTGGCGGGCCAGTCCAGCTGGTAGCACCACTCGTCCAACGCCCCACCCAGATACTCCGAAGGCCCGGGAGTGCCTGGGGCTGAACCACTTTGTTGCGGACCCGACGGCAGCTGCAGTGCCACGGACGAGGTATTGATCCAGTGGTGGGTGTGGTGCCAGGGCGTGGTGGGGATCTGTGGGTGCGGCTCGGGCGGGTGGGGCGTCTGCGGCGGGTGTGACGTGCGGACCGTGTTGAGATTGGTGCGGAAGGTGATGGTGTCGTCATTGTCACGCTGCAGGCTGGCGACGCAGGAGTACTTGCTTCCGTGCTGCACGGTGTGCAACGTCTCGAGCACCGCCTGAGTCAGCAGTGGATGTGCACTGATCTCGATGAAGGTGTGATGGTCGGTTCCGGCGGCGGTGATGGCCTGCTGGAAATGCACCGGGTTGCGCATATTGGTTGCCCAGTGCTCTGCATCGAAAACCACAGTGCTGTCCAGGTTTTCGTACGTCGTCGAGATGATCGGAATGGTCGGGGTGCGTGGGGCGAGATCGGCCAGCTCCGCGCGCATCGCGGGCTGCAGCGCATCCATGGCCGGATTGTGTGGGGCCACTTCGATATTGACCCGGCTGGCGAACCGATCCGTGGCGCGGACCCGGGCGATCAGCTCGTCGATCTGCTCGGTGGGTCCGGAGATCACAGTCTGGCGAGGTGAGTTGTAGATGCCCAGCGTGACTTGCGGGTAGTCGGCGATCAGCGCCTCGGTCGCGGCCGCATCGAGCTCCAGCAGCGCCATGCCGCCCTGTCCGGACAGCGGGCCCATCAGCCGCGAGCGGGTAGCGGTCACCCGTAACCCCTCGGCCGGGGTCAGCGCCCCGGCGACCACGGCCGCGGCGACCTCACCCATCGAGTGGCCGATCACCACGTCGGGCTGCACGCCGTAAGAGCGCCACAGCCCGGTCAGTGCCAGTTGCATGCCGATCAGGCCCAGTTGGATCTGCTCGATGCCGACCAATTCCGTGCCGCCGGCGATGACGTCGTGCAGCGAGAAGCCGGCGTTTTCCACGAACACCGGTTCCAGTTCGGCGACCGCGGCGGCGAAAGCGATTTCGTCAGCGAGTAATTGGCGGCCCATGCCGGCCCACTGCGAGCCGCGGCCGGAGTACACGAAAACCGTTCCGGGCCCGGGCGGGTTGTCCTGAGGGTTGACCACGCCGGGCGCGTGCTGGCCGGCTGCCAGCGCCCGCAATCCGGCCACCGCCTGGCCGCGCTCGCGTGCCACGACCGTCCCGAACATGGCCTGCCGGGAACGGTGATGGTTCACCGTGTGGGCGACGTCGGCCAGCGACACGTCGGCGCCGGCGCCCTCCATCCAATCGGCAAGCACTGCCGCCGTCGCGGCCACTCGCTGCGGCGTCTTGCCCGCAACCACCAGCGTTGACACCGCGGGTTCGGCTACCGGCTCGGGTGCCGCAGATACCTCTTGGCCCTGCTCGATCACCACGTGCGCGTTGGTGCCCCCGAATCCGAACGACGAGACACCGGCCCGGCGCGGATGCCCCGTCTCCGGCCATTCCAGTTGTTCTGCAACGACTTTCATGCGCAGATCGGCAAAGGGGATGTGCGGATTCGGGCTTTCGAAACGCTGATTGGGCGGAATCTGGCCGCGCTGAACAGCGAGCACCGTCTTGATGAAGCCGGCGATCCCGGCCGCCGCCTCGGTATGGCCGAGGTTGGTCTTGACGGTGCCGATGAGCAGGGGAGCATCCTCGGAACGTCCGCGCCCCAGCACGGTGCCCAGCGCGCGCGCTTCGATGGGATCACCCAACAGGGTTCCGGTCCCGTGGGCCTCGACGTAATCGACCTCGTTGGGCTGCATCCCGGCGTTGGCGTAGGCGGCACGCAACACTGCCATCTGGGCCGCGGGATTGGGCGCCATCAGCCCATTGGAGCGACCGTCCTGGTTGACCGCCGAGCCGCAGATGACGGCCAGCACTCGGTCGCCGTCGCGCTGCGCATCGGTCAACCTCTTGAGCACCACCACCCCGGCGCCCTCACCGCGCACGAACCCGTCGGCCGCCGCGTCGAAGGCGCGGCAATGACCCGTCGGTGACAACGCGCCAACCTGATCGAACCCGCGAAACACCGCCGGGGACAACAACAAATTCACACCGGCCGCGATCGCCAGGTTGGAGTCCTCGGTACGCAGGCTCTGGCAGGCCAGATGGATCGCGACCAACGAGGACGAGCATGCGGTGTCCACCGCCACCGAGGGGCCGCGCAGGTCCAGGAAATACGACAGGCGGTTGGCGATGATGCTCATGGCGCCGCCGGTGTTGCTCCAGCCGTCCACCTGCGACAGATCCGTGGACGCGATGGCGCCGTATTCACTGAGGCAGGAACCGGCGAACACACCGGTTTGCGTGCGCCGCAGCGAGCTTGGCGCAATTCCGGCGTGCTCCAACGCTTCCCAGGCCACTTCCAGCAGCAGGCGCTGCTGCGGGTCCATCTTGTCGGCCTCGCTGGGGGAGATCTCGAAAAACTCTGCGTCGAAAGCGTCGATGTCGGACAGGAAGGAGCCCCACCGGGTGGTGCGGGCCAGCGTCGCGGCCACCTCCGGCGACACGCTTTCGAACGGCTCCCACCGCTGCGCGGGGACTTGCCCGATGGAGGAACGGCGTTCACAAACGAACTCCCACAACGCTTCTGGTCCGGTTATCCCGCCCGGGAACCGGCACCCCATTCCGATGACCGCGATCGGCTCGTCGAGCGAGTTCCGCGCCGGGCGCTTTTGCGCGGCTTCGGATTCTGGGTCGGGCTCGGGGGAGGTGAGGTATGCGGCGAGGGCGTTGATCGTCGGGTGCTCCCAGAAGTCGATCGGGGATACCGTTCTGCCCAGCAACTCCGTCAGCTCACCCGAAAGCACCACTGCGTCACGAGAACTCACGCCTAGGTCGGCCAGCGACAAATGGGGATCCACCTCGTCGGGTGTGCAGCCGATATTCGTAACCAGGTAGTCGACGAGCCAGTGGCGTAGGTCGGATTCGCCACGAACGCTCGCCGTCATACGGTCACATCCAGCCGCTTGAATCCATCGCTTCGGTAGCGCTCGACGCATGCCGAACGCCGAACCTTGCCGCTGGTGGTTATGGGAATCGAACCGGGGGACACCAGGACGAGGTCGGCCACGCGCAGACTGTGCGACTTCGATATCGCCGAGGTGACCTCGCGCTTCACCGAGCGCAGTTTGAGCATGGCCTCCTCAGCGGAAGCCCCGCGCCGCTTGAGTTCGATGATGGCCACCAGTTGTTCGGTGATGTCGTCGGGCACCGCGATGGCCGCGACCCGGCCACCGGTGATCTCCTGGATAGTGGCCTCGATGTCGTCGGGGTAATGGTTGCGCCCGTCCACGATGAGCAGGTCTTTGATCCGGCCCATGATGAACAGCTCGCCGTTGGACATGACGCCCAGATCTCCGGTCCGCAGCCATGGTCCCTCCGGGGTTCCCGGCGCGGGATTGACCAGCTTGGCGTCGAAAACGCGTGCGGTCTGCTCCGGCTTGCGCCAATAACCCATGGCCACGTGATCGCCGTGCGCCCAGATCTCGCCGACCTTGCCGGGCGGATTCTCGACCATGGTCTCGGGGTTGACGATTCGCACCGCTGACGGATCCGGTGAGCCATAGCTGATGAGTTCAGTACCGACCGAACGCTCGGTTCCGCAGGGCCTGGCCTCTCCAGCGGTCAAGTGCTCGTAGTCGAACCGGACCGTCTTGGGGACCGTGCCGGCTTCGGGCGCCGCCACGTACAGGGTCGCTTCGGCCAGCCCGTAGGAGGGTCGTACCGCGGTGGGCCTGAGGTTGTAGGGAGCGAAACGCTCGGTGAAACGCTTCACCGTTGCGACGTGGATGCGTTCACTGCCGCTGACGATGCCCTCGACGTCGCCCAGGTCGAGCCCGGCCATGTCCTCGTCGGAGGTGCGTCGCACCGCCAATTCGAAGGCGAAATTGGGTGCGGCGGAAAAGCAACTTCCACTGGTGGCGAGCAGTTGCATCCAGCAGGCCGGGCGGCGCAGAAATGACATGGGGCTCAGCAGTATCGCGCTGCGCCCGGCGACCAGGGGGGCGCAAATTCCGAGAATCAAACCCATGTCGTGGAACAAAGGCAGCCAGGACACCACCGTCCCGCTCGGAGTCTTTGCCGGATCCCCGAAATAGCCGTAGAGACTCTGCGTCACATTGGCGACGACGTTCTTGTGCGACACAATGACGCCGGCCGGTGTCCGGGTCGATCCGGACGTGTATTGCAGATAAGCGGCGCCGGTGGACAGCTGCGGGAAGGCCGGAAGGTCGCGAGGCGAGTCCAGGTCGAGCAGATCGACTTCAATGACGAACGGGGCGGGCTGCCCGTTCTGTGCACATGCGTATTTCGTTACGTCGCCGACCACCGAAGAAGTCGTCAAAATGGCGACCGGCTGCGAATCCCGCAGCACCGCGGAAACGCGATCGTCGTGAATTCCATATTGCGGCGTCGAGAGTGGGACCGCAATGAATCCTGCTTGCAGCGCGCCCAGGAAAGCGATGACGTATTCCAGACCCTGCGGCGCCAAAATCGCCACCCGATCACCCGGCGAGCCGCATAGCTTAAGTTCCTCAGCGATAATGCAAGCGCGACCGTAGATCTGTGCCCACGTCAACGTCTCAGCAAACCCCTTAGGGTCCAATCCGTAGTCAATGTACGTGTACGCGGTGGCGTCCGCTTGCTGTTCGGCCCGCTCCCGCAGCAAAGCTGGGAGGGAAGGATCCGTCACCGGCATCGCGTTACGCTCCTATTCGACTGCCTGCAGTTATCTAATGATTCGTCCCCGGTGGGCCGCCGGTTGGATCGCGCAGAGGACTTCCTCGCCCTCTGCAACCTGCTGGTCTGAGCTGACCAGGCCGCTCTGACGACTACGCAGCCATCTCTACCGCAGCACGCCTGCGTTCCGCCAGTTGATCGCCCCTAAGACTATCCCCGTTTCCCCGTACTACTAGGCCCTATAAATAAGGTAAGCACCTCTGGTGACGGGCGCGTGCAGTATTTGGAAAATACACACGCTACCCACAGCCATCGCCAATGTCATCGACACACCTTCTGGCCCTCTCACCTGCGACTAAGGTCCTCGCCCGGGCTGTCCTGTGTGGTTGTTGTGACTTTTGATACATCAGTGACGGATGTTCAGTCATGTGAGAGTTGAGCCGTATTTTCTGGCACGGTGCGCCAGTTGTTTTGGGACCAGCGTCCCGTTGTGACGACACTAACACGTCTCGCGGGGGTGCCGGCCCACGTACATAAGGGCCACCTTCCCATGGCCGGACGGGCGGCCTGAGGGCTCAGCCGGGACGCGCCGGGCTGCGCTGCTGGGGCTCACGGCGTGGCGAATTTGCAGCACCGCACCGCCGGTATCGCGCACAGTGCGTTCGGCTCCGCCGGTTGTAGGGCCGGATTTTGGCCGCAGCTAAGCCTGATCGCTCCATTCGAGTGTTCGGTCCTGTATCTCACCGACCAGCTCTGGCAAATGGTTACTGAGGTAGAAATGATCTCCGGGAAATAGCTGAAGCCGAAACTCCGAAGTCGTTCGCTCGCGCCACGGCTCCATGTCTTCGGGGGTGGCAATCCAATCCTTGTCCCCGATGAATGCGTAAATCGGGCAAGACACCCGTGTCTCCGGGGGACAGTTATAGCCGGCGATGGCACGGGCCGCGCGCAAGGTGGGCAGCACCCCTACCAGAAATTCCTCGTCCTCGAAAAACTCAGGGTTGGTCCCCGTCATTTGCGCAACCAGGTTCAGCATTTCGCGATCCGTCATGCCCTGAATCTGTTTGTAGCGGATATGCCCCGGGGCCGAACACGCCGAGAGGAAGAGAGCGACGACCCGATGGCCTGCTTTTTGGAATCGCAAGGCCACCTCGAAAGCGAGCAGTCCGCCCATGCTGTGACCGAAGAACGCGTACGGCTCTTCGGTCCGGCTCGACGGCTTCATCATCGCGAAAATGTCATCGGCCAGGGCGGGAATGCTCGCCAGCGGGGGCAGGCCGGCGCCATCGCGCTGGCCGGGATAGTGGACGGCGATTCGCTTCAGATCGGCGGAGAACTCTTTGGCGAATGGAACGTAGAATTTCGCGTCCCCCCCGGCGTGCGGGAAAATATAGAGCGTGGGCGTGGTTGTCATTTCACCTTTTATCGTTGCTCGCCCGCCCCGTCACCGCGCCCAGCATACCGTCAGCGGCCCCATGCTTCGGCCGCGCCTGGGGGCCGTCCCGGCGATACGCTGGCAGCAAGAGAACGGCGAAGCATGAAATTGGGCCCGACACACCGGCGCCGGCACCGTCGTCACAGATGTAACACCAGGCACACTGGTAACAACAAAACGATGCCAGGAGGGTATGGCCGTGTACCGAGTCTTTGAAGCGCTGGACGAATTGGGCGCCATTGTCGAAGAGGCCCGTGGCGTGCCGATGACCGCGGGCTGCGTCGTGCCCCGCGGTGATGTGCTGGAACTGATCGACGACATCAAAGACGCGATCCCCGGCGAACTCGACGACGCCCAGGACGTGCTAGACGCGCGCGATTCGATGCTGCACGACGCTAAGACCCACGCCGACTCCATGGTGGCCTCGGCGACCACCGAATCCGACTCGATGCTCAACCACGCCCGTGCGGAGGCCGACCGGATCCTCTCGGACGCGAAAGCTCAGGCCGATCGGATGGTGAGCGAGGCGCGCCAGCACAGCGAGCGGATGGTCGGCGAGGCGCGCGAGGAGGCGATGCGCATCGCGGCCTCGGCCAAACGGGAGTACGAAGCCAGCGTCAGCAGGGCCAAGACGGAATGCGACCGGCTCATCGAGAACGGCAACATCTCCTACGAGAAGGCCGTGCAGGAAGGCATCAAAGAGCAACAGCGCCTGGTCTCGCAAAATGAGGTGGTGCAGGCGGCCAATGCCGAATCCACCCGCCTCATCGACACCGCACACGCCGAAGCCGACCGGCTGCGCGGCGAATGCGACATTTACGTCGACAACAAGCTCGCGGAGTTCGAGGAATTCCTCAACGGCACGCTCCGCTCGGTCGGGCGTGGGCGTCACCAACTTCGCACCGCCGCCGGCACTCACGACTACGCGACACGCTAACGGCGTGCACTTCGCGCGATGATTACGCGCGGGTGAACGGACCCCTAGAACTTCACGCCGCGCGCCGTAGGATTTCCCCTATGGCGAGGCAGCGAGTTCAGACATCACGTCGCCCTCTGAATCCTCTGGCTAAGCCGATGGTGCTCGACATCGCACGGTTGGGGCGACGGCCAGGAGCGATGTTCACCGTGCAGGACACGGTGAACAGTCCCTCGCGCATCGGTGTGGAGCTGATCGCGATCGAACAGGGCGCTCCGCTGGACCTGGATCTGAGGGTGGAATCGGTCTCCGAGGGGGTGTTGGTGACCGGAACGGTGGCCGCGCCCACCACCGGTGAGTGTTCCCGCTGCCTGAACCCGATCCAGGGGCGCGTGCAGGTCGGCTTGACCGAACTGTTCGCCTACCCGCACAGTGCCACCGAGGCGACTACAGAGGAAGACGAGGTCGGGCACGTCGTGGACGATCGGATCGACCTCGAGCAGCCGATCGTCGACGCCGTCGGCCTCGAACTGCCGTTCTCGCCGGTGTGCCGGCCCGACTGCCCGGGACTATGCCCGCAATGCGGGATCGCGCTGGCCAGCGAACCTGGTCACCGCCATGAACAGATCGACCCCAGGTGGGCCAAGCTGGCCGGAATGATCACCCCGGACAAGCCCGAGGCTCAACGGTGACCCCGTCACGACAGCCGCTGCTAGACGCGCTCGGTGTCGAGTTGCCCGAGGAGCTGCTGACCCTGGCGTTGACGCACCGCAGCTACGCCTACGAAAACGGCGGACTGCCCACCAACGAGCGGTTGGAGTTTCTCGGCGACGCCGTGCTCGGGCTCACCATCACCGATGAGCTCTTTCACCGCCATCCCGAGCGTTCCGAAGGCGACTTGGCCAAACTTCGGGCCAGCGTGGTCAACACCCAGGCGCTCGCCGATGTCGCGCGCAGCTTGCCCGAAGGGGGCCTTGGCGTGCACGTGCTGTTGGGCCGCGGCGAGGCCAACACCGGCGGAGCCGACAAGTCCAGCATCCTGGCTGACGGGATGGAATCGCTGCTGGGCGCCATCTATCTGCAGCACGGTATCGACACCGCGCGCGAGGTGATCCTGCGCCTGTTCGGACCGTTGCTCGACGCCGCCCCCACGTTGGGCGCCGGCCTGGACTGGAAGACCAGCCTGCAGGAGCTGACCGCCTCACGCGGGCTGGGCCCGCCGACGTACCAGGTCAGTTCCACCGGCCCGGATCACGACAAGGAATTCACCGCGGTAGTCGTCGTGATGGACACCGAGTACGGCTCTGGGGTGGGTCGCTCCAAGAAAGAAGCCGAGCAGAAGGCCGCGGCGGCCGCCTGGAACGCGCTCGACAGCGCCGTAGCCGGCAAAACCTCCGTTTAGCTCACTCGGTTTAGGTGATGACCCGCTTCGCCCGGCTTCGCCGCGCTTGCGATCATCACGGGTCGATGGTGATGACCCGCTTCGCCCGGCTTCGCCGCGCTTGCGATCATCACTAGATGCCTGAGCTGCCCGAAGTCGAGGTGGTGCGCCGCGGATTGCAAGCCCATGTGCTGGGCAAAACGATCACGGCCGTTCGGGTACACCATCCGCGGGCCGTGCGCCGCCACGAAGCCGGCCCCGCCGACCTGACCGCGCGGCTGCTGGGTGTGCGGATCACCGGAACCGATCGCCGCGGCAAGTACCTGTGGCTGACGCTGGATTCCGGTGAGGCGCTGGTGGTGCACCTGGGTATGAGCGGGCAGATGTTGCTGGGCACCGTCCCGCGGGCCGAACACGTCCGGATCTCGGCACTGCTGGACGACGGGACCGTGCTGAGCTTCGCCGACCAGCGGACCTTCGGCGGCTGGCTGCTGGCGGACCTCACGACCGTCGACGGCAGTGTGGTGCCGGTGCCGGTCGCACACCTGGCGCGTGATCCTCTCGACCCGAGCTTTGACGCCGACGCGGTGGTTACTCTGTTGCGGCGCAAGCATTCCGAACTCAAACGCCAGCTACTGGATCAGCAGGTGGTGTCCGGGATCGGCAACATCTACGCCGACGAAGCGCTGTGGCGGGCCAAGGTGAACGGTGCGCGGGTGGCCGCCACGCTGACCCGCAAGCAGCTGGCGGCGGTCCTGGACGCCGCGGCCGAAGTGATGCGCGAAGCGCTGGCCAAGGGCGGCACGTCATTCGATTCGCTGTATGTCAATGTCAACGGCGAGTCGGGTTACTTCGACCGATCGCTGGACGCCTATGGCCGCGAGGGCGAAAACTGCCGGCGCTGTGGCGCAGTGATGCGCCGGGAAAAGTTTATGAACCGCTCGTCGTTCTACTGTCCGAAGTGTCAGCCGCCACCTCGGCGATCGCGTGTGCGCTGACGGCTTCCACTGTGAGCTCATGGTGAAGAAACGCCGAGCGGTCTGCGCCCAGGATTCACACCCGATATGGGCCCTAACGTAAGAAAGAAGCCATGACGCAACTCTGGGTGGAACGCACCGGCACCCGCCGCTACACCGGATACAGCTCGCGTGGAGCGCAGGTATTCGTGGGTTCTGAGGATGTCGAGGGCGTGTTCACCCCTGGCGAGCTGCTCAAGATCGCGCTCGCCGCGTGCAGCGGCATGTCCAGTGACCAGCCACTGGCACGTCGGCTCGGCGACGACTACAAAGCCGTGGTCCGGGTGTCCGGCGCGGCCGACCGCGACCAGGAGCGCTATCCGTTGCTCGAGGAGAGACTGGAGCTTGACCTGTCCGGCATGAGCGACGACGAGAAAGAGCGGCTGCGCGTGGTCGTCGAGCGGGCGATCGACCTGGTGTGCACGGTCGGACGCACGCTGAAGTCGGGTACCACCGTGAATTTCGAGGTCGCCGATGTCTGACGTGCGGCTGACCGCATGGGTACACGGGCAGGTGCAGGGAGTCGGCTTCCGCTGGTGGACGCGCTGCCGCGCGCTCGAGCAGGGGCTCACCGGCTACGCGGCCAATCAAGCCGATGGCCGCGTGCTGGTGGTAGCCAACGGGCCGCGTGAGGCCGGCGAGAAACTGCTGGAATTGCTGCGGGGCGGCGGCACTCCGGGCCGGGTGGACAACGTTGTCGCCAACTGGTCGGAGCCCACCGAACAGTTCAGCGGATTCGTGGAGCGGTGATCGCGAGCGCGCCAAAGCCGGGCGCGCCGGGTCACCGCCATTTGGTCCAGCGGTAATCTGGCCCCTCGTGTACCTCAAGAGTCTGACGCTGAAGGGTTTCAAATCCTTCGCGGCGCCGACGACTCTGCGTTTCGAGCCCGGCATCACCGCCGTCGTCGGCCCCAATGGGTCCGGCAAATCCAACGTGGTCGACGCGCTGGCGTGGGTGATGGGGGAGCAGGGGGCGAAGACCCTGCGCGGCGGCAAGATGGAAGACGTCATCTTCGCCGGCACCTCATCGCGCGCGCCGCTGGGCCGCGCCGAGGTCACCGTCACCATCGACAACTCCGACAACGCACTGCCGATCGAGTATTCCGAGGTGTCGATCACCCGGCGTATGTTCCGCGACGGTGCCAGCGAATACGAAATCAACGGCAGCAGTTGCCGTTTGATGGATGTCCAGGAGCTGCTCAGCGACTCCGGCATCGGCCGCGAGATGCATGTCATCGTCGGCCAGGGCAAACTCGATGAGATCCTGCAGTCGCGGCCCGAGGACCGCCGCGCGTTCATCGAAGAAGCGGCCGGGGTGCTCAAGCACCGCAAGCGCAAGGAAAAGGCCCTGCGCAAACTCGACTCCATGTCGGCGAACCTGGCCCGGCTCACCGATCTGACCACCGAGCTGCGCCGCCAGCTCAAACCGCTGGGACGTCAGGCCGAGGTGGCCCGGCGAGCGCAGACCATCCAGGCAGACTTGCGCGATGCCCGGCTGCGGCTGGCCGCCGACGACCTGGTGAGCCGACGTACGGAGCGGGAAGCGATCTTCGAGGCCGAATCCGCCATGCGCCGTGAGCATGACGAGGCCGCGGCCCGGCTTTCGGTGGCAGCCGAGGAGCTGGCTGCGCACGAGGCGGCGCTGGCCGAACTCACCAGCCGCGGCGAGTCGATCCAGCACACCTGGTTCGGCCTGTCCGCCCTGGCCGAGCGGGTGGGCGCCACCGTGCGTATCGCCACCGAACGCGCCCACCATCTCGATGTTGAGCCGGCTGCACCCAGCGACACCGACCCGGACGCGCTGGAAGCAGAGGCCGAGCAGGTAGCCGTCGCCGAGCAGCAGCTGCTCGCCGAGCTGGCGGCCGCGCGTGCCCAGCTGGACGCCGCCCGGGCCGAACTGGCCGAGCGCGACCGCCAAGCGACCGAGGCCGACCGGGCGCATCTGGCGGCGGTCCGCGCCGAGGCGGACCGGCGTGAGGGGCTGGCCCGGCTGGCCGGGCAGGTGGAGACGATGCGGGCGCGCGTCGAATCGATCGATGACAGCGTCGCGCGGTTGTCTGAGCGGATCGAGGACGCCGCCGCGCGCGCTCAGCACACCCGTGCGGAGTTCGAAAATGTGCAGGGCCGGGTCGGTCAACTGGATCAGGGCGAGGTTGGCCTGGATGAGCAGCACGAGCGGACGGTGGCCGCGTTGCGGCTGGCCGACGAACGCGTTGCCGAGCTGCAGGCGGCCGAGCGCAGCGCCGAACGCGAGGTGGCATCGCTGCGGGCCCGTATCGATGCCCTATCGGTGGGCCTGGAGCGCAAGGACGGCGCCGCTTGGCTGGCCCGAAACCACAGTGGCACAGGGCTTTTAGGGTCACTGGCCCAGCTGGTGAAGGTGCGGTCGGGTTACGAGGCGGCGCTGGCGGCCGTGCTCGGGTCGGCCGCCGACGCGTTGGCCGCCGACAGCCTGGGTTCGGCGCGCGCCGCCGTCAATGCGCTCAAGCAAGCCGACGGCGGACGCGCGGCCCTGGTCGTCAGCGATTGGCCCGCTCCCGACGAAACCGTGCGGGCTGAACTTCCCGGCAGTGGCGTGTGGGCGCTGGACCTGGTCGAGGCGCCGTCGTGGCTGCGCGGTGCCCTGGTCGCGATGCTTTCCGACGTCGCGGTGGTCGACGATCTGGCCGAGGCGCTGGATCTGGTGGCGGCGCGGCCGCGATTGCGCGCGGTCACCCTGGACGGTGACCTCGTGGGCGCGGGCTGGGTAAGCGGCGGTTCCGACCGCAAGCTGTCCACCTTGGAGCTCACCTCCGAGATCGACAAGGCGCGGGCGGAACTGGCCGCCGCCGAAGCGCAGGTGGCGCAGCTGAGCGCGGCGCTGTCGGGCGCACTGACCGAGCAAGCCGCCCGTCAGGACTCGGCAGAGCAGGCGTTGGCCGCGCTCAA
The DNA here is from genome assembly GCF_002116635.1 of Mycobacterium szulgai. Taxonomy (GTDB): domain Bacteria; phylum Actinomycetota; class Actinomycetes; order Mycobacteriales; family Mycobacteriaceae; genus Mycobacterium; species Mycobacterium szulgai. The sequence continues at coordinate 42,159 of NZ_LQPW01000049.1, read as the reverse complement.
CGAATCCGACACGGCGATCTCGGCGATGTATGACCAGCTGGGCAGGCTGGGACAGGATGCGCGTGGGGCCGACGAGGAGTGGAACAGGCTGGTGCAGCAGCGCGAACAGCTGGAAGCCGGCCGGGCGCAGACGCTGGACGAGGTTTCCGAACTCGAGACGCGGCTGCGCAACGCGCAGGAGACCCAGCAGGTGGACGCCGCTGAGCCCATCGATCGTCAGGCGATCGCCGCTGCCGCGGAATCGGCTCGCAGTATCGAAGTGGAGGCCAGGCTGGCGGTGCGGACCGCAGAGGAACGCGCCAATGCAGTGCGCGGGCGGGCCGATTCGCTGCGCCGCGCAGCCGCGGCCGAACGCGAGGCGCGGATCCGCGCAGAGCAGGCGCGCGCCGCCCGGCTGCGCGCGGCGGCGGTGGCCGCGACGGTTGCCGACTCCGGACGGCTGCTGGCGTCGCGATTGAACCGCGTGGTCGACGCCGCCTCGCGACTTCGCGACGAGTTGGCCGCCGAGCGCCAACAACGGTCGGCGGCGATGGCTGCCGTACGCGACGAGACGAACACGCTGAGCACCAGGGTGACCGCGCTGACCAGTTCGCTGCATCGCGACGAGGTGGCCAACGCGCAGGCCGCGCTGCGCATCGAGCAGCTCGAGCAGATGGTGCTCGAGCAATTCGGCATGGCGCCGGCCGATCTGGTCGCCGAGTACGGGCCGCAGGTTCCGCTGCCACCCAGTGACCTCGAGATGGCCGAATTCGAGCAGGCCCGCGAGCGCGGCGAGCAGGTGGTCGCGCCCGCACCGATGCCGTTCGACCGCACCACCCAGGAGCGGCGGGCCAAGCGCGCCGAGCGTGAGCTGGCCGAGCTGGGCCGGGTCAACCCACTGGCTCTGGAGGAGTTTGCCGCGCTGGAAGAGCGCTACAACTTCCTGTCCACCCAGCTCGAAGACGTCAAGGCGGCCCGCAAGGATCTGCTGGACGTTGTCGCCGAGGTCGACTCCCGCATCCTGCAGGTGTTCAGCGACGCGTTCGTCGACGTCGAACGCGAATTCCAAACGGTGTTCACGGCGCTGTTCCCCGGCGGGGAAGGCCGGCTGCGGCTGACTCAACCGGACGACATGCTCACCACCGGAATCGAGGTCGAGGCACGTCCCCCCGGCAAGAAGGTAACCCGGTTGTCTTTGCTGTCCGGCGGTGAGAAGGCGCTGACGGCGGTGGCGATGCTGGTCGCCATATTCCGGGCCCGCCCGTCGCCGTTCTACATCATGGACGAGGTGGAGGCCGCTCTCGACGACACGAACCTGCGCAGGCTGATCGGCCTGTTCGAGATGCTGCGGGACCGGTCGCAGCTCATCATCATCACGCACCAGAAACCCACGATGGAAGTCGCCGACGCCCTCTATGGCGTGACCATGCAGGGCGACGGCATCACCGCGGTCATCTCGCAGCGCATCCGGGGACAGCAGGTGGATCGTCTGGTGGGTAGTTCTTCTTAAGGAAGGTTTGTCTGCGTGTCGGAAGGTTTGTGGATCGCCATAGCGGTCGTCGCGGCCCTGGTCGTCATCGCCGCACTGGTGTTCGGCCTGGTGCGCTACCGTCGGCGCCGGATCAGCTTGTCGCGGCCCGAAACCGGTGCCATCGATCGGTCGGGTGGCTACACCGCGTCGTCGGGCATCACCTTCAGCCAGACACCGACCGTCGAGCCGGTGGCCCCCGGCGGCCGCATCGATACCAGCGGATTGCCGGCCGTCGGCGACGATGCGACCATCCCGCGCGACGCGCCCAAGCGCACCATCTCCGAAGTCCAGCTTCCCGATCTTGAGGCCGAACAAGCCCCGGCGGCGCCCGAGGTCCGTCCCGAGGTACCCGAAGTACCCGAAGTACCCGGAGTACCCGAAGTAGAGGCGATCGAGCCGCCCGAAGGTCGCTTGGAACGGCTGCGCGGTCGGCTCGCCAAGTCGCAGAACGCGCTCGGGCGCAGCATGCTCGGCCTGATCGGTGGCGGCGACCTGGACGAAGACTCCTGGCAGGACGTCGAGGACACGCTACTCGTCGCCGATCTGGGGCCGGTGGTCACCGAATCGGTGGTATCGCAGCTGCGCAGTCGGCTGGCCAGCGGCAATGTCCGCACCGAGGCTGACGCACGAGCCGTGCTGCGCGAAGTCCTGATCAAGGAGCTGCAGCCGGACATGGACCGCTCCATCCGGGCCCTGCCGCACGCCGACCACCCCTCGGTGCTGCTGATCGTCGGTGTCAACGGAACCGGCAAGACCACCACGGTTGGCAAGCTGGCAAGGGTTCTGGTCGCCGACGGTCGCCGGGTCGTGCTCGGCGCCGCCGACACCTTCCGCGCTGCGGCGGCCGATCAGCTGCAGACCTGGGCATCCCGGGTGGGCGCGGAGGTAGTGCGCGGCGCCGAAGGCGCCGACCCGGCGTCGGTCGCCTTCGACGCCGTCGACAAGGGCATCGCCGCCGGCGCCGACGTCGTCGTCATCGACACCGCTGGCCGGCTGCACACCAAAGTCGGCCTGATGGACGAACTCGACAAGGTCAAGCGGGTGGTGACCCGGCGCGCGGCCGTCGATGAAGTGCTGTTGGTGCTCGACGCCACCATCGGGCAGAACGGACTGGCCCAAGCCAAGGTGTTCGCCGAGGTCGTCGACATCACCGGCGCGGTACTGACCAAGCTGGACGGAACGGCCAAGGGCGGCATAGTTTTCCGCGTCCAGCAAGAGCTCGGCGTGCCGGTGAAGCTGGTCGGACTGGGCGAGGGTCCCGACGATCTGGCGCCGTTCGAACCCGCCGCGTTCGTCGACGCTCTGCTCGGCTAATCAGCGACGCTGGCGACCCGTCCCGCGGCGCCACGCAGCTCTTACACAGCAACCTTTACGTTAATCCCCACGAAACATTGCGGTCCCATTGCCGCAACAACTTATGCGCATGGTTCTGGATCAGGTCGCCAGTCATCCATCTGGGGCCCTCTCAACGCTGACTGGAGGTGATAGCGAGTGAGTGATTTCCCGACCATGGGCGTGCCCAACACCGGTGATACCGCCTGGATGTTGGCCAGTTCGGCGCTCGTGCTGTTGATGACGCCGGGGCTGGCCTTCTTCTACGGCGGCATGGTGCGAGCCAAGAGCGTGCTCAACATGATCATGATGAGCGTCAGCGCGATGGGCGTCGTGACCGTGCTGTGGGTGCTCTACGGCTACTCGATGGCGTTCGGCGACGACACGGCCAACGTCGTCGGCAGCCCAACCGAATACTGGGGATTGAAGGGCCTCATCGGCGGCAACGCCGTCGCCGCCGATCCCAGCACGCAGACCGCCGCGGTGAACATCCCGCTGGCGGGCACCCTGCCCGCCACCGTCTTCGTGGCATTCCAGCTGATGTTCGCCATCATCACCGTCGCCCTTATCTCGGGTGCGGTGGCCGACCGGCTCAAGTTCAGCGCCTGGCTGGTTTTCGCCGGACTCTGGGCGACCTTCGTCTACTTCCCGGTCGCGCACTGGGTTTTCGCGTTCGACAAGTTTGCGGCGGCCCGCGGTGGCTGGATAGCCAACAAGTTGCACGCGATCGACTTCGCCGGCGGAACTGCGGTCCACATCAACGCCGGGGTGGCCGGCCTGGTGCTGGCCATCGTGCTCGGTAAGCGCCGTGGCTGGCCCACCACCCTGTTCCGGCCGCACAACCTGCCGTTCGTCATGCTCGGCGCCGGTCTGCTGTGGTTCGGCTGGTACGGCTTCAACGCCGGATCGGCGACGAGCTCCAACGGGGCTGCGGGCTCGACGTTCATCACCACCACGGTTGCCACGGCCGCGGCCATGCTGGGCTGGCTGCTGACCGAACGCATTCGGGACGGCAAGGCCACTACGCTGGGCGCGGCCTCGGGCATCGTCGCGGGCCTGGTGGCCATCACGCCGTCGTGCTCGTCGGTCAACGTGCTGGGGGCGTTGGCGATTGGCGTCGTGGCCGGTGTGCTCTGCGCGCTCGCGGTGGGGCTGAAGTTCCGGTTCGGCTTCGACGACTCGCTCGACGTGGTGGGCGTGCACCTGGTCGGTGGTCTGGTCGGCACCCTGCTGGTCGGGCTGCTCGCCGCCCCGGAGAGTGTGGCCATCAACGGCGTGGCCGGCGTGTCGAAGGGCCTGTTCTACGGCGGCGGTTTCGCGCAATTGGAGCGTCAAGCGATCGGCGCGTTCAGTGTTCTTATCTATTCTGGCGTCGTCACCCTTATCCTTGCTTTGATCCTGAAGTACACCATTGGGTTGCGTCTGGGGGCAGAGCAGGAATCCGCCGGTATCGACGAGTCTGAGCACGCTGAGAGCGGCTACGACTTCGCCGTTGCCAGCGGTTCGGTTCTTCCCCGTGCCAGCCTGCCAGACACCCCGAACGGCCTGGGGGCGAGATTGGGCGAGAAAGTGGAGGCGGAATAGAGATGAAGCTGATCACCGCGATCGTGAAGCCATTCACCCTCGACGACGTCAAGACCAGCCTGGAAGACGCTGGAGTCCTCGGGATGACGGTCAGCGAGATCCAGGGCTATGGACGGCAGAAGGGCCACACCGAGGTTTACCGCGGTGCCGAGTATTCGGTCGATTTCGTGCCGAAGGTTCGGATCGAGGTCGTTGTCGACGATTCCATCGTCGACAAGGTGGTGGACAGCATCGTCCGGGCTGCGCGCACCGGAAAGATCGGGGACGGCAAAGTGTGGGTCAGCCCCGTGGACACCATCGTGCGGGTACGTACGGGTGAACGCGGGTCCGACGCCTTGTGACGAGGTGTTGAACCGCACCGGCCGGACCCGGCCGAGGTGACCGAGAACGCCCGCGCGGCAGTCGATTTGGCTGCCGCGCGGCGTGCGCTGTTATCCGGTGAGAAACGCGACACCACACCCGCCGAATTGCGGCAGGCGGTGCTGGAGCTACACGAATCCTGGCTGACGGCAAAGACCGCCGAAATCGGCATCACCGAGGACAGTGGCTTCGCGCTGGTCGGTGTCGGCGGGCTCGGCCGTCGCGAACTGCTGCCGTATTCCGACCTGGACCTGGTGCTGTTGCACGACGGCAAGCCCCCCGAGGTGCTGGGGCCGGTCGCCGACAAGTTGTGGTATCCGTTGTGGGACGCCAACATTCGGCTCGATCATAGTGTGCGTACCGTCAGTGAAGCGTTGAACACCGCCGGTTCGGACATGACCGCCGCGTTGGGCATGCTGGAAGCACGCCACATCGCCGGAACCGAGCGGCTGTCGGCCGAACTGATCGACGGGGTGCGACGGCAGTGGCGCAGCGGAATCCGTTCTCGCATGGACGAACTCGTCGAGATGACGCACGCCCGGTGGCTGCGGTTGGGACGCATCGCGCATCGCGCCGAGCCTGACCTCAAATCCGGTCGCGGTGGCCTTCGCGACGTCCAGTTGCTCAATGCGCTGGCCCTGGCCCAGCTCATCGACCGCCATGGCATGGCAAGTGCGGACCTGCCGGCGGGGTCGCTGGACAGCGCCTATCTGACTCTGCTGGATGTGCGCACCGAGCTGCACTGGGTGTCCGGCCGCGGGCGCGACCAGTTGCTGGCCCAGTTCGCCGACGAGATCAGCGCCGCGTTGGGAGTCGGAGATCGATTCGACCTGGCCCGCATGCTGTCCAACGCCGGTCGTACCATCAGCTTCCACGCGGTGACCGGGCTGCGCACGGCCTCCAACGCATTGCCGCGGCGCGGCATCTCGGCGCTGGTGCGCCGGCCGAAGCGACGTCCGCTGGACGAGGGCGTGGTGGAGTACGCCGGCGAAATCGTGCTCGCCCGTGAGGCTCAACCGCAGCACGATCCTGGCCTGGTGCTCAGGGTGGCCGCCGCGTCGGCCGACACCGGAGTGCCAATCGGCGCCGCCACGCTGAGCCGGCTGGCCGATAGTGCCCCGGAGTTGCCAATTCCCTGGCCGCGCGAGGCACTGGACGACCTGCTGGTGGTGCTGCTGGCCGGTCCTACCGCGGTGCCGACCATCGAGGCCCTGGACCGCACCGGATTGTGGGGCCAGCTGTTGCCGGAATGGGGGGCGATCCGCGATCTGCCGCCGCGCGACGTCTCCCACAAATGGACCGTGGACCGGCACGTGATCGAAACCGCGGTACATGCGGCACCCTTGACCACCCGCGTGGCGCGACCGGACCTGCTCGCCCTGGGGGCGCTGCTGCACGACATCGGTAAGGGCCGGGGGGCCGATCACAGCGTGCTCGGTGCCGAATTGGTGGTGCAGATCGGCGAACGGCTGGGTATGTCGGCTCCCGACATCGACATTCTGTCCACGTTGGTGCGCCACCATCTGCTGCTGCCGGTCACCGCCACCCGAAGCGACCTCAACGACCCCAAGACCATCGAGGCCGTCTCGGAAGCATTGGGCGGTGATCCACAGGTGCTCGAGCTGCTGCATGCCTTGTCAGAGGCCGACTCGAAGGCCACCGGGCCCGGGGTGTGGAGTGACTGGAAGGCTTCGCTGGTCGAGGATCTGGTGTCGCGGTGCCGGATGGTGATGGCCGGTGAGCCGCTACCGCACGCCGAACCCACTGCGCCCCACTATCTTTCGTTAGCTGCCGACCATGGTGTGCACGTCGAGCTCACGCCGGACGAAAGCGAACGCAGCCACGTGGTGATGGTCGCGCCGAACGAACGGGGGCTGGTGTCCAAAGCCGCGGCGGTGCTGGCGCTGAACTCGTTGCGCGTGCATTCAGCGACGGTCAACATCCACGAAGGTGTCGCGATCACCGAATTCGTGGTGTCCCCGCTGTTCGGTGCGCCGCCCGCTGCAGAACTATTGCGCCAGCAGTTCGTGGGTGCACTGCACGGCGCCGATGTCTGCGAGACGCTGGAGAAACGGGACAGCGACGCGGCGAGCTCCGCCTCCGCCCGGGCGGGAGAGGTGCAGGTGGGGGTCCCCGTCACGCGCTCGACCGCCCCGCCCCGCATCCTGTGGCTGGACACCGACACGCCCGGCCAGCTGATCCTGGAAGTGCGTGCCATGGATCGCACCGGTCTGCTTGCTTTGCTGGCTCGGGGGATGGAGCGCGCCCAGGCGGACATCGTCTGGGCGAAAGTGAATACTTTCGGTTCTACCGCGGCCGACGTGTTCTGTGTGACGGTGCCGGCGGACTCCGATGCGCGGACGGCGGTGGAAAAGCACTTGATGGCCGTATTAGGCGGACGCGTGGACGTTTTGGAAGACGAGCCCGCTGGGGATTAGGTCAGTTCAGAGTTGAGCTGTCGCACCGCATCGATGCGCGCCTTGAGCTGGTCGCGTGTCGCCGCTGCGATCGGCGGGCCGCCGCAGCGGCGGCGCAGCTCGTTGTGGATCCAGCCGTGGGGCTTGCCGGTGCGGTGATGAGCGATCGACACCAATGTGTTGAGTTCGCGGCGCAGTTCGCGGAGTTGGCCATGTGTGGTGGTAATCGTGGCTGCCGTTTGTCCGGCGGCCGCGCGTTTCTGCAGCTGCTCGTCCTGGCGCCGATGTAGCAGGGCGCGCATCTGTTCGGCGTCGAGCAGGCCGGGGATGCCGAGGTAGTCGGCCTCCTCTTCGCTGCCGGCCGGGGTCGCGGTGCCGAACGACGATCCGTCGAAGATCACCTGGTCTAGCTCGGCGTCGGCGCCCAGCGAGGTGAAGCCTTTTTCGGCGTCGCTAGGCTCGGTTTGCGCCTTGGTGGCCGGATCCGAGTCCAGGGGGTCGTCGAGCGATTCGCGATGCGGCTTGCCCAGCACATGATTGCGCTGGGCCTCCAGCTCGCTGGCCAGCTGCAGCAGATTGGGTACCGACGGCAAGAAGATGCTTGCGGTTTCGCCCGGCCGTCGCGACCGCACGAAACGGCCGATGGCCTGGGCGAAGAACAGCGGTGTCGAGGCGCTGGTGGCGTAGATCCCCACCGAAAGCCGCGGCACGTCAACGCCTTCGGAGACCATGCGCACCGCGACCAGCCAGCGGTTGGTGCCGGCGGAGAACTCGGAGATGCGCGCCGAGGATCCCGGATCGTCGGAGAGCACCACCGTCGGCGTCTCTGAGGTCAGCCTCTTCAGCAAGGTGGCGTAGGCGCGGGCTGCGGTCTTGTCCGAAGCGATGATCATGCCGCCGGCGTCGGGCACATGTTCACGCAGCTGGCGCAGTCGCTGGTCGGCGGCGGTGATGACCGCGGGCATCCATTCGCCGGCGGGATCCAGCGCGGTGCGCCAGGCCCGTGCGGTCTGTTCGACGGACAGCGGCTCACCGAGGCGCGCTTCGTGCTCTTCGCCGGCGCTGTCGCGCCACCGTGCTTGTCCGGAGTAGGCGAGAAAGACCACGGGCCGGACCACTCCATCGGCAAGCGCTTCGGCATAACCATAGGTGTGGTCGGCCTGCGAGCGCAGTGTCCCGTCGGCGTCGGGTTCGTAGCTGACGAACGGGATCGGGCTGTCGTCGCTACGGAATGGCGTGCCGGTCAGGGCAAGCCGGCGGGTGGCGTCGCTGAAGGCCTCCCGAATGGCATCGCCCCAGGTCTTGGCATCGCCGCCGTGGTGAATCTCGTCGAAGACGACCAGCGTCTTGCGTTGCTCGGTGCGCACCCGGTGCAGCGTCGGATGCGCCGCGACCTGGGCGTAGGTGACGACCACACCGTGGTACTCCGGCGAGGTCTGCGGATTGGAGTTGGTGAACCTCGGATCCAGCGAAAGTCCATGCCGGCCCGCGGCTTGCGCCCACTGGATCTTGAGGTGTTCGGTCGGTACGACGATCGTGAGCTGCTCGACGGCGCGATGGCTCAGCAGCTCCGCCGCGATCCGCAGGGCGAACGCCGTCTTGCCGGATCCGGGGGTGGCCACGGCCAGGAAATCGCGCGGCTCGGTGCCCAGATATTTGACCAATGCGCGTCGCTGCCAGCCGCGGAGCTGCATCGACAACAGATCCCCCCGTAGCTGCTCGACCGTGGCTGGCGGCTGTGAAATGTAGCATGGCAACGCATTTGGACGCAGCTGCCACGCGGCCCTATGAGCCCGTGACCGGCGGACACGCCGAGACTGCATCCAGTGCGAGCGGTTTTGGCGTGTCGGCGATGCTGTCGCAGTCTCGCGCGCGGGTAGACCGGCTTCGCGGGTCTATTAGGCTGGCGGGCGTGTTTGAATCGCTGTCCGACCGCTTGACCGGTGCCCTTCAGGGGCTGCGCGGCAAGGGCCGTCTGACCGACGCCGATATCGATGCCACCACCCGCGAAATCCGGCTGGCGCTGTTGGAAGCCGACGTTTCGCTCCCGGTGGTCCGTGCGTTTGTCCACCGCATCAAGGAACGCGCCCGCGGCGCCGAGGTGTCCGGGGCTCTCAACCCGGCCCAGCAAGTCGTCAAGATCGTCAACGAAGAACTGATCGGCATCCTCGGCGGCCAAACCCGCGAGCTGGTGTTCGCCAAGACGCCGCCGACCGTGGTGATGCTGGCCGGCCTGCAGGGCTCGGGCAAGACGACGCTAGCGGGCAAGCTGGCCGCGCGGCTGCGTAATCAGGGACACACGCCGCTGCTGGTGGCCTGTGACCTGCAACGCCCGGCAGCGGTCAACCAGCTGCAGGTCGTCGGGCAGCGGGCCGGGGTTCCGGTGTTCGCGCCGCATCCCGGCGCGTCACCTGAATCCGGGCCCGGCGACCCGGTCGCCGTTGCGGCGGCCGGACTGGCCGAGGCCAAGGCCAAGCACTTCGACGTCGTCATCGTCGATACCGCAGGCCGGCTGGGCATCGACGAGGAGCTGATGGCCCAGGCTGCTGCCATCCGGGACGCCGTCGACCCCGACGAAACGATCTTCGTCCTGGACGCGATGATCGGGCAGGATGCCGTCGCCACCGCGCAAGCCTTTGGCGAAGGCGTGGGATTCACCGGTGTGGTGCTGACCAAACTCGACGGCGACGCCCGCGGCGGTGCCGCGTTGTCGGTCCGCGAAGTCACCGGTGTCCCCATTCTTTTCGCCTCCACCGGCGAGAAGCTGGAGGACTTCGACGTCTTCCACCCCGACCGCATGGCCAGCCGCATCCTGGGCATGGGCGATGTGCTGAGCCTGATCGAGCAGGCCGAGCAGGTCTTCGACGCCCAACAGGCCGAGGAAGCCGCCCTCAAGATCGGCGCCGGCGAGCTGACGCTGGAGGATTTCCTCGAGCAGATGCTCGCGGTGCGCAAGATGGGCCCGATCGGCAACCTGCTGGGCATGCTGCCCGGCGCGGGTCAGATGAAGGAAGCACTCGCCGAAATCGACGACAGGCAACTCGACCGGGTGCAGGCCATCATCCGCGGGATGACACCGCAGGAGCGGGCGGATCCCAAGATCATCAACGCCTCGCGGCGGTTGCGGATCGCCAACGGCTCCGGTGTCAGCGTGTCTGAGGTCAACCAGCTCGTCGACCGATTCTTCGAAGCTCGCAAGATGATGTCGTCGATGCTCGGCGGCATGGGCATCCCCGGCATGGGCCGCAAGTCCGCTACCCGAAAAGCCAAGGGCGCCAAGGGCAAGAAGGGTAAGAAGACCGGACGCGGCCCGACGCAGCCCAAGGTCAAGAGCCCGTTCGGGCCGGGCATGGCCGGAGTCCCGGGTATGCCGGCCGGGTTCCCCGACCTCTCCCAAATGCCCGAAGGCCTCAACGAGCTGCCGCCGGGGCTGGCCGACTTCGATCTGTCCAAGCTGAAATTCCCGGGCAACCCAGGCCGAAAGTAGCCGCGCCGTGCGCCTGCACGTGCACGGATCAGGGCTACCGGACGAAACCGACGTCGACCTGTGGATCGTCGACGGCCGCATCAGCACCGAGCCGGTTGCCGGTGCCGAAACCGTCTTTCGGACGGGCTGGATCCTGCCCGGCCTGGTGGACGCCCACTGCCACGTCGGGCTCGGCCCGCACGGCGCCGTTGAACTCGACGAAGCGATCGCGCAGGCTAAGACCGAACGTGACGTCGGCACCTTGCTACTGCGTGACTGCGGCTCACCGACGGACACCCGCAGTCTCGACGACCACGACGACCTACCGCGCATCATCCGGGCGGGCAGGCACCTGGCCAGACCCAAGCGCTATATTCCCAACTTCGCGGTAGAACTCGACGACGAAACCCAGCTGCCCGCCGCCGTCGCCGAGCAGGCGCGCCGCGGAGACGGCTGGGTCAAGCTGGTCGGTGACTGGATCGACCGCAAAATCGGCGATCTGGCCCCATTGTGGTCCGACGACGTGCTCAAGGCCGCTATCGACGCCGCGCACGCCAACGGCGCTCGGGTTACCGCGCACGTCTTCGCCGAGGATGCGCTGCCCGGCCTGATCCGCGCGGGCATCGACTGCATCGAGCACGGCACCGGCCTGACCGACGACACCATCGCCCTGATGCTCGAACATGACACCGCACTGGTGCCCACCCTGATCAACATCGAGAACTTCCCGGGCATCGCCGACTCCGCTGAGCGCTACCCGACCTATGCCGCTCACATGCGTCACCTCTATGACCGTGGCTATCAGCGGGTGGCCGCGGCGCGCGAGGCCGGTGTTGCGGTGTACGCGGGCACCGATGCCGGCAGCACGATCAAACACGGGCGTATCGCCGACGAGGTCGAGGCGCTCAAGAGCATCGGAATGAGCGCCACCGACGCGCTGGGAGCGGCTTGCTGGGATGCCAGGAGCTGGCTGGGCCGGTCCGCACTGGAGGACGGGGCATCGGCGGACTTGCTGTGCTACTCGCAGGATCCGCGGCTGGGACCTGCTGTGCTGAACCGGCCCGATCTGGTGATCCTGCGCGGCAGGGTGTTTCGCCCCGTCATCTAACCCCGCAAGTGCGGCGCATCAGGCCCGCACCGGCGCGCGCGGCGCTCGAAACGTGGTTAGTATCGCCGCATGGCGTTGGCCAACGGCGCGATCTTCGCCGGTTACACCGTTGTCCGGATGCTGGGTTCTTCGGCGACGGGCGAGCTCTATCTAGTGCAGCGGCCGGCAGCGCCGGGATGGCAGTCGCTGAAGGTGCTTCCGTTGAGCATGTCGGGCGACGGCGAATTCCGTCAGCGATTTCACGCTGAGACGCAGCGGGCGGCGAACCTCTATCACCCCAACATCGTGGAGGTGCACGAGCGCGGCGAGTTCGAAGGACAGCTTTGGATCGCGATGGACTACATCGATGGCATGGATGCCGTGCAGGTGATGGCCAATCAGTTCCCCTCGGTATTGCCCGTCGCCGAGGTGCTGGCCATCGTCTCGGCCATTGCCGCCGCTCTCGACCACGCGCACCAGCGCGGGGTAGTGCATCGCGACGTCAAACCCGCCAGCATCCTGCTGACCAGTTACGGAGCCGGGGAGCCACGAATCCTGTTGGCCGACTTCGGGATAGCGCTCACCGGTGGTCGTGGTGTCGCCTATCCCGCGCCGGAATTGTCGATGGGGGCATACGGCGACGAGCGCGCCGACCAGTACGCGCTGGCCGCCACCGCGATGCACCTGCTCACCGGGGCGCCACCGGTGAGCCCTCCGACACCGCCCACACTCGGAGTCCTGCGCCCGGACCTGGCCCGCCTGGACGCTGCGCTGTCCAGGGCGCTCGCCACCCAACCGGCCGACCGCTTCGGCAGCTGCCGGGAATTCGCCGCGGCGCTCACCGAGCTGGCCGGCGTCACAGATCGCGGCGTGGCGGCTCTTGGAACCACGGCGGTGGTCGTCAACCCCGCGCCCGCCTATGTCGTCGACTACCCCGCCTACGAACCCGCGTCCGACTGGCCCGAGACCGTCGAGCAGCAACCGGCGCCGGAACCCCAAGCGCGCCGGCGCGGAACATTTCTGCAGTCAGTGGCCGGGGCCTTGGCGCGGCGCCTGGACGCCTTCTCCACCACGGCCAGCGAGACACCGACGAGGCGCAGACCGCGCCGGATCCTGGTCGGTGCGGCGGCGGTGCTGCTACTGGCCGGCTTGCTTGCCGTCGGCATCGTGATCGGACGCAAGACAAGCACGACCGTCACACAGGCGGGCAGCCCGCCGACAAGTGCCCCACCGGTCCCCGCCGCCCCGCCGCCCAGCGACCCGGCCGCTGCTCCGGTACCTCTCGATGGCACCTACCAAGTCGAGATCGAACGCTCAAAGCAGACATACGATTTCACCCCCAGCCCGCAACCGCCCGACGTCAACACGTGGTGGGCAATCCGTTCTGCATGCACTCCGTCGGCCTGCCTTGCCGCGGCGACGATGCTCGATGACAACACCCACACGCAGGCCAAGGAGGGCGTGCGGCCGCTCATTCTGGAGTTCGGCGGCGGTCAGTGGAAGTCGCGACCAGAAGACGTGCAGTTCCCCTGCGTCGGGGCGAACGGTTCGGCAAGCACACAGGACACGACGCAGGTGCTGTCGCTGCGACCCCAACCCCAGGGCGACCTCGTCGGCGAAATGGTCGTAACCGTGCGTAGCAACGAATGCGGCCAGCAGGCGGCGGTCATCCGCATCCCGGCTGTTGCCAGCCGCAGCGGCGATGTACCGCCGGCGGTGACGGTGCCGGACCCGGCCACGGTCCCGTCGCCGCCCACGTCCGAAACGCCGACGTCCAAAACGCCACCGACAAGCCCGTCAACGGCGCCGCCAACGGGACCAGGACGCTGACTCACCCAGGAAAGATTGCGAGCGATCACTATCTATGTTAGCTTCGTGAGCAACGGCGACGACCCTGGAGGAAACGTGACTTACGACGTGATCATTCGCGACGGATTGTGGTTCGACGGCACCGGCAGCGCGCCGCAGACCCGCACCCTGGGCATTCGCGATGGCGTGGTGGCCACGGTGTCCGCGACGCCGCTGGATGAGACCGGCTGCCCCGAGGTGATCGACGCCGCGGGGAAGTGGATCACTCCCGGCTTCATAGACGTGCACACGCACTACGACGCCGAGGTTCTGCTCGACCCCGGATTGCGCGAGTCGGTCCGACACGGAGTTACCACGGTGCTGCTGGGTAACTGCTCGCTGTCGACGGTGTACGCCGACGCCGAAGATGCCGCCGATCTGTTCAGCAGGGTCGAAGCGGTCCCGCGGCAATTCGTGCTCGGCGCGCTGGAAAGCAACAAGACCTGGTCGACGGCCGCGGAGTACATCGAGGCGATCGACGCCCTGCCGCTTGGGCCGAATATCAGTTCGCTGCTTGGTCATTCCGACCTGCGCACCGCGGTCCTTGGACTCGAGCGCGCCACCGACGAAACCGTTCGGCCCACCGAGGCCGAGCTGGAGAAGATGGCGAACCTGCTCGACGAGGCCCTCGACGCCGGAGTGCTCGGCATGTCCGGGATGGACTCGGCGATCGACAAGCTCGACGGCGACCGGTTCCGCTCACGCGCTCTGCCGTCGACCTTCGCGACCTGGCGCGAACGGCGCCGGCTGATCAAGGTGCTGCGCAAGCGCGGCCGGATTCTGCAAAGCGCACCCAATGTCGACAAGCCCAACACCGGATTGCTGTTCTTCCTGTCCAGCAGCCGAATGCTGGGGCTGCGCAAGCGAGTCCGGATGAGCCTGCTGGTCTCCGCAGACGGTAAGTCGATGCCGTTCGCGGTGTACACCTTCGGTATCGGGACGCGCGTGCTCAACAAGCTGCTGGGCTCCAGCGTGCGATTCCAGCACCTGCCCGTTCCGTTCGAGTTGTACTCCGATGGAATCGATCTGCCGGTGTTCGAAGAGTTCGGTGCCGGAACAGCCGCGCTGCACCTGCGAGACCAATTGCAGCGCAACGAATTACTCGCCGATGAGGCGTACCGCCGGCAGTTCCGGCGGGAGTTCGACCGGGTCAAACTCGGACCTTCGTTATGGCACCGGGACTTCCACGACGCGGTGATCGTCGAGTGCCCCGATAAGTCGTTGATCGGCAAGAGCTTTGGCAAGATCGCAGAAGAGCGTGGGTTGCACCCGCTCGACGCGTTCCTGGATGTCCTGGTGGAAAACGGCGAGCGCAATGTGCGCTGGACCACCATCGTCGCCAACCACCGCCCCAAGCAACTCAATAAGCTCGCCGCCGAGCCGAGCATCCACATGGGCTTCTCCGACGCCGGCGCGCACCTGCGCAACATGGCCTTCTACAATTTTCCACTGCGCCTGCTCAAGCGCGCCCGGGACGCCTACCGGGCCGGGACGCCGTTCATGCCGATCGAGCGGGCGGTGTATCGGCTGACCGGCGAACTAGCCGAGTGGTTCGGCCTCAATGCCGGAACCTTGCGCGAGGGCGACCGTGCCGACTTCGTCGTGATCGACCCGGCGTTCCTGGATGACTCGCTGGACGGCTATCACGAGGACGAGGTGCCGTTCTACGGCGGCTTGCGTCGCATGGTCAACCGCAACGATGCGACGGTGGTGGCGACGGCCGTGGGCGGCACGGTGGTCTTCCGCAACGGCGAGTTCCGGGACGGCTACGGGCAGACCGTACGGTCGGGCCGGTATCTGAAGGCCGGCGATCCGCAGCGCGCGGCTGTGAGCGTGAGCGCCTGACATGGCCAGAACCCAGCAGCAACGCCGGGAGGAAACCGTCGGCCGGATGCTCGAGGCGTGTATCGACACCATCATCGAGGTGGGTTACGCCAGGGCGTCGGCGGCGGTGATCACCAAGCGGGCCGGGGTCTCGGTGGGTGCGCTGTTCCGTCACTTCGAGACGATGGGCGATTTCATGGCGGCGACGGCGTCGGAGGTGTTGCGTCGGCAGCTGGAAACGTTCACCAAGCGGGTCGCCGAGATACCGGCCGACCGGCCCGCGCTCGATGCGGGGCTGACCATCCTGCACGACATCACCCGCGGCCCCACCAATGCGGTGCTGTACGAGCTGATGATCGCCGCGCGTACCGACGAAAAGCTCAGGGACACAATGCAACACGAGCTGGGTCAGTATTCCGCGAAGATCCTCGATGCGGCGCGGGCACTGCCCGGAGCCGAAAGTATTCCGGAGGAAATATTTCCGGTCGTGGTGGCCTTGCTGACCAACGTCTTCGACGGAGCCGCCGTGGTTGAAGGAGTGCTGCCCCAGCCCGAGATCGAGGAGCGACGCATCCCGGTGCTGACGGCGCTGCTGACCGCCGCGCTGTCGGACCCGGGGGAGTGACTACAGCGTGCCGATGCTGGACTGCGGGTTGAGGGCGAACCCCCAGTCGAAGAGGCTGCCGGCCTGGTCCCAATAAGTCGGTCCGCCTTCTTTGACCAGTCCGTACATCATCGCGATGACCAGCCGACGGCCGCCGCGGGCCGCGGCGCCGACAAACGTCTTGCGGGCGGCGTTGGTAAAGCCCGTCTTCCCGCCGAGCGCGCCCGGGTATCGGCTGAGCAGCTCGTCCTGGTTGACGATGGGTTGGTCGCCGTGATCGCCGGGGAACATCGCCGAGGGTTCGGCGGTGATCTGCGCGAAGACCGGATTGGCCATCGCCGCGCGGAAGATGACGGCCAGGTCGTGGGCCGTCGACGCGCCGGAGCCACCGGGCCCGTCCAGTCCGGACGGCGTCGCCGCGTGGGTGTTCGGTGCACCCAGGGCCGCGGCCTTGGCGTTCATCTTCGCTACCGCGGCGTCCTGGCCGCCCAGCATCTGCGCCAGCGTATTCGCAGCGTCGTTGCCCGAGACCAGCAGCAGACCGTCGAGGAGCTGGCGGGCGGTGTAGGTGCGGCCCGGCTTGACGCCGACACAGTTGCATTCGACCTGAGTGTCGGCGACGTCGGCGACGACGGTCGAGTCAAGGGCCAGCTCGTCGAGGGCCACCAGCGCCAGCAACACTTTGATGGTGCTCGCGGGCGGGTGGGCCGCATTCTGGTCGCGCCCGGCCAGCACCTGACCGCTGTCGAGGTCGGCCACGATCCAGGTCTGCGCGGGGCCCTCGGGGATCGGCACCGAGCCGACGGGCTGTACATCGGTGTCTGCTTTCGCGGTGCCCGTACCGAAAACAATGGTGGCGAGCAGTGCCGCGCTTGCGGCCATGAGCTTTCGCATGGGGGCTGAGTCTAACTTCCAGCCGCTCCGGCAAGTGCCGGTGCGCCCGCTGGGCTACCCATAAATCACGCACACGACTCGCCCTGGCTCATATCCGGCGAAATCACCCCGGTGTTTGAATCGATGCATGCTGAGCTTGGCCGAAGTTTCCGACCGCTTGGAGATCCAGCAGCTGCTGGTCGATTACTCCACCGCCATCGACAACCGCCGCTTCGACGACCTCGACAAGGTGTTCACCCCGGACGCCTACATCGACTACCGGGCGCTGGGCGGCATCGACGGCCGCTATCCCGAAGTGAAGAAGTGGCTGTCGGAGGTGCTGCCCAATTTCCCGGTGTATGCCCACATGCTGGGCAACTTCTCGGTCCGCATCGACCGGGACACCGCGTCGTCACGGGTGATCTGCTTCAACCCGATGGTGCTCGGCGGCGACAAGGAGCAGATCCTCTTCTGCGGGCTTTGGTACGACGACGAGTTCGTGCGCACCCCCGAGGGCTGGCGGATGACGCGACGGGTCGAGTCGAAGGTGTTCCAGAAGGTGATGTGATTTCTGCCCGAGTGCTGAGTTCTGGCACAATGGGCCGCTGGCCGTCGCGCCCTTTTCGCAGGGCCGCTGCGCGGCGACACACGCGAGGCAAAACCGGATCCGGGCATCCCGCCCGGATCGCTGAATTGCAGCGTGCACACACAGGAGTTCAACCATGGCTGTGAAGATCAAGCTCACTCGGCTTGGCAAAATCCGCAACCCCCAGTACCGCATCGCCGTCGCCGACGCGCGCACCCGCCGCGACGGCCGCTCCATCGAGGTCATCGGCCGCTACCACCCGAAGGAAGAGCCCAGCCTCATCGAGATCAACTCCGAGCGTGCCCAGTACTGGCTTTCCGTCGGCGCTCAGCCCACCGAGCCCGTTCTCAAGCTGCTGAAGATCACCGGCGACTGGCAGAAGTTCAAGGGCCTGCCCGGCGCCGAGGGCCGTCTCAAGGTCAAGCCCCCCAAGCCCAGCAAGCTCGAGCTGTTCAACGCCGCGCTGGCCGCCGCCGACGGCGGGCCGACGACCGAGGCTGCCAAACCGAAGAAGAAGTCCGCCCCCAAGAAGACCGCCAAGGCCGCCGAGACCGCTGAGGTCGAGACCGCCGAACCCGCAGCCGAGCCTGCGGCGACGCCCGCCGAGGGTGGCGAGCAGTCCGAGCCGACGACCGAAAGCTGACCAGACTTATGAGCACCGTTGTGGTCGACGCCGTCGAGCACCTGGTCCGCGGGATCGTCGACAACCCTGACGATGTCCGAGTCGACATGGTGACCAGCCGTCGCGGGCGTACCGTCGAAGTTCATGTCCACCCGGACGACCTGGGCAAGGTGATCGGTCGCGGCGGCCGCACCGCGACCGCGTTGCGCACGCTGGTCGCCGGCATCGGCGGCCGCGGGATCCGCGTCGACGTGGTGGACACCGACCAGTAGCGCAGCCGATGGAGCTGGTCGTCGGGCGCGTGGTGAAAGCGCACGGCATCACCGGTGAGGTCGTCGTGGAGGTTCGCACCGACGATCCGGACAGCAGGTTTGCGCCCGGCACCAGGCTGCGCGCCAAGCGACCGCGGGACGGTGGTCCAGCGCGCAGCTACGTGGTCGAGGGTGCACGCGACCATGGTGCGCGGCTGCTGGTGCGATTGGCCGGCGTGACCGACCGCGACGCCGCCGATGCGCTGCGCGGCAGCGTATTCGTCATCGACTCCGATGAACTGCCGCCGATCGACGAGCCGGACACTTTCTACGACCATCAACTGGAAGGCCTTCGGGTTCGCACGGTGACGGGGGAGCAGGTCGGCGTGGTCGCGGAGGTGTTGCACACCGCCGCGGGTGAATTGCTGGCCGTCAAGCGGGATTCCGCCGAGCTGTTGGTGCCGTTCGTCAGCGCCATCGTCACGTCGGTGTCCCTGGACGACGGCGTGGTGGAGATCGATCCGCCCGAGGGCCTACTGGATCTGGGCTGAGCCGTGCAAATCGACGTAATCACGATCTTCCCGGACTATCTGGATCCGTTGCGACAATCGTTGCCGGGCAAGGCGATTGCGTCGGGCCTGGTCGACCTGAAGGTGCATAACCTGCGGCGCTGGACCCACGACGTGCACCACTCGGTCGACGACGCACCCTATGGCGGTGGCCCGGGCATGGTGATGCGGGCGCCGGTTTGGGGCGATGCGCTCGACGAAATCTGTTCGGGTGAGACGTTGTTGGTCGTTCCCACACCCGCAGGTGAGTTGTTCACTCAGGCCACCGCTGCGCGCTGGAGCGCCGAAGCGCACCTGGTGTTCGCCTGCGGCCGGTATGAGGGCATCGATCAACGGGTCATTGAGGATGCGGCTAAGCGGCTGCGGGTAGTGGAGGTCTCCATCGGTGACTATGTCTTGCCCGGGGGAGAGTCAGCGGCCGTTGTGATGATCGAAGCGGTACTGCGGTTGCTGCCCGGCGTGCTGGGAAATCCCGCCTCGCACCAACAGGATTCGTTCTCCTCGGCACAGGAGCGGCTCTTGGAGGGGCCCAGCTACACGCGGCCGGCCAGCTGGCGTGGCCTCGACGTCCCGGAGGTGCTGCTTTCCGGTGACCATGCCCGAATCACGGCCTGGCGCCGGGAAGTCTCGCTGCAGCGCACGCGGGACCGACGACCGGACTTGGCTCCCTGACGCTCAGATCCGGCCGTTGGGAAATATCGTTTTGACCGCCTCGGTGATGGTGGCGCGGGCGGTCGCGTCATCGGAGGGCTGCAGCGACTCGATCACCATGATGTAGCGGTGGTCCGAGCCGATGATGCCCGTCGACAGGTGCATCCAGTCGGCGCCGATACAGCACATCCAGCCCTGCTTGACGGCTACCGGTTCGGCGTACAAACCGTCGGGGATGCCGAAACGTTGCGGATAGCCGTCGATTCCGGTGGGGGTGGACTGGGCCAGGTCGTTGACGATGATGCCGGCCCGCGCCGGCGGCAGTCCGCCCGAGCCGTCGAGCAGCATCTCGTAGTAGCGGATTAGGTCCTGCGCCGAGCTGATGGTGTTCCACCAGCGCCCGTCACTGGGCGGTGCGGTCGATCCCAGTCCGTACCGTAGGGCGACCGAAGTGATAATGGCGTCGCCGCCGCCTTGATCCCAGAATCTTTCCGCTGCGCCGTCATCAGATGACTGCAGCATGGTGTCCAGCGCCTGATGGTCCTCGGCCGTGAGCGCGGTCCTGCCCGCGGATTCCTGCAGCAGCAGATTGTCGGCAATGAAGAGCTTGGCCACCGACGCGGTAGCAATG
Organism: Mycobacterium szulgai; assembly: GCF_002116635.1. GTDB lineage: Bacteria > Actinomycetota > Actinomycetes > Mycobacteriales > Mycobacteriaceae > Mycobacterium > Mycobacterium szulgai. Next base: position 21,944 of record NZ_LQPW01000049.1, on the reverse strand, counting down.
ATCTGAGTGTTGCCGTTCGATACCAGTTGGTGGGTCGCGCGGTCGAAGACGGCCACCGAAAGGGTCGCACCCCTGGCAGCGGCCGCGGCGGTTGCCTGCTCGATGCGTTCCTGGACCCCGCTGAGTCCACCGCTGATCGGGGGCAGCTCTGCGGGTACGCCGAGCGGCGTGACAGCGCGCAGCAGCAGTTCGACCAGCTGTTCTTGGGGTTGGGCCGGAGTTTGCACTTGAGAGGAGCTGGGCGCGGCCAGGCTGAACGCATTCGCGTGGACTTTCGCCTCACAGCCCGCGACCACCACCAACGTCACCCCCGCCGCGGCGGTGAGCAGCGTGAGCGGCCGTGCTCGCATTCTCTCCTCCGACATCACGAAAATCGTCCAGGTGGCGGCCGCTCTGCCGTTTTGAGCCTTAAGGCCCCGGGTGTCACGCGAAGCTTCGGGTTCGATTCGGCGCAGCTGACCCCAGTCATATGTACCATTTGCAGGCGCTTTCGGCCGGTCGCGAACCACGCTAGTTTCCTGTGATTTTCACTGCATGCGTACCGTCTGGCACAATTGACCAGTTGTCTCCAGCGGCTGCCGGTCGGCTGGGCTGTTACTAAGCCAATTTCCGGCCGCTTTCCCGCCTGCTGCGAGACGCACCCAGAAGCCCGTACCCATCGGCTTGGTAGACCGTCGCACACGCACGGTTGACCAAGCCGCGACCCGCGAGGAAGTGTCTTTCCAATGAACAGGCTGGACTTCGTCGACCAGGCGTCGCTGCGCGACGACATCCCGGCCTTCAGCCCGGGCGACACCATCAACGTGCACGTCAAGGTCATCGAGGGCGCCAAGGAACGTATCCAGGTGTTCAAGGGAGTAGTGATCCGGCGTCAGGGCGGCGGCATCCGGGAGACGTTCACGGTGCGCAAGGAGAGCTACGGTGTGGGCGTCGAGCGGACATTCCCGGTGCATTCGCCGAACATCGACCATATCGAGGTGGTGACCCGTGGTGATGTCCGTCGCGCCAAGCTGTACTACCTGCGTGAACTCCGCGGCAAGAAGGCCAAGATCAAGGAGAAGCGCTGACCCCGCAGGCCTCGGCGGCCATTTCGGCCGCCCGGTGCTGGCTACGCTGATCTCGTGACCGAGACCACGGACTCTCCATCGGAGCGCCGGCCTGAGACTGGAAAGTCGCAGCCCGGTGACGCTGACCCGCAGGACGGGACTGAACAGGTCAACGACACCTCAGCCGCGAAATCGGAGCCGACCACCGAGGACGACGAGTCCGAACCCGCCAAGCGGTCCACGCTGCGGGAGTTCGCCACTCTGGCGGTGATCGCGGTGGTGCTCTACTACGTCATGTTGACGTTCGTGGCGCGCCCTTACCTGATTCCGTCGGAATCGATGGAGCCCACGTTGCACGGATGCGCGACGTGCACTGGCGACCGGATCCTGGTCGACAAGCTCACCTACCGTTTCAGCTCACCCAAGCCCGGCGACGTCATCGTGTTCAAGGGCCCGCCGTCGTGGAACGTCGGCTACAAGTCGATCCGGTCTTCCAACACCGCGATCCGCTGGGTGCAGAATGCGCTCTCATTCATCGGTTTCGTGCCTCCCGACGAGAACGATTTGGTCAAGCGGGTAATAGCGGTCGGCGGCCAGACCGTTCAGTGCCGCGCCGACACGGGTTTGACGGTCAACGGCAAACCTCTGAAGGAGCCCTACCTCAATCCGGCCACAATGATGGCCGACCCGTCGGTGTATCCATGCCTGGGCAGCGAATTCGGGCCGGTCACCGTCCCGCCGGGGCGGCTGTGGGTGATGGGCGACAACCGAACCCACTCGGCGGATTCGCGCGCCCACTGCCCGATGCTGTGCACCGGCGATGCGATGGGCGGGACCGTTCCGGTGGCCAACGTCATCGGCAAGGCCAGGTTCATCGTGTGGCCGCCGACGCGATGGGGTGGCGTGGGGTCGGTGAACCCGCAACAGGGCCAGTAGCGATGGCTCCCATATGAATAAGACCTGGCCGCCGCGGACGGTGATTCGCAAATCATCCGGCTTGCGCACCCTGGAGTCCGCGCTGCACCGCGGCGGTCTGGGCCCGGTGGCCGGGGTCGACGAGGTGGGCCGCGGGGCGTGCGCGGGTCCCTTGGTGGTCGCCGCCTGTGTACTCGGCCCCAATCGGCTGGAAAGCCTTGCTGCCCTTGACGATTCGAAGAAGCTGACGGAGAAGGTGCGGGAGAAGCTGTTCCCGCTGATCTGTCGCTATGCGGTGGCGTATCACGTGGTGTTCATTCCCTCAGTCGAGGTAGACCGCCGCGGCGTCCACGTGGCCAATATCGAAGGCATGCGGCGGGCGGTGGCCGGTTTGTCGGTGCGGCCGGGCTATGTGCTCAGCGACGGCTTCAGGGTGCCCGGACTTCCGGTGCCGTCGCTGCCGGTGATAGGTGGCGACGCGGCGGCCGCCTGCATCGCCGCGGCCAGCGTGCTGGCCAAGGTAAGCCGGGACCGGTTGATGGTCGCGATGGACGCCGAACACCCGGGGTACGGGTTCGCCGAACACAAGGGGTACAGCACGCCGGCGCACAGCCTCGCGTTGACCCGGCTGGGTCCCTGCCCGGAGCACCGCTACTCGTTCATCAATGTGCGACGGGTTGCGACCCGCTCGGATGGCCGGGTGCTGGCCGAATACGAAGCCGAATGCAAACCGGACCCTCCGGCCGCGGGCGGCGAATACCGGTGAGCAAAGATGAGACAACAGTTCCGGGAGAAGGACGTCTGAGCAGATGAGTGCGGAAGATCTCGAAAAGTACGAAACCGAGATGGAGCTCTCGCTGTATCGCGAATACAAGGACATCGTCGGCCAGTTCAGCTACGTCGTGGAGACCGAGCGCCGCTTCTATCTGGCGAACAGCGTCGAGATGGTGCCGCGCAACGCCGACGGTGAGGTGTATTTCGAGCTGCGGCTTGCCGATGCCTGGGTGTGGGACATGTACCGGCCGGCGCGCTTCGTCAAGCAGGTGCGGGTGGTCACCTTCAAAGACGTCAACATCGAAGAGGTTGAGAAACCCGAGCTGCGATTGCCTGAATAGCTCAGTCGGCCGTCGGCAGCTGACCGCGGGCGTCGATGACTTTGCGGGCGACGTCAGCCAGCTTGATGTTCAGGCTCTGCGAGTGGCGCCGCAGTAAGTCGAAGGCTTCGTCCTCGCTGAAATTGTGCAGCAGCATCAGCATGCCGACCGCCTTGCCGATTTCGCGGTTGCTGATCAGTCCTCGCCGCAGGCTGCCGGCGTCTTCGCCGTGAGCGACGGCGTTGATGGCGACGCTGGCAAACGATGCCAATACCGCCGCTCGCCCCGCGGACTCGGTGTCGAAGCTGTTGGCCTTTTCGCTGAACAGGTTCAGTGCTGCGCCTTTGCGTTTGTCGATCAGCAGCCGAAATCCCATGGCGCCGCGCACCGGCGTTTCTTCGACGAGCCGGGCCGCGAACTTGGGCCACTGGTTGGGTGTCGTCAGGTCCGTTTCGATTTGGGGCGTTTCTTCTTCGATGGCGTCGATGCAGGGGCCGTCGCCGGCAAGGCGCTCCAGATCATCGATTCGCTGCGCGAGCCGGTCGCTGGCACCCACGGTGACGTAACGATCGTTCTGGCGCACCAGCAGACTGGCGTGATCGCACCCCGGGACGATTAGAGTCGCGGCAACACAGATGGCCGCATACATCTCGCTGGCGTCCAAGCCTTGATAGATGATCTCGGCGAGGGCAGCGAAGACCGTTGCCGGGTCCGCGGTTGTCCCGCCTGGTGATGAGACAGCCTTCGATTCGTCCGCCACGTTGCCCTCCTTTCGGCTGTCGTCTGGTGCCACTGTTGACGTGCATACCTGGCCGTAGACTATCCGTCGCCGAACATAACCTCATACCCCGACAGCGCGTTCCAAATCTTTGAGCGATGTTTCCAGATGACCGAGCATGTGCTGCAGGTGCGGCACGCTGCGCCGGCAGCCGACGATTCCGAAGTCGAGGTTTTCGGCGTTGGTGGTGACGGTGATGTTCATCGCCTGGCCATCCAGGGCGATCGAGAGCGGATAGTTGCCGGTCATCCGCGCGCCACGCCAATACATCGGGTCCGAGGACCCCGGCACGTTCGAAATCACGATGTTGAACGGTGGGGGTGCGCTTGCTACAAAGCCCGGAATCAGTGCGAAGACCAACCCGCCGGTGAGGAAACCCGACAGGGCCAGTTGCTGCACCCGAGGCAGCTGGGTGAATACCTGCTTGGCGTCGCGCATGGAGGCATTGATCGCGTGCAGGCGTGTTCCGGCGTCGTCGGCGTCGGTGTTGAGGTTGCACAGCACGGTGCCGACCATGTTCCCGCCGCCGTCGATTTCGTTTTCCTTACGCAGGCTCACCGGAACCATCGCGACCAACGGAGCCTCGGGCAGGGCGTTTCGTTCGAGCAGATAGCTACGCAGCGCACCGGCGGACATCGCCAGCACGACGTCGTTGAAGGTGACGTCCGCGGCGGCCTTGACGGCCTTGATCCGCTCGATTGACCACGATTGGGCGGCGACGCGCCGCGCGCCTCCGATCCGGACGTTGAACATCGTCTTGGGCGCCCGGAACGGCAGGGTCAGTTGTTGCTCGAGCAGCGCGGCGCGCGCCAGCGACAGCGTCGACGGTGCCAGGACCGCCGCCGAGTCCAGGGCGCGGGACAGCATCTGCAGAGGCGAGGCGTTCCGGCCCGAGCTACCACGCGGCTTGCGGGGCTTCAGCGCCCAGGGCACGCGGACCTCGTCGTCGCTGGGATCACTGGTGAAGGCACGCTGCATCAACTTCTGGGCGGAGACGCCGTCCTGCAGCGAGTGGTGGAATTTGATGTAGACCGCATAGCGCCCGTCATTGAGTCCCTCGACCAAATGCGCTTCCCACAGCGGCCGGTGCCGGTCCAGCAAGCTGCCGTGCAGCCGCGACGCCAACTCCAGCAGTTCTCGTACCCGCCCCGGGCGGGGCAGGGCCGAACGGCGAAAGTGATAGTCCAGCTCGACGTCGTCGTCGAAGGACCAGGCCAGGTTGGTAATCGGACCCAGAAAAGCCGGGTGCTTGCGGAACGTGGGCTGCACGTCGGTGCACCGCAACATCGATTCGTAGGCCTCGGTCACAAAGCCGTCGTTTGCCTCCCCGGGGGCCTCCTCGGGCGGCTCGAAGAGCTGCAGGCTGCCCACATGCATCGGATGTTCGCGCGATTCGCCGAGCAGAAACATCGCATCCGCCGGTGCTATCAGCTGCATGGTTGGCCTCCCGAAGTCGTGATGTATTCCGACGGGATAACCACGTCCAGCGGCTTGCACACATGTGCCTCGCCGGGGCGCGGCGTTTGGGCCTGGGCGGGCGCGGGAACACCAGTTCGGGTGGGACTCACTGTGGCCGTCACCGGTCCGACAGGCGAAATCGGTCTTTCGGCGGTTACGGCCTTGGAACGCGATCCCACCGTGCAAAAGATCATCGGCATGGCGCGCCGGCCCTTCGATCCGTCGATGCTGGGCTGGGTGAAGACCATCTATCAGCAGGGCGACATTCTCGACCGCGAGGCGGTGGACGCGTTGGTCGCACAGGCCGACGTGGTGATCCACTTGGCGTTCATCATCATGGGCTCGCGCGAAGAGAGCGCGCGTATCAATTTGCAGGGCACGCGCAACGTGTTCGAGGCCACCGTTGCCGCGCAGCGGCCTCGTCGTCTCGTCTACACATCCTCGGTGGCCGCATACGGCTACTACCCGGATAACCCGGTACCGCTCACCGAAGATGTACCGGCACGTGGTTGCCCGGAGCATTACTACTCCGAGCAGAAGGCCGCATGTGAGGCGGCGCTTGCCGAAATCACCAAAGGTTCCTCGCTGGAGGTCTTCGTTTTGCGACCGTGCATCGTCGCCGGACCCGAGGCGCACGCGCTGTCCGACGCGATGCCATGGAAGCAGCTGCCGGCCCCGATCCGTGCGGTGGCCAGAGCGCTGCCCATGTTGAAGCCGGTGGTGCCGGATGCGGGCTTTCCGATGCAGTTGGTGCACCACGACGACGTAGCGACCGCCATTGCGCTGGCCGCGACGGCACCGGCACCGCCCGGCGTGTACAACATCGCCGGTGACGGCGAGGTGACGGTCACCGACGTCGTAAGAGCGCTGGGCGGCCGGCCCGTGCGTGTCCCCGCCGCCGCTGCTTCGGCGGCGTCCGCGGCGATCTCCCGGCTGCCCTTCCTGCCGTCCGCGGTGGAATGGCTGCACGCCGCGCGGGCATCGGTCGTGATGGACACCAGCAAGGCGCAGCGGGAACTCGGCTGGCACCCGACGCATTCCTCGGCCGAGACCTTGGCGTCGCTGGCCGCTGCAGTGTAAGGGCCAATCGCGGTACCTTGAGGCCGTGAGAGTACAAGGCTCAGCTGGCGGCGCATTTGGCGACATACCCGCCGATTACGACGAGCATGCGGTGACAGTCTCGCCGCGCAAACACGAGGCGGCGGGTGTGCGGGCCGTGCTGGTGTCGCTGCAGCGTGGACTGCAGCAGATGGGTGCGCTGCGCACCGCGGCTGCGCTGGCCCGGCTGAATCAGCGCCACGGCTTCGACTGCCCGGGGTGTGCATGGCCGGAGGAGCACGGCGGCCGCAAGCTGGCCGAGTTCTGTGAGAACGGCGCCAAGGCCGTCGCCGAGGAAGCCACCAAACGCACGGTCACGGCGGAGTTCTTCGCGCGGCACTCGGTCAGCGAGCTATCCGGCATGCCCGAGTACTGGCTCTCTCAGCAAGGGCGCCTGGCTCATCCGATGGTGTTGCGTCCTGGCTCAGCTCATTACCGGCCGATCAGCTGGGACGACGCTTACCAGTTGATCGCCGAGCAGCTGGGCGGCTTGGACAGCCCGGATGAGGCGGTGTTCTACACCTCAGGACGCACCAGCAATGAAGCCGCCTTCTGTTATCAGTTGCTGGTCCGCAGCTTCGGCACCAACAACCTGCCCGACTGCTCCAACATGTGCCATGAGTCGTCGGGCTCGGCGTTGACCGAGTCGATCGGCATCGGCAAGGGGTCGGTCACCGTCGACGACGTCGCGCATGCCGACTTGATCCTGATCGCCGGGCAGAACCCCGGCACCAACCATCCGCGCATGCTGTCGATTCTGGAAAAAGCAAAGGCCAACGGCGCCAAAATCATCGCGGTCAACCCATTGCCGGAAGCCGGACTGATCCGGTTCAAGGATCCGCAGAGGGTGAAAGGTGTTGTGGGACACGGCGTCCCGATCGCCGACGAATTCGTGCAGATCCGCCTTGGCGGGGACATGGCGCTGTTCGCCGGGTTGGGCAGGATTTTGCTGGATGCTGAGGACCGCGCACCGGGAACCGTCGTCGACCAGGCATTCGTCGACGCGCACTGCGCCGGGTTCGACGAGTATCGGCGCGCGACCTTGCAGGTGGACTTCGACACCGTGCTCGAGGCCACCGGCGTCGAGCGCGCCCAACTCGAGCGGGTCGCGGCAATGCTGATGGCCTCGCAGCGCACCGTCGTGTGCTGGGCGATGGGTCTTACTCAGCACACCCACGCGGTGGCCACCATCGGGGAGGTCACCAACCTGTTGCTGCTGCGTGGCATGATCGGAAAGCCCGGCGCGGGGGTGTGCCCGGTTCGTGGGCATTCCAACGTGCAGGGCGATCGCACCATGGGCATCTGGGAGCAGATGCCCGAGGAGTTCTTGGTGGCGCTGGATCGCCGGTTCGGCATTGTCAGCCCGCGCCGGCACGGCTACGACACCGTTGCCGCGATCCGCGCCATGCGCGACGGGCAGGCCAAGTTCTTCATGGGGATGGGCGGCAACTTCGCGTCGGCCACCCCGGATACCGGCGTTACCGAGGCGGCCTTGCGCAATTGCGCTCTCACCGTTCAGGTTTCGACCAAACTCAACCGCAGCCATCTCGTGCACGGCCATACTGCGCTGATCCTGCCGACGCTGGGGCGCACCGACCGGGATATCCGTGGCGGACGTAAACAGCTTGTGTCAGTTGAGGATTCGATGTCCATGGTGCATCTGTCGCGGGGCAGTCTGCAGCCGCCCAGCGACCAGGTGCGCAGCGAGGTCGAAATCATCTGCCGGCTGGCCCGCACGCTGCTGGGGCCCCAGCATCCGGTACCGTGGGAGCGGTTTGCCGCCGACTACGACAGCATCCGTGACGCGATCGCCGCGGTGGTGCCTGGCTGCGACGACTACAACCGCAAAGTGCGCCAGCCCGACGGCTTCCAGTTGCCGCATCCACCGCGGGATGCACGCGAATTCCACACCAGCACGGGCAAAGCCAACTTCGCGGTCAACCCGCTGCAGTGGGTGCCGGTGCCGCCAGGCCGGCTGGTTTTGCAGACCCTGCGCAGTCACGACCAGTACAACACCACGATCTATGGGCTCGACGACCGCTATCGCGGGGTGAAGGGCGGGCGCCGGGTGGTATTCGTCAACCCTGCCGACATCGCGTCGCTGGGCTTGCGCGCAGGCGACCGCGTCGATTTGGTGTCGGAGTGGACCGACGCTGACTCGCGGTTGCAGGAGCGTCGCGCCAAAGACTTTCTGGTAGTGGAGTATTCGACTCCAGCCGGCAATGCCGCCGCCTACTACCCGGAGACCAATCCGCTGGTGCCGCTTGATCACACCGCGGACAAATCAAACACCCCGGTCTCCAAGGCTGTCATCGTTCGATTGGAACCGGCGTCTTAGTGGGACACGTAACGGCGCGCCGCCGCGTAAAGCATCTCAGCGCCGGTCAAGCGGTCACCCGGGCGGAGACTCTAGCCGTTGAGGAGCCGCTGGAGATCCGCCTCAACGGGATGCCGGTCACCGTGACGATGCGCACTCCGGGCTCCGATATCGAACTGGCACAAGGCTTTCTGCTGACTGAAGGCGTTATCACACGCCGCGAAGACGTGCTGACCGCGCGCTACTGCGACGGGCGCGGCGAGGACGGCGCCAACACTTACAACGTTCTCGACGTAACACTGGCGGACGGGGTCGACCTGCCAGACCTCGATGTGACCCGCAACTTCTACACCACCTCATCGTGTGGGGTCTGCGGCAAGGCATCGCTGGAAGCGGTGCGCCTGATCAGCCGGTTCTCACCCGCCGAGGATCCCGCTACCGTAAGCGCCGCCACTTTGAAGGCTATGCCGGACCAATTGCGCAGTGCGCAAAAGGTTTTCGCCAGTACCGGAGGGTTGCACGCCGCGGCGCTGTTCGGGGTGGACGGCGCGATGCAGGCCGTGCGCGAGGACATCGGCCGGCATAACGCCGTGGACAAGGTGATCGGCTGGGCGCTGGAGCAGGACCGGATACCCCTGGGGGCCGCGGTGCTTCTGGTCAGCGGCCGCGCGTCGTTCGAGTTGACCCAGAAGGCACTGCTGGCCGGTATTCCGGTGCTGGCCGCGGTGTCGGCGCCGTCGTCGCTGGCCGTGTCGCTGGCCGAAGAGTCCGGGATGACGCTGGTGGCTTTCCTGCGTGAGGACTCGATGAACGTCTACACCGGGGCCGACCGGATTACTTAGCGTCGTCTTCGAGTGTGTATCCACGGCGGCGGAATCGCGGCGGTGACGCCCTGAGCGCACTCTCAAAGCTGTTGGTGCACATTTGAACCGGGCTTGTGGATAGACCCGCGAGTGTGGACAAACGTCGCCGCAACGGCCCGCTTTGGATCCGGACGGGCCGGTGTTGTCGGGTCGGGCGTGCAACCTGGCCGCATGACGACCTTGAAGACAATGACCCGGATCGAGCTGGGAGCTCTGGGCGAGGCGCTCGCGGTGGACCATCTGACCGGGATGGGGTTGCGGATCTTGCACCGCAACTGGCGCTGCCGCTATGGCGAACTGGATGTGATCGCTTGCAACCCGGCCACCGCCACCGTGGTGTTCGTGGAGGTCAAGACGCGAACCGGTGACGGCTACGGCGGGCTGCCGCACGCAGTGACCGACCGAAAGGTGCGACGGCTGCGCCGGCTGGCCGGGTTGTGGTTGGCAGGGCAGGACGAGCACTGGGCGACGGTCCGCATCGACGTGATCGGAGTGCGAATCGGCCGGCGCCGGACACCGGAGATCATGCATCTGCAGGGCGTCGGCTGATGGCGCTGGGACGTGCGTTCTCGGTCGCGGTGCGTGGATTGGACGGCGAGACAGTCGAAATCGAGGCCGACATCACCTCCGGGCTGCCGGGCGTTCATCTGGTCGGACTACCCGATGCCGCGTTGCAGGAGTCCCGTGACCGGGTCCGGGCGGCGGTAACCAATTGCGGTAACCCCTGGCCGATGGCGCGGCTCACCCTCGCACTGTCGCCGGCGACGCTGCCGAAAATGGGATCGGTCTACGACATAGCGCTGGCCGCGGCGGTGCTCTCGGCGCAGCGGAAGAAGCCGTGGCACCGGCTGGAAAAGACCGTGCTGCTGGGGGAGTTGTCGCTGGACGGACGGGTCCGGCCGGTGCGCGGGGTGCTGCCCGCCGTGCTGGCCGCCAAACGCGACGGCTGGCCGGCCGTCGTTGTTCCGGCTGACAACCTGGCCGAGGCCAGCCTGGTCGACGGCATTGAGGTGTGGGGGGTTCGTACCCTGAAGCAACTACAGAGCTGGCTCAGCGGGTCGGCCGGCCTTAACGACCGGATCGCAGCGACAACTCCGGCCGACGAGGCCACGGTGGATCTGGCTGACGTGGTCGGGCAATCGCAAGCCCGGTTCGCCGTCGAGGTGGCCGCGGCCGGGGCGCATCACCTCATGATGACCGGTCCGCCCGGCGTCGGTAAAACCATGCTGGCGCAACGCCTTCCGGGATTGTTGCCGCCGCTGACCGAGAGCGAGTCGCTAGAGGTCACCGCGATCCATTCGGTGGCCGGCCTGCTATCCGGACAAACGCCGTTGATCACCCGGCCGCCGTTCGTCGCGCCGCACCACAGTTCTACCGTTGCCGCGCTGGTCGGTGGCGGCTCGGGAATGGCGCGCCCGGGTGCGGTCAGCCGCGCGCATCGCGGAGTGTTGTTCTTGGACGAGTGCGCCGAGATCAGTCTGAGCGCGCTGGAAGCGCTGCGGACACCGTTGGAGGACGGTGAAATTCGCCTGGCCCGCCGCGACGGCGTGGCCCGCTATCCGGCGCGCTTCCAGCTGATCATGGCGGCCAACCCGTGTCCGTGCGCACCGACCGTTCCGCAGGACTGCATCTGTGCGGCCGCCGCGAAACGGCGCTACCTCGGCAAGTTGTCCGGTCCGCTGCTGGACCGGGTGGATTTGCGGGTGCAGATGCATCCGGTGCGGGCGGGTGCGTTTTCGCCCGCCGACGGGGAGTCGACGATGCAGGTGCGCCAACGGGTTGCCATGGCGCGCGACTCAGCTGCCCAGCGGTGGCGAGCGCATGGGTTCTCCACCAACGCCGAAGTCAGCGGGTCATTGCTGCGCCGCAAGTTCCGTCTCGGCAAGGTTGCGATGGACCCGTTGGGTAAGGCGTTGGACAGCGGTTTGCTGAGCATCCGCGGCGTGGACCGCACGCTGCGCGTCGCGTGGAGTCTGGCCGATTTGGCCGGCCGAACTTCGCCCGGCATCGAGGAAGTCGCCACAGCGTTGAGTTTTCGGCAAGGAGGAGCACAGCGATGACCGATCCCGCAGCGCGCGCTTGGGCCTATCTGTCCCGTGTGGCCGAACCGCCCTGTGCGCCACTGGCCGCCCTGGTGCGACGCATAGGCCCGGAAGAGGCGGCCGACCGGGTCCGGCGCGGACTGGTCGATCAAGCGGTGGCCCAGCACACCGAGGCCAAACGCGAAATCGACCACTCCGCAGCAGATCTCGAGCTGGTCGCCCGCCGCGGCGGACGATTGATCACACCCGACGATGATGAGTGGCCGGGTTTGGCCTTCACCGCATTCTCGGGTTGTGCGGCGCGGGACAGGCCACGCGGCGGGCCGCCGATGGTGTTGTGGGCGCTCGGCCCGGCACGGCTGGATGAGGTTGCCGACCGCGCCGTCGCCATGGTCGGCACCCGGGCCGCGACAGCCTACGGCGAACACATGACGGCCGAGCTGGCAGCTGGATTGGTCGAGCGCGACATCGCGATCGTCTCCGGCGGCGCCTACGGCATCGACGGCGCAGCGCACCGGGCGGCGCTCGCTTCCGACGGTGTCACCGCGGCGGTCCTGGCCGGCGGGCTCGACCTCTTCTACCCGTCCGGGCACTCGGCGCTGCTGCATCGCATTGCCCAGCACGGGCTGGTGTTCACTGAATACCCGCCCGGTGTGCGCCCGGCCCGGTACCGGTTCCTCACCCGCAATCGTCTGGTGGCCGCGGTCGCGGGAGCAGCCGTGGTGGTGGAAGCGGGGCTGCGCAGCGGCGCGGCGAACACGGCCGCCTGGGCGCGGGCATTGGGCCGGGTGGTGGCCGCGGTCCCCGGGCCGGTGACGTCGTCGGCGTCGGCCGGGTGTCATGCGTTGCTGCGAAACGGCGCGGAGCTGGTCACCCGCGCCGCCGACATCGTGGAGCTGGTCGGTCGCATCGGTGAGCTGGCGGCCGACGAGCCGCGACCTGCCACACCCCTGGACGGGCTCGGTGAGCCCGAACGGCAGGTGTACGAGTCGTTGCCGGGCCGCGGCGCGGTTACCGTCGATGAGATCGCCGTCGCCGCGGGCTTGCCGCCAGCCCAGGTGCTGGGGCCGCTGGCGATCCTCGAAGTGGGCGGCCTGGCAGAGTGCCGCGACGGTCGCTGGCGAATCGTGCGTGCCGGTCGCGGCACGGCTTCGGCCAGGAGTCCAGCAACCCGACTCGTATAGTCGACTGCGGGTTGGGTACTAGACAGGAGGACAAGTGGCGGGTCGACCCGTGCAGGGCTTTGAAGTCGTCGGTACCCAACAACTGGCGCCGCACATGGTGCGGGTGCTGATTGGCGGCAAGGGCTTCGATGGCTTCACTCCCAGTGACTTCACCGATTCCTACGTCAAGTTGGTGTTCGTCGCCGACGATGTCGAGGTCGCCGCGCTACCTCAGCCGTTGACGATCGACAGCTTTGCCGACCTACCCCCGCAGAAGCGGCCGTCGGTGCGCACCATCACCGTTCGCCGCGTCGACCCGGCCGCCCGGCAGATCGCCCTGGACATTGTGACGCACGGCGATCACGGCGTCGCCGGCCAATGGGCGGCCGCAGCACAACCCGGCCAGCCGATCTACCTGATGGGACCTAGCGGCGCCTACGCACCCGATCCGGCCGCCGACTGGCATCTGTTGGCCGGCGATGAATCCGCCCTGCCCGCCATCGCCACCGCGCTGGAAGCGTTGCCGGCCAATGCAATCGGCAAGGCATTCATCGAAGTCGCCGGCCCCGATGACGAGATTGCCCTGACCGCGCCCGAATCCGTCGAAGTGAACTGGGTATACCGCGGCGGCCGCGCCGATCTGGTACCCGAGGACCGCGCCGGTGATCACGCGCCGCTGGTCGAGGCGGTGACCACCGCACAGTGGCTGCCGGGAAAGGTCCAGGTCTTCATTCACGGTGAGGCGCAGGCCGTCATGCACAACCTGCGTCCTTACATTCGCAAAACGCGGGGCGTAGAAGCGAAGTGGGCCTCGTCGATCTCCGGCTACTGGCGGCGCGGGCGCACCGAAGAGACGTTCAGGCAGTGGAAGAAGGAACTGGCTGAAGCGGAGGCCGGGGCTCAGTAGCGTCATAGCGCGTAACGGCTGGCATTCTCGACGCATGGCGTTCGGGGACTACCAGATCGAGATCTACTTCCAGGGCCTGGCCGGGATAGTGCCGCAGCTGCCGATGGCGTTCGCGGAATTGGAGGCCAAGGCCGAGATGGCATTGCCGCCGTCGGTGTGGTCGTACGTCGCCGGCGGAGCCGGCGACGAGCGCACCCAGCGCGTCAATCGGGATGCCTTCGATCGGTGGGGCCTGATGCCGCGCATGCTCGTCGGGGCTACCGATCGTGACCTCACCGTCGAGATGTTCGGCTTGACACTGCCCTCTGCGCTGTTCATGGCGCCGATCGGAGTGATCGGGCTGTGCGCCCAGGACGGCCACGGCGACCTGGCCACCGCACGCGCGGCCGCCCACACCGGCGTCCCGATGGTGGCCTCGACGCTGACTGTGGACCCCATGGAAGACGTCGCCGCCGAATTCGGCGACACCCCAGGGTTTTTCCAGCTGTATACCCCCACCGACCGCGAGGTGGCGGCCAGCCTGGTCCAGCGTGCCGAAGCCGCCGGCTATAAAGGCATCGTCGTCACACTCGACACCTGGGTCACCGGCTGGCGGCCCCGCGATTTGAGCACCGCTAACTTCCCCCAGCTGCGCGGCCATTGCCTGGCCAACTATTTCAGCGACCCCGTCTTCCGGGCCAGCCTGCAGCGCCCGCCCGAGGAAGACCCGCAGGGCGCCACGCTGCGCTGGGCGCAAATCTTCGGAGCGCCGTTGACCTGGGACGACCTGGGCTGGTTGCGTTCGCTGACCGACCTGCCGCTGATTCTCAAGGGCATCTGCCATCCCGACGACGCCCGGCGCGCCAAGGACGGCGGCGTCGACGGCATCTACTGCTCCACCCACGGCGGCCGGCAGGCCAACGGCGGCTTGCCCGCGGTGGACTGCCTGCCCGGCGTGGTCGAGGCGGCCGACGGGTTGCCGGTGCTGTTCGACTCGGGCATCCGCAGCGGCGCCGATGTCATCAAGGCGCTCGCGCTGGGCGCAACCGCCGTCGGCGTCGGGCGGCCGTACGCTTACGGCCTGGCCCTGGGCGGCGTCGACGGCATCGTGCATGTGCTGCGCATGCTGCTCGCCGAAACCGACCTGATCATGGCCGTCGACGGATACCCCAAGCGCAAAGATCTCACCCCGGACACATTGCGGCGCGTCGGCTGAGCCCGGGGCCGTGCTGCCTGCGACTGTGAACAAGTGCCCGATAACAGCGAGGCGATCCTCGAGGAGTTCGACGAATACCTGGAACTCCAGTGCGGCCGCTCGGCACACACCCGGCGCGCGTATCTGGGCGACCTGCGCTCGCTGCTGGCATTCCTCGCCGATCGTGGCGCTGCACTGGACGGACTGAGCCTGCCGGACCTGCGCGCGTGGCTGGCAGCTGCCGCCGGCGCCGGGGCCGCGCGGACGACGCTGGCTCGGCGCACCTCGGCGGTCAAGGCCTTCACCGCGTGGGCCGCGCGCCGCAACCTGTTGGCCAGCGATCCCGCCGCTCGACTCCAAGTGCCCAAGGCGCATCGAACCCTGCCGGCGGTGCTGCGGCAGGATCAGGCGCTGGCGGCCATGACCGCCGCGAAATCCGGTGCTCAGCAAGGCGATCCGCTGGCGTTGCGAGACCGGCTGATCGTCGAATTCTTGTATGCCACCGGGATCCGGGTGAGCGAACTGTGCGGCTTAGATGTCGACGACATCGACACCGGGCATCGGGTGCTGCGAGTACTCGGTAAGGGCAACAAACAGCGCACGGTGCCATTCGGGCAGCCGGCCGCCGAAGCGTTGCGCGCCTGGCTGGCCGACGGCCGTCCGGCGCTGGTAACCGCGGAGTCCGGGCCGGCGTTGCTGCTGGGCGCGCGGGGCCGGCGCCTCGACGTGCGGCAGGCGCGCACGGTCGTGCACCAGACGGTTGGCGCAGTGGATGGCGCGCCCGACATGGGGCCGCACGGATTGCGGCACAGCGCGGCCACTCATCTCCTCGAAGGCGGCGCTGACCTGCGGGTCGTTCAAGAATTGCTCGGCCATTCCAGTCTGGCCACCACGCAGCTCTACACCCATGTCGCGGTGAACCGGTTGCGGGCGGTGCACGATCAGGCACATCCGCGCGCGTAGTGCGCCCAACGGGCCTAACCGTCGAGTGTGCGCAGGCGGCTTCGAGTGTGTACTGAGGGTGGGATTCTGGCCTGTCGGCCGCCATAAACGCACTTTCAAGGCCGTAAATGCGCACCCGATGCGTGCTCGAGGCCGTCGAGCGGTTTGAGCCGTATCGGCGTGGTCGCCAGCAGGCCCAGCGGATCGACATAGTCAGCGCGCGAAGCCGGGCCCCACATGGCGCCCCAATGCAGACATGCCTGAGCCGGGCAGCCCGGATGCCCGGCCACCAGCTCCCCGATCGCAGTCTGCGCCGTCACCTGCTGACCGGCCCGTACCCTCGCGCGCACCGGCTCGTAGCTGGTGTGCAGGCCACCGGGGTGCGCCAGCGAAACGACCGGGCGCCCGGCCAGCATTCCGGCGAACACCACCGTCGCTTCACCGGCCGCATACACCGGCTGACCTGCGACTCCGGTCAAGTCCACACCGCGATGTCCGGGATGCCAATCTGGAAACGGCGCGTCGAAGGCACCGACGACGTCCGGCGGCGGCCGCAGTGGCCAGTCCAGCCGCACATCGTCGCCTCTAGCGGGCGGCGCGCAGATCAGCGCCCAGCACAAAAGCAGCACCATCCGTCGCACCCGGTCAGTCCAGTGCATCCACCGCGGCGAGGCCACTCACCGCTGTGGACAAACCACCAGTTGGTGCGGTGTAAACTTCTGCACGCAGCTCGCATCAGTGGGCTGACTTCGCGTGTCTGCACCGCGACTCCCGTTGCACTAGGAGTTCGCATCGCATGCCGGGCGGTCCCTTAACAGGGTCCGGCATCGCCGCAGACACCAGGGCCCGGCCTCACCCGATGCCGGGCGACAACCGAGAAAAGGAATGGCCGACAATGGCTGTTGTAACCATGAAGCAGCTGCTTGACAGCGGCACCCACTTCGGGCATCAGACCCGTCGCTGGAATCCCAAGATGAAGCGGTTCATCTTCACCGACCGCAACGGCATCTACATCATCGATCTGCAGCAGACGCTGACCTTCATCGACAAGGCGTACGAGTTCGTCAAAGAGACCGTCGCCCACGGTGGATCGGTGCTGTTCGTCGGCACCAAGAAGCAGGCGCAGGAGTCCGTCGCCGCCGAAGCGACCCGCGTCGGCATGCCGTATGTGAACCAGCGCTGGCTGGGCGGCATGCTCACCAACTTCTCCACCGTGCACAAGCGGCTGCAGCGGCTCAAGGAACTTGAGGCCATGGAGCAGACCGGCGGCTTCGAGGGCCGCACCAAGAAGGAGATCCTGGGCCTGACCCGGGAGAAGAACAAGCTGGAGCGGTCCCTCGGCGGTATCCGCGACATGGCCAAGGTGCCATCGGCGATCTGGGTCGTCGACACCAACAAGGAGCACATCGCCGTCGGCGAGGCCCGCAAACTGGGCATCCCGGTCATCGCGATCCTGGACACCAACTGCGACCCCGACGAGGTCGACTACCCGATCCCGGGCAACGACGACGCGATTCGTTCGGCGGCCCTGCTGACCAAGGTGATCGCCTCCGCGGTCGCCGAGGGCTTGCAGGCCCGTGCCGGGCTGGGCCGCGGCGACGGCAAGCCGGAGGCCGATGCGGCCGAGCCGTTGGCCGAATGGGAGCAGGAGCTGCTGGCGTCCGCAACGGCAACCGCCGCAGCGACAGCCGACCCGGCCGCAGGCGACACCGAACCCACGACCGACCCCTCATAGGAAGGCTGACCATTGGCGAACTACACCGCTGCCGACGTCAAGCGACTTCGGGAGCTGACCGGCGCCGGCATGCTCGACTGCAAGAACGCCCTGGTCGAAACCGATGGCGACTTCGACAAGGCCGTCGAGGCCCTGCGGATCAAGGGTGCCAAGGATGTCGGCAAGCGTGCTGAGCGGGCAACGGCCGAGGGGCTGGTCGCGGCCAAGGGCGGCGCGCTGATCGAGTTGAACTGCGAGACGGACTTCGTCGCCAAGAACGCCGAGTTCCAGCAGCTGGCCAATAAGGTCGTGGAAGCCGCCGTGTCCTCGAAGGCCACGGATGTCGACGCGCTCAAGGCCGCCAAGACCGGCGACGAGACGGTTGAAGAGGCCGTCGCTGCGTTGTCGGCGAAGATCGGCGAAAAGCTGGAACTGCGCCGGGTGGCGATCTTCGACGGGACCGTGGAGACCTACCTGCACCGGCGCTCTGCCGACCTGCCGCCGGCGGTGGGGGTGCTGGTCGAGTACAGCGGCGACAATGCAGAGGCCGCGCACGCGGTCGCCCTGCAGATCGCCGCGCTCAAGGCCCGCTACCTCACCCGCGATGAGGTGCCCGAGGACGTCGTGGCCACCGAGCGGCGCATCGCCGAGGAGACCGCCAAGGCTGAAGGCAAGCCGGAGCAGGCGCTGCCCAAGATCGTCGAAGGCCGCGTGACCGGCTTCTTCAAGGACACCGTGTTGCTCGAACAGCCGTCGGTGTCCGACAACAAGAAGACGGTCAAGGCCCTGCTCGACGAGGCGGGGGTGACAGTGACGCGGTTTGTGCGGTTTGAGGTCGGTCAGGCCTAGGCGGCGCTAGCGTCACATATATGCCCCGCATACACGCTTTCGGAGACGATGCCCTAGGTGACCTCGACGCGGTCGCTCTAGCCGAGGAGATCCGCTCGGGTCGAGTCAGCCGGGCCGAACTCGTCGACGCCGCCATCGCGCGCGCCGAAGCGGTCGATCCCACGCTCAACGGCTTGGCGTACGCGGCTTTCGATCAAGCGCGTGCCGCTGCGTCGCGCGACGTGGAGGGGTTCTTCAGCGGGGTGCCGACGTTCATCAAGGACAACGTCAAGGTCGCCGGACTGCCGTCGATGCACGGCACCGACGCGTGGCAGCCCTACCCGGCGGCCGCCGACAGCGAGATAACCCGTGTGTTGCTGGGCAGTGGTCTGGTGGCGCTGGGCAAAACGCAGATGTCGGAGTTCGGTTTCAGCGCCGCCGCCGAACATCCCCGGCTGGGACCGGTGCGTAATCCGTGGAACCCCGACCACACCGCGGGCGCCTCGTCGTCGGGATCGGGGGCGTTCGTCGCTGCCGGCGTGGTGCCGATCGCACACGCCAACGACGGCGGCGGTTCCATTCGCATCCCGGCCGCCTGCAATGGACTGGTGGGCCTCAAGCCATCGCGCGGACGGATGCCGCTGGACCCGGAGTATCAGCGGCTGCCGGTGAGCATCGTGGCCAACGGCGTGGTAACCCGTTCCGTCCGTGATACGGCGGCCTGCTACCGGGAGGCCGAGCGCATTTGGAGCAACCCCAAACTGCCGCCGATCGGCGACGTGACCCGGCCGGGCAAGCAACGGCTCAAGATCGCGGTGGTTACCAATTCGGTCCAGCGCGACGCGAGTCCGGAAGTACGGGAATTGACCTTGAAGGCCGCCGCGCTGTTGGAGGAACTTGGCCATCGCGTCGAATACATCGACAACACCTGGGTGCCGGCCAGCTTCGTCGACGATTTCGTGCTGTATTGGGGTCTGCTGGCGCTGGGCCAGATCGCCACCGGGCGCCGCACATTCGGCAACACCTTTGACCGCACCCGGCTGGACACGCTGACGCTGGGGCTGGCCCGGCACACCAAGCGCAACCTCCACCGGCTGCCGCTGGCGATCACGCGGCTGCGCTGGCTGCACCGGCGCAGCGCGCAGTTCTTCGCCGGTTACGACGCCCTGCTCACGCCGACACTCGCCGAGGTGACCCCGCAGGTCGGTTACCTGGCGCCCAACGACTACCAGCAGGTGCTCGATCGGCTGTCCAACTGGGTCGCGTTCACGCCGCTGCAGAACGTGACCGGGGATCCTGCGATTTCGCTTCCGCTGGCCCAATCCGCGGATGGCCTCCCGGTCGGCATGATGCTCTCAGCCGATATCGGTCATGAGGCCCGGCTGCTGGAGCTGGCCTATGAGCTCGAAGAGGCCCGGCCCTGGGTCCGGATTCACACCTCCTGAACCACCTGTCCTGCTGAGCCCTCGGACCCACGGCTTTTCGCGCCTCGGTTCTACCCGCCTCATCGCGGGCAATTTCACTGCTTGCGGGTCACGAGCAGAGGAGGTCTGACGCCCGGCGGCGGGTTCCAGGGCGGCGTGGTGTCGGCCGCAGGTTTGCATTCGCTCTATGTCACAGGAAGTTTCAGAGCCTTGGACCGGCTGCGGCCGGTCAACGTCTTCGATATCGGGGACGCGCTGGGGCGGCGGCGCTCGTGATGATCGGGCTGGCCGGGGTGGTGGCCGGCGGGGGTGTTTCTACAGCATCTATTGCCGACCGGCACGCTGGGCAACCTGTTTTCGGGTGGATCGGTGGCCCTGCCCAACATCGCAGTGGGTGTGGAGGTGGCCTGCCGGATGACGGTGTTGCTGACGCAATTTCTCGCCCAGGAGATAACCAGCGTCAAGGAGGATGCCAGCCGGTGAGTGTCCATCCCTACTGCGTGGCGGCTTGGCTGGTGTTGATCAGAGCGTTCGGAATTGTCCGCAGCCGCAATCTGATTCACGCAGTGGTGTGCCTGTCGGTGGTCCAGTTCGGCACCTATGTGCTGCTGGCCGTGGGGTTCCGGCGCGATTCCGTGCCGCCGAGATTCAGTGGGCCGAACGTGCCGCATCCAAACCTCGTGGTTGACCCGGTGGTACAAGCGATGACGTGACCGACATCGTGATTCAGGCTGACTGTGACGGCATTGCTGGTGGCGGCCGGCGATTCAGATCCACAAACGCCACGCAAGGCTGGACCCCGATGAGCTGTCCGCACCGCGCGGCGACCCGGCTGCTCAGATCCTGCCGCTGCTGGTCGCGGTTCCCCTGGTAACGGTCTGCGTGCTGCTGGCCGGCAGCCACCGGGTGTCGCGCGCGGCACCAGCTGGCTCGCCACGTGCCGCGGTATCGTGGGCGTTCTTGGTGGTCGGGGTGGTCGGGGTGGTCACGGCGGTCATCGGAGCGGTGATGTGCCTGTTGCAGCGGCACCTCAAGCGGCTGCTGGCTTCCTCGAAGATCGGCCACCTTGGACTGCTCCTGGTCGCCGCGGCCTCCCTGCGCCCCGACGCGATCGGCGGCACCGTCATCTACGTGATAGCCCATGCCGGCGCCAAGTCGGCACTGTTCTTACTGGTGGGCGTCCTGCTGGATCGCTACCAGACGGTCGATGAGCCGGAGTTGTCCGGGCGCGGGCGCGGCCAGTGGGTGCTCGGCGGGCTGTATCTGGTGGCAGCGGCTGCCCTGGCCGGACTGCCGCCGTTCGGCACTGCGCTGGGCAAGTCGATGAGCGAGGAAGTGCTCGGCTCGGGTTGGGGTTCGGCGTTGTTCGTGTGCGTTGCGGCGGCGACCGCCGGTGCGGTGCCGCGTGCCGGTGTGCGGTGTTTCACCGGATGGGGCCGTGACGCAGAAGTATCAAGCGGCCAGCACGGCGGCGAAGAACCCAGCAGAGGGGAGGAGGAACCAGACACCAGACTGAGCAGGACACCGCCCACGTTGGAGAACTGGAAGCTGGCTGGCCCGGACTTGTCGGGCTGGACGAGTTTCCGCGCTGCGCTGAAGGTATGCGGGAGGGTCGGCTGTCGCTGGATCAGGTCGGGTCGTTGCGGCGCGCGCTGGCGCGGGGTCTGATGAGCATTACGCGCAGTTGGCGCGCAGTGCCACGGTCAGCCAGTTGCGCACCGCGGTCAGCCTGGAGCCACGACCCGACCCGGCTCCCGCGCCCGCGCCGCAGCCCTCGATCACCAAGAGCAGCGATGAGGAGTTCACCTGCTGGCGGATCAAACTTCCCCATGTCGAGGCGGCCAAGTTCGACGCCGCCCTGCAATCTCATCTGGATGCGCTGTTCGCGCAGTGGAAGCGCGATCACGGCAATCGCCAGGGCGGGTCCCATCAGCGGCCTCCGCTGCCCAGCACCGTGGATGCCTTCCTGCGGCTGGTCGAGGCGGGATGGGATGTTGAGGCCACTGGCCGGCCCCACGGCCAGCACACCACCGTGGTGGTCCATCTCGATGTCAAGGAACACATCGCCGCGCTGCATCTGGGTCCGCTGCTGTCGGCCGAGGACCGCCGGTATTTGACCTGTGATGCCAACTGTGAAGTGAGCCCGGGCTCGCTAGCGCGCCCGGGCTCACTTCACAGTTG
>NZ_LQPW01000048.1 GCF_002116635.1 Mycobacterium szulgai | reverse complement strand
CCGGCGGGATCTTCGGGGCCGGCGGCACCGGCGGTAGCGGCGGCTCCGGCCAACCCAATGGCGGAGCGGGCGGGGCCGGCGGCAACGCCGGAATGCTTGCCTTCGGAGCCGCCGGCGGAGCCGGCGGCAGCGGCGGGTCGAGCACCGAAACCGGTGGGGCCGGCGGTGCCGGCGGCAACGCAGGGTTCCTGTTTGGTTCCGGTGGCACCGGCGGCACCGGCGGGACGGGCGGCGCCGGCGGCAGCACTACACAGCAAGGGGGCGCCGGCGGGGCCGGCGGCAGTGCCGGCCTCCTCAGCGGCTCCGGTGGCGCGGGTGGCGCCGGCGGTGCCGGTAGCAACGAGAATGGCGCAGGTACCGGCGGTGTCGGCGGTAATGGCGGCAAAGCCGGGGTGAACGGCAACGGCGGTGACGGCGGCGCCGGCGGCAGCGGCGGACAGACGACCGGCACCGGCGGCAACGGCGGCAACGGCGGCAACGGCGTTTTCATCGGCGACGGCGGCAACGGCGGTAACGGTGGAACCGGCAACACCGCGGGTAAGGCCGGCAAGGGCGGCACCAGCGGGGTCCTGATCGGCGAAGACGGGATCACCGGCTTGGTGCAGTAGCCGACACTTCCCTAGCGGCCGGCCCCGCGCGCGCAACCGCGCGCGCGGCGCCGGCGAAAGCGACGGCCACCTCGACGGTGACCACGACGTCAAGCGCGTCCACCACACACCGCGTGGCGAAGACCCGCATCTGTCGACCCACGGCCGCCGCGCGGTCGCAGGCCGGCGTCGGGCCGTGCGGCAGCCACGCCGCGGCGGCCAGTGCGGCAAGGTCGGCGGCCGCCTGCGCACGGTGACGAGCCACCACCGCCGCACCCAGATGCGCACCGGCCGCGGTGGTGCACAGCAACACCGCGACCATGGCGGCCGCCAACACCGTGACCGAACCCCGCTCACCGCGGCTCCGCAACAGAGATGGCGTCGGCGCCGATATCCAAGCCAGGCAACAGGTTTGAATGCGCGATAACGCTGGCGACCAGGAACTGGCCATCCCGGTGCAGCTGCACCCGGGCCGCTGGTGGCGCGATTCGCCGTGCCACCTCGACAGCCACGCGTTCGTCGCCGCGCGCGGCCAGCCGGGCCGCCTCGCGGGCGGCGTCGATACATCGCACCTGCATCGACACCGCAGTGATTCCGGCCAGACACAGCACCAGAACCACCACCAGCGTGGCGATCGCCAGCGCCGCCTCAACGGTGCTCGAGCCGGCACTCGACGCTAGACCTTGGTCGACAGCGCGCGACCGATGATGTGGTTCAACGCCGAGACAATGGAATCGCCGGTGACGACCGTGTAGAGGATCGCGCCGAAGGCCGCCGCCGCAATGGTGCCGATAGCATATTCGACGGTGGACATGCCGGACTCGTCGGTGGCCAGCAGCGTCATGCGCGTCACCAGCACCTGAAACATGTTGCGCATCAATGGTTCCCCTCTGTTGTGAGCTCATAGCAGCCCTGACTGAAAAACTCGGCCGGCCAGTCCGGCCACCACCGGAACAATCCCCAGGCAGACGAACGCCGGCAAGAAGCACACCCCGAGCGGACCGGCGATCAGGACCCCGGCGCGCTCGGCTGCCGCGGCGGCCGCATGCGCGGCGTCCTGGCGGGACTGAGCGGCCAGCTCGATCACGCCGTCGGCCAGCGCCGCACCTGAAGAGGCCGATCGCCGCGCCAGGCGCAGCAGTGCCTCGGTCTGAGCGTCGATCCGATCGGCCGGCAAGTCCGGCGGTGCCGACCAGGCGACGCCGGGCTCGGCACCAAGCACCAGCAAGTCGGCAGCCCTTGACAAGACCCGGCCCAGCCGCGGTGGCGCGGACACGGCGGTCGCAGTCGCGGCTGTCGCGACCGCCATTCCGGCCGTCAGGCACACGGCTAGCACGTCCAGGCTGGAAGCAACTCCGAGCGGGTCCGGGCCGGGCTTGGGCATTGGGCGCCTCCGGCGTGCTGACACCGGCATTCGGGCGCGGGCCCGCGCCAGCGAGGGCCCGGCACCGATCCATAGTGCCGCCGCCAGCAGCAGTGCCGCGGCGTTCACGGCGCGACCCGATCGGTTATCCGGTCTGACCACAGCAGCCCGCAACAGGCCAGCACCACGCCGGTCACCAGCAGCCAGCCACCCGCGTGGCCATGCAACAGGAAGCTCAGCGGACGCGCTCCGATCAGTTGCCCGAGCAGAACTCCGAGCAGCGGCAGCCCGGCCAGGATGGCCGCAGTGGCACGCGGGCCGGCCATCCCCGCGGCCAACTTATCCGAAAACCGTTGCCGCGCAGCGATATCGCGCTGCGCGGCGCGCATCAGGGTGGATATCGCCAAGCCGTGGTCGCTGGCCAGCTGCCAGCAGACCGCGAGCCGCTCCCACTGCGCGGGAAGGGCCGACGACAACGCCGCCGCGCGCAACCCGCCGCTGACATCTGCGCCCAACCTGGCGCGCGCCGCCACCGCACGCAGGGCGGCCGCAACAGAGCCCTCGGTCTCGTCGGCGGCAACGCTGAACGCCTGCACCGGATGGGCACCGACGCGCAACTCCCCGACCAACACGTCGAGGGCCGATTCCAGCGCCTGTCCCTCCTGCGTTGCGTGCCTGGCCCGGCGGCGACGCCGGTAACGCAGAGTCACCGTCGCGCCTACGATCAACACCGCCAAAACCGTCGCCAACGGCATCCACACGACTGCGCCGACCAACACGCACACGCAACAGCACACACTCCAGCGCGTGCCGGGCAGCCAAACCAAACGACGAACGGCCGGCGTGAGCCGCCGTCCCGGCGACGAGGGCAGCACCAGCAGTGCCAACGACAACATCAGCGCGCCACCGTTCATGCCGGCAACCGGCTTCGCAGCAGCTGGCGCAGATCCGTGGCGTGCGCGGTCAGCCCGTCGTCGGCGTGCCATGCGGTGACGGCGTGGACCAGCCCGCTTTCGGCTTGGCGCAGCAACGCGATCTCATCGAGCCGACGCCGTCCTTCCCGGTCGCGCACGACGTGCAGCAGCACTTGGACCGCCGCTGCGAGCTGACTGTGCAGTGCCGCCCGATCGAGTCCGCCGAGTGCGCCCAGCGCCTCCAGCCGAGCCGGGACTTCGCCCGGACTGTTGGCGTGCACGGTGCCCGCGCCGCCCTGGTGTCCGGTGTTCAGCGCCGCCAGCAGATCAACCACCTCGGCTCCTCTGACCTCCCCGACCACGATCCGGTCGGGCCGCATCCGCAACGCCTGCCGAACCAGCTGGCGCACTGTCACCTCACCCACGCCTTCGACGTTGGCGCCCCGCGCGACCAGCTTGATCAAATGCGGATGACGGGGCGCCAGCTCCGCGGCATCCTCGACGCACACGATTCGCTCGGCCGCCGAGACGGCTCCCAGCATCGCCGCCAACAAAGTTGTCTTTCCGGCCCCGGTTCCGCCGCACACCAAAAATGCCAGCCGCGCGCAGATGATGTCGGCCACCAACTCGGCGGCCTGCGGCGCGATCGCGCCCGCTGCAGCCAGGGCCGTCAAGTCCTGCGTGGCCGGCCGTAGCACCCGTAGCGACAGGCAAGTGCCTTCGGCTGCCACCGGCGGCAGGACCGCGTGCAACCGCACCGCGAACCCCCCGGCACCGATCCCGCTCAGCTGGCCGTCCACCCAGGGTTGCGCGTCGTCGAGGCGCCGGCCGGCCGCCAGCGCCAGCCGCTGGGCCAGCCGTCGCACCGCCGCCTCGTCGGCAAACCGAATCTGGCTGCGCCGCAACCCGTTTCCATCGTCAACCCACACCGCGTCGGGTGCGGTCACCAGCACGTCAGTGGTGTCGTCTGCGCACAGCAGCGGTTCGAGAATGCCGGCGCCGGTCAATTCCGTCTGCAGCACCCGCAGGTTGGCCAGCACCTCGGTGTCGCCGAGGATGCCGCCGGACTCGGCCCGAATCGCGGCCGCGACAACGTTTGGCCGCAGCGGGCCGGATTCGGCTGCCAGCCGCTCGCGAACGCGGTCGATCAGCGAGCCGGTCATGCCGCCCTACTTTGCGGGCGCGCGACTGGATGGGCTCCTAACACTTCGAGCACCCGGCGGGCCGCACCTGCCATCGCCGATCGCCGGCGTAGCCGCAGCCCACCGTGCTCTAGCTGCTCAGCGAGCCGCGGCTGGGCGCGCATCGATGCCAGCAGTGGCACACCGGCGATATCGGCAACCTCCGCCGCCCGCAACCCGCCGGGCGACGGTCCTCGCACCACCAGCCCGAGGTTGGGATTAATGGCTGCCAGCACCGGAGCGATCGTGGCCGTGGCCGCGCAAGCCCGCACATCGCACGGACTGACCAGAACGACAAGATCGGCCACATCCAGCGCGGCCACGGTCGCATCAGTGAGCCGACGCGGAAGATCACAGACCACTACCACTCCCCCGCGGCGACCGGCATCGAGCACCGCAGCCACCGGCGCCGGATCCAGCTCATGGCCATTCCTGGTGCCCGAGAGCACACTGATGCCGCGGTGTCGTGGCAGCGCCTCGCGCACGGCCGACCAAGTCAGCCGTCCGCCCTGTAATACCAGGTCAGGCCACCGCAAACCGGGGCTTGCCTCTCCTCCCACCAGCAGGTCGATGCCGCCGCCCCAGGGATCGAGATCCAGCAGCAGAGCGTCGGTAGCGACCTGCGCCTGGGCGACTGCGAACAACGACGCCCCGGCCCCGCCGCATCCGCCGATGACGGCGACGGCGCGGCCGTGCGGTCTATCGTCGCGCGCCGACTCGACGGCTTCGGCAAGCTCTCGGATCAAGTCATGCTCTTGGGCGGGCAGCCGCAAGACGTGCTGGGCGCCAATCGCAATGGCCGCCGCCCAGGTCGCCGGCGCGGTTTCGGTTCCGGTGAGCACGCTGACGTGACCACGCCGCGGCAGCGCGAGCCGGCCGCAGCGATCCGCCGCCGCTTCGTCAAGCACGACTGCCGCGGCGGCCGCCCACGTCTTGCGGCTCACCGAGCTGTTTGCTCCGGTGTGGACCACCCGTATTCCGACGGCTGCAGCCACCCGGTCCAAGTCATCACGCACATCGGGATCGGCGAGAATTGCGAGCACGCCCGAGGCCGCCCAGCCGCTGCGAGAAGACCCAGAAATAGTGGTCACGCATCTACGGTGCGACGCCAGGCTGTGGGACGAAAGTGCCAAAGGCAGAATTGTGGATAGAGACGCAACTGTGCACAATCGCCGTCGGTCAGCGGTGCGGCTGTGCAAAAGCGGCAGACTCCCGCAACGCGCGCGGAGACCCGCTAACCATGCTTACGGGGAGGATAATTTACCCCACAAAAGGGACGACCCCCGCCAGGGGGGGAGGAGGCGAGGGTCGTCGTGTATCAGCCCCGGGGGGTCGGGCTGATACACCCTCGGCTCAAGGCCGAGTAATGCTTACTATACACATGACAGTGCGGGCTCACGCAAGTATTGCGAACAAGAAAAGTACAGCTTGAGCCGTGTAAATGCCCCCGACGGGGCCGCCGCAACGGTGTCCGGGCGGCCATTTGGGGACCAGAATGCCGGGCGTACCAGACCTGCGACCTATGCTGGAACGGTGACCGTCTCCGACTCGGCCGCGCACCAGCAAACCATACCGGAAGCATCGGGAGCAAATGCTCCACATGCCCGGACCGCGGCCTTCTTCGACCTCGACAAGACCATCATTGCCAAGTCCAGCACTCTGGCTTTCAGCAAACCCTTCTTTGCTCAGGGACTGCTCAACCGCCGTGCCGTGTTGAAGTCCAGCTATGCACAGTTCATCTTTCTGCTCTCCGGCGCCGATCATGACCAGATGGACCGGATGCGCACGCACTTGGCCAATATGTGCACCGGGTGGGATGTCGAACAGGTGAAGTCGATCGTCAACGAGACGCTGCACGACATCGTGACTCCCCTGGTATTCGCCGAAGCCGCCGACCTCATCGCCGGCCACAAATTGTGCGGGCGCGATGTCGTGGTGGTATCCGCCTCGGGCGAGGAGATCGTCGCCCCCATTGCTCGCGCATTGGGCGCTACCCACGCCATGGCGACACGAATGGTGGTCGAGGACGGTAAGTACACCGGCGAGGTCGCTTTCTACTGCTACGGCGAAAACAAGGTCCAAGCGATCCGTGAGCTGGCGGCCCGAGAGGGCTATCCGCTGGAACACTGCTACGCCTACTCCGACTCGATCACCGATCTGCCGATGCTTGAGTCCGTCGGCCACCCCTCGGTGGTCAACCCCGATCGCGGGTTGCGCAAGGAGGCCGTTGAGCGAGGCTGGCCCGTGCTGTCGTTCTCCCGGCCGGTGTCACTACGCGATCGCATCCCGGCGCCCTCGGGTGCTGCGATCGCCACCACCGCCGCGGTGGGTATCACGGCGCTGGCCGCCGGTGCGGTCACCTATACGCTGCTGCGTCGCTTCATGTTCTAGCCGGAGCGTTTGAGCCGGGGCGTTCTAGCACCGGCGTCCCAACGTCTCGAATCCCGGCAGCAAACGACGGACGCGCGCAATCCGAAGTCGTTTCAGAACTTTCGCAGAATTAGGCCTTGCTGTGTCTGGGGTCTAGTAGTACAAAGGAACCACGGAAGCCCGGTGAGGCCAAGGTCGATCCGGAAGAGAAGGTTCGTTCTCCCGACCCGGGCACCCAGCACGGTTCCCGGCACCCACGCGGAGTCATAGCCGCGATAATGGCAGAAGTGTTGCGGGCCTGCGTAATTGCGAACAACGGATGGCGTCGACGGCCCTTTGGGTGGGGCTGCAGTCGGAAGTATCGCAAACGCGCCGAGGCCACCCACGCAGCCCACATAAATGCACGCTTGGTACCCGAGAACCGTGTTGGCGGGCGGTGATCCGAAATTTTCGGATCGCCGCCCGCTTCGCATTTCCGGAACGACTAATTTCGCGGGCTCCCAGCTACCGACTCGGCAATCGCGAGAGCCTCCTGGGCACCGGCCTGCAGCCCCCGGCAGCACAGCAGCAGCCAGGCCGCCACCCCATCGGGCGTGCCCTCTGCGAAACGGCGCGCGCACTCGCGGTAGTCCGCCGGCTGGCGCATCCAACGAACCTCGGGCACACCCAGTCCGTGCGGATCCAGACCGCTGGCGATGGTCACCAAACGCGAGACGGCGCGCGCCACCACGCCGTCGGCGCTACCAAACGCCTTCAGCGCCAACAACTCTCCGTGTGCGACGGCGGCAACCACGGGCGCCGATGCCTGCGTAGGTCGGGTGAGCACGTCCGCCAGCAGCTCTAACCGCGGTCCGATTGCGGGGTCGGCGCGCGGCCGGCCGAGCGCGTCGTCGTCGGCGAGATCCGCCGCGGCCAGCACGTGCAGACGTGCGAGCGCCTGCAACGGCGCACGCCGCCAAACCCCCACCAACGGCCCGCCGCCGCCTTCCAGCGCCTGTGCCACTCGCAGCGCGCCACCGAACACCGGCTCGCTGACGACGCCGGCGTCGGCCAAGTCGTCCAATCGCACCGGGCCACCGTCCAGCACCGACGACGCCCGCGCGGCACGCAGCGCCGCCTCGGCGGCCGTCACCGGCCAGCCCCGCAGGTTGGCCTTGTGCCGATGCGCTCGCCCGAGCGCTTCGCGGGCCCGGTCGCTGGCTTCGGCGACGCCGGGCAGCTCCATCAGCGGAGCCAGTGGATCAGCCGTCACGAGTTGCCAACTTAGCGCCGTCCCGCTCGCGCGCCGGGAATGGCTTCCAGCAACTGTTGGGTGTACTCGTGCCGGGGCCGGGTGAAGACCTCTTCGGTGGGTGCCTGCTCGACGGCCCGGCCGGCGCGCATCACCAGCACGTCGTCAGAGATCTGCCGGATCACTGCAAGGTCGTGGCTGATGAACAGGTACGTTAGGCCGAGGCTGGCCTGCAGTTCGGCGAGCAAATCCAGGATCTGCGCCTGCACCAGCACGTCGAGCGCCGAGACCGCCTCGTCGCACACCAGCATTTCCGGCCGCAGCGCCAGCGCCCGGGCGATCGCAACCCGCTGCCGCTGCCCCCCTGAGAGCTCCCGGGGCAGCCGGTCCAGCACCGAGGTCGGCAGCGCGACCTGATCGATCAGCTCATGCACCGCATTCCGGCGCTGACGGCGATCGCCTACCCGATGGATGCGTAACGGCTCCTCGATGGCCCGGAACACCGAGTACATGGGGTCCAGGCTGCGGTAGGGGTTCTGGAACACCGGCTGGACCCGCCGGCGGAAGGCCAGCGCCTTGTCCCGGCTCAGCTCTTGCACGATCTGATCGCCGCCGAAAACCACGGTGCCCGACGTCGGTTGCAGCAGGCCCAGCACCATGCGCGCCAAGGTTGATTTTCCCGAACCCGACTCCCCCACGATGGCCAGGGTGCTGGCCCTTCGCAATTGAAATGACACCCCGTCGACAGCCCGAAAATCCGCCCGGCGCCAGGGTGCACCCCGCGACTCCCGGTAAACCTTGGTCAGATCCGACACGACCAGCAGGTCATCGGCTTCCGTGGTGGCGCGGGCCGCAGGTTTGCGACGGACGGCCAGCGAGGGCGCCGCGGCCACCAGTCTGCGGGTGTACTCGTGCTGCGGGTCCTTCAGAATCGATTGCGCGGCACCGGATTCCACCACCTCTCCGCGATGGATGACCACGACAGACTCGGCACGTTCGGCAGCCAGCGCCAAATCGTGGGTGATGAGCAGCAGCGCGGTGCCCAATTCGTCGGTGAGCTGCTGCAGATGGTCGAGGACCTGACGCTGCACGGTCACGTCCAGCGCCGAGGTCGGCTCATCGGCGATCAGCAGGCGCGGGCGTCCCGCCAGCCCGATGGCGATCAACGCGCGCTGACACATGCCGCCGGACAGCTGGTGTGGATATCGCCCGGCCTGCTTGGCCGGATCGGGCATACCGGCCTCGACAAGCAGCTGTACTGCCCGTCGCCGCACATCGCGGCCATCGGTGCCCCACGGTCGCGACCTCCAGCGCCCGGCTCCGCCGCGCTTGCGATCGATCCTGTTGGCCCGCAACGCTTCCCGGATTTGGAACCCGACCTTCCATACCGGGTTGAGATTGGTCATCGGGTCCTGGGGTACGTAGCCGATCTCCCGGCCCCTCAGCGACCGCAGTAACCGCTGATCGGCTGACGCGATGTCGCGCCCGGCAAATGTGATGCGCCCGGACGTGATTCGCCCGCCGGGTGCGAGTAGGCCGAGAATCGCCGCGGCCGTGGTGGACTTTCCAGAGCCGGACTCGCCGACCACCGCGACGGTCTGACCACGAAGCACCGTCAGATCCACGCCGCGCACCACCGGCTCGTTGGCGCCGAATCTGACTTCCAGGCCCTCGACCGACAAGAGCGGGGTCTGCGCGGCAGGTATGTTCATGCCCGCCACGCCCGCGACGCCGGGTCCAGGGCGTCGCGCAGAGCATCGCCCATCATCATGAACGCCAGCACCGTAATCGCCAGGGCGCCAGCGGGATAGAACAGAATCGGTGAACCCGCCCGCAGCCTGGTCTGCGCGATATTGATGTCGCCGCCCCAGGACACCACCGACGGAGGCAGCCCGACGCCAAGGTAGGACAGGGTGGCCTCGGTGACGATGAAGATGCCCAGGGCAATGGTGGCCACAGCGATCACCGGACCGATGGCATTGGGCACCGCGTGCCGCACCAGAATCTGAAACCTGCTCAACCCCAAAGCTTTAGCCGCCAATATATAATCACTTGCGCGCACCTCGAGCACCGAACTGCGCGCGATCCTGGCGACCTGGGGCCAGCCGAACAAAGCCAGGATGGCAATCACGGTCCACACGGTGCGGTGGTGCATGACCTGCATCAGCACTATTGCGGCCAGCAACAACGGTAATGCAAAGAACACGTCGGTGATGCGCGACACCACCGCGTCCACCCAGCCACCGTAGAAGCCGGCCACCGCCCCCAGCGCCCCGCCGACGACGAACGCCGCGAACGTCGCCCCCAGCCCGACCGCGACCGAGGCCCGGGCCCCATAGACGGTGCGCGCGTAAATGTCGTGACCCTGTAGGTCGGTACCGAACCAGTGCGCCGACGACGGCGAAAGCATGCTCTGGGCGGGATCCGCATAGTGTGGGTCGACTCCGGTGAACAACGCCGGGAACGCAGCGAGCACCAGAATGAAAAGGATCATCGCAGCCGCGACAATGAACTTCGGGCGCCTATGCATAGCGAATCCTGGGATCTAGCAAGGCATACAACAGGTCGACCAACAGGTTGGTGATCAGGTAGATCACCACCAGTACGGTCACGATCGACACCACCGTCGGCGCCTCCTGCCGGGTAACCGCCTGGTAAAGCACACCGCCGACGCCGTGGATGTTGAAAATGCCTTCGGTCACGATGGCCCCACCCATCAACGCCCCGAGATCGGCACCCAGAAAGGTCACCACGGGGATCAGCGAGTTGCGCAGGATATGTACGGTCACCACCCGCGGCCGAGCCAATCCTTTGGCGGTGGCGGTCCGGACATAGTCGGCGTGCGTATTGGCGGCCACGGCCGACCGCGTCAGCCGCACGACGTAGGCGAATGACACCGCACCCAAGACGATTCCGGGCAGCAGCAGCCGGGCGAAAGTGGCGTGCCCGCCCACCGTGACCGGTGCCAGGCCCAAGCGCACCCCGAACACGAATTGCGCCAGAAAACCCAGCACGAAGATGGGGATGGCGATGATGACGAGCCCGGCGATGAGAACCGTGGCATCGAAGATGCCGCCCTGCCGCAGCCCGGCGATCACGCCGAAGCCGATGCCCAGCACCGCCTCGACCGCCAGGGCGATCAGCGCCAGCCTGAGGGTTACCGGAAAAGCATGCGCCAGTACGGAACTCACCGGCAAGCCGGAGTAGGCCCGGCCCAGGTCGCCGTGTAGCAGACCCCCCAGATAGCGCAGGTATTGCAGCAGGAACGGGTCATCGAGGTGATACCGGGCTCGCAACCCAGCGGCCACCGCCGGACTGAGCGGCCGGTCCCCCGCCATCGCCGCCACCGGATCACCGGGAAGTAGAAAGACCATGCCGTAGATCAGCAGTGTGGCCCCAAAGAAGACCGGCACCATCACCGCGATCCGGCGCACCACATACCAACCCATCTCAGGCCTTGATGATGTTCTCGTAATCGGGCAGCCCGTTCCAGGTGACCTGAACGTTGCTGACCTCGGTCGACCATCCGACGACGGAGATGTTGTCCCACAGCGGAACAATGGGCATGTCGTGCAGAAGGATTCGCTGTGCGACGTTGGCCAGTGCATCGGCCTCGGGCAAACTGGGCGCAGCCTCGGCGGCGGCCAGCGCGGCGTCGAACTCGGGATTGGAGTAGCCGACGTCATTGGAGCCCGCTCCGGTGGCGAAGATCGGGGCGAGGAACTCGATCATCGAGGGATAGTCACCCTGCCAGCCCGCGCGAAATGCCGTGTCGATGGTGCGGTTGGTGATCTGGGTGCGCAAGGCGGCGAAGGTGGGCTGCGGCGCGCCGGCCGCGTCGATGCCCAGCACGTTCTTGATGCTATTGGCCACCGCGTCCACCCACTCCTGATGCCCGCTGTCGGCGTTGTAGGCGATCGCGTACCTGCCACTCCACGCTGAAATGGCATCGGCTTGCGCCCAGAGTTGCCGGGCCCGTGCGGGATCGAAGTCCAACGCGTCGCTACCGGCTAGGTGCCGGTCGAATCCAGGCAGCGAGCGGGCGGTGAAATCGCGTGCGGGACTGCGGCTTCCATTAAAAATTTGCTGGCATATCTGCGGCCGGTTGATGGCCGCAGAAATCGCCAGCCGGCGCAGCCGACCCTCCTCGCCACCGAAATGCGGTAGCCGCAACGGGGTGTCGAGCGACTGGTTGACCGCGGCGGGCCCGCTTGCGGCGTTGCCCCCCAGATCGCGCTTGTATACGGTCAACGCGCTCGATGGAATCGTGTCCAGCACATCGAGATTGCCGGACAGCAGATCCGCATAGGCGGTGTCCAGGTTGGCGTAGAACTCGAACCGCAGGCCCTTGTTGTGGGGTTGACGAGTGCCGTGGTAGTCGGGGTTGGGCACCAGATCGATCTTGACGTTGTGTTCCCATGCCGGTCCGGCGGCGCCGTTGTCCAGTTTGTACGGGCCGTTGCCGATCGGGTTGCGGCCAAACGCCGCCATGTCCCGAAAAGCCACGTCCGGCAGGGGATAGAACGCGGAAAACCCCAGTCGCAAAGTGAAGTCGATGGTCGGCGCCTTGAGCCGTACGGCGAATTGCAGGTCATTGATTACCCGCAACCCGGACATGGTGGTCGGCGTCTTCGCACTCGGCGTACCGGCCACCGCGTCGAATCCCTCGATTGGACTGAAAAACTGTTGTTGCAGTTGGGCATTGGCGCTCAGCGCCCCATAGTTCCACGCGTCGACGAACGAACGGGCCGTCACCGGTGAGCCGTCGGTGAATTTCCAGCCGCGTTGCAAAGTGATCCGGTAGTTGACGTTATCGGCGGTCTCGATCGACTGCGCGACCTCCAGCGACGGCCGGCCGGCGGCGTCATAGGCCATCAGGCCGGCGAACAGCCGGTCGACGATGCGACCACCGTTGCTGTCGTTGGTATTGGCCGGGATCAGCGGGTTGGGCGGTTCGCCGCCGTTGACCAGCACCAGGTCGGGGCTCAGCACACCGCCGCCGCACGCGGCCACCGGCGCGACCGCCAGTAAGCCGGCAGCCAGCACTGCCAGCACGGCCCGCATCCGACGCATGACAGCGACCATAGATGCTGCTGACATCCTTGCTGCTGGGCCTACCGGGATAATCGTCTCCGTGACCCGAACCGCAATTCCCGTAGTGGTGGCCGCCGCCACTCTTGCCCTGCTGAGCCCGCCGGCCCGCGCCGACGAAGCACTTCCCTGCGCGCCTGATCAGGTCGCGATCAGCGCCGGCCAGCCCGAGGCCGGTGTGGGGCATCGTGCGGTGCCGCTGACGCTCAGCCTCATCGACGGCGCTGCGGCGTGCACGCTCACCGGCTATCCGAAGGTCGACTCGGGTGCCGGCGGACCGCTCATTCACGCTAAGCCCACGCTGCGCGGCTACCTGGGCGGACTGCCGTCCGGCACCGATACACCGCCCACGGTTACCTTGACCGCAACCCAGCAGGCTCAGGCCATCGTCGAGGGCATGGCGATCGACGGCGGCGGAAACCCGTGCCCCAGCTACACCGATCTGCTGGTCACTCTCCCCGGTACCACCGGGGCGATCACGGTGCCTACCGACATCGACGTCTGCCAACTGCAGGTCCACCCGGTCACCGACGCTTCCTGATAGCGCGGACTCATATCGCGTTTCAAGTCGGACTATGGGAAGCCGCGGCGGTGCTGGCGTGACGCGTGTTACCGCAGGCGCGCTAGGCTGCGACGAGTGAGCCAGAGCACTCCCGAAGTCCCGTCGTCGTACCCGCCGCCGGACCGATTCGCTGAGCAAGCCAACGCGGGCAACGAGCTGTATCGCGAAGCCGAAGACGACCGGCTGGCCTTTTGGGCCAAGCAGGCCGATCGGTTGTCCTGGGCGGCGCCATTCACGGAGGTACTCGACTGGTCGGAGGCGCCGTTCGCGAAGTGGTTCGTCGGCGGCAAGCTCAATGTCGCCTATAACTGCGTGGACCGGCATGTCGAAGCCGGCCACGGCGATCGGGTCGCCATTCACTGGGAGGGCGAGCCAGAAGGCCACCACCGCACCCTGACCTATGCCGATCTGCAGACCGAGGTGGCTAAGGCCGCCAATGCGCTGACCGATCTCGGTCTGGTCGCCGGTGACCGCGTCGCCATCTACCTACCGTTGATTCCCGAAGCCGTGATCGCCATGTTGGCCTGCGCGCGGCTGGGGATCATGCACAGCGTGGTGTTCGGCGGTTTCACCGCGAAGGCGTTGCGGGCCCGTATCGCCGACGCCGAAGCGAAACTGCTGATCACCGCCGACGGCCAATTCCGGCGCGGCAAGCCCGCGCCGCTGAAAGACGCGGCCGACGAGGCCGTCTCGGATCCCGAAAGTCCCGTCGAGCACGTTCTTGTGGTGCGACGCACCGGTATTGACGTGTCCTGGAACGACGAGCGCGACCTGTGGTGGCACGACATCGTCGACTCCGCATCACCCGAACACGCCCCGGAGCCATTCGACGCCGAGCAGCCGCTGTTCCTGCTGTACACCTCGGGCACGACCGGCAAGCCCAAGGGCATCGTCCACAGCAGCGGCGGCTATCTGACCCAGTCCTGCTACACCGTCCACACCATCTTCGACGTCAAGCCCGACTCCGATGTGTTCTGGTGCACCGCCGACATCGGCTGGGTCACCGGCCACACCTACGGCGTCTACGGCCCGTTGGCCAACGGCATCACCGAAGTGCTGTATGAGGGCACCCCCAGCACCCCCGACGAGCACCGGCATTTCCAGATCATCGAAAAGTACGGTGTGACAATTTATTACACCGCTCCCACGCTGATCCGGACGTTCATGAAGTGGGGCCGCGAGATTCCCGACGCGCACGATTTGTCCAGCCTGCGACTGCTCGGCTCGGTCGGCGAACCGATCAACCCCGAGGCCTGGCGCTGGTATCGGGAGGTGTTCGGCGCCAACCAGGTTCCCGTGGTGGACACCTGGTGGCAGACCGAGACGGGCTCGGCGATGATCTCGCCGCTGCCCGGAGTCGCTGCGGCAAAACCAGGTTCGGCGATGGCGGCGCTGCCGGGGATCTCAGCCAAGATCGTCGACGACCACGGCGACCCGCTCGAACCAGATCCCAACGAGAAGGGCGAGCACATCACCGGCTACCTGGTGCTGGACCAGCCCTGGCCGTCGATGCTGCGCGGAATCTGGGGCGACCCCGAGCGATACAAGGAAACCTACTGGTCCAAGTACGCCGACAAGGGCTACTACTTCGCCGGCGACGGCGCCCGCTTCGATCCCGACGGCGCGATCTGGGTTTTGGGCCGCATAGACGACGTGATGAACGTCTCCGGGCACCGGATCTCCACTGCCGAAGTGGAATCGGCTCTCGTCGGCCACTCCGGCGTGGCCGAAGCGGCCGTCGTCGGGGTTACCGATGACACCACCGGTCAGGCGATTTGCGCCTTCGTCGTACTGTGCGACCACGATGACGCACACGAAGGGACCCTTGACGAACTGAGAACCCATGTGGCCCAGGAGATCTCACCGATCGCCAAGCCGCGCGAAATCCACATCGTGCCCGAGCTGCCCAAGACCCGCAGTGGCAAGATCATGCGCCGGCTATTGCGCGACGTCGCCGAAAACCGTGAACTGGGCGACACCTCGACGCTGCTGGACCCCAACGTGTTCGACGCGATCCGGGCCGCTCAGTAACTGACGCAGTAGCTCACGCGGCGATCGCAAGCGCGGCGGAGCCGGGCGCGGCGGGTCGCCGCCAAAGTTAGGCGATCGGGACGAATCCCGAACCGGGACGGTTCTTTTCGCTGATATCGGCGAGGTCGGCGTTGATCGACATCACCACCGCCGGCGTGTGCAGCGGAATGTACTTGGTGACGCAGCTGGGCAGGTTTTCGCTGAATGCGCCGTGAATCATCCCGACCAGCTGATTGTCGACCGTCACCGGCGCACCCGAGTCGCCCGGGCCGCCGCAGACCTGCATCAGGATGCTGCCCGGATCCTGGCCGGGCCCCCAGGTGACGCCGCACGAGTTGCCGGTGGTGCGGCCCTGTTTGCAGGCGATCTGGCCGAACGTCGGATCCGGGCCGATGCCGTCGATGGCAAAGCCGTTGAAGTTGTTGACCGGCGCTACCAGCGCCGGATCGAACTTGATCACCGCGTAGTCGAGTAGGTCGTTACCGGCGACCATCGTTCCCACCGTGCCCTTGTTCTGCGCGGCCTCGGCGGCGACGGGCGCGCCCGGTCCCCCGCAGTGCGCAGAGGAGAACCCGATGAGGTCGCCATTCTTGTCGTGGCCGATCGCGGTCAGGGTGCACAGGGTGCCGCCATTGACGACGATGCCGGCACCACCGCCCAACGGGACCTTGTCATCGGCAACCGCGCTAGTGGCGGGCAGGAATACCAGTGCCATGAGCACGGCCACGATCGCCGCGGGTAAGCGGCGGAGCGCCGTCTGCAAAGTGATACTCCCGTCGAGTGGTGGGACGAATGATGGGAACAGCCTGAGCACAGATGCGCCAGTCTAAAGGATCACTGTGTATGGTCTGGCACCCTGCAAATGGCCGCGACCGTCAATTTAGAAGGGACTTCGGCTGGCCTCGTACGGCCGCAGACCGCATGGCAACATAAACCGCGACGACTGCGTACCGCGGGCAGTTAAATCGAGAGGACCGTCTGTGAGCAAACCTGATCGCAAGAACGGTGTGCCCAGCACGCTGACCACGATTCCGCTTACCGACCCGCACGCCGGGCCTGCCGAACCGTCGATCGGTGACTTGATCAAAGACGCCACGACTCAGATGTCGACCCTGGTACGCGCCGAGGTCGAACTGGCCCGCGCCGAGATCACCCGCGATGTCAAGAAGGGTCTGACCGGCAGCGTTTTCTTCATCTCCGCGCTGGTGATCCTCTTTTACTCCACCTTCTTTTTCTTCTTCTTCCTCGCCGAATTGCTCGACACCTGGATCTGGCGCTGGGTGGCCTTTCTGATCGTCTTCGCGATCATGGTCGTGGTCACCATCCTGCTCGCCCTGTTAGGTTTCCTGAAAGTCCGCCGGATCCGGGGACCGCGCCAGACCATCGAATCGGTCAAGGAAACCCGCGACGCGCTCACCCCCGGCCATGACAAGGCCGGGCCGCCCAAGGTCACGGCCGACGGCGGCAGGGCGCCTGCCGATCCTTCGGGCTGGTAAATGCCGGCACCAGATCCGTCGATGGCCCGCATCGACGGTCCATGGCGACATCTGGATGTACACGCCAACGGCATCCGGTTTCACGTGGTCGAGGCGGTGCAGCCCGACCTCGATGCAACCACACCCGCGACATCGCGGCCGCTGGTCATCCTGCTGCACGGTTTCGGTTCGTTCTGGTGGTCCTGGCGTCACCAGTTGCGCGCACTGACCGGTGCTCGCGTGGTCGCGGTCGACCTGCGCGGCTACGGCGGCAGCGACAAACCGCCGCGTGGCTACGACGGCTGGACGCTGGCCGGAGATACGGCCGGGCTCATTCGCGCGCTCGGGCACTCGTCGGCCACGCTGGTCGGCCATGCCGACGGCGGACTGGCCTGTTGGACCACCGCGGTGCTGCATTCGCGGCTGGTACGCGCCATTGCGCTGATCAGTTCGCCGCACCCGGCGGCGCTGCGCCGATCCACCCTGACCCGCCGCGATCAAAGCCGGGCTCTGCTGCCGACGCTATTGCGCTACCAGGTGCCCATCTGGCCCGAACGCCTGCTCACCCGGCACAACGCGACCGAGATCGAACGCTTGGTGCGCAGCCGAAGTTCGGCGAAATGGGCTGCCTCCGAAGACTTTTCGCAGAGCACCGGCTATCTTCGCCAGGCCATCCAGATCCCGGGAGCCGCACACTGCGCGCTGGAGTACCAGCGCTGGGCAGTGCGCAGCCAGCTGCGTGGCGAAGGCCGCCGCTTCATGCGATCGATGATCAAGCAGCTCGGCATTCCGTTGTTACACCTGCGCGGTGATGCCGACCCCTACGTGTTGGCCGCCGCGGTCGAGCGTACCCAGCGCTACGCGCCGCACGGACGCTACATATCCGTTGCCGGCGCAGGACATTTCAGCCATGAAGAGCTGCCCGACGACATCAATCGGCATCTGATGCGCTTTTTCGAGCAGGTGCACCAAAACCGGCTCAGCTGACGCAGGCGCCGGTGCCCACCTGCTGGGTGGCCCCGATCTTGGAAAGCTGGCTGGCCACTTCGCCGGCCGTCAGGACGAACCCGGTGTCGGCGTCGTCGACGGCGGCGCCGAACACTACGCCGAGCACCTGGCCGTTGAGGTCGATCAACGGACCGCCCGAATCACCTTGCTCCACATTGGCCCTGATGGTGTAGACGTCGCGGGTGACCGCCTGCGGGTTGCGATAGATGTCGGGGCCGCTGAGCCTGATGGCCTCGCGAATCCGGGCCGGAGTGGCCGTGAAGTTGCCGCCGCCGGGGTAGCCCATCACCACGACGTTGGTACCCGTTTTCGCCTCGCCCTCGGCGAACGTCAGCGGCGCCGGCGGCAGGTTGGGGACGGCCAGGATGGCGATGTCGACCGCCGGATCGTAGGACACCACCAAAGCGTCGAAGGGCTTGCCGCTGGCGTACACCGAGACGCTGTTGGAGCCGGCCACCACGTGGGCGTTAGTCATCACCCGGTCCGGCGCTATGACGAATCCGCTGCCTTCCAGCACCTTCTGGCAGCTCGGCGCCAGGCTGCGGACCTTGACGACGCTCGGCGCGGTCGCGGTCACCACCGGGTTGCTGGCCAGCTCGGGATCCGGGGAGGCGACCGGGATTACCGGAGTGCGACTGAACGGCTCCAAAACTGCTGGTAGGCCGGAGGTGTTCAGCAGGGCCGACAGCCGCTTGGGCACCGTTTTCAGCCAGGTCGGCGCCACCTCGTTGACCTGGGCGAGGACCCGCGAACCGCGGACGGCGTTGGCAAGCTCGGGTTGATCCTTCGACTGGGTCAGCGGGGTGGCCAACAGCCAGGCCGCGGTCAGCACCACCACCAGCTGCACCCCGACGCCGATGATCGAATCGATCACCCGGACCGGCCGGTTGCGGATCGCGCCGCGCACCGCCCGTCCCAGCACGACGCCGGCCACCTCGCCCACCACGACCAGCGCCAGGATCAAAAACAACGCAGTGAACAACTTGGCCCGCGGCGCAGCGATGTGACTGACGATGTGCGGGGCCAGCAGGACTCCGGCCACCGCGCCCAGCAGCACACCGGCAAACGAGAGCGTGGAACCCAGAGCTCCGGAACGCCAGCCGGAGATGGCCGCGATGAAGGCGACCGCCAGTACCGCGATGTCCAGCCACTGCGACGGCGTCATCGAGTTCATCGCAACCCACCACCGTCGCCGACCAGTGTCATCGCCTCGTCCAGCTCACGGACGTCGCCGGTGTCCCAGGGCTGGGCCCAGCCCGCGACGTCGAGCACCGCAGAAATCACTTGGCCAGTGAATCCCCATACCAGCATTTGGTTCAGCAGAAACGCCGGTCCGGCCCAGCGGCGGGTGAGGGTGCCGCGATAGACCATCAGCCGGTTGGCCGGGTTGATGAAGGCGCGCACCGGAACCCGCGCCACGATTGCGGTCTCTGCCTGGTTGACGACGTTCACCGGGCCGGGATCCGGTGAATACGCCAACACCGGAACGACATGGAACCGGGATGGCGCGATGAACGTCCGCTCCATGGTGGCCAGCGGATGCAGCTTTGCGACATCGATTCCGGTTTCTTCGTAGGCTTCCCGCAGGGCGGTCGCGACGGGCCCTTCATCGCCGGGATCGGATGCGCCACCGGGGAAGGCGGCTTGGCCGGCGTGGTGGCGCAATGTCGAAGCCCGCACGGTCAGCAGCAGGTCGGCGTCGTCGGGGACGCCACCGTCGCCCGGGGCGTCCTGCGGACCCGAGAACAGCACCAGCACCGCGGCTTCGCGGCCGCCGCCGCTGACGGCGGCCGTGGCGCGCGCGGCGGTCACCATGGCCAGCACATCAGCGGGCAGCCGGCGCCGGAATGCATCGGGTATCTGGTCGACGTTGTCAACCAGCGGCCGCAACCAGGGCGGGCCCAGATCAGGAGTCAGCGCAACGGCAGCACTCACCGCCGCCTCCTCCCTGAGATCCCTGGGATCCTTCAATTGCCCGGCTCGCTACCAACCGCAACCGCGATCTCGTCGGCACTGCCGAAGGCTCGTGGCAGGGTTTTGGCCACGCTACCGTCCGGCCGCAGCAGCACGGTCGCGGGCATCACGTTTGCGACCCGCAGCGCCGCCGCAACCTTGCGTCGGCCGTCCTGCAGGGTTGGCAACCGGACACCGAGTTCGGCCAACCGCAGCAAGGCGGCCGTCTCGTTCTCGTCCTGATGCACCGTCACCACCATTACCTCTGAGCCCACCCGACGTTGATACTCGGCCATCGCGGGCAGTTCGGCCGTGCACGGCGCGCACCAATACGCCCAAAGGTTGAGGACCACCCAGCGTCCGGTCAGCGCTTGCGCCACATCAACCACCGAACCGTCAGCTGCGCACTCCACCACCACACCGCTCAGTGGTCCAGGCCCCGGACCCTGGCCGGTGGGGCACGGCGGCAGATCCGCACGCTGCCGCGGCCCGGCAAGCGCTGCCGCCGTATCGGCATCGCGGTGTTCGCGCGCGGCGGGCGCCTGGGTGGCGGCGCCGGGCGCGTCGGAGTCGCGCAACTGGGCAGCCAGGGCCACGATCAGGGCGGCCACCACCGCCAGGACCGCGATCGTCCAGCGAGTTCGCCCGTTCAGCTTCCTCATTGCGCCGGGCTCGAACGTGAAACTGGCCGCACGCTCGCGCTCCAGCGTGCGGCCTTCTTCACACTCGCGCCGCTCAGCAATTACAGCCCTGCCAGGGCCAATAGGTGCTCGGTTTCCGGCCCCTGGACCAGGGGCGCGGCCAGCAACGGATCGGTGGGGCCAAGTCCGTAGGAGGGGCAATCTTTGGCGAGCACACATATCCCGCAAGCCGGCTTGCGGGCGTGGCACACCCGACGGCCGTGGAAGATGACACGGTGGCTCAGCAAGGTCCACTCCTTGCGTTCGATCAGTTCGCCCACCGCGTGCTCGACCTTGACCGGGTCCTCTTCCGCGGTCCAACGCCAGCGCCGCACCAACCGTCCGAAATGGGTGTCAACGGTGATTCCGGGGATGTCGAAGGCGTTGCCCAGGATGACGTTGGCGGTCTTGCGTCCGACGCCGGGCAGCGTTACCAGTTCCGCCATGGTGGCCGGTACCTCGCCGTCGAACCGCTCGACCAGCGCCTGCCCCAGACCGATGAGGGACGACGCCTTGTTTCGGTAGAAGCCGGTCGGCCTGATCAGCTCTTCCAGCTCGGTGCGGTCCGCCTGCGCGTAGTCCAGCGCCGTTTTGTATCGCACGAACAATGCCGGCGTCGTCAGGTTCACCCGCTTGTCGGTGCTCTGCGCCGAAAGAATGGTGGCCACCGCGAGCTCGAGCGGATTGGTGAAGTCGAGCTCGCAGTACACGTGTGGAAACGCCTGCGCCAGTGCACGATTCATCCGCCGCGCCCGTCGCACCAGGCCGGTTCGGGTCTCCGTGGACCAGCGGGCTGCGACTTCAGGTCCGGGAATGGCCGGCTTCGGCTTCGAACGTCCGGACGATTTTGCCGCTGTCACCTACGACAGAGTACTGATTTCGTGATCTCGCCGAGACCTCGTGTTGATTCAAAGCCATGTTTACTCTCCTTGTGTCATGGTTGCTGGTTGCCTGCATTCCGGCGTTGCTGATGCTGGCGACGCTCGGGCTGGGGCGGCTGGAAAAGACACTTGGCCGCGATACCGTGACGGCGCGCGACGTCGCCGAATTCCTTGACCAGGCCGAGCCAGTGGACGTACGTACGCTGGCCAGGGAGGGAATGCCGGAGGCTCTGGACTACCTGCACCGGCGTCAGGCCCTTGGCCTGGCGGTGGCCCGGTCCCCGGAGCCGCCCATCGGGCGGCACCATGTCGAGGCGTTCTTTGCCAGCGAGGTCACCACCCGCGTCGAGGTGGCCCTGCCGAACCGGGCGCACAGGCACGCCCGGCCCAATCCGCAATTTGGCGCGACTCGACACATTAATCGTGTCTAGCGTTGGCAGGTCGCACCGATTGGCCTACCTTTAGACTCGTCACGGTCAAAAGCTTGGCCTGCCCGTATCAATTCGTTGGAAAAGTGAAGAGGCAACGTGGACGAGATCCTGGCAAGGGCAGGAATCTTCCAGGGGGTTGAACCCGGCGCGGTCGCCGCACTGACCAAACAACTGC
Source organism: Mycobacterium szulgai (assembly GCF_002116635.1). Classification (GTDB taxonomy): domain Bacteria; phylum Actinomycetota; class Actinomycetes; order Mycobacteriales; family Mycobacteriaceae; genus Mycobacterium; species Mycobacterium szulgai. Next base: position 67,904 of record NZ_LQPW01000048.1, on the reverse strand, counting down.
AGCCGGTCGACTTCCCCCGTGGACACACGGTTTTCGCTGAGGGTGAGCCGGGCGATCGGCTCTACATCATCGTTGCGGGGAAGGTGAAGATCGGCCGCAGGTCACCGGACGGCCGGGAGAACCTGTTGACCATCATGGGTCCGTCAGACATGTTCGGCGAGTTGTCCATCTTCGACCCGGGGCCGCGGACGTCCAGCGCGACCACCATCACCGAGGTGCGAGCCGTTTCGATGGACCGCGACGCGCTGCGGGCCTGGATCGCCGACCGCCCCGAGATCGCCGAGCAGCTGCTGCGGGTGTTGGCCCGCCGGCTGCGGCGAACCAACAACAATCTGGCCGACCTGATCTTCACCGACGTGCCCGGCCGAGTGGCCAAGCAGCTGCTGCAGCTGGCACAGCGGTTCGGCACGCAAGAGGGTGGCGCCATGCGGGTGACGCACGACCTGACTCAGGAGGAGATCGCGCAACTGGTGGGCGCTTCCCGGGAGACGGTGAACAAGGCGCTGGCCGATTTCGCCCACCGCGGCTGGATACGGCTGGAGGGCAAGAGCGTGCTCATCTCCGACTCGGAGCGCCTGGCCCGCCGAGCGCGTTAACGCGCCGAGCGCGTTAACGCGCCGAGCGCTACTGATCCCGCAAGTAGTTGAGCTGCACCTGGACCGACCATTCGGCTGCGTCCCACAGCTTTTCGTCGACGTCGACGTAGACGTGTTCGACTATCCGGCGCGCGCTGACGTCCTCGCCGAGATCCCTTAGCGCAGAGCGCACCTGCTCGAGCCGCTCATGCCGGTGCATCAGGTACCCCTGCGTTACGGCGTCCAGGTCGGGGAGCTCCGGCCCGTGGCCGGGCAATACCGCCCGCTTGCCGAGACCACGCAGCCGGTGCAGTGACTCCAGGTAGTCGCCAAGGCTGCCGTCTTCCTTATCCATGACGGTGGTGCCGCGGCCCAGCACTGTGTCGGCCGTCAGCACCGCGTCGTCGAGCAGAAAGGACAACGAGTCGGCGGTGTGGCCAGGAGTCGACATCACTTTGATCTTCAGGCCGGCCGCGTCGATCACCTCGCCGTCGACCAGCTCACCGCCGAGACCGCGCAAGAAGCCGCTGCCCGCCGACCGCACCGTCGCCCCGGTCGCCTCGACCAGCTTGTCGATGGCGTCGGTGTGGTCGCCATGGCGGTGGCTGATCAACACCAGCACGATCCGTCCCAGCGCGGCCACCCGTGCGATGTGCTCGTCGTCGTCCGGCCCAGGATCCACAATCACCAGCTCGTCGCTGCGCGGCCCGCGCAGCACCCAAGTATTCGTGCCCTCCAGCGTCATCAGGCCGGGGTTTTCGGCCAGCAGCACCGACACGGTGTCCGTGACCGGCCGCAATTGCCCGTATGCGGGATGCGCCAGCTCGGCCACGATCGTCAGCCGACCTCCACGATCAGCTCGACTTCCACCGGGGCGTCCAGCGGTAGCTCGGACACGCCGACGGCCGACCGCGCGTGCGCGCCCTTATCGCCGAACACCTCAGCCAACAGGTCGGAGGCCCCGTTGATCACACTCGGCTGACCATTGAAGCCGGGCGCGGAGGCAACGAAACCAACCACTTTGACCACCTGGGTCACCGAGTCCAGACCTACCAGCGAGTCGATAGCCGCCAACGCGTTGAGCGCGCACAGTCGCGCCAGAGCTTTTCCGTCCTCCAGGCTGATGTCGGCACCCACCTTGCCGGTCTGTGCGAGCTTTCCGGCCTCGAACGGCAACTGGCCCGCGGTATACACGAGGTTGCCCGTGCGTACCGCTGGAACATAGGCCGCCAGCGGCGCCACCACTTGTGGCAACGCGATACCGAGTTCGCTCAACCGGGCCTGGATATCGCTCACTTCGGGCGCTTCAGGTAAGCAACGTGCTGCTCACCGGTCGGGCCGGGCAGCACCGCCACCAACTCCCACCCGTCGGCGCCCCACTGATCGAGGATCTGTTTGGTGGCGTGCGTAAGCAGCGGAACCGTGGCGTATTCCCATGCGGTGGGTTGGGTCATGACGCGAAGCTTATCCGTCGGGGAGCTAGAGCTAGCATGCGATGGTGGCAAACACTTCTAGCGGCGGTAGTTCCGTCGGCTGGCCATCGCGCCTATCCAAGGCCCGCCTGCATTTTGTGACCGGCAAAGGCGGGACCGGGAAATCGACTATCGCAGCGGCCCTCGCGCTGACGCTGGCAGCGGGCGGCCGCAAAGTGCTTCTGGTGGAAGTTGAAGGGCGCCAAGGGATTGCGCAACTATTCGATGTTCCGCCGCTGCCGTATCAGGAACTCAAGATCGCGACGGCCGAGCGGGGCGGACAGGTCAACGCGCTCGCGATCGACATCGAGGCCGCGTTTCTGGAATACCTCGACATGTTCTACAACCTGGGTATAGCGGGCCGGGCAATGCGCCGCATCGGAGCGATCGAATTCGCGACGACGATCGCGCCCGGTCTGCGCGACGTACTGCTCACCGGAAAGATCAAAGAGACGGTGATCCGCGTCGACAAGAACAAGCTGCCCGTTTACGACGCGATCGTCGTCGATGCGCCACCGACGGGGCGCATCGCGCGGTTCTTGGACGTCACCAAGGCGGTGTCGGACCTGGCCAAGGGCGGTCCTGTGCATTCACAGGCCGAGGGCGTGGTCCGGTTGCTGCATTCCGACCAGACCGCCATCCACCTGGTGACCCTGCTGGAAGCGCTGCCGGTACAGGAAACGCTGGAAGCCATCGAGGAGCTGTCAGACATGGACCTGCCGATCGGCAGTGTGATCGTGAACCGCAATATTCCGACCTACCTCGCGCCTGACGATTTAGCGAAGGCCGCCGAAGGCGATGTCGATGCGGACTCGGTGCGGGCCGGATTGGCAACAGCCGGCATCGAGCTCAGCGACGCCGACTTCGCCGGTCTGCTGACCGAGACCATCGAGCATGCCACCCGGATCGCCGCTCGCGCCGAGACCGCGCAGCAGCTCGACGCGCTGCAGGTACCTCGACTGGAATTGCCGACCATCTCCGACGGCGTCGACCTCGGCAGCCTTTACGAACTTTCGGAATCGCTGGCACACCAGGGGGTTCGATGAGCGTCACGCCGAAAACCCTTGATATGGCCGCTATCCTCGCCGATACATCCAACCGGGTGGTGGTCTGTTGCGGCGCCGGCGGTGTAGGCAAGACCACCACCGCGGCGGCGATTGCATTGCGTGCCGCCGAATATGGGCGCACCGTAGTGGTTTTGACCATCGACCCAGCCAAGCGACTGGCACAAGCGTTGGGGGTCAACGATCTTGGCAACGCACCGCAACGAGTGCCGTTGGCGCCAGAGGTTCCAGGCGAGCTGCACGCGATGATGCTTGACATGCGCCGCACGTTCGACGAGATGGTGGTCCAGTACTCCGGATCCGATCGGGCGCAATCGATTCTGGACAACCAGTTCTATCAGACCGTCGCCACGTCGCTCGCCGGAACGCAAGAGTACATGGCCATGGAGAAGCTGGGGCAGCTGCTGAGTCAAGACCGTTGGGACCTGGTTGTGGTCGATACCCCTCCGTCCCGCAATGCTTTGGACTTCTTGGACGCGCCAAAGCGATTGGGTAGCTTCATGGACAGCCGGCTGTGGCGGCTGCTGCTCGCCCCCGGTCGCGGCATTGGGCGATTAGTCACCGGCGCAATGGGGTTGGCCATGAAAGCCATGTCGACAATTCTCGGTTCGCAGATGTTGGCCGATGCCGCGGCATTCGTGCAGTCGCTGGATGCCACGTTCGGCGGTTTCCGCGAAAAGGCGGATCGCACGTATGCGTTGTTGAAGCGGCGCGGCACCCAGTTCGTGGTGGTTTCGGCGGCCGAACCCGACGCACTGCGCGAGGCGTCGTTCTTCGTGGATCGGCTGTCCCAGGAGGGGATGCCGCTGGCGGGGCTCGTCTTGAACCGGACCCATCCGCCGTTGTGCGCGTTGCCCGTCGAGCGGGCCATCGACGCCACCGAGACGCTGGAGTCCGAAGGCGCCGGCTCGGAAGCCGCGTCACTGGCGGCAGCCGTGCTGCGGATTCATGCCGACCGCGGACAGACCGCCAAGCGGGAGATCCGGCTGCTGTCCCGGTTCACCGGGGCCAACCCGCATGTGCCGGTTGTCGGGGTGCCGTCGTTGCCGTTTGACGTCTCCGATTTGGAGGCGCTGCGGGCCCTTGCTGACCAGATCACCTCGGTCGGAGATGAAGCGGCCCGCGCAGCGGCCCGCCGCTGATCACATCAGTCACACCAGCATCGCGGCGAGGCTCCACACCCAAATTCCAAACGCGATAACGCCGGCGATATCAGCGGGGCCGGGTACCGGGGTCCGAAGGTTGGGATATGGCCTGGTGCCACACGTGGTAGGCACTGAGGGTGACCCCCGAACCGCCGCTGCTGCTGGTACTGGATCTGGCAGGCACCTTTGTTTTCGGCTTGAACGGGGCAATGACGGCGGTGCGCGCGGCACGGCTGGACGTGGTGGGCGTGGTGACCCTGGGCATGATGACCGCGTTGGGCGGCGGTGTCGTCCGCGACTTGATCATCGGTGCGGTACCGCCGGCAACGTTTCGTGACTGGCGCTACTTCACACTGGCCTTCGCCGGTGGGCTGATCGCATTCGCGCTCAGCCGCAAGCTTTCCCGGCTGGAGACACCCATCGTGGTGCTGGACGCGATCGGCCTCAGTGTGTTCGCGGTTATCGGCGCGAATAAGGCAATGACGTTCGGGCTCGGGATCGCACCGGCGATCCTGCTGGGTGTGGTCACCGCCGTCGGCGGGGGAACGCTGCGGGACACGCTGGTCGGGCAGATCCCGACCGTACTGCGCAGCGAACTGTACGCAATCCCGGCGCTGGTGGCCTCCGCCATCACCGTTGCGGCGATCAGGCTGGGATGTTATGGACTCCCAGCCGCGCTGGCAGCCGCGGGGGTTTGCTTCATCATCCGGATGGTCGGCGTTCGATTCGGCCTGAACGCGCCGAGCCCGCCCGGCTCCCAAGCTGATTAACGAAAAGTGCCACGCAACGGTGGCTGAGGAATTAATGTATTCCACACGCGCCAGTCCCTATCGGGCACAAGGCAATTAGATTTTTACTGGCGGTCGTCGTAACAGAAATGTAATGACGAGGGCCGTCCCCGGGCCCCCAACTACCCGCTGCGGCGCTTGCGCTTGTCGAAGTAGTCCGACCAGGAGACGACCTCGGGATGCTGCTTGAGCAGAGCCCTGCGCTGACGCTCGGTCATGCCACCCCAGACACCGAACTCCACCTTGTTGTCCAGTGCGTCGGCACCGCATTCCTGCATCACCGGGCAGTGCCGGCAGATCACCGCGGCCTTACGCTGTGCAGCCCCACGGACGAACAATTCGTCCGGGTCGGTGGCCCGGCAGAGGGCCTTGGACACCCAGGTAATGCGCTCTTCGGCCTCGACGCTGCGAAGAGGCGTTTGCGCGGCCATTAGGTTCGTCCTTCTAGCAGCCGGACGTGTTCCTGACACGAGCTGATCCCTTCCTCCCGGTCGCTAATCGCGACCGCCCTCCTCGGGTCCCAGCCGATGTTGCGATTCTCGCCACACTATGCACATCGCTGTTACCTGAATCTCACTGCCTATACAAGTTAGGTGTTCAGGTGGCAATTGCGCAACAGTCCGATAACGGTTTTTCTGGTACGGGCGTCCAGTCTTAGACCAATCTGCCGGGAGAAACACCTGTTGTTGGTCCGGTTTAGTGGCCCTGACCAGTGACGCAGCCGCAAATTTCTGCTATGGGCCCTCAGCACGCAGGATGGCACCTTAAGAAAAGATTTTTTTTGGCGCAGCGGCGCGGGGGGGTGACAGAGGGTCGCTACTGTAGTACGCATGTCCGAGCGCCCCCCAGCCGTTATCACTCTGCTGAAGCTCGCTGGGTGTTGTCTGCTCGCCAGCGTCGTGGCCGCGGCGCTGATGTTCCCCTTCGCCGGCGGCCTCGGCCTGATGTCCAATCGCGCCTCAGAGGTTGTCGCCAACGGCTCGGCCCAGCTGCTCGAAGGGGAAGTCCCGGCAGTCTCGACCATGGTCGACGCCAAGGGCAACGTCATCGCGTGGCTTTACTCTCAGCGCCGTTTCGAAGTGCCGTCGGACAAGATCGCCAACACCATGAAGCTGGCGATCGTCTCGATCGAGGACAAACGGTTCGCCGACCACAACGGCGTCGACTGGAAAGGCACCCTGACCGGCCTGGCCGGCTACGCCTCCGGCGACGTCGACACCCGCGGCGGCTCAACAATCGAGCAGCAATACATAAAGAATTACCAACTGCTGGTGACGGCTCAGACTGACGCCGAAAAGCGCGCGGCCGTCGAGACCACCCCGGCGCGCAAGCTGCGTGAGATTCGGATGGCGCTCACGCTGGACAAGACCTTCACCAAACCCGAGATCCTGACCCGCTACCTGAACCTGGTGTCCTTCGGCAACAACTCGTTCGGTGTGCAGGACGCCGCGCAAACCTACTTCGGCGTGAACGCGATCGACCTGAACTGGCAGCAGGCGGCCCTGCTGGCCGGCATGGTGCAGTCCACCAGCACGCTCAACCCGTATACCAACCCAGAAGGCGCGCTGGCCCGGCGAAACTTGGTGCTGGACACCATGATCGAGAACATCCCGCAGGAAGCCGACGCGTTGCGCGCCGCCAAGACGCAACCGCTGGGGATCTTGCCGCAGCCCAACGAGCTGCCGAGGGGCTGTATCGCCGCAGGTGACCGCGCTTTCTTCTGTGACTACGTCCAGGAATACCTGTCGCGCGCCGGTATTAGTAAGGAACAGGTTGCCCGCGGCGGCTACCTCATCCGCACTAATCTGGACCCCGACGTCCAGATTCCGGTCAAGACGGCCATCGACAAATTCGCCAGCCCGACGCTGGCCGGCATCTCCAGCGTGATGAGCGTGATCCTGCCCGGAAAGGATTCGCACAAGGTCGTCGCGATGGCCAGTAACCGCAAGTACGGGCTGGACACCGAGGCCGGCGAAACGATGCGCCCACAGCCTTTCTCCCTCGTCGGCGACGGCGCCGGTTCGGTCTTCAAGATCTTCACCACGGCGGCCGCCCTGGATATGGGCATGGGCATCAACGCCAACCTCGACGTGCCGGCCCGGTTCCAGGCCAAGGGCATGGGTAGCGGTGGAGCCAAGGGCTGTCCCAAGGACACCTGGTGCGTCATCAACGCCGGGAACTACCGGGGATCGATGAGCGTGACTGACGCGCTCGCCACCTCGCCCAACACCGCGTTCGCCAAGCTGATCCAGCAGGTCGGCGTGACGCGCACGGTGGACATGGCGATCAAACTCGGCCTGCGGTCCTACGCCAATCCCGGCACTGCCCGCGACTACAACCCGGACAGCAACGAGAGCCTGGCCGACTTCGTCAAACGGCAGAACATCGGGTCGTTCACCCTCGGCCCGATCGAGGTCAATGCGCTGGAACTGTCGAATGTCGCGGCGACGCTCGCCTCCGGCGGCGTCTGGTGCCCGCCCAACCCCATCGACAAACTGATCGACCGCAACGGCAACGAGGTCGCCGTCACCACCGAGACCTGCGATCAGGTGGTCCCAACGGGTCTGGCCAACACCCTGGCCAACGCCATGAGCAAGGACGCGGTGGGATCCGGCACGGCCGCGGGTTCGGCGGGCGCCGCGGGCTGGGACCTGCCGATGTCGGGCAAGACGGGCACCACCGAGGCCCACCGCTCCTCCGGCTTCGTCGGCTTCACCAACCATTACGCGGCGGCCAACTACATCTACGACGACTCGACCTCGCCGACCGATCTGTGCTCAGCCCCGCTGCGCCACTGCGGCGACGGCGACCTCTACGGCGGCAACGAGCCGGCCCGCACCTGGTTCACCGCGATGAAGCCGATTGCCAAGAACTTCGGCGACATCGCATTGCCGCCGACCGACCCGCGCTATGTCGACGGCTCGCCGGGTTCCCGGGTGCCCAGCGTGGCCGGTCTGGACATAGACCTGGCGCGCCAGCGCCTCAAGGACGCCGGTTTCCAGGTCGCCGACCAACCCAACTCGGTCAACAGCACCGCCAAGTACGGCGAGGTCGTCGGCACCTCACCCAGCGGCCAGACGATCCCGGGATCCATCATCACCATCCAAATCAGTAACGGCATCCCGCCGCCACCGCCGCCGCCGCCGGAGGGTGCGCCGCCGGTGCCGATCGGATCACAGGTAGTCGAGATTCCCGGCCTGCCGCCGATCACCATTCCGCTGCTGGCACCGCCCCCGCCACCGCCTCCGCCCTAAACCGGAAGCGGCCCCGGAAGAGGCGGAGAACGCGCGGTCACCCGCCAAACGGCAGTAGGCTGCCTGGCATGGCTGATGTTCGTCCAATGGCCCCTTTCCTGTTACGCACCGGTGCCGTCGCCCTCGGCTCGGCGATCGCCGGCGTCGGTTATGCAGCGTTCGTCGAACGCAACGCGTTCGTGCTGCGCGAGGTGACGATGCCGGTCCTGTCGCCGGGTTCGACGCCGCTGCGGGTGCTGCATATCAGCGACCTGCATATGCTGCCCAACCAGCGCCGCAAGCAGGCCTGGCTGCGCGAGCTGGCCAGCTGGGAGCCCGACCTGGTGGTCAACACCGGCGATAACCTGGCCCACCCCAAGGCGGTGCCCGCCGTCGTGCAGACGCTGGGCGACCTGCTGTCGCGACCGGGCGTCTTCGTCTTCGGCAGCAACGACTACTTCGGGCCACGCCTGAAGAACCCGCTGAACTACTTGACCAACCCCGATCACCGGACCAAGGGCGAGCCGTTGCCCTGGCAGGACCTGCGGGCAGCGTTCACCGAGCGCGGCTGGCTCGACCTCACCCATACCCGCCGCGAATTCGAGGTGGCCGGGCTGCACATCGCGGCCGCAGGCGTCGACGACCCGCACATCGACCGCGACCGGTACGACACCATCGCCGGACCGGCCAGTCCGGCGGCCAATCTTCGGCTGGGCCTGACCCACTCACCCGAACCGCGGGTGCTCGATCGCTTCGCCGCCGACGGCTACCAGCTGGTGATGGCCGGCCACACGCACGGCGGACAGCTGTGCCTGCCGTTCTACGGCGCCCTGGTGACCAACTGCGGCCTGGACCGCTCGCGCGCCAAGGGAGCGTCGCAATGGGGCGCGAACATGCGGTTGCACGTCTCGGCCGGGATAGGTACCTCACCGTTCGCGCCGGTGCGGTTCTGCTGCCGGCCGGAGGCAACCTTGCTGACGCTCATCGCGACGCCCATGGGGGGCCGTGATTCCAGCAGCAACCTGGGCCGCTCACAGCCGACAGCTTCGGTGCGTTGAGCGATCGGACCCGCATAGCGGTCCGCAGCCAGTCCCGCAGCTGGACGGACAACGCGATCCGGCTGATCGAGGCTGATGCACGCCGCAGTGCCGATACCCATTTGTTGCGCTACCCGCTGCCCGCGGCCTGGTGCAACGACGCCGGCGTCGAGCTCTATCTGAAAGACGAGACGACGCACATCACCGGCAGCCTCAAGCACCGGCTGGCGCGGTCGCTGTTCCTGTATGCGCTGTGTAACGGGTGGATCGGTGAGGGTACGACGGTGGTCGAGGCGTCGTCGGGCTCGACGGCGATCTCCGAGGCTTACTTCGCGGCCATACTCGGTCTGCCGTTCATCGCCGTAATGCCTGCCACTACCAGTGCCACCAAGATCGCGCTCATCGAATCCCAAGGTGGCCGTTGCCATTTCGTGGAGAAGTCGAGCCAGGTGTACGCCGAGGCCGCGCGCCTGGCGGAGGAGACCGGCGGGCACTACCTGGACCAGTTCACCAACGCCGAGCGCGCCACCGACTGGCGCGGCAACAACAACATCGCGGAGTCGATGTTCATGCAGATGCGCGAGGAGAAACACCCGATCCCCGACTGGATCGTCGTGGGTGCGGGCACCGGCGGAACGAGCGCCACCATCGGCCGCTACATCCGCTACCGACGGCACGCGACCCGGTTGTGTGTGGTCGACCCGGAGAATTCCGCGTTTTTCCCCGCCTATGCCGAAAACCGATACGACCTCGTCATATCGGCATCGTCGCGTATCGAGGGCATCGGGCGCCCGCGCGTCGAACCGTCGTTCCTGCCCCAGGTCGTCGATCGCATGGTGTCGGTGCCCGACGGGGCGTCGATTGCCGCCGCTCGCCACCTCAGCGCCGTACTGGGCCGGCGGGTGGGGCCGTCGACGGGCACCAACGTGTGGGGGGCTTTCGGCCTGCTCGCCGAGATGATGGCCAAGGGCCGCAGCGGTTCGGTGGTCACCCTGCTCGCCGACAGCGGTGATCGCTACTCCGACACTTATTACTGCGACGAGTGGGTCAGCGCTCAGGGGATCGATCCGGCCGGCGCGGCACAGTCGCTGCTTGAATTTGAACGCTCCGGCACCTGGAACTGAGGCGCGACCTGCGGTTTGGCTAGTCGACCGGCCGGTGCGATAGGCTGTCGAAGCTTCAAGCGGGGTGTGGCGCAGCTTGGTAGCGCGCTTCGTTCGGGACGAAGAGGCCGTGGGTTCGAATCCCGCCACCCCGACTCAGAAACGGCTGGTAACAGCCGTACAGAGCAAGTCTGGGCTGTGTGCTTCCGGACTACAGCGTCAGGGCATCGCCTCGGCCCACGCGGTATGTCCCTCGAAGCCAAGTGATCTGGACACGTCGCGGTAGCGATCTCTGAATTGCGCGTAGCCCTCGGCGTCGCCCTGAGCGCGCGCCAGGAGTGCGTGTAGCCGCAGCAGCCAGACGTCGCGTATCACCAGCCCCTCATCGGCTGGCGCGGCCGCTAACCGCTCGATTGCGGCTTCGGCTTCGGCTACGTAATCGTCGGCGCCGCGGTCGAGCAGTGTCTCGACCAGAACGCCGGTCGCGGGAATGCCCCACGCCAGCAGCTGTCCGCCGCGGAACAGATGGTCAACGGCGGCGCGCGCCAGTGGTATGGCGCCATCGCGATCTTCACGCCGAGCCCGCTCACGTGCCAAGTAGAGATTGATCATCGGCACCTCGGCCAGGTTGTGCCCGCCGCGCACGAACACCTCACCAACCTCGGCCAGCAGCTGGTGTCCGCGGTCACGCTCCGCATCAGTGTCGCGGTGGATCAGCGCCATGCCCATCGTCGCCCGCGCATTCGACACCGCGAGATCGTCGCCGGATCGTTCGGCGATCCGTACGGCATCCTCGATCTCGCGCACCGCGGAATCGTCGGGCCGCAGCGCGCCCGTCGCTATTCCCGGAAAATAGGCGTAGGCGACGACCATGGCGTAGGACAGGGAGTCGACGCTGCGGGCCATGGCCAGGCCCTGCCGCAGGTCGTCGTGCCATCCAGGACGACCCAGGAAATACCGGCCGACACCGCGCATGGTGAAGGCGAGCGCTAGCGGAGACCCGACAATGAAGTTGCCTTTCGCCGGGTCACCGTCGGCCAGGTCGATGACCGTTTGTGACCACCGCTCCACGTCATGGGCCTCGATGCGTTCCGCCTTGGCGTAAATCGCCGGCACTGACAGGCCCACGGTGAAGGCCGCATCGCCGATCGACTCGATGAGGGCCCAGGCTTCGGTTGCCAGCTGCGACGCCTCACGCATCCGGTCCCGATACGCGTGATCCATTACCAGCCCTGCCATGGCGATGGCCAGTGAGGCCTTGTCCCCGGCGGCCGCACACAACTCCCGCAGTTCGTCAAAGCGGTCACCGGCAACATTCACGTGGACTCGCCAGGCGATCCCGCACAGCATGGTCCGCGGAACGATGCGCAGGGCAGCCCGGCTGGGGTCGTTGGCGGGTAATGCGTCGGCGATCGTTTGGGCGCGTTCCCAACTTTGTCGCGCCGCGGTGACGTCGCGGTTGGTCGCCCACGTAGCCGCGCGCATGTGCCAGCCGTAGGCGGCGTGCCCATCACCGGCGGCCTCCAGATGTTCGGCAATCAAGGCCGCATTTTCATCAGCCGAGGCTGGGTCACGCACTTCGATCGCGGCTGCCACGCGCCGGTGTAGTTCGGCCCGATCCGATTTGAGCTGTGACTCATAGGCCACCGTGCGAATCAGCGGATGGTGAAACCCGTACTCGGGATCTCCGGTGAACCTCACCTGATCGATGAGTTCGGCCGTCAGGAGGTCCTCGACAACGGGTTCAATACCAAGCGTTTTCAGCAGGTCCGGGCTGAACTTGGAGCCGATGACCGCCGCCGCGCCGAGGGTGCGTTTCGCTTTGGGGTTCAGCCGGTCGATGCGGGCCGCGATGGTGGCCTGCACGGTTGCGGGCATGCTGACGTCAGCCACATCGGCCATCAACAGGTAGGCGCCGCGGTGGCCGCTCAGTACACCGCGCTCGCCCAGCTCACGGACTATCTCCTCGGCGAAAAACGGGTTACCGGCAGCCCGTTCGGCGATCATGGTCGCCAACGCCCCGACCGAGGGGTCCGGCCCGAGCAGCTCCGAGACCAACGCTGCGGTCTCTGAATCGCTCAGCGCCGCAAGGGCGATGCTCGGAGCACCGGGCACATTGCGCAACGCGCCGCGATATTCGGGGCGGTAGCTAATCAGCACCAGCGAGTGCGTCTGCGGGATCACCGCCACAAAGTCGGCAACCATCGATTCGCTGACCTCGTCGATCCAGTGCACGTCCTCAATGATGTAGACCAACGGGGTTTGGCGGGCCAGCGACGCCGCATTGATCAGCGCAGTCAACCGGCGGCGTCGCGCATCCGGATCGATTTTGGGCAGCTCCACCTCGGGATCGGCGATCCCCACCAGGTCATCGAATAGCAACACGTCCTCGGGATCGGCATCGGGGATTTCGGCTCGCACCTGCGCACGGGCGGCCGAGGCGTCCAGATCAGCCACCCTGGTGGCGGCACGCAGCAACTGCGCCACGACGTAGAACGGGACGTCACTGGCGTGCGATTCGCACACTGCGCTGAATACCTCGATGCCCCTGGCCGCTGCCATTGCGGCAACCTCACGCACCAGGCGGCTCTTGCCGATGCCCGCTGAGCCGGCCACGCCCACCACCGCGCCGTGGCCCTCGATGGCGCGCTCCAGCAAGCCTTCAACGGCGGACATCTCCCAGCGCCGGCCAACCAGAGTCGCCTCGGCACGCCCGGCAACGCGATGTCGGTTGCCCATGCCCAACAGCCGACGAGCGGGCACCGGTTCCTGGGCACCCTTGATCCGAACCAAGTCCGGCTCGCCGAGCTCGGCCGCGCCCTCAACGAGGCGCGCCGTGGACGCGCTGAGCATCACCCCACCCGGCGGTGCCACCGATTCCATCCGCTGCGCCATGCCGACTTGTTCGCCCACGGCGGCGTAGCCGAACTTGCCCGAACCCAGGCCGCCTGCCGTCACCTCACCGGAGTTCAGCCCGACCCGCAACAGCAACTCGATACCGTCGCGCTCGCCGACATCGGCGGCAAGCCGCTTCGCCTCCTCCTGAATGCCCAAGGCGGCAAGGCAGGCACGAACGGCGTGGTCTTCCAATGCGACCGGCGCGCCGAACACCGCCATGATCCCGTCGCCGGTGAACTGTGTCACCGTGCTGCCGTAACGCTGCACCACCGTCGCACAGCGTTCGGCGAGGTCGGTCATGATCTCGCGCAGCCGCTCCGCACCGACCGCGGCGGCGATGTCCATCGAGTGAACCACGTCCACGAACAGCACTGTGACTTGCTTGTACTCCGCACGGGTGTCCTGCTCCGTGACGGGTGTACCGCAGCCGTCACAGAATCGCGCACCCTCACGCGCCTCGATGCCACACTTGCGGCACGCGATCGCTGCGGTCATGAGACCCTCCGCCGCTCGTGGACCCCAGCATTCGCAAGGGGTTCTCAAAGGATTCTCAAAGAATAGGCCGGTGGAGGGCCCAAAGGTCAATCATCGCAACGATCAGCGCCATATCCGTCAGCCGCACGGGCGCACGAACTATGGCGTGCGCTAGAACCAGACCCTGCGGCCGGCCACCGGTCGGCCGACGGCGCCCAGGATCCACAGGATCACACCGACGATGATCAAGATGCCGCCGATTGTGTACAGGATGCTCAGGCTGGTGAAATACCCGATCACTAGCAGGATGATGCCCAAGATAATCATGGCGCCCCCTCTGTTGAACGCTGTCTAATAGCTGGTCAAGATCGGGGTACCCCGTCCAGCCGCGTCCAACCGCTTACCCGAGGTGCCAGCGAGTCAGCGCGAAGAACAGGGCGATCCATACACCGGACACCGCCAGGCCGGCGATCGCCAGTCCACGGCCCTTTTCCTGGGAGTCCATCTGGACCAGTGCGGCGATGCCGAGGATCACGCTCAACCACACCGCCCCGACGATGCCGAAGGCCAGCGCTGCCCTGGCGTAGACGTGGGCCGAGTCCGCCGGCACGGCGCGCGCAATGGGCCCGGTCTGGTAAGTGGTGGTCATCGGCCTACTCCCTTTCGTCGTGGACGGTCGTCAAAGAGGTTCCCGGCCGCGGCTTGGAAGGTTCTAAAAGGATTCTTGGAGCCGCTGACGGAGGCGAAAGCGCACCCTGGTGCCACCCCGGGGCGCCAGCATGATGGAGCGTCGCACGATGCGCTCGGGCGCTTCGTCGACAGCGCTGAATTCGCCCTCGCGCAACAACACGTGCAGCACGGTGATGAGTTCTCGCATCGAGAACGCAGCACCGAGGCAGCGTTTGACCCCACCGCCGAACGGGACCCATGCGTAGGTCTGCGGCCGGGTACCAAGGAATCGCTCGGGGCGGAACTCGTTGGGGTGCGGGTAGATATCGCCGTTGCGGTTGATGGCGATGATATGGACGACGATCCGCGTGCCGGCCTCGATGCGGTAACCGCCGATGACGCAGGGTTTGGCGGCCACCCGTGCGGTGAAGGGTGCGGGCGGCCGAACCCGCAAGGTCTCGTCGATCACCGCCGTGGTAAAGGCTTCTTCGCCGCTCACGGCCTCCTCGCGCACCCGCTGCAGGGCATCGGGATGGTGCAGCAGCAGATCGAATACCCAGGCCAGCGTGGTCGCGGTGGTTTCGTGGCCGGCCAGCATCAATGTGATCAGATCATCGCGAATCTCGCTGTCGGACAGTCCTTTTCCGTCGTCGCCGCGCGCGCACATCAGCAACGCCAGAATGTCGCGTTGCCCGGACAACCCCGGATCGCTGCGACGTTGCGCGATCAACGGCATCACCACGTCGTCGATCTCGGCGTTGGCCTGGGCCCGCTGCGGCCAGACCCGCAACGTGCCCAAGCGGCGCAGGGCATAGCGAACCGTCAATTGCTCTGAGACACCGAGGTTTAACAGTCGCTCGAAGGGCCGGCCCAAGCGCCGCACCTCATCCGGGTCGTCGACGCCGAAGATGACTTTGACGATGACGTCGAGCATCAGCGACCGCGCGGCCGCCAGCATCTCGAACGGCCGGTCAACCGGCCATGTGCGCATCGCCGCACGAGTTGACTCCTCGATTATCGGCACATAACCGCTCAGCGCGGCGCCGTGCAGCGGGGGCGTCAGCAGCTTGCGCCGTCGCAGATGTTCTGGCTCCTCCTGCACGAACATCGACCCGGATCCATAGATCGCCGCCGCGGGCCCCACCCCGGCGCCGCCCAGCAGGACATCGGCCGGAGCAGTGAAAACCTCCTTGACCAACCCCGGGTCGGACACGATCGCAACATCACCCAGGCTGAGGATCGGCATCGTCATGATCGGCCCATACCGACGGATCAACCGCAGCATCCGGCGCTCGCCACCCACCAGGTAGGCCACCGCATAGGCTGCCGCGAAGGCGGCGCGCAGCCCGTGCGGAGCCGGTAAGCCGGGCGGACGCCGCGAATCGGGAAGCGTCACAACAAGTGACGGTACTGCAGCAGACCCCGCCCTAGACGCAGTCGGCGCAGATCATGCGCCCTCCACTGGAGCTGCGCAGCCGGCTGCGATGCTGCACGAGGTAGCAGCACGAGCAGGTGAACTCGTCGGAGCGTTGGGGTATCACGGCAACCGTCAGTTCTTCACCGGACAGGTCGGCGCCGGGCAGGTCGAAGAACGGGGTGTCATTGGGATCATCGTCGATGACTGCGGTGGTCAGCTTGGGCAAGTTGGGCGTAAGTTCGCGCATGACCGACTTGTCCCCTTGGTCGGCGTCGGACACGCGGCGTGCGTCGTAATCGCTAACGGTCGACATGGTGGTTCCTTCCTGCTGACTCACCGGGTCAGTGGTCAACCCGTGGGTCAGTCAGTACCCCGTTAACGCGCAGGCCACACCTATCAACGTTAAGAAATCCCACACACGCTCAGCACGCTTGCGCCAAGTGCCGATGCGGCTACTCTGACGGATTTAGCGGACGCGCTCAGCGCGCGGTGAATCGCAGCCCGTGCCAGCTGCTCGAAAACGAACCGACGGACACCGCTTCATGGGCCACCCGGCGCTGGCTGTGCGATACCCACGCCAGCCCGAACCACGGCGACATGACGGCCAGCACCAGCGAAACACCGGCCACGGCAGCATGGCCGGTAGCCAGCGCTATCAGTCCCACTACCAGGCCGATCGCCCAGACACCCGCCGCAATCAAACCGGGGATACTGACGCCACTCTGGTCGGACTCGCCGGCGGCTACGCCATTTGCGGTGTAATGCATGGTCACTCCCAGCGAGACGATCAGGATGCGGGCCGACGGCGTCGGCGCATGGCAGTCACTGTATCCCACAGACATTATTTCTGCTATCAGTTATTTTGCCCGACTTCCCAGCAACTGCCTGGCGCTTACCCGATCGCCACCCGGCCCAAACGGGGCGACACCCGCAATGCATAACCCCCGACCAGCACGGGTACTAGAGGGCGGTGAGTGACACCGCGCTGCTGGTCATCGACATGTTCAATGACTACGACCATCCCGACGCCGAACAGCTGGCCAACAGTGTGGCTGCCATCATCGATCCGCTGGTCGCCCTGATCAAAGATGCCGACGGCCGCGACGACGTCGACGTCATCTACGTCAACGACAACCGCGGCGACTTCACCGCCGACCATCACGCCATCATTTCGGCGGCGCTGGACGGTGAACACCCCGAGCTGGTCGAGCCATTGGTGCCACAACCGGGCAGTCGGATAATCACCAAGGTCCGCCACAGCGTCTTCTATTCGACCGCCCTGGACTACCTGCTGGACCGCCTCGAGGCCAAGCGCCTCGTGCTGGCCGGACAGGTGACCGAGCAGTGCATCCTCTACAGCGCCCTCGACGGCTACCTGCGCCACTACGAGGTCGTGGTCCCGCCCGATGCGGTCGCGCACATCGACGAGGAGCTGGGGGCGGCGGCGCTGAAGATGATGGAACGCAACATGAGCGCCGAATTGCTGCCGACCGCGCACTGCCTGCGCTGAGACTTACCGACAAGGAAGGTGCCCGATGACCGAACGCAAGCCTGAGAAAGCGGAGTCCGATGTGGAATCCGAGCGGCACGAATCGAAGTCGCGCGAGGGTCGCGAAGAGTACGTCGGACGCACCGCGGCCGACGACGCCTTCGACGCCGGCCAAACCGGGGCCGAGGCGCGCAGCCAGGACGGCTGATCTCAGCGGTGCAGGTCGACGGCGAGCGGCCGATGATCTGAGATCGGCATCAGCTCGGCCGCCGTCGCACCCGCGCGCAGGTCCCGGTCGTCGGTCAGGATGTGGTCGAGCTGACGGTCGGGGGCCTGCGCGGGAAACGTTGTCGCGGTGGCCAGCGCACGCATACCCGACCAGCGGCGGACGGCCGCGGGCGTGAGGTTCAGGTCCCCGGTGAGCACTCGCGGGCCGGGGAGCCCGCGCAGGGCGTGCACCAGTCGGCGCAGCTGCCGCCGGTTCCAGCCCGGCACGAACGACAAGTGGGTATTAGCGACCGTCATCGGGCCCAGCGGGGTCTGCAACCGCGCGATGACCGCCGTCCGCGGCTCCTCGTCGACGACCATCACCTTGTCGGGCCCGGGCAGATACATCGGGAACCGCATGGGGATCCGCGGTAACCGCACCACCTGCCAACTGGACGCCGGGAAGCGCGACAGCAACGCTATTCCGTAGCCCGCGGTGCCGGGTTGCTCACTGCCGGTGGCCGCCATCCAGGTCGCCCCGGGAGTCCCTGATATCGCGGCGACGAACCGGTGCTCGACGGCACCCATGGCTTCGGCGGCCGCCGCGGTGAGATCTGCCCGACCCGACCGCGGCTGGTCGCAGTCCACCTCTTGTAGGGCCAGCACGTCGGGGTCCAGCAGTCGCACGGCATCGCAGAGCCGCTGCAGGTCCACTCCGTTGCCTACGGTACGACCGTGCAGGATGTTGAAGGTCGCCACCCGCATGGCTAGCCAGCCTTAGTTGCGCCGTCCGGCCAGGCGGCCCAGCTCGGCCAAATCCCGCTCAGCGTGGCTTTGCCGTATGTAAATGCTCAGGTCGGCCACCCGCTGTGCGTGCCGGCCGTCTTCGGTCAAGGGGCCCGGCCCCAGTGCCCGGCCGGTGCGGGTAATCGCCTCGTCGACCGCGTTTTCCACCACGGCGCGCACCCGTCGAGCTAGCAATTGAGCGGTACCGGTCCGATCGAACGGGTCGGCGTCGATCTGCTCTGCCGCGCGGGCGAGCATCGCCTCGCCGGCGGTCAGTGCGGCGTCGACGGCCCCCAGGTGCGCGAGCGCGTACGCGTCAGCCGATTCGCTTCCCGCGCACCGATACAGCGGATCGGCGACTCGTCGTGCGCCTCCGAGCCAGCACGCGGCGACGCCGACCGCACCGTGCCAGAACCCGGGCCGGCTCGTGTAGTCGCCGGGGTCACCGACCAGGACCGCGAGCGCGTTGGTGAACTGCACCGGCCGGGTGTCGCTGCCTGCCATGCCGGAGTTCCACCAGGTGCTCGGCAGCGGTTTGATGCCAGGGTCGGTGACGGTCAGCGCGAACAGACCCCGCTCGTCGCGATGACCGCCGATAAACGCGCTCACCAGCGCGTGGGAGCAGAATCCGGCTCCCGAACACCACACCTTTGTGCCGGTGAGGGTGAACGCGTCGCCGCTGAGGTGGGTAGCCGTAAGCACGGCGTCCGGGGATTCGGCGGCCCAGACGCCCCAAAGTTGCTCAGAACTTGGTGGTTTGCCGCCCAATTCGTTCAGGATTGCGACGGCATCGACATGTGCTTCGGCAATGCGGGCCGCCGAAATGTCCTCATGGGCCAACTCGGCCAGTTGTTGCAAACGCTTTCCGGTGCACCCCGAAGCGGGCAGCGGCAAGTCCAGTCGGCCTGTGTCCAGCCAATGCCGCACCAATCCTGCCGTCATGCGGACCTCGTTCCCGGGCCGGCCGGCAAATCAGTGTGCGCCGAAATCATCGCGGCAACCTGGTCGTAGGAAAGCGACACTGCGGTTGACATGGGCTGTTAATTGCCCGGTTTCGCCACGCACTAAACGATTGTCCGCCGCTCTTCGGATAGTCAGGTTGCCATCAGCAAAGGCTGGGTATGCCCTAGCCAACATGACTGCCACGTCAACAACGGCCCCAGCCGTGGACACCGACACGCGCTGTACGCAGCTACGCGAAACGCTGCGTATCGCCGCGTCGGCTTTCAAAGAGCACGGACCACGGTTCGCTTTGGCGGGCAGCTACGCGCTGTGGGCTTATGGCGCACCAGAACCCAACCACGATGTCGATTTCGTGGTCGCCGAGTCCGACGTGCCGGCCGCTGTGGCCACACTTGAAAAGACGGGATTCCGGATCGAACGTCCACCCGAAGATTGGCTGTTCAAGGCGTGCAGCGGCGACACAGTGGTCGACGTGCTGCACCGAGTCAATGGATTGATCGTCGAGCCCACCACCCTGGATTGCGCCGAAGTTCGCGTTGTGCAAGCGATTTCGATGCCGGTGTTTCCGCCGACTACGGTGTTCATTCAGAAATTGCGTGCTCTTACCGAGCACTATTGTGACTTCGCCAAACTGCTTCCCGCGGCACGGGCGATCCGAGAACAACTGGACTGGGATCGGATCGCGGTCGCGACCGGCGACAGCGATTTCGCCGTCGCGTTTCTGGTGTTGGCCGACAGGCTTGGGCTGCGGCGGTGAATAAAAGGCCCCAAGGCGGGTACCGCACTGCACTATGGAATCCCATCCCAGCCGGGACGAAGAGCTCAAGAACGTCGTCGACGAGCTTCAGGACGGCGTCATCGAAGAACGCCGGGAGCAGAACGTACCCGGAAACGTGGCCGAGCGCCAACAACAAGCCCGCACGGAAGTGTCCGAGCAGGAACCTCCGGACTGACCTGCAGGACTGAGTGAAATCAACTCGAATTGTAAAGCCCCGCAGCGCAAAAGCGCTGCGGGGCTCCGGTGAGGGCTCGACTAGATAGCGCCACCCCGGGCGTTGGTCGTGTTGGGAATTGGTCCGGCGCTTGGGCGTACATCGCCGCGGCGCTTCAAGCCCGCGAGGCCCAGCAGGCCGAGCAGGCCGGCAAGTCCCCACAGTCCGGTGTTGTCGTCATTGTTGTTGTTATTGTTCGTGCCGTTATCGGCCAGCGTCGTCGTCGTAGAAGCTGGGGTTGGCGCATCAGTCGTAGCGTTGGCAATGCCAGCGCCACCGAATAGCAGTGCGCCGGTGGCAGAAATCACTGCAATGGTCCTACGCATTGTTCCTCCAAATTTTTTGCGGTCGTCAAAATAGACATGACCAATCGGGAGAAGGACCAGTGTGCTCTAGTCCCTCGCGAGCGCGACGCGAATCCAGGGCATCTGCCCCGTACCGCCGCCGCAGTAGGCTTACCCGGGCTGCTATCGCGGAAACATCTTCGGACACTTGCATTTCGCGGTGTGCCGCTGCGCCTCAGTGATTGCGCAGTTTGGCGACCAGTTTCCCTTTCGTCAGGCTCGAATAGCCGGACATGCCGAGTTCCTTGGCTCGCTTCTTCAGTTGCGGCACGGTCCAGTCCTCGTAGGAACCTGACTTGCCGCCCTTGCGTCCGACTTTGGACTTTCCCTGACCGGCCGCTGCGTTGGAGATTCGCGCTGCCTTCTCCTTGGAGTCGCCCTTCTTCCGTAAGTCTTCGTACAGCTTTTCGTTCTTGATCGATGAATTCGGCACGGTGGCCACCTCCTATCCGTGATGCAATGCCGCAGCCAGAGTGCCCGGTTTGGTACACACCAAACCGGGCAGGACCAGCGCCCAGGTGCCGCGTGACATCACACGGCCTCTCCGGTCGGCGAAATAATCTGCCGGACAGGACCTTTCACGTGATCGGAGATCAATCGCCCGGCCAGTGCGGTCACCGCGTCCGTTGCCCAGGCCGCCAGCCCCTGCTTGTCGTTGCACGTGAGCGCCTCGAATGCTTGGCGGGCGACGTTGGCCGGCTCACTGTCGGCTGCGCGTCGCACCAAAGCGATTAGCAAGTCGGTGAAGCTGGCGGCATCGTCTGCTCGGGGCATCAGCGCGGTGATCTTGACCCCCGAGTCCCGCACCTCGTCCTGCAGCGTCGCGGCGAACGCCTGCAGGAAAGCTGCACTGGCCGAGTACACCGCCGCATCCAGGCCCGGCATCGGGGCACCCGGCGATGCCGTCAAGATGATCCCGCCGCCGCCACACACCTCCATCTGACCGGCCTGCAGCCGGGCCAGCAGCATGGTCCCGCGCACGCTGGCGTCCACCACATCCAGCGCGCAATCGAGCGTACCGTCCAGGCATAACGAGTCCCCCACCGATGTGGTGAGGGCGGCTGCGCTGACGGGTCGACGCGCGGCCATTACACGCCGGTGCAACAGGTACGCGTTGTCGGCACAACACAAATCGACCTGCACGGCTTGAACGTCGGTACCGAAGACACTGAGCGCGGCTGCCGCGGTGTGTATTTCGTCGTAGCCGTCGGCCACGACCAGGTCATAGCCGCGTCTGGCGAACTGTTCGGCCAAGGCGAAACCCACGCCACAGCTGGCACCGGTGATCAACGCAAAGCTGGCTGTCATTAGCAGTCCTTAGTTTCGTGTCGCAGCGCGGTGCTACCCAAGCGCCGTTCCCGTCAAACATTTCCGTGACCGCGACTGCGGATGTTTTCGCAAAGTGGCTAAGGCACGGAGCCGGTATCGCCTTCCCGTTTCATGCCACGCGAACCGGGAACACACAGCCGCGAAGGAAAACGACAACGAACGGAAAAAGTGATGAGCGACGACAAGAGTGGTCCCGCAGAAGGCGCAAAAGGCGTTGTTGAGGGCGTCAAGGGTAAGGCCAAGGAAGCTGTGGGCACTGTTACCGGCAGCGACGACCTGGTCAATGAAGGCGAGGCGCAGCAGGACAAGGCGGATGCCCAGCGTGATGCCGCCAAGAAAGAGGCACAAGCCGAATCAGCGCGCGGCGGCGCCGAAGCCGCCGAAGAGCGGCAGAAGTCCAACCAGTAGACAACCAATAATCGTTGACCTCCCCTCCTGCGGCCCCGGCCCATCGCCGGGGCCGCAGGAGCGTCAAACCCGCTCGCCACGCCGTGTCCCGGGTAGATGAGTCTCCCAGCGCGCACCGCCGCCGCATCGGGGCTACCCTCGCCGCCGATCTCTCGGCATCGACGTCGAAGATCGAATCACGCTCGATCACAAGCGGTTTCATGATTACTGTGCCGAAAGCAGTACGTCGTCGAGCGCCATGCAAAGCCCGTGAAACAGCATTGAGGTGTAGTTCATTGAACGGTGGCCGCTATCGAGGCGTCCGCACAGAACGTCTCCCCATGTCCGTAGTCATTGGCGATGTATCGACGTGTAATGCGCAGTAGAACAACAGTATTCGCGACACACGGAACGGCCGGCCGCCGCCGAACGCCACCTCGCCAGCTGTCAAGCCCAGCCTGATAGCCGATTGACCTTCAGGCTGGTGCGGCCTACCACCTCACACAACGCGACGAAGTGCGCTTCGATGAGGGCGTCCTCCTCTGCTCCGCACCGCGCCGAGCAGTTCGGTATTGCTGACCGCGCCCTAACAGGGATGACCGGCACCGGGCAAACCCGGGCCCGGCTGGCTCGGCACGGCGCCGAAAATCGTGTTGGCAATTCGCTAAGCGGTCTTTCTGTACCGATTTCTCGACTTCTGTGCGCACGTGGTACTACCCAGCACCGCGGCGGTTACCTAACCTGGAAGAGGGTATTGCGAAATGATGATGCAGGCGGCCAACTGGCACGACCTTCGCGGAGTGGTAGCCATCGGGGCTTCCGCTGGTGGCGTCGAAGCGGTGTCGAATTTGGCCGCGGGACTATCGCCGGATCTGCCCTACGCCTATTTGGTGACTTTGCACCTTCCTCCGAGTGCACCCAGTGCCCTGGCCCGTATCATCGACCGCAACGGGCCGCTGCCCGCCGTCACCGCCAAAAACGGCGCCCCGCTGGAACCGGCACACATCTACGTGGCCAGTCCAGACCGCCATCTGCTGGTTGCTGACCATCGTGTGGTGTTGTCGCAGGGGCCGACCGAGAATGGACACCGACCGGCCATCAACGCCTTGTTTCGTTCGGTGGCATTGTCTTTCGGGCCGCGCGCGATTGGCGTGTTGCTCTCCGGTGTTCTTCACGACGGGGTGTTGGGGCTGTCGGCGATTCGTTCCCGCGGTGGCTATGCGATCGGCCAGTCACCCAATGACGCCCTTTTCCCGGCCATGCCGATTAACGCCCAGAACGCGGGTGTATTGAACCGCATGGCCGCGGCAGCCGATGTTGGCGCGGTGCTCAAGGAGCTGTCGCATCGAGAATTAGAGGAGCCGGAGGTGGAGCCAGATGACGCGATGGAGTTGGAGAATCGAATCGCCATGACAACTCGCTTCTCCACCGCATTCGATACCCAGGAATTGGGTCCGGCGTCGGGATATACCTGCCCGGATTGCAACGGGTCGCTGGTTGTGGTCGGCGAAAGCAACTTTCGGTGCCGCGTCGGTCACGCCTGGACCCCGGACGCACTGCTGGCCGCGCGCGACAACGAAGTAGAGGGCGCGCTCTGGGTCGCACTGCGCAGCCTGCAGGAGAAGGCCAAACTGTCGCGCCAACTGGCCGATAAAGCCGGCCCCGGCACGCTCTTTCAGCGCTACACGGAGTTGGCAGAGGAAACCGAATGCGCATTGAGCATACTGAGCGAACGGCTGGCGGCCGGTGGACCTCGTCGGGGTGATGCAGTTGGTTGACCCCGTCCCCACGATGCGGATCGACATCGAACGCCAGCACCGGGTGTCGACCCTGACCGCCGATGGTGTGCTGGACAGCTCGACCTACCGAAGCTTGCGGGACGCCGTGATCAAGGCTGCTCTTGACGAGCCGCGAGCAGTGATCGTGGACGTGAACCGGCTGTCGGTGGCGTCGGACTCGGCGTGGGTGGTCTTCACCAGCGCCCGCTGGCATGTCAGCATCTGGCCAGACGTGCCGATCTTGCTGGTCTCGAGCGATGCAAAGCGCCGCCGCGCCATCGCCTCGTGTGGCGTATCCCGCTATGTGCCGGTGCATCCCACTCGAGAATCGGCGCTGTACGCCGTCGACGATGCGCCGTTAGCGCTTCGGCGACGGGCGCGCATCGAGCTTCCGGCTATCAGGTCCGGCGTCTCCCTGGCGCGCGCTGTGATCGCCGACTGG
Source organism: Mycobacterium szulgai (assembly GCF_002116635.1). Classification (GTDB taxonomy): domain Bacteria; phylum Actinomycetota; class Actinomycetes; order Mycobacteriales; family Mycobacteriaceae; genus Mycobacterium; species Mycobacterium szulgai. The sequence goes on along the minus strand of NZ_LQPW01000048.1, from coordinate 43,312 downwards.
CTGACCGGATGGAATCAGCAACACCTGATTCCGGTCGCCGGCACCGTGGCGACGATATTCATCGAAAATGTTCTCGAGCACACCGGCAGCACGCCGGTGCTGGTGGTGGAGAGCTACCAAGACGAGGTCACTATCGCCGTGGAGGATGGCAGCCCGCAACCGGCCGCCCGCCACGAGGACGCCCACCACGGCACCGAGATACTGTCTGGCCTGGCAATCGTTTCCGCCCTTTGTCGCGCCTGGGGCAGCACACCGACACCGGCGGGCAAGACGGTCTGGGGGCTGGTCGGTCCCGAAAATCGGCTCTAACGTTCGCTAGTAGTGTTCGAATCTCGGCAATACGAGCGAATGGCAGCTGCATGAATAACCCGACCGACGAGTCCTTCGAGGCTCTGTTGCGCTACATGCGGGATTCCCGCGGCTTCGACTTCACCGGCTACAAGCGGACATCGCTGATGCGCCGGGTGCGTCACCGAATGGACCACGCCGGATACTCCTCGTTCGAGGAATATCTCGATGTCCTGCAGGCCAGCTCGGACGAATTCGCCGCGCTGTTCAACACGATCTTGATAAACGTCACGGCCTTCTTTCGCGACCCCGAGGCATGGGATTTCGTCAGCACCGACGTCGTTCCGCGGATGCTGGCCGAGCGCGGCCCCAACGACCCGCTCCGGGTGTGGAGCGCGGGATGCGCTTCGGGCCAGGAGGCCTACACGTTGGCCATGCTGTTGGCCGAAGCCCTTGGTCCCGACCCGTTTCGGCAACGGGTCAAGATCTACGCCACCGACATCGACGAAGAGGCGCTCGCCGAGGCGCGCACCGCCTCCTACGACGCCAGGGCCGTCGAATCCGTGCCCGCCGATATGTTGGCCCGGTACTTCGAACAAGTCAACGGCCGCTACATATTTCACAAAGATCTGCGGCGTGCGGTCATATTCGGGCGCAACGACTTGGTCAAAGATGCGCCGATCTCCCGTGTCGACCTGCTGGTGTGCCGCAATACACTGATGTATCTCAACGCCGAGACACAGCGAAATGTGTTGGGCCGCTTGCATTTTGCGCTCGCACCGCAGGGCACGCTGTTCCTCGGGCACGCCGAGATGTTGTTGAGTCACAGCGACCGGTTCACTCCGCTGAACCTGAAGAACCGCATTTTCCGCAAGTCCGCGGGCTCCCAGGCGGGCACCGAACGCTACGACCCGGCTGCGGCGTTCTACGACCGCCACGCTGACTTGCCGGGTCTAACCACCGTGCGCGAGTTAGCTTTTCGTGCTAGCCCCGTGGCGCAGATCGTGGTCACCGGGGAGGATACCGTAGCAATGATCAATCAACAGGCCGAGAGCCTGTTCGGTCTTTCAGCGCGCGACATCGGACGGCTGCTGCGCGATCTCGAGGTGTCCTATCGGCCGGTGGAATTGCGCGCGTACTTAGAGCAGGCAAAGGTGGAGCGGCGGTCCGCGCGAATTCAGGATGTCAAATGGCAACGGCCGGGCACCGAAACCGTGTGGTTCGAAATACACGTCAATCCGCTCATCGACGCCGACAACGGCCTGCTCGGCGTATCGATCGTGTTCTTCGACGTCACCGCGACACGCGCGCTGCTGGACAAGGTCGTGCAAACCAACCGGCAGCTCGAGGCGGCCTACGAAGAACTGCAATCGACCAACGAGGAACTCGAAACCACCAACGAAGAGCTGCAGTCCACCGTGGAGGAACTCGAGACCACCAACGAGGAACTGCAGTCCACCAACGAAGAACTCGAGACCATGAACGAGGAGCTGCAGTCCACCAACGACGAACTGCACACCATCAACGACACCTTGCGCGAACGCAGCCTGGAGCTCGACGATGCGAAGAACTTCCTGGATTCGCTGATCAACTCGGTCCACCTGGGCATGGTCGTGGTGGACCGGGAAATGCGGGTGATCGTGTGGAATCGGGGCTGCGAGGAGCTATGGGGCCTGCGCGCCGACGAGACCACAGGTTCGCCGTTCGCGGCGCTAGACATCGGACTGCCGATGGAGACGGTGCGGCCATTGATCGGGAATGCCTTCGTCGATCCGGACAGCTCGGGTGAAGCGACGGTGGACGCCGTCAACCGGCGCGGACGTCGAGCTCAGGTACGCGTTACCTGCTCGCCTTTCCGCTCGAATGCAGACTGCGTTGGCGGAGCGCTGTTGCTGATGGAGGTTGTCGGCTAAGTAGCGATTGTCAGCCCCGACAACCTCGCCGCATGCTCGGCCGCCTCGCGATGTGCTTGCTGCGCGCGGCGCAACGATTCTTCGGCCCGACGTCGCGCCATCGCGACGCTCTCCTCGGTGGCCCCGATTCCTGCCGCAAGTTCGGCGCGCCTGCGTTGAAGTTCGGCCCCACGGACGCGGGCGGCTTCGGCGCGGGACGCAGCACTGGTGACAGTGCGGCTGGGCGGCGGCGTCAAGCTGTTCGTGTCGTTGGCGGTCGCGGTGTACCTCGGGCCGTCCAACACAAGGTTGAGCAGGACGCGGCCAATGTGGTTGAGCGGAAGCACCAGGGCGGCGCCGGCCTCGGCGGCCGCGGTCGGCATGGAGGGATACGCGGCAGACTCCGGGCTTTGGGCAATGACAAGCGCGCCGGCTCGCTTCATCGCGGCGGTGCCCTGGGCGCCGTCCCGCCCGGTGCCAGAAAGCACCACGGCTACCGCACGTGATCCATACGACCTCGCGAGCGACGCCAGCAATACATCAAAGTGTTGGCGGAAAGGCGCGTCGAGCTGATGCAGGGAGTAACAGCCATCCGGTGTCAGCTCCAGCTGCATTCCGGGCGGGCAGGCGACGACCTGTCCCGGACGAACCGACTGCCCGTCAATCACCCAGCTGACCGAGTGCCCAGTTCGCCTGGCCAGAATCTCGGGCAACACGCTGTTAGGGCCGCCAAGGTGTTGCTGCACGACGATGGCCGCGGGAAAGTCCGTCGGCACGTCACGCAGCACAGTCGCCAGTGCGTCCAATCCGCCTGCCGACGCGAGCAGCGCCACCACCTCAACGGCCGGCCCCTGTACCTCCCTGGCCATCTACCAAGTGTCCACCCATCGACGGCCAGGTCCTAGCCCTCGTTTGGTAGCCAGTGAACGAAGAAGGTCCGGTAAACGAAGTGCTGCTCGCCCGGCGTTTCGCCGTCCGGGCGGCGCGGGTAACCGAATCGGCACGGGGTCTGGCTTGCGCGGAAGGATTCGGGGGTCTCAGCAGAGGAGCCGAAGTGAGAATCGCAATAGTCAGCGGCGACGACGTCAGTGCCAGAGACCGTGCCGATGTCGGCAACGGGGGCTGCAATCAGCTCTGTGGCGCGTTGGCTGCCCATGGACACGACGTGACCGCCTACGTGCGCCGGTCGAATCGGCGCCCCACGGACGTGGGCGCCGAAACCGGCTACCACATGGTGCCGGTGTGCGCCGGGCCCGCCGAGGCACTGTCTCCCCCGCAGGTGCTGCCCTACGTCGGCGATTGGGCTGCCGAACTGGCCAGTGCATGGGTATCTGACCCGCCCGACGTCGTGCATGCATTCGGGTGGCTGGGTGGTATGGCCGCTCAACTGGCCGCTCGGGAGCAGGGTTTGCCGACCGTACAAAGCTTTTACGGCCTCGCTTCGACAATGCCCGGCGATCCCGGTGCCGGTCGGTACCCCGAGCAGTTGCGCTTAGAGCCCCTGCTGGCCCGCAACGCCACCTGGGCGACCGGCGGCAGCAGCGACGAAGTCGATGCTCTGGCCAGAATGCGTCGCGGCCGCGCCGGACTGTCGATCTTGGCCACGGGTGTCGACGTCGAACGTTATACGCCGGTGGGTCCCGCACTGGCCCGCACCGACATGCATCGAATCGTGTGTGCCGCGCCGAATCCGTCGCCCTGCGATGGATTCGACCAGACGATACGCGCGCTACCCAAGCTTGCGGGCACCGAGGTGATCATCGCGGAAACCGCCGCCGCCGACCCCCTCCAGGACACCGACCAAGGTGGGGGAAGAGCCGAACTTGAGGGCCTGGCGACGCAGCTGGGGGTGAGCGACCGCGTCCGCTTCCTGGGTACCGTTGCCGCCGATGAGCTGCCGTCGGTGCTGCGGTCCGCCGATGTGGTGACGTGCACTCCGCGGCAGTCGCCGCGTGCGACGACGGCGTTGCAGGCCATGGCCAGCGGAGTGGCCGTGGTGGCGGTGTCTGTGGGGGCTTTGGCCGATACCGTGGTTCACCCGGTCACCGGGCTGCTCGTGCGCCCCGACCAGCCGGCTGAGCTGATCAGTGCGTTGAAAACGCTTCAGGAACAAAGCTTTCGGCGTGAAGGAATGGGCGCCACCGGGCGGTTGCGGGCGGAGTCGCGCTACGCGTGGAGCCGCCTTGCACTGGACACACTGCACATCTACGACCGGGTTGATTCGCTACGCCAATCGCGAGTGGTGGCCGGCACGGGGTAACCTTCGGCCAGGCCCACTACGATCGTGATTAACCATGGCAACTGTTATCGGCGACACCGCTGCCGCGCTGGCTCCTGGGGTGCGGGGCCCGATCCGGACCGCCCGCCCAAGTTCTAACCAGCAGTCGACGACACTCGCCCGCGAGGCATTGCGCCACGAACAGTTCCACACCGCCGACCCCGATGCCGCCCAGCGGTTCTTTGCCGCGGCGTACCGTCCAGGTTGGCGCACCGGCCGGCTGATGAAGGGTTCGGCTGTTACACACCGGCGCTGCGCGGCCGATGTGATCACCATCGACGAGGTGGTGATCCAGGGCCGATTCGATTGCGATATTCGAGCCGCTGATTCGGTCTTGGTAATTCAGCCGCGGGTGGGGTCACTGACTATCACCGGTGACCGCGTGGTCGCGGCGGACGCTCCGGTGTTGGCCGCCGATGGCATTGAACGCCTACTACAGGTCAATAGCGCGAGCTTCCATGTCGTGTGCATCGAGCCGGGGCTGTTGCGTAAGGTCGCCGCCGCTGGCCACACACCATTGCCGCAGCAGATTCAGTTCCTCAGTTCCCGGCCGCGTTCGGACGCGGCGGTGCGCGCGTGGCGTGCTGCGCTTGACTACGTGACCGACAGTTTTGCGTCCGCAGAGACCGCCAAGCACCCGCGGATCGTAGCCGCGGCGGGGCAACTGCTGGCTGCCGCGGTGCTGGAATGCTTTCCGTCCAACGCGACCGCCGGGCAGGACCGGCTGAGCGACCCGTTGGTTCCCAAGGCCGTCCGCACCGCGTTGTCGTTCATCCATCGCCACGCAGGCAGTGACATCGGCGTCAAGGATGTCGCCGCCGAGGTTCATCTGACGCCGCGGGCGGTGCAGTACCTCTTTCGGCAGCAGCTCGACACCACCCCAACCGAATACCTGCGCCGGGTCCGGCTACACCGGGCCCATCAGGATCTGCTGTCCGGCCACCGAACCAACACCAGCGTTGGGGAGATCGCCCAGCGCTGGGGCTTCGCCCACACCGGCCGGTTCGCTGTGCTGTATCGCCAGACCTATGGAGAGAGCCCGCACACCACACTCAAGCACCATGAGTTAACCGCTGGGCTGCATACTGACACTCTGCGCAGTGTGTAGTAGCCGGTTTACCGCGTCGGTGGCGTCTTCGCACAGCGCTTTGCGACCGGCGGCGTGGGCCACAATGCGTTCGGCCAGTACCCGGACCTTGATGTTCGATTGTTGAGACAACTTAGCCAGCAGTTCGAATGCGGAATCGGCATTGAGTCCGTACCGCAACATCAAAACCCCCATTGCCTGGTTGATCACCGCTCGACGCGCGCTAACCGCTTCGATTGCGTCGGTCATCCGCATCTGTAGATCGGCCTCGGCTTGTTCGGTGATGTCGACATAAAACCCGGCCGTGCCGCCGAACTCGCCACGCTCGTCGTACCAGGGGTTGCCCACCACGATCACCAGGTGCACCGCTCCGCCGGTATCGACGATGCGGCACCGGTTGCCGCACGCCGCCCCATGCCGGCGCACCCACTCAACGAGTTGGGTCACCACGGGCTTTTCATCGGGATGTTTGTGCGTAAGCAGCAGGTCGGTGGTCGGCACCACGCGCCCGGGCTCATAGCCGTGCATCTGGGCGACCTCATCCGACCACTCCCAGTGGTCGTCACTTGCGACGTACCGGAAGCTGCCCACCCGTGGCCAGCGATTCCCCCGGCGCACCGAACTATCGCGCACCATTTAAATGTATTCCGGCAAGCGGCTGGTCGCACCGTTCGTTCGCATCACGGACAGTAAGCCCGAAAACGAAGTCATGCCGATCTGGGCAACGCCGGTGAGTCAGAAGCGTTCTCGCCCTTTGCCATTCGCCGAATCAACAACCGAGTGGCCTTCTCCAGCCTCTCCTGCGCGTCATTCGGGTGGCGCGCGCGGGCGGCCCGCCGCACCGCCGCGGCGATCGTCAAGCCCCGTTCGTAACCGGTGACCACGCGCGGATCCACATAGGAGCCCCGCGCCACCGCCGGCGTATTTCCCAGTTCCTGGGCGACTTCGCGCATTACCGCTGCCGCAACACGTTTGGCCACCCGTTGCGACACGGCCGGATCCGCTTCGGCGAACGCGGCGGCGGCCAGCACCGTGCCGTGCCAGGTCCGCAGATCCTTGACGCTGTACTCGTCGCCGACGAGTTCCTTGAACCGGGCATTGAGGTCGTCGGCGCGAATGTCGGTCCATCCAGATTCCTTGCGACACACTAGAAGTCGTTCGGTGCGCTCGGTTCGGCGCAATAGCGCGCGGACCACCCCCGCCACTGCGGGGTCTTCGATCTCCCAGGTGCGCCGGACCCCGCTCTTGGCAGGAAAGTCGAACGCGACCGCGCTGCGGCGCACACTCACGTGCTCACAGAGCAACGTGGAAAGGCCATATGACTCGTTTTCGTCGGCGTATTGCTCACCGCCGGCCCGGAAGTAGCCCTGATCCAGCAGATGCAGCGCCAGTGCCAGTACCCGATCGCGGGTAAGTCCGCGGCCGGCAAGGTCTTTCGCGATCTGCTCCCGCCACGCCGGCAACCCTTTGGACAGCTCAAGCACTCGGTCGAATTTCTCCTCGGCGCGCTCCTGCTGCCAGGCCGGGTGATAGAGGTACTGGCGGCGCCCGGCCGCGTCGGTGCCGACGGCTTGGATGTGACCGTTGCGGTACGGGGAAATCCACACCTTTTTCCAGGCCGGCGGGATCACGAGATCTTTGATCCGGCCGACGGTTTGGTCATCGGCGAGCAGGTCACCATCGGGCCAGTAATAGGCAAAACCCTTGCCGCGGCGCTTTCGTGAAATGCCGGGCTTGCTCAGATCGCTGCGTCGTAGTCGCATGACGACGGAATTACCCGCGCGGCCAAATGCTTACACCCGCGAGTTACGGCTTGGGCAGCTCGAGATTGCGGGTGCGCAGCCACAGCGGTACCACCATCCAGAACAAGGTGAACAATGCCAGAGCGCAGGCACCGGCGACGATGCCCGCGATATGCCCGGACACTGCATCGAAGATGATCGTCGTCACGCCCGTCATCGCCAGACCGAGCAGCACCAGCCCGCCGTATGCGCAGCGGTGTGCCGCCGAAACCAGCACGAGGAGGCGGTGCCGGCGAAACAGCAGCCGGTGCATACCGACCGGTGCGATCAGCGCCACCGTCGCACCCACCGAGCAGCCCACCGTCACCAGATACACCGTGCGCATGGCGCCACCCAAAACGTTGAAGCGCTGCTGGAAGGGCAGTGTCAACAGGAATCCGGTCAGCAGCTGAACACCGGTTTGGGTCACCCGCAGCTCCTGCAGCAGGCTGGTCCAGTTGCGGTCGAGGCGCTCGACTTCGGTTTCGCCGCCCCGCTTGTGATAGTCCCACGACTGGTCGTTTTCCGGATGGTCGACATCCATGATCGTGATCATCGCATTGATGACGCGTGCTGAACGGCAAACGGCCCGCCACTTCGTTGTGTCGGGCCGTTTGGTCTATCGCGAGGCTGAATCAGCCGGCCATGAACTCGTGGTAGGCCGATTCCAGGTTCGGCGGCAGGGCCGCCACATTGCACTGCCGCTCGGTGTCACCGATCGGCGCCAGAATCCCGCGCAGGTCGTAGTACTCATTGGGGTGCGAGGTGAAGTAGCCGCGAATGTTGGCGGCCGCGTCGCCACGTGGCTGGCCGTAGGCGGCGGTGACCACCTGGCTGGCCCCCGGGTGGCTGGCCAGGTACTGCTGGGCCGCGCCGGTCACCGACGAAACGGTGGCGTGCACACCCTCCGGGCTGCAGTCGGGCGCTGCCGCGGCCGACGGTGCGCCGATAATGCCGATAGCGAGTCCTCCGAGCAGACAACCGGCGCCCACGCCGATACTGCTGAATTTCATGATGATTGATCCTTCGGATAAGCGAATTGATCGCGAATTAGTCCCAAGGGGCTCCCGATCCCCCGAATCCAAAGTAGCCGAGGCGAAAGGGGCAGCCGGGGTGCAGCGGCCGCTGTTCGCCGTCAACGAACAGGCGCTTTTGTTAAGTGCGTGACAGGAGCAACTCGAGTGACACAGTTAGCTAAGCAAACTACTAGGCCTGGGCGCCGATGATGAGGATTCTCAGAGATCCCTGGACGTTCTTAAGGAATCGTGATCGTGATTCGTGACGGAACCGTTATCTCTAGGCGCTGGGGGCCGGTGGTGACACGATATCGATGTGGATACCAGCCAGCACGTGTGGAGCAAACCCGCCGCTATGGCCATCCCGGCGGAGGGCTATTTCGAACTGCAGCGCGGCCGTTACGGCCCGGTTTTTCCCCGGACTCCGGCTTGCTATGGGTTCTCGATCATCGCCAAGGTCAAGCCGGGACGCGAGGAGGCAATTCGTGAGCACGGCAAGGTGATCGAAGCCGCCATCGCCGCCGACCCCGAACTGCTCGCCCCGCTTCGGCTGCACTATCTGCGCTGGCTACTCTTCGATGTCGGATTCGGGCTGCATTTTCAGTATCAGGGCATCTTCGACACCGATTTCGACAAGTACACCGAAGATGCGGTCAAGCTGTTCTCCCTGTCGGGCGTCAGCACGGTGTTCACCAACCTGGAGGGCTTCCCCGAGGACTGGCAGACCAACCCCGAGGCATTCGTCAGGTTCGTGCGCGAGCACCAGTTCCCCAGCTTCCTCGAGTACGGCGAGTACCCCTACGTCACAGCCGACGAGATCAAGAAGGCGCTGCGCCTGAAGGCCTCGTTCTCCGAGATGCTGGACCAGATGCAGTGATCGGCGCTGCCGCATGCTTGATCTAGACAACATCCAGCACATCATCGTCACGCGCACACCCGCGATGACCGGGCGCTATGAGTTCCTCTCGTTCGATGACCCTGCGGGAGGGCGGGCCTGGTTGTCCGAATTGGTGGACAAGGTCCAGTCGGCGGCCGACGCCCGAAGGACGATGGACAGCAACGACCGCTGGATCACGCTGGCGTTCACCTGGAACGGCCTGCGGGCACTGGGCGTCTCCGAAGACGCGCTGGCCACCTTTCCCGACGAATTCCGGGAAGGCATGGTCGCCCGCGCCGATATCCTGGGCGACACCGGGGCAAACCACCCCGACAACTGGGTGGGCGGACTGGCCGGCGACGAACTGCACGCGATCGCAATCCTGTTCGCCCGCAACGATACTGAACACCGGCGCTGCACTGCCTTGCATGCCGATCTGGTGACCCGCTGCTCCGGCGTTCGGGTGTTGTCCTTCCTCGATCTGAACGCGACGCCGCCGTTCAACTATGCGCACGACCATTTCGGGTTTCGGGACCGGTTGTCGCAACCCGTGATCGAAGGGTCCGGCGAAGAACCGACACCGGGCTCGGGAGGGCCGCTGAAGGCCGGCGAGTTCATCCTTGGCTATCCCGACGAAGATGGTGTGGTTCCGAAACTGCCGCAGCCCGAGGCGTTGTCGCGCAATGGCAGCTATATGGCCTACCGGCGGCTGCGCGAACACGTCGGGCTCTTTCGCAGCTACCTGGCCGAGCAGGCCGCGACATCAGACGAGCAGGAATTGCTCGCGGCCAAGCTGATGGGCAGGTGGCGAAGCGGGGCGCCGCTGGCTCTGGCGCCGCAGCGCGACGACCCGGAACTGGGCGCAGATGCTTTGCGTAACAACGACTTCGACTACCGGAATATGGATCCCGTCGGCTATGCGGTACCCCTGGGATCCCATATCCGGCGGCTCAACCCACGCGACACCGCGCCCAATATGAATCGGCGCCGGATGATCCGGCGCGGGGCTACCTACGGAACACAGCTTCCCGACGGCGCGCCTGACGACGGCGCCGATCGCGGGATCGCGGCATTCATCATCTGCGCCAGCCTCATTCGGCAATTCGAGTTCGCACAGAACGTCTGGATCAACGACCGCAACTTTCACGAGCTGGGCAACGAACGCGACCCCTTCTGCGGAACACAGGACGGCACACTGGAATACAAGATTCCCAAACGCCCCATCCGCAAGACGCTCAAGGGCCTGCCCGCCTTCACCACCCTGACCGGCGGCGCATACTTCTTTCTGCCCGGACTCAACGGCCTCAGATACCTGGCGGGTACACCATGAACGCGCGCACCTACAACCAGGATCATCTGGCCCGCAGACACACGCCAGGCCGCCGTCGCATCAGCATCTACTGGACCTGGAGCTATCCCTGGGAATCGCAACGTGATCCGGCCGCCATGGACAATCGGTTCTCCACCATCACCGAGGTCCGCAGGGCGGCCTGGCCCAATTACGAAACCCCCGAATGGGATGCGGCGCATTTTCTGCAGGGCATCGCCGGGACGCTGGAGCTATTTCACCGCTCGACACTGGACTTCCAGAAGCTCGCCGGCGAGGTCACCGGCCACCCGGTCGCCGTCTTCCCGCGCATCGACCAGGCGGGCTATCGGCTGCCGATCGACGAGCGGGTGCTGGCCGACACCGACACCCTGATGGTGTTCGGTCTCGACCACGTGCTCGGACAGGACAAGGCGCAGCCCGGGGAAGTAGCGGCAATTCAGGCGTGGCTGCAGCGCGAAGGCACGTGTCTGCTGCTCGCCCCGCATCACGATGTCGGATTCACCGACGACCAACGGCAGCGTCAGGTCGAGTACCTGCATCACGGCGACCCCTTGGTCCCGCGCCAGCAGCGCTTCAGCCAATACACGCGTTCGCTGATGACGGCGCTAGAAGTGCCGGTCTACAACAAATGGGGTCTGCGTCCGGCGGTTATCGGCTCCGGGGCCGGCGGCAACCAAATAGCGCCGCTCACGGGTTTCCCGGATCTGGATACGCCACGGCTGCTCGACAATGTCACGACCTTTAACTTTCACCCGCATCTGCCGCATTACGAATTGACGGCACCGCAAACCGACGCGCTGCGCGTGCTGGCCCGCCAGCGCATCGATCCGACTCGTCCCCATCCGTTCACCGACGCGGGCAATTCCGAATTCAATGCGCTGGTCTGGATGCCGCCGACGGATCAGCGCGCTGGCGACATCGTGCTGGTCGATTCGACGAATTTCACGACGCTCTTCGGCGGCACCGAAAGTCTGGTGAACTTCTGGCGGAATCTGTCGCTAATGCCTTTCAGCGGTTGAGCTTGCCGTCCCGCACGCCGGTCAGGGCGTCATCGAGCGTCGGATACAGCGGGAAGGTCTTGTCCAATCCGGTCAGATGTATCGGCCTTCTCGTCGCCGGACCGCGCGCAACCACCCCGAACTCAGCGGTGCTACCGAGTTTCTCGTAAGTCGCGGCGAGAATCTTCAGGCCCACCGAGCCGAGGAACTCCACCGCGGACAAGTCGATAACCAGCGCTGTCAGATCGTCGGCTATCACTCCGCCGATGGCTTCCTCAAGGGCCGGCGCGGTGACCAAGTCAATTTCACCGCCGATACTGAGGACCTTGACCCCCTCGTGGTCCTCGACCGTGGCGGTGATCGAATCAGGAGCTGACAATGGCGATCCTTTGTCTGAGCCGTCAGTGTGCTGCAAGCCTAACCCCCATGCGAACTGCGAGAAAGAATAAGACCTCAACACGTCCAACCGGCCGACTCGCGTTAGTCTCGCCATAGGACTCGCGCTCGGTGCAGAGCGCGGTGCAGCAGCGGGAGGTCTAGATGTCAGATTCGCCGTCAGATTTCAGCATTACCAGCGCCGCCGCGCAGACGCTCAACATCTCCAGCGAGGGTTTGCTGCCACAACTCGTTCAGCACCTGCGCCGCAATCGAACCGCACTGCGCGAAGAGTGGGCCCGCAGAATCACCGACGCGGAACTGCTCACCGCAATGACGCCCGAAGAGCTCTTCTCCGAGGCGACCGCCGTCTACGACAACTACGTCGAGGTGCTCGAGACCGGTAGCGTCGAGGCGTTGCAGGCCTACGCGCGCGACCTGTCCGAACGCATCATCCCCCGTGGCGTGGAAACCGACGAGGTCGTCGGCATCGTGCTACTGCTGCGTGACGTTCTGGCCCGATCGTTGTTCGAGAAGTACCAAGCCGAGTTCGGGATGCTGAACCGGGTGCTGGACGCTTATGAACCGGCGGCCAACCGCATCGCCAACACCGTGGCCGTCAGCTTCGTGCAGGAACGCGAGCGCATCATCCGCCAGCAGCAGGAGGCCATCCGCGAGCTGTCGACGCCGGTGCTGCAGGTGCGTGAGCAGCTGCTGATTCTGCCGATCATCGGGGTGCTGGACAGCCAGCGTGCTCGTCAGGTCACCGAGCAACTGTTGCGCGCCATTCGCGCCAACCGCGCCAAGGTGGTCGTCATCGACATCACCGGTGTGCCCACCATCGACTCCACGGTGGCCAACCACCTGGTGCAGACGGTCGATGCCTCCGGGTTGATGGGTGCCAGCGTGATCATCACCGGCCTATCGTCTGAGATCGCCTTGACACTGGTCACGATCGGGCTGGACCTGTCGAAGATGAACGCCGTCGGCGACTTGCAAGGCGGTATCGAAGAAGCCGAGCGCCTGCTGGGCTACGAAGTCACCCGCACCGGCGAATAAAGGAACGCGACCGCACCGACCAACGCGAGCACACCATGCCAGTACCAATCTTGAAGCAAGGCGCCTTTCTCATCGCGTCGGTGCAGGCTGCGCTCACCGACTCCGACACCGAACGGCTCCGGTACGAACTCATGGAGCGCGTCAGCCGGTTCCGGGCGCAGGGCATCATCGTCGACGTCACCGCCATCGACGTGATGGACTCGTTCGCGGCCCGGTCGCTGCGCACCATCGCCCACATGACCCGGCTACGCGGTGCCGAGACGGTGATCGTGGGGCTGCAACCAGAGGTGGCCTTCGCGATGGTTCAACTGGGCTTGACATTCGACGACATGAATACCGCGCTGGACCTGGAAGAGGGCATTGCCCTGCTCAATCGCCAACCGGGAGCAGGCAAATCAGCGATCGGGCGCGACGGTGCCGGATGACATTGTGGTCGTCATAGGCAATCCCGACGACATTGTCGCCGCCCGCAAAGCCGGACATCAGCTCGCGCTGGATCTTGGCTTTTCGCTGACCGATGTCACCATGATCGCCACCGCGATCTCCGAAGTCGCCCGCAACATCACCAGTTACGCTGGGCGCGGCGAGGTTTCGGTCGGGGTTGGAGACCGCGAGGGACGCAAGGCGCTGGTGGTGCGCGCCGAGGACGACGGTCCCGGCATCGCCGATATCGAGCGTGCACTCGAAGACGGGTATTCCACCGGCCGCGGCCTCGGGCTCGGCCTGCCCGGCGCCCGGCGCCTGATGGACCGGCTGATCGTGAAATCCGCACTGGGTCAAGGGACGATCATCGAAATGTGGAAGTGGGTGCCGGCCCGTGCGTGATCACGGCAAGCTGGGGCCGATCGAGTGGGCGATCGCGAGTCGCCCACGACCGGGCGAGCTTGTCTGCGGCGACCAGGCGATCGCGGTGGGCGTCGACGACACTTCCGCGCTGTTCGGGGTGCTCGACGGGCTCGGGCACGGACCGGCCGCCGCAACCGCCGCGCTGACCGCCTTGGACGCACTCCGCAGCGCCCGCAGCGAACGGGTCGAGGTACTGATCCAGCTTTGCCACCGCATGCTCGGCGGCACCCGGGGTGTGGCAATGACCCTGGCGCGCATCGAGTTCGACACCGGACGGCTGAGCTGGACCGGAATCGGAAACGTCACCGCCAACCTGGTGGCCAAAGCGGCAACCGGCATCCAGCTCCGCTCCTCAGCCCGCCTCACCGGCGGAATAGTCGGCTATCGAATTCCGGAAATCACACCCGCACAAGTGGTTTCGACGCGCACCGGCGATCTGATGGTAATAGCCAGCGATGGCATCACCGAGGACCACCTCGACCACATCGACTTCGCCGCCTCGGCAGTAGACATCGCCGACCACATACTGACCAAGCACGCCAAGGAGACCGACGACGCACTGGTGCTCGCCGCGCGTCACCGAGGCAGCTCGAGATGACCAACACAGACGAATTCCGCGATCAGTACATCGCTACGCTCAACGCCTACCTCGAGGCGCGCGGTGAGGACTATTTGGCCGCCGGCCACGAACTGGGCCGGCGAGCGCTGCAGGAACAGATCAGCATCCTCGACATCATCGAGGCTCACTTCCATACGGTTGACAACCTTGCTAAGACTGCTCAGGTCGATGCGCCTGCGGCGCTGGAATTCCTGCTGCAGACGTTGGCCGCACTCGATGTCGCAACCCGCGGATTCCTCGACGGCACCCGCCGATACGCCGAAGAGCGGGCCCGCGCCGAGGATCTCGCCGATCGCGACAAGTTCCGCACCGCCCTGGTCAATTCCCTGCAGGAGGGGTTTTTCGTCGCCGACCACGACGGCGCAGTGGTCGAGATAAACAACGCCTTCGCCGAGATACTCGGCTATTCCGCGGAGGATCTGCCCTACGAATGGCCACACCCGTGGCTGGTCGACAAGACGACCGCGATGCAGGAACAGCAGCGGGTTCGGCGGGAGGGCAGCTCCCAATACGAGACACCGATCCGGCATCGCGACGGCCATCTGGCCTGGGTCACGGTGAGTATCAACGCGGTCACCGGGCCCGGCGCAGATCTCGACGTTTACGTGGGAACCGTTCGCGACATCACCGCCGAACGCGCCTTCGCCGCACGCGAAAGCGCGGTGCTGCGGCTTGCCACGGCAGTCGGCGTCGCCAAGAGCGTGGCAGAGGTTCTGTCGATCACGCTCGACGAGTGCCGGGCGGCGGTCGATGTAAGTCGGGTGGTTTTGGCCGTGTGGCCGCCAGGCGACGGCGAGCCGACTGTCCAGATAGCTGACGAGCCCGCCGAATCGCCGTGGCGAACCCTGGATCCGTTGCTGCGTCAGACATTCCAAGACGCGCGCCATCAGCTGCCGCTGACGGCAAGGACGGTCGAGTGGCCGGAAGCTGCGGGTAAGGCCAAGGGCCTGGTCGCGGTGCTGTCGGGCACCGGTGATGTGGCGCTGTGGCTAGAGCTTGGGGTACCGCGCTGGGTGACCGCCGAGGACCGGCTGCTGGTCACCGTGCTCATCGGGCACTTGAGCCTGGCGATCCAGCATGTCCGCCAGTTCGAGAGCGCCCGCGTGACCTCGCTCACCTTGCAACGTGCGCTGCTGCCACCGATGGAACCGCCGCCGGGCTTCGCCGTTCGCTACGAGCCCGCCGTTCCACCGCTGGAGATTGGCGGCGACTGGTATGACGTGTTGCCTATCGACGATCACCGGATCGGCATCGTGGTGGGCGACTGCGTGGGCCGGGGATTGCCCGCCGCGGCCATCATGGGCCAGCTGCGCAGCTCGGCCCGCGCGCTGCTGATCACCGGCGCAAAGCCCGCGCTATTACTCGAACAGCTCGACGCGGCCGCGTCGCTCATTCCAGATGCGTACTGCACCACCGTTTTTCTGGCCATTCTGGACACCCGGTCGGGAGTGTTGGAATACAGCAATGCCGGGCACATGCCTGCCGTGCTCGCGGGTGCTGGGACCGGGGCTGGGACGCAGCTGCTGACCGATGCATCGTCGGTGCCACTTGCCGTGCGCCGCAACGAGACTCGGCCACAAGCGGCTAGGACGCTGCGGCCCGGCTCAACGCTGATGTTGTTCACCGATGGGCTGGTGGAGCGTAAACACGAGTCGATCGACAAGGGCCTGGACCGCGTCGCGGAGGTTTTGTTGGAAAGCAATGACTTGCCGATCAGCGATGTCGCCGATGCGGTGCTGAACCAATTGGCTCCGCTGGGTGGCTATGACGACGACGTCGCCATGGTGGTATACAGACACCAACTGGCACCGCTTCGTATTGAAACCGACGCTCATGCAGAGCAATTGGCGCCGCTGCGGCGTGAGCTCACCTCATGGCTCAAGGCAGCCGAAGTCCCGGAGGCACAGGCGACCGATATCGTGCTCGTCATCAGCGAGGCCTGCACCAATTGCGTCGAGCACGCCTATCGCGGACACGAAGTCGGCACCATGCTGCTCGAGGCCACGGCCGTCGACGGCGAGATCCGCGCGCGAATCGTGGATTCCGGTTCGTGGAAGACACCCGCCGTCAATCCGGGCAACAGCGGCCGCGGCCTGCCCCTGATCAGGGCGATGAGCGACACGGTGGAGGTCGAAAATTCCTCGAATGGAACCACCATCGACGTGACTTTCCGGGTGGCGGGTTCCACCGTCCCGGCAGTTTGATCGGGTGCAGGAGGGGTACACACGGACGTGACTCGCGCATCGATCTCAATAGAGCCTGCCCTGCCGGAGGGATACGGGCCGCTGTCGATCGCCGTCCGCCACGCGCTGAACGGGCCCGCCCCGCATGACCAGTTCGCCCGCATCGCCGCTCCGGTACGCGACGTCGATCCCTATGGCCTTGATCTGCAGCTGGCCCTATACATGTGCTACGAGCTGCACTATCGCGGGTTTTCCGGGGTGGATCCGACCTGGGAGTGGAATCCCGCGCTGCTGCAGTTGCGCGCCGAACTCGAGCGGGCCTTCCTGGCCGCCGTACACCGCGATGTCGGACCCGTCGAAGCCCACCATACGGCGGAAGCCGAAATGGCAACGCTCTCAATCGAGCCCGCCGATGGGACCGGCCCGTCCTACCACTTGCGCGATACCGGCACGTGGGAACAGATGCGCGAATACCTGGTGCACCGATCGCTGTATCACCTCAAGGAGGGCGATCCGCATGCGTGGGCGATTCCACGCCTGATCGGGGGCGCAAAAGCCGCGTTCGTCGCGGTTGAGTTCGACGAATACGGCGCCGGCCACGGTTCCCGGATACACCAGCAGCTTTTCGCCAATCTGCTGGACGCCGCAGGCCTGGATTCGAACTATCTGGCGTATCTGGACATCGTGCCCGCCGAATCGCTGGCAGTGGTGAACATCATGTCGATGTTCGGCCTGCACCGTAATTTGCGCGGCGCCGCAATCGGACACTTCGCGGCCACCGAAATCACCTCGCCCCCTGGATCACGGCGCATGGTCGATGCCCTGCGCCGGCTGAACGCACCACAGGACTGCGTCACGTTCTACAGCGAGCACGTCGAGGCCGACGCGGTGCACGAACAAGTGGTGCGCCGCAACGTGGTGGGCGATCTGGTGGCCCGAGAACCACAGCTCGAACCCGACGTGGTGTTCGGTATGCGCGCCCACGCCGTCGTGGAAAACCGCCTGGGAGACCACATGATTCGGTCGTGGCAGGCGGGGCGTTCGTCGTTACGGGAGTCCGCGCTTTAGCCTTTTCGGGACTTGTTCGAGGTCGGCCGGCAACGGCGATGGCTGGTGTCGCACAGCGGGTATTCTTTGCTGCGACGGCAGGTGCAGATTGCGACCATGAACCGGTCGGACTCAATGACTTTGCCGTCGGGCATCTCGATTTGCACCGGTCCGGAAACCAGGATCGGGCCGTTGGGAACCACCTGAACCCGGGTAGTGGTCATGGTTTGTCCGCGCGTATCACCACAAGTTCCTCCTCGCGACAGCCGCGAGCCAGTCGGCCGGTTTCTTCCAGCCATTCTGCGCGCGCTGACAGCACCGGGCCAAAGGGTATCCACTGGGTCGCAATCACCTCGGCGTCCATGCCACCGCCCCGCAGGGCGTCCAGCGACCGCTGCACACCGGCGAACGCGGACTGGACCAACAGCATGGTTCCGTTGTCCCGCAACAGTTTCGATGCCGACTCACACAGCGGATCCAGGATCATCCGCCCGTCCGTCCCGGCGTTCCAGGCCCACGAGGGGCCTGGTGTTTCGAGATGTTCGTCGGGCGGCGTGGGCACGTAAGGCGGGTTGGACACCACCACGTCGAACGGGGCGCAATTCAGTGCGGCAATCCAAGATCCCCGACGGACATCGACATCGACACCGGCGACGGCAGCGTTGCTGCGGGAGCTCCGCACCGCGTGCGGACAGATGTCGAACGCGGTGACACTGGCGCACCCGAGTTCGGCGGCCGCGATCGCGACGAAGCCGCTTCCCGTGCACAGGTCGAGCACTCGCCTGCCGGTGATGACGGCGGTGCGTTCCATCGTGTCAACGAGCAGGCGTGAATCCTCTTGCGGCAAATACACCTTGTCTTGCTGGTCCCGCGACCAGGTGGCGTCCGTGATTGGATACGTCGAAGTCAACGCGGGCCTTTCGCCATTCCGCCGTGGCGGTCACGGCTTGGCCTGTCTAATGCCCGCAAACCGATGGGTTGAAACCGAATCCAGCGTGTGAATGATGTCGCTGCTAGCCACTAGTGGTACGAGCGTATTGATGGATGATCTCCTGACAGAAGGCCGGAAGATCGGCCGGCGAACGGCTGGTGATCAGATTGCCGTCGACCACGACTTCCTCGTCCAGCACGTGGGCACCCGCGTTGCGCAGGTCGGTGCGAATGCTTGGATAGCAGGTCATCTTTCGCCCGGCAACCACACCGGCCTCCACCAGCGTCCACGGGCCGTGACAGATCGCGGCAACCGGCTTGTTGGAGTCGACGAAATCACGTACGAACGACACCGCTGACTTGTCTTTACGCAACTTGTCCGGGTTCACGGTGCCCCCCGGGAGCAGCAGACCGTCGAACTCGTCGACCGTGGCCTCAGATACCTTGCGATCGACGGCAAATGTCCCGGCCGGCTCGAGATCGTGATTGCGCGCCTGGATTTCGCCCGCTTCCAGGGACAGCACCTCGACTTGGGCGCCCGCGCGGCTCAGCGCCTCGCGCGGCTGCTCCAGTTCGACCTTCTCCACACCGTCGGCAGCCAGGATTGCAATCTTTCTGCCTTGCAATTCACTCATCGTTGTGCTCCTCTACG
The DNA here is from genome assembly GCF_002116635.1 of Mycobacterium szulgai. Taxonomy (GTDB): domain Bacteria; phylum Actinomycetota; class Actinomycetes; order Mycobacteriales; family Mycobacteriaceae; genus Mycobacterium; species Mycobacterium szulgai. The sequence continues at coordinate 24,054 of NZ_LQPW01000048.1, read as the reverse complement.
GATTGAGAACGACTTTAGTGCAGCTGTCCTGCTTGTGTTTGAAGATCTCGTATCCGTGCGGCGCCTGGTCGAGCTGCAAGTGGTGGCTGATGATCACCGTCGGGTCGATCTCGCCCTTGCGGATCCGGTCCAGCAGGGGACGCATGTAACGCTGCACGTGGCACTGGCCGGCTTTGATGGTCAGGGAGCGGTTCATCAGCGCGCCGATCGGAAATTTGTCCATCATGCCGCCGTAGACTCCGACGATGGAAACAGTGCCGCCGTTGCGGCAGCTCATCAAGGCTTCCCGAAGTGCATGGGGCCGTTCGGTTTCCAATCGCACGGCTTGTTTGACCCGGTCGTAGGCATCGACCACCGTGGTGCCGTTGCGGGCCTCCATACCCACCGCGTCGATACAGTGATCCGGCCCGCGCCCGGCCGTCATATCCCGCAGCTCGCCGAGCACCGACGTGTCGGCGAAATTGATCGTCGTCGCGCCGATGTTTCGGGCCAACTCCAGCCGATACGGAACCTGGTCGATGGCAATGACTTTGGCTGCCCCGAGCAGGTAGGCGCTCATTATCGCGAACAGGCCCACCGGCCCGGCTCCCCATACCGCCACGATGTCACCGGATTTGATGTCACACATCTCGGCGCCCATGTAGCCGGTCGGCAGGATGTCGGACAAGAACAGTGCCTGATCGTCGGTCAGGTCGTCTTCGATCTTGAGCGGACCTACGTCGGCGAACGGGACGCGCGCGTATTCGGCCTGTCCCCCAGCGAAACCGCCGAGCATGTGCGAATAGCCGAACAACCCCGCCGGGGAATGGCCCATGAGTTTCTCGGCCATGCCGGCGTTGGGATTGGAGTTCTCGCACAGCGAATATAGCTGTCGTTCACAGGCTGAGCAGGCGCCACAGGCGATCGGGAACGGCACCACGACCCGGTCACCGACCGCCAAATTGCCTACCCCCCTGCCGACTTCGACGACTTCGCCCATGAACTCGTGGCCGAGGACATCGCCGTGCTTCACGGTGGGGATGTAGCCGTCGTAGAGATGCAGATCCGAACCACAGATCGCCGTCGAGGTGATGCGGACGATTGCGTCGCGATCGTTGAGGATGGTTGGGTCTGGAACCGTTTGCACCTCAACGCTGTTGCGTCCCGCCCACACGGTGGCCTTCATGCGCTCACTCCCTTCGGGTTTGCGGGTTGCGCTGTCTGCTGGTGCATCTGGCTTAATGAGGTGGTGCCTTCCGGCGATCCGTCGGACCGCAGCACCTGGCCCGTTTCCAGAATCTGCTTGAACCGCCGCAGGTCGTCGTTGACTTGTTGCTCGGGCGACTCACCCAGCAGCGTGGACGCCACTTTGCCCAGCGCACCGCCGGGCAACTGGTAGCCGATCGTGACCCGAACCTCGGTGCCCTTGCCGGAATTGTCGGGGGCGAAGTCGACCGATCCGCCGTTCTCAATTCCTGAGCCGGGCAGCGATTGCCACGCGATCCGCTTACCCGGCTGGTCTTCGGTGATCTGGGCGTCCCATTGCACGGGCTGCCCCACCGGCGCGTTCGCCACCCAGTGGGACCGGCCGTCGCCATCGGCGGTCACCGACTTGAGGTGGTACATGAAGCTGGGCAGGTTCTCTACATTGCGCCAGAAGCTGTAAACGTCCTCGGGCGAACGCTGTACGGTGATCGCCGCCCGCAGCGCTTGATGCCGCCGGTTGTTCGCATGGCGCGCCTTTGCCTGGTTGCCCGTGGTGCGCAGCGCAGCGTATAGATCGGCCGCACCAATCCCGGTCAGCGCGATCGCGGAGATGATGCCGCGCCTACGCTGCCCGGGCCGGCGCCGGGCTACGCCTGCGGCCAGCACTGCGATATCCAGCACGTCACCGGCGACTCTGGTCCACACCAACTTCTCCGAGCCGAGCAATAACGCTGCCGCGTGGCCACACTCGCGCACACCCAATGCCCGGATGACTGCGCGCGACCGGCGCGTCTGGTCAACGCCCGACAACGCCGCGACTTTTGCCGGAGCCAGCACTTCGGTCAGGCCCAGGCCCAGGCTGGCAACCCCGAGTCCTTTCACCAGAGTCCCGGTTCTGCTTTCTGCAGCCTCGTTCATAGCCAAACTCCTTTACACCGCCGGATATACGCGGGCGGCAATTCCGGCGGCCTGCTTTGGTAGCCGATTACCAGCGGGTCCGACCCACCGCGTTAATCGGTTCAATACCCGTGCGACGGCCAGCCAAACGTGTCAGTTAGCCGCCGAACGCAATGCTTGCAGCAAGGGTTCGGCCGCCTCCTTAAGGAACAGATCCTGGGCCTGACCGCCGATTTGGACTAGGGCGATATCGGTGAATCCGCTTTCCCAGTAAGGCCGTACGGCTTCCACGATCGCGTCCAGGTCCGGTCCGCAGGGGATGCTTTCCGCGACGTCTTCGGGACGCACGAACTGCGTGGCGCCGGCAAAGCCCGCCGGCGTCGGCAAGTCCGCATTGACCGCCCAGCCGCCGCCGAACCAGCGGAACTGATCGTGCGCCCGCTCGATCGCAGTGTCGCGGTCGGGATCCCAGCACACCGGTATCTGCCCGACGACCCGTCCCCCGCCGGCCATGCCGGAGGCTTGCCGCGCCGCATGCCACCCGTCGACCAACTCGCCATCGGGCTGCACGGCGACCAGGTGATCGGCGAGTTTGCCGAACTTTTCGATCCCATTGCTCCCGCTCATCGCTACCGCGATGCCGACTGGAATCTCCGGGATGTCCCACAGCCGCGCCGAATCCACCTGGAAATAGTCGCCGCGCCAGCTCACCAGCCGGCCACCGAACAGTTCCCGGATGATCTTGATGGCTTCGCGCAGCATGTCCTGCCTGCGTTCGATGACCGGCCAAGCTTTGCAGACCACATGCTCGTTGAGGTTCTCGCCGCTGCCCAGACCGAGGGTGAACCGCCCGTCGGCCAGGATCTGCACGGTCGCCGCCTGCTGCGCGACGATGGCAGGGTGATAGCGCATCGTCGGGCAGGTCACGTAGGTGTAGAGGTCCACCTTTTCGGTCGCATGCGCCACCGCACCCAACACCGCCCACGCGTTCGGGGCGTGCCCCTGCGAACTCAGCCAGGGCGAGAAATGATCGCTGCAGACCTCGAAGTCAAAGCCGTGCTCTTCGGCCGAAAGTGCGTCACGCACAAGGTCTTTCGGACCGCTCTGCTCCGTCATCAGGGTGTAGCCGAACCGGGTCATACCAACCCGGGTACCCAGGTACGGCGAGGTTAAAGCCGGTCTTTGACCGCGGCGGACAACCGCGCCCCGTCCGCCTTGCCCTCGGCGATCACGGTGGCCGCCCTCATGACCTGTCCCATCTGTTTCATGCCGGGGCGCTCCCCGATTTGCTCGGCCACCTGGGCGATGGCGGTGTCCACGACGTCGGCGACCTCGGCATCGGTGAGCGGTGTCGGCAGATACTCGTCGATGATCCGCGCCTCGGCGTGCTCGGTGGCAGCAAGTTCGCCGCGGCCATTCTGGGTGTAGATCTCGGCGGCCTCGGCGCGTTTGCGCGATTCCCTGGCCAGTACCTTGAGCACCTCTTCGTCGGTGAGTTCCTTGGCCTGCTTTCCGGATACCTCCTCGGTCTGGATCGCGGCCAGCAGCATGCGTAACGTCGCAGTGCGCAATTTGTCCTGCGCCTTCATCGCCTCGGTCAGGTCCGACCGGAGCCGGGATTTGAGTTCCGCCATTGCACGGACCCTACGCGCCTTACGTTGTGAAATTGCCCAACCGCCGACAGGATGGACGCCATGACGAATGACGACAGCCGCCACACCTGGTGAGCACGCTGCCGCCTGGTTATCCGGTAGAGCCACCGCCCGGGCCGGCTGGGTATCCCCCGGTCGGTTACCCGCCGTTGGGGTACGGCACACCACCGGGTTATGGCCCTTACGGCCCGCCACCTGGGTACGGACCTTACGTTCCGCCGCCCGGTTACGGCGCCCCGCCCGGTTACGGACCCCCGCTTGCCCCGGGCGCCGCCAAACCCGGGATCATCCCCCTTCGCCCGCTGACCTTGAGCGACATCTTCAACGGCGCCGTCGGCTATGTTCGCGCCAACCCGAAGGCGACGCTGGGCTTGACCGCCATCGTGGTGGTGATCATTCAACTGGTCACGCTGGCCGCCACGCTGGGCCCGTTGGCCGCGTACGGCAAATTCTCGACGGCCGATCCCCAGGAGCTCAACGGCGGCGTGATCGGCGCGTGGGCGGCGTCGATCGGTGGTGGTCTGTTGCTCAGCTGGCTGGGCGGCATGCTGCTGAGCGGAATGCTCACCGTGATCGTCGGGCGGGCCGTCTTCGGATCGCCGATCACCATCAGCGAGGCATGGGCCAAGGTGCGCGGACGGCTGTTGGCTTTGCTCGGTCTGGCGCTGCTCGAAGGTGTGGGCGTGGTGGCGCTGATCGGGCTGGTGATCGTGATCTTGGTCGGCGTAGCCGCCGTGGCCAACGGCGCTGCGGCAGTGCTTCTCGGTTTTCCGCTGCTACTGCTGGTGGGGTTGTTACTGGCCTATCTGTACACCTCGCTGTTGTTTGCCCCGGTGCTGATCGTCCTGGAGCGGCTGCCGGTGACCGAGGCGATCATCCGGTCGTTCGCGCTGGTGCGGGGCGGCTTCTGGCGGGTGTTCGGCATCCGCGTGCTGACCGGGCTGGTGGTGGGGCTGGTCGGGGGCGCGATTTCGGCCCCGTTCAGCTTCGTCGGCCAGATACTGGTGGGTGTCGCCGGGTCGACCACCATGCTGCTCGTCGGTACCACGCTGTCGTCGATCGGCGGGGCGATCAGCCAGATCATCACCGCTCCGTTTACCGCCGGAGTTGTGGTCTTGCTGTACACCGATCGGCGCATGCGTGCCGAGGCTTTCGACCTGGTCCTGCAGACCGGTGCCCTGAGCGGGCCAGCCGCCGTCGAGTCCACCGACAACCTGTGGCTCACGCGGCCTTTCTAAGCGACCTGAGGACTGATTGACGGTGCCCTCCATCGACATCGACCGCGATGCCGCGCACGAGGCCGCGCAGCGGGAACTCAACAAACCGATCTACCCGAAAGACTCGTTGACCAAAGAGATCATCGACTGGTTCAACGAGCTGCTGTATCGACTGCTGGAGAAGGCCGCCTCGGTAGACGGAGGGTGGCTGACCATCGCCGCGGTGCTCACGGTGACGGCGATCGTAGTGGCCGTCGCCGTGTATATCGCCCGCCGCACCATGCGCACCAACCGCGGGGGTGATTACGAGCTTTTCGGGGCCGGCCAGCTCACCGCTGCCCAGCATCGAGCGACAGCGGAAAGCTATGCCGCCGAGGGGAATTGGGCCGCGGCGATTCGGCACCGACTGCGCGCTGTCGCTCGTCAGCTGGAGGAGACCGGGGTGCTAACCCCGGTTCCCGGCCGCACCGCCAATGAGCTGGCCACCGACGCGGGCGAGGCGCTGCCGCACCTGAGAGGCGAATTGGCCCGCGCGGCAACGGCATTCAACGACGTCACCTACGGCGAGCGGCCCGGAACCCCGGAGGCCTACCGGATGATCGCCGACCTCGACGACCACATCCGCTCACGTGCCACCGGACCCGCAACGGTGGGCGAACCCGCCGCGCTCGAATCATGGGCGCAGGTCCGATGACTTCCACCGGATTAGCCCCTGCCCCGCCGCGCCAGCGCCGGCCGTGGCGCGCGATTCTGCTCGCGCTTGCCGCCATCACAATCGTGGCCTCGATCACCACCTATCTGACGGCACCGCGGCCCGGCGGCACCATGGATCCCGAATCAACCAGCTCCGCGGGAGCCCACGCGCTGGTGACATTGCTGCGCGAGGGCGGTGTCGAGGTGGTGGTCGCACACACCATCGCCGATGTCGAGGGCGCGGCGCGGTCCGGCTCGCAGTTATTGGTGGCCCAGACTCAGTATCTGACCGACAACGCGCTGCTGGACCGGCTGGCGAAGGTTCCCGGTGACCTGTTTCTCGTAGAACCCACATCCCGGACCCGCAACGCGCTGACGCCGGGTCTGCGCATCGGAAAGGCCGGGCCGTTCGACAGCCAGCCGGATTGCCAGCTGCGCGAGGCCACCCGGGCCGGAAAAGTGAAATTCGGGCCCACCGACACCTATCGGGCCAAAGGCGAGCTCGATTTGATCAGCTGTTACGAGGGCGCACTGGTCCGCTTTCGCGACGACGGCCGAACCATCACCGTGGTCGGCAGCAGCGACTTCATGACCAACGACGGACTGTTGCAGGAGGGCAACGCCGCGCTGGCGATGAACCTCGCCGGCGCCCAGCCCCGGCTGGTCTGGTACGCGCCCGACCGCATTGAGGGTGAAAAGTCTTCTCCCTCTTCCATTTACGACCTGATTCCGGCGAACGTAACCTGGATCGTCTGGCAGCTGTGGCTGGTGGTGATCCTGGTAGCGCTCTGGAAAGGCCGGCGGATCGGCCCCCTGGTGGCTGAGGAACTGCCCGTCGTGGTCCGCGCGTCGGAAACCGTCGAGGGCCGCGGCCGGCTCTACCGGTCCCGCCGGGCCCGCGATCGCGCGGCGCAAGCACTGCGCACTGCCACATTGCAGCGGCTGGTGCCGCGGCTCGGCATCGGCGCGAACGCCGCGCCGCCGGCGGTGGTCATGACCGTGGCCCAGCGCTGGGGGCACCACCCGCTTGCGGGGGACGGGGCCGACCCGGAGTTCGTCCGCTACCACCTGTTCGGCCCGCCCCCGGCGACCGACAACGACCTGCTACAACTTGCCCGTGCGCTCGACGACATCGAAAGGCAGGTCACCCACTCGTGACACAGTCCCCTGATAGTCCCCAAGCCGACTCGGCCCGTGCGGCATTGCTGGCGTTACGCACCGAGATCGCCAAGGCCGTCGTCGGGCAGGAGGGCGTCGTCAGCGGGCTGGTGATCGCGCTGCTGTGCCGCGGCCACGTCCTCTTGGAAGGTGTTCCGGGAGTAGCGAAGACGCTGATGATCCGGGCCATGTCGGCCGCGTTGCAGCTGGAGTTCAAGCGGGTGCAATTCACCCCTGACCTGATGCCCGGCGATGTCACCGGATCGCTGGTCTACGACACCCGCACCGCAGCGTTCACGTTCCGGCCGGGTCCGGTGTTCACCAATCTGCTGCTGGCCGATGAAATCAACCGAACCCCACCCAAAACGCAGGCCGCGCTGCTCGAGGCGATGGAGGAGCGGCAGGTCAGCGTCGACGGTGAACCCAAGCCGCTGCCCGACCCGTTCATCGTCGCCGCGACCCAGAACCCGATCGAATACGAAGGCACTTATCAACTGCCGGAGGCCCAACTCGACCGCTTCCTACTCAAGCTGAATGTGACGCTGCCGGCACGTGACGCCGAGATCGCCATCCTGAGCCGCCACGCGCACGGCTTCGATCCGCGCGATCTGTCGGCGATCAAGCCGGTGGCCGGACCTGCTGACCTGGCGGCCGGTCGCGAGGCGGTGAGTCAGGTGCTGGTCGCCGATGAGGTGCTGGGCTACATCGTCGACGTTGTCGGGGCCACCCGCTCCTCCCCCGCGCTGCAGCTCGGCGTGTCACCGCGCGGGGCAACCGCGTTGCTGGGCACCGCCCGCTCGTGGGCATGGTTGTCCGGGCGCAACTACGTCACCCCCGACGACGTGAAGGCGATGGCCCGCCCGACGTTGCGGCACCGGGTGATGCTGCGTCCGGAGGCCGAACTCGAAGGTGCCACACCCGACGGGGTGCTGGACGGAATATTGGCGTCGGTTCCGGTGCCCCGCTAGATGATCCTCACCGGACGTACCGGCCTGCTGGCGCTGATCTGCGTCCTGCCGATCGCGCTATCCCCCTGGCCGGCAAGTACTTTCGGGTTGCTGCTCGCTGGGCTGGTTTTGGCCGTGGTCGTCGACGTCGTGCTGGCAGCCAGTCCGCGCCGGTTGCGGTTTACCCGTTCCCCAGATGGTTCGGCCCGGCTGGGGCAGCCGGTAGATGCGTCCCTGATCATTCACAACGACGGGCGCCGCCGGTTGCGCGGCCGGGTCCGCGACGCCTGGCCGCCGAGTGCACGCGCGCAACCGCGCACCCATCCGGTGCGGATCGCCGCCGGGCAACATCAGCTTGTGGTCACCGCGCTACAGCCGGTTCGCCGCGGTGACCAGCGCGCGGCCGCGGTGACGGCCCGGTCGCTGGGTCCGCTGGGGTTGGCGGGACGGCAGAAGTCCGTCGCCGTGCCCGGTCAGGTCCGGGTACTGCCGCCGTTTCTTTCGCGCAAGCATCTCCCGTCGCGACTGGCCAGACTGCGCGAGATCGACGGGTTGTTGCCCACGCTGATCCGCGGCCAGGGCACCGAATTCGACTCGCTGCGCGAGTATGTCGTCGGCGACGACGTCCGCTCGATCGACTGGCGGGCAACGGCTCGTCGCTCTGATGTGATGGTGCGTACGTGGCGCCCCGAGCGCGACCGCCGCGTGGTGATCGTGCTGGACACCGGCCGGATGGCCGCGGGAAGGGTCGGTATCGATCCGACGGCCGCCGATCCCGCGGGCTGGCCCCGGCTGGACTGGTTCATGGATGCCGCGCTGCTGTTGGCCGCGCTGGCGTCGCGGGCCGGCGATCACGTCGACTTTCTGGCCCACGACCGGGTGAACCGGGCCGCCGTGTTCGGCGCGTCGCGAACCGAGCTGCTGGCCCAGCTGGTCGGCGCCATGGCTCCACTGCAACCGGCCCTGGTCGAATCCGATTGGCGTGCAATGGTTGCCAACATACTGCGGCGGACGCGGCGGCGGTCGCTGGTGGTTTTGCTGACCGATCTGAACGCGACCGCGCTCGACGAGGGCCTGCTGCCGGTGCTGCCACAGTTGTCGGCCAAACACCATGTGTTGGTCGCCGCGGTGGCCGATCCGCGGGTGGACCAGCTGGCGGCTGGGCGTTCCGATGCGGCCGCGGTTTACGACGCGGCGGCCGCCGAACGGTCACGCAATGACCGCCGCGCTATTGCCACGCGCCTGCGCATGAGTGGGGTCGACGTGGTTGATGCGCCGCCTACCGAGATTGCACCCGCACTCGCCGACCGCTATCTGGCGATGAAAGCGACTGGCCGGCTTTAACTTTCCGGTTCGCCGAATGTGAACTCCACGACGCCGTGCGGCGTGTCGCGTCGTGTGGTTCACAGTCGCGGCTAACCGGTGGGCACCACGTCCGGTGCGTCCTCGATATCACCGGTCTCTCCGGCTTTCACGGCGCGACGGCCGAAGTACACGACGTAGGCCAGAAACGCCGCTTCCGCGAGGACACCGATGCTGATCCGGACGAAGGTCGGCAACGGCGACGGCGTCACGATCGCCTCGATCAACCCCGACACCAGCAACACCGCTACCAACCCGACGGCGACCGAAACCACGCCCCGGCCCTGCTCGGCAAGGACCTGTCCGCGCGGGCGGTCACCCGGCGATATCACCGACCACCCCAGCCGCATCCCGACCGCGCCGGCCAGGAACACCGCCGTCAGCTCCAGCAGCCCGTGCGGCAGCAGCAGGCCCAGGAGCAAGCCGCCCTTGCCGGCCTGGAACATCAGGCCGCCGATCACACCCACATTGGCTGCGTTTTCGAAGAGCACGAACGGAATTGGCAAGCCCAGCAGCACGGCCATTCCAATGCATTTGGCGGCTACCCAGGAGTTGTTCACCCAGACCTGCAGGGCGAACGCCGCGGCCGGATGCGCGCTGTAATACGACTGCACGTCGTGGTTGACCAGTTCGTCTATGTCCGTTGGGGTTCCGACGAGGGACTGCACTTCGGGGCTGTTGGCCACCCAGCCGCCGATCAGCACGGTGACCGCGAAGAACGCCAGCGCCGTAGCCAACCACCATCGCCAGGACCGGTAGGCGACCACCGGGAAGGAGACCGTCCAGAAACGAACGAACGTACTGCTCAGCGGGGCGTGTGCACCGGTGACCGCCGAGCGGGCGCGCGCTACCAGGCTCGACAGCCGGCCGATCAACAGCGAATCCGAGGACACCGAGCGCAGCATCGACAGATGCGTGGACACCCGTTGGTAGAGCTCGACGAGTTCGTCGACTTCGGCGCCGCTGAGCGAGCGGCGCTTCTTGATCAGCTGATCGAGCCGGTCCCAGGTGCCGCGGTGGGTCAGCAAGAACGCATCGACGTCCACCCTGCGCAGCCTACCCAAGCCTGTACCGTTCCCAGGTATGTCGGAGGTGGTGACCGGGGACGCGGTGGTGCTGGATGTCCAGATCGCCCAGTTACCGGTGCGAGCGGTGAGCGCGATCATCGACATCGTCGTCATATTCGTCGGCTACTTCCTGGGACTGATGCTCTGGGCGACCTCCCTGGGGCAGTTGGACGAAGCGTTGACCGTTGCGTTTCTGATCATCTTCACGGTGCTGGCGATGGTCGGCTACCCGCTCGCGATCGAGACGGCAACACGGGGACGCTCCATCGGCAAAATGGTGATGGGACTGCGCGTGGTGTCCGACGACGGTGGCCCGGAACGCTTCCGCCAGGCGCTATTTCGGGCGCTGGCCTCGGTGATCGAGATCTGGATGATGCTGGGGAGCCCGGCGGTGATCTGTAGCCTGCTGTCGCCGAAGGGCAAGCGCGTCGGTGATCTGTTCGCCGGCACGGTCGTCGTCAGCGAACGCGGTCCCCGGTTGGGCCCGCCGCCGGTGATGCCGCCGGCGCTCGCGTGGTGGGCGTCGTCGCTACAGCTGTCCGGGCTGACGGCGGGCCAGGCCGAGGTTGCGCGCCAATTTCTCTCCCGCGCAACACAACTCGACCCTGCGTTGCGCGAGCAGATGGCCTACCGGATCGCCGGCGACGTGCTGTCGCGCATCGCTCCGCCGCCACCGCCGGGCGTTCCGCCGCAACTGATCCTTGCCGCGGTGCTGGCCGAACGACACCGGCGCGAGTTGGCGCGGCTGCGCCCGATGGGTCCGGGTATCACGCCCGGACCGCCGCCGGGAATGCCGCCGGGGCCGGGCTACTGGCCGCCCCCGCAGCAGCCGGCTCCCTGGCCGCAGCAGCCTCAAGCCAGCACGCCGCCGCCGGAGGCCGGAGGGTTTTCACCGCCGAGCTAGCTGGCGATGGCTATTGCGCGACCGTGAGCACCAGGATGGCGACGTCGGCGACCAAGAGCGCCCAGCCGACCAGCGGGACCACAATTCCGGCCCGGCGCCGCGCGGTGAAGACCGACGCGGCGATAACTATTAAGGCGATCACGGGCGGGCCGTAGAACAAGACGTCGAAGTTGATTCCGCCGCCCAGGTTGGGGCATCGGCTCTGCGTGCACGAATCGGTACTCATCACGGCGCCCAGCGCGAAGAGCATCACGATCGCCGCCCCTGGCACCGTCAGCAGCGCCATCACCCAGTTGACCCAGATGCGCGTCTTGCTGCCGCCGCCAGGTGCGCCGTATCTCCGTTGGCTCGCGCTGCCGGGGCCGGTCTCGATGGTCCGACGATTTCCGTTCATTGCTCAGGTGCTACCCGGCCAGAGGTGGACGCAAACAGGAGAAATTTGGCCGGGGGCGTAGTCCGGCGCGTTGCATCTCGTTAGTTTTCGATATATCGTGATACAAAGTGATATGCCAGAGCTGCTCAATAGGCGGCTCCTCAACAGACTTAGGAACAGACATGAACTTCACCCCTCCCAATGGACCTTTCGGCGGCCGGGGCCGGCCGGGCTTCGGCTTGCCTGGTTTCGGCTTCGCGCCGGGACCAGCGCAGATGCGCGCCCTGCACGGTGCCAAGCGCCACGCACGACGGGAATTCTTCGAGCACCTCCGCGACCACGCGGCCGACCAGGACGCACCCTTCGGATTCGGCCCGGGCTTCGGGCCTGGCGGTGGCCCTGGATGGGGCCCCGGCTTCGGGTTCGGCCCCGGCGGCCCGCGTGGCGGCTGGCGCCGGGGCGGCGGACGCGGCCGCCGCGGCGACGTGCGCGCGGCCATCCTGGTGCTGCTCAGCGAGAAGCCGATGCACGGCTACGAGATGATCCAGCAGATCGCCGACCGCAGCAACGGAATCTGGAAGCCCAGCCCCGGCTCGGTGTACCCGACGCTGCAGCTCCTCGACGACGAAGGCCTGATCACCGCCGGCGAAAGCGACGGCAGCAAGAAGCTATTCCAGCTGACCGACGAGGGTCGAGCGGCAGCCGAGAAGATCGAAACCCCGCCGTGGGACGAGATCGCCGAGGGCGTCGACCCGGGCCACATCAACCTGCGCACCGCCGCCCGCCAACTCTTCGGCGCGGTCGCGCAGTCGGCACACACCGCCAACTCCGAGCAGCGGCAGCGCATCGTCGACATCCTCAACAATGCCCGCCGGGAGATCTACGGCATCCTCGGCGAGGACTAAGGACTGAGCACCGAATCCGCCGCCATGACGTGTTCGGCACAGTCGACTCGTAGGTCAGAGACCGACATCGGCGTGTCGTAGAACTTGCAGCGATAGCTTCGTGGCCCGGCGTCGCCGGTCTCCAGTTGCGCACAGGTGGTGCAGGCGCGCACGACCGGAAGTAGTTGGGCGTCATGCAGTTTCGCGATCACCAGCAGGAGGCTGTCGAGCAGCTGCTCGGCTTCTACCCGGTCGAGCTTCGAGGTCGCGATCTCCGCGGGCGCCGTCCAGCGCGACAGTGTCGCCGCGGACTTGCGGCCGGCTTGGGTCAGCACCAGGTCGTGGCGGCGCCCGTCGCGTGGATCCCGGCGGCGCACCACCAGGCCCTTGCGGATCAAAGCGGCGACGGCGTCGCTGACGGTGGGATCGGCGACGTTTAGTTCGCGGGCCAGTGCGGTGCTGCGCGCGGCGGGCGGTGGCCCGACCAAGAGCCAGATCAGCACCCGCATCTGGGTCGTCGATAGGTCATGGGCCTCGGCAACGCGCCGCGCCAGCACGTTCAAGGCCTCTCCCGCCCGGTCTAGTGCCGCGACGATCTTCGAGTCAAGACTACGGTGACGTGCTTCGTCGGGCTTCAGAGCGCACCTTCTCCAATCGTTTGCTGTCCGTGGCGTCCGCATCGGATCGTAACCCCGGCGTACCCCGCGCCCATGGGTGTGAATCAGGCTGAGCGCAATACTTAGGAGTCCTCGGGGGTTTGCGTCATCATGAAGACCGCTCACGTCATCCACGCAGCTCATCAGGGCTGAGATGGCAGCCAATGACGGACCAAGGACAACGCAAGGACGACTGATGCCCAAACTCGCTCGCAGTGACTGGTACGACCTCGCCCGTGATACCAACTGGACCTTCCGCTACGTCACAGAGGACGAAGTGTTTCCTGAGGAGCTGTCGGGCACGCACCGCGTCTCCGCTGAAGGGTGGCTCAAATGGGACGAGCCGTACAAGATCGGCTACCGCGAGTACGTCCACAACCAGGTCACCAAGGACACCACGACGTACTCGTTGAAGAACGCCATCGGGCGCTCCAAGTTGTTCGAGCAACTCGATCCCGGCTGGAAATCGGTGATCGTCGCGCACTACGGCGCCATCTCGATGCCCGAGTACCTGGCGTCCATCGGTGAAGCCCGGATGGGGCGGTTCGGCCGTTCCGCGGCCTGGCGCAACACCGCGACATTCGGCACTCTCGACGAGGTCCGCCACGGTCAGATCCAAACGTTCTTCCCGTACGGACTGCTCGACAAGGAGCCCCGCGGCGACTGGGCCCTCAAGGCATTCCACACGAACAACTGGATCGTGCTAGCGGTGCGCTATCTGTTCGACGACATGTTCGTGGCCAACGACGCTTTGTCGATCGCGTTGCAGTTGACCTTCACCTTGGAGACCGGCTTCACCAACCTGCAGTTCCTCGGCATGGCCGCCGACGCCATCGACGTGGGCGACCTGGAATTCGGCGCACTGATCAGCTCGATTCAGACCGACGAGGCACGCCATGCCCAGCAGGGTGAACCGACGATCAAGGTGCTGATCGACAACGGCGAAGCACAGTGGGGCCAGTTCCTCATCGACCACATGTTCTGGCGGTCGTGGCGCATCTTCGCGCTGCTGACCGGTCTGTCGATGGACTACTACACACCGCTGGAGAGCCGGCGAATGAGCTTCAAGGAATTCATCGAGGACTGGGTGGTCAAGCAGTTCGCCGACCAGTTCCGCGACTACGGCCTCGAGTTTCCTTGGTACTGGGACGAATTCATCAACGAGTTGACCTGGTATCACCACGCCATCCACCTCGGGGTGTGGTACTACCGGCCTACTGTGTGGTGGAATCCCGACGCCGGCGTGTCGCAGGCCGAGCGGCTGTGGCTGGAGGAGAAATACCCTGGCTGGAACCGGGACTTCGGCAAGCACTGGGACGTCATCACCGAGAACGTCCGCAACGGCGACATCGCCGCCACCCTGCCCGAAACGCTGCCGATCACCTGCAATCTGTGCCAGCTGCCGGTGGTTCGCGCCGCGGGTGTAATCGTCGGCGCGCACACCGATCCCGCGCCGCTGACGCATGTGCACAACGGCCGCAAGTACTTGTTCTGCTCGGAGCCGTGCCGGTGGATCTTCGCCCAGCGGCCGGACCGGTTCGCCGGCCACCAGTCGCTGATCGACCGGGTGCTCTCCGGAGAGATCAGCCCGCCGGATCTGGGGACGGTGCTGCAGTACTTCGGGTTATCGGCCGAGGAGCAGGGACAGGACGCCGACGGATATGCGTGGGCGCAGAACGGATCGAAGGGCTGAGGATCATGGCGCTGCTTCCACTGACCGCCTTATTCGAGGGCGACATACTCGAACTGCTGATCCCCGTTGACGACGCCGACACCGTCGAGACCGTGGGGGCGGCGATTGCACACCATGTCGTCGGACACCGCGTCGCCAAACGCGACGCGCCAATACGGTTGCGCCACAACGGGAAAGTGCTCGACCCGCAAGCGGGTATCGCTGCGGCCGGGGTGGGGCCGCTGGACCATGTCGAGGCGTTCTATGACTAGCACCGAGACGTGGATTCCGGTGGCCACCATCGATGATCTGTGGGAAGGCGAGGTCGGCGAGTTCTATGTCGGCGATCGGTCCATCCTGCTCGCGCATCTGCGCAACGGCGAGATCCGCGCATATGACGGCCTGTGCCCACACGCGGGTTTCCCGCTGGCCGACGGCGACGTCGAGGACGGCGTGCTGACGTGCGCGGCGCACAGCTGGGAATTCGATCTGACCACCGGCGGCGGCGTCAATCCCGCCGGCTGCCGGCTGCACAGTCACCCGGTGCGACGCGACGGCGACCAGATCGCCGTATCGCTCACCGAAGAAGGGAGCCAGTAGTGACCGCAACCGCCGAACAGGCCAAGCTCGTCGGTCCCGTGGTACGGGGCTTCGATCCCGACATCGTCGCGGCGCTCACCGACGCCATCCGCACCGACAACCCCGACGTCGTGCTCGTCATCGAAGACCACGCCGGCTATGTGCGCATCCACGCCCCGCGATTCTTACGGGTCACCCGTACCAGCCTGGAATCGGCTGCGGGACAGACATTTCCACTCGCCTCACTGGAGCCGGCGCTGGTGGCGTTTGCCGGGCGGATGCGCTATGTCGGCGACGACGAACTGCACTGGTACCTGGACCGGAAGGACTGACACGTGACCACCGCAACGCCTCGACGGCTCAAGACCTGGAGCATCGCCGGCGATACCCGCCGCAAACCGACCGAGTATGAGGCCGTCACCGGCCAATTCCACTACCACTTCAACCGCAAGCCCGCTCCGTTCGATCTCGACCCGGACAGCGCGATCAACAAGTGGTACCTAAAGCACCGCGAGGGCTCACCCCTGCAAGCCGATGACTGGGAGGGTTTCCGCGATCCGGCCGCGCTGAACTACCGCCGCTACATCGCGCTGCAACACGACCGCGAGATCTATGCCGAGGGCGTGGTCGACCATTACGAGGCACTGGACCACGATGCAGGGCTGGACCCCACGTGGGTCGAGACGCTCAACCGCAGCTACGTTCCCGCGCGCTACCTGTTCCACGTCCTGCAGATCACCAGCCTCTACGTCGGCCAATTGGCGCCCAGCGCCTACATCACCAACGCGGCTTTCTTCCAGGCCGCCGACGAACTACGGGCGCTGCAGTGGATCGCCTACCGGGCCAAGTCACTTTCGCTTGCCCATGGCACGCACCTGGCCAATACCGAAGCAACGCGGCGGATCTGGGAGACCGACGACGTGTGGCAGCCCGCCCGCGAAACGCTGGAGCGCCTGCTGCTCGCCTACGACTGGGGCGAGGCGTTTGTCGCGCTGAACCTCGTCGTCAAGCCGGCGCTCGACGCACTGTTCAAAGAGGCGTTCGTCGATCTGGCCATCGCCAATGGGGACGGCCTGACCGCCGCCCTGTTGCAGGAGTCGCGCGTCGACACCACCCGCAGCCAGGCCTACAGCGCCGCCCTGGCTCGCTATGCGCTGGCCGCTAACCCCGGCAACCGCGGGGTCATCGACGGCTGGCAGACAAAGTGGCGTCCGCTGGCCGACCGCGCGGTCGGCGGCCTGGCCGCGGCCTTCACCGATCCCGCCTCGGCTCGCGACCGCGTCACCGGCTCGGTCGCGGCGTTCACCGCGCAATGGGCGGAGTGAAGGGCGACCTCCCGGCGAGCGCAAGAACGCGATCGCGGTTCTCTGGTACCACCGAATTGCGGTGAACGGTCGCGCTGGGTGACGATGTGCTCGCTGAATATCATTCAGACAAGTAACTAGCCGTACCGCTGTACCCCCGCGGACGAATCAGGGGACGCCTGAGCGATGGACGCCGAGACCGAACACGATTTGATCAAAGAAAACCTGCTCATCGAAGGGCTGCAAGACTGGATCTACTTGAGCTGGGTCCACGGACAGTTTCTTTCTGAGGCCAGCCCGAAGAGACCGCCGCAAGAGGTGCAGCAGCTGACGCTGGACATGATTCGAGAACTGGTTAGCGAGCGCCTGTTTGAACTGGGAGTGCCCGCAGGGGGTCGACGAAATCATCACTTCGAACCATGGGATATGCCGCTCGACGAAGCCATGGCCAAGATCGAAGAGGCCTACGTTGCGAACTACGACGACCGGCGGGGATGGCGAACCATGTGCTGGCTCAACCTCACCGACAAAGGCAAGGAACTAGCCCTGGAGCTGTACCACGCGGACGAACCAGGGGACGCCTGAGCGATGGACGATAGGGCATTACAACAGTGGGTTAAGGAAGGCTTGCTAATCGAGGGACTGCAGGACTGGAGCTCCCTCAGCGACGTTCATGGGGCGTACCTCGCGCGTTGCAGGCCGCGACGACCGGAGCACGAGGTGCAGCAACTGGCGTTGAACATGATCCGCGAGCTGGTCAACGAGGGACTTTTCGACATAGGTTCGATCGAAGGAACTAGGCGACATCCCTACTTTGAGCCTTGGAATCTGCCACTCGACGAAGCCATGGCCAAGATCGAAGACGCCTACATTAACCATTTCGACGACCCATGGGGCTGGCAAACCATGTGCTGGCTCAACCCCACCGACAAAGGTAAGGAGCTAGCCCTGAAGCTGTACCACGCGGACGAACCGGAGTCGTAAGTAACTCGTCACCGTGCGATTTGCCCGCTGGGATTTAGTCCGCCGGCTAGCAGAGCGCCGAGAAGGGCAACTCCGGCGAGTGCCGCCGATCCAGCTACTTTTCCGCCCTCAGCCAGATCGTGAGCCAAGTTAGGCAGCGGCAACGATCCACCCGGCATAGGAGTCGGGCCAGGCGGCGCGGGCAGTGCCGGAGCATCCGGGACGTCCAGCGGTGCGATCGGAAGCGGAGCGCTGGGTGCCACCTGAAACCCCGGCGGTGACGAATTCTGTAACCAGGAGGGCAGCGTCATCGGGTCGAGAACTTGCGTCGATGGAAGTGCGGCGGGTGGATGACCCACCTGTGCTGGAGGCAGTGGCAATGGGAGCGGGTGCGTGGCGGGCGGCAGCAGTGGTGGCGGACTAATGAGCGGCCAAGAGTAAGGGGTGTGGATCTTCTGCTTTACTCCGTCTGGGTACAAGACGTCGAGGGTGTCACCCCAGCCGTCGCTGCTTTGCCGTATCCCAATCTGAGTGCCATCGGGTAGCACTCGCACTTTCCCCTTGTAACTCGGCGGGCCGGGCGCATCCACGGCATTGCGTGTGAGGTAGTCCCACGCGCGCTTGATAGTTGCCGTATCCCATAGCTCCTTAACCTCTGGCTCCTTGCCCACACCGTTAGGTCCACGCCGTCCGCCGTTTTGCAGCGGATCCAAAACGCGCCGGACGTCGTCAGCGCTATTAACGGGCGGCAGCGGACCCGGCTCCGGGTCGGGCGGAATGGGTTGTGGCGGCTTTTCTTTCCACCTGTTGTCGACGAGCTGGATCGTGGGCGCCGGTTGAAAAATAAGATCGTCAATCCCTTTGGTAGCGGCGGCAATTCGCAGACTCAGCTGTTCATCGCCGGCCACCAATGCCGCCACCCGATGGCGAATGAAGGACGCATGTCCTTGCGCAGCGGCACGACGCGCCGCCCGAAGCTGCGGATCGCGCGAGCGATCGGTGACGGAGTAGTCCTCCCCCACGTCGAATCCGTCAGCCCGTGCCTCATCGACTGCTTCAAGCACACCGCCTCGGTACGCCTTCAACTGCTCTTCACCCCGACGGGCAATCGAGGCGGCCTCGTGTAGACAAGCCGACGCGCGGCGGACCGCCACCATGTCGGCGTAGGCGCGCTCTTGCGCGGCGCCGGCGGCCCGACCCGTCCACGGCGTGCCACCAGGGTTCGACATGCCGCCATGGACCCCGGTGAAAGCCTTTTCCCACAACGTCGCGGTGTGCGTCCAATACCCGGCCGCCTCACCCAGATACGTGGCGTTCAAACCTTGAACTTGCGACAGCGATGGCAACGTCGCGCCCGACATCAGCAGACCCGCAACAGGGCCGCCGAACGAACCTCGTTCTCGGCATAGCCGCTAGCGGCTGTGTCCAAAGCCACGGCCGTCGCCTGTATACGCGCCACGCACCTATCCCCGGCCGCCGCTACTAGCGCGTGCGAAGCACCGACCGCCGCCTGGCTTGCCAGCCATGCCGAACCCGCTCCGGTCGGCGCGGCGTTGCCAGCGAGTTCACCCGCCAACGCTGCACACCGCACGGCTTCTGCGCCTAGACCACCACCGCTGACCTGCAGTTCGTTGTCCATCGCGGGCAGTGTAATGACGTGAACCCACGCCCACACTTCACCGCGAATCTGCTATGAGACGTCGACCCAATCCAGGGTGCGCTGGACGGCCTTGCGCCAGCCGGCATAACCCGCGGCACGCTGCTCGTCGTCCCACGTCGGTGTCCAGCGCTTGTCCTCTTGCCAGTTGGCCCGCAGGTCGGACGGGCCCGCCCAGAAACCCACCGCCAAGCCCGCGGCATACGCCGCGCCCAGCGCGGTGGTCTCGGCGACCACCGGCCGCACCACGTCCACACCCAGCACGTCGGCCTGGATCTGCATGCACAGGTCGTTGCCGGTGATGCCACCGTCGACCTTCAAGACCTCCAGCCGGACGCCGGAGTCGGCTTCCATCGCGTCCACCACGTCGCGGCTCTGGTAGCAGATCGCCTCCAGCGTCGCGCGTGCCACGTGCGCGTTGGTATTGAACCGGGACAGCCCCACGATCGCGCCGCGTGCATCGGATCGCCAGTACGGGGCGAACAGCCCCGAGAACGCCGGTACGAAGTACACCCCGCCGTTGTCGTCGACCTGCCGGGCCAGTGACTCGCTTTGGGCCGCGCCACTGATGATGCCCAACTGGTCACGCAGCCACTGCACCGCCGAACCCGTCACCGCGATCGAACCCTCAAGGGCGTAAACGGGTTTGGCGTCACCGAACTGATAGCAGACGGTGGTCAGCAGACCGTTGTCGGAGCGCACGATCGTCTCGCCGGTGTTCAGCAACAAGAAGTTGCCGGTGCCGTAGGTGTTCTTCGCTTCGCCGGCGTCCAGACACACCTGGCCGACCATCGCCGCATGCTGGTCACCGAGCATCCCGGTGATCGGCACTTCGCCGCCGACGGGCCCGGCGTCCGAGGTGACCCCGTAAGGCCGCAGCGGCGACGACGGCTCGATCGCGGGCAGCATCTGGCGGGGGATGTCGAAGAACGACAACAGCTCGTCGTCCCAGTCCAGCGTCTCCAGGTCCATCAGCATGGTCCGGCTGGCATTGGTGACATCGGTGACATGCACGCCCCCGCGCGGACCCCCGGTCAAATTCCACAACACCCAGGTGTCGGTGGTGCCGAAGAGCGCATCGCCGCTTTCTGCGGCCGCGCGCACGCCATCGACGTTTTCCAGGATCCACTGCAGCTTGCCGCCGGAGAAATAGGTCGCCGGCGGCAACCCCGCCTTGCGCCGGATCACCTCGCCGCGGCCATCGCGGTCCAGCGCCGACGCGATGCGGTCGGTGCGGGTGTCCTGCCAGACGATCGCGTTGTAGTACGGGCGGCCGGTCCGCTTGTTCCACACCAGCGTCGTCTCACGCTGATTGGTGATACCCAGCGCCGCAATGTCTTTCGTTGACAGGTTGCTCGCGTTGAGTACCGACATCAACACCGACGCGGTGCGCTCCCAGATTTCGACCGGATTGTGCTCCACCCACCCGGCCTGGGGCAGGATCTGCTCGTGTTCGAGCTGATGGCGGGCCACCTCGGCACCTTCGTGATCGAAGATCATGCAGCGCGTGCTGGTCGTACCCTGGTCGATGGCTGCTACGAATTCGGGCGACTGGCCCACTTGGTCTCCTAAACCGTGACATCGGACACTGCAGGTTACCCGGGTCAAACTTGCGTAGTCGACGGTAAACCTGTTCCATCGGCTTTGTGGGCGAAGAGGTCAAGCGCACCACGTATAACCGCGCACATCGGCGGGAATACCGGCGCAAGGTGCGGCAGTGCTTGGACGTCTTCGAGGCGATGCTGGCGCAATGCAGTTTCGATTCCGATCAGCCGCTTACCGGCATGGAGATCGAATGCAACCTCGTCGACGCCGACTACCAGCCCGCCATGTCGAACCGCTACGTGCTGGACGCAATCGGCGATCCGGCGTATCAGACCGAATTGGGTGCCTACAACATCGAATTCAATGTGCCGCCGCGACCACTGCCCGGCCACACCGCTTTGGACCTGGAAAAGGAAGTCCGCGCCAGCCTCAACGACGCCGAAACCAAAGCCGGCGCCAGCGGATCGCACATCGTGATGATCGGAATTCTGCCCACCCTGATGCCCAAGCATCTGAGCGAGGGCTGGATGAGCGAGTCGACGCGCTATACCGCACTCAACGAATCGATCTTCAGCGCGCGCGGTGAAGACATCCCGATCAACATCTCCGGCCCCGAGCCGCTGAGTTGGCAGGCCGCGTCCATTGCACCCGAATCCGCCTGCACCAGTATGCAATTGCATCTGCAGCTGGCTCCGGCGGATTTTGCGGCCTACTGGAACGCCGCTCAAGTGCTGGCCGGACCGCAGCTGGCATTGGCCGCCAACTCGCCCTACTTCTTCGGCCACCAGCTGTGGGCGGAGACCCGGATCGAACTGTTCACCCAGTCCACCGACACCCGGCCCGAGGAACTCAAGACTCAGGGCGTGCGCCCCAGGGTCTGGTTCGGTGAACGGTGGATCGACTCGGTTCTCGACCTGTTTCAAGAGAACGTCCGCTATTTCCCATCGCTGCTGCCCGAGGTGTCCGAGGAGGATCCGGCCGCCGAGCTCGCGGCCGGACGCACCCCTCATCTCTCCGAATTGCGGCTGCACAACGGGACGGTGTACCGGTGGAACAGGCCGGTATACGACGTCGTCGACGGGCGCCCGCATCTGCGATTGGAGAACCGCGTGCTACCGGCCGGGCCAACCGTTGTCGACATGCTGGCGAATTCCGCCTTCTACTTCGGGCTGGTGCACAGCCTGTCGCACGCAGAAGAGCCGCTGTGGTCGAAGATGCATTTCGCCGCGGCGCGCGCCAATTTCCTGGCCGCAGCGAAGTACGGCATCGATGCCCGGCTGCATTGGCCGGGTCTGGATGAGATGACCACCCAGGATCTGGTGTTGCGCATCTTGCTGCCGATGGCACACGAGGGATTGCGGCAACGAGGCGTCGACACCGAGGTGCGCGATCGGTTTCTGGGCGTCATCGAGGGCCGCGTCCAGGCCGGGCGCAACGGCGCAAGCTGGCAGGTGTCCACCGTGCAGGCCCTGGAAGAGAGCGGTCTGAGCCGGCCGGCCGCCCTGGCGGGCATGCTGCGCCGCTACTGCGAGCACATGCACGCCAATGAACCCGTGCATACCTGGCCCCGGTAAGCCGCGGGTACGTTGGGACACATGACATCTGAGGTTATGGACTGGGACGGGGTATACAAGCAGCAAGGTGTCTTCCAAGGCCCGCCCCCCTGGAACATCGGAGAGCCGCAACCCGAGCTGGCTGGCTTGGTCGCGGCCGGAAAGGTTCGCAGCGACGTGCTGGACGCCGGCTGCGGCTACGCCGAGTTGTCGTTGGCCCTGGCTGCCGACGGCTACACCGTGGTGGGCGTCGACATCACCCCCACGGCAATTGCGGCGGCCACTCAGGCCGCCCAGGAGCGCGGCCTGAGCAACGCCACCTTTGAGCAGGCCGACATCACGGCGCTCTCCGGTTATGACGGCCGCTTTGCCACCGTTATCGACAGCACCCTGTTCCATTCGCTGCCCGTCGAGGGCCGCGACGGCTATTTGAGCTCGGTGCACCGGGCGGCCGCCCCGGGCGCCAGCTTCTACGTGCTGGTCTTCGCAAAGGGCGCTTTCCCGGCGGCAATGGAGGCCAAGCCGAATGAGGTCGACGAGGACGAATTGCGCACGGCGGTAAGCAAGTACTGGGAAATAGACGAGATCCGGCCGGCCTTCATTCACGCCAATCCCATCGTCATGCCGCCCGAGGTTAGCGGTGGGATCGAATTTCCACCGCACGACCACGACGATAAGGGCCGGGTGAAGTTTCCGGCCTATTTGTTGACCGCTCATAAGGTCGGCTGAACCCAAATTCGTGGCCAAGGCGCGGACGCGAAATCGTTAGGGCGATAACGCTTTCACCGGTTCGTCGGTTCCGGTTGAAAGTGCTTCGGTAGGGATTTATTACCCGCATAATGCCGATGTACTAAACGGAATTTTCTGCGGTTGGGTGGAGGCGCGCGATGTCGTTTGTGGTGGCAGATCCGGGCCTATTGACAGCGACGGCTGCGGATTTGGCAGGGATCGGTTCGGCGATCAGTTCCGCCAATGCCGCCGCGGCGTTTCCAACCACCGGGATGCTGGCCGCAGCTGCCGATGAGGTGTCGGCGGCCGTAGTGGCGCTGTTCGGCGCCCACGGTCAGGCCTATCAGGCATTCGCCGCGCAGACGGCGGCGTTTCACACCCGGTTGGTCGCCGCGCTCAACGCGGGTGCGGGTGCGTACGCCATCGCCGAGGCGGCTAACGCTTCGCCGTTGCAGGCCGTCGAGCAGCAACTATTGGCCGCGGTCAACGCGCCCAGCCAGATGTTCATGGGCCGCGCGCTGATCGGTGAAGGGGCCAACGGCACCGCAGCCAACCCCAACGGCGGGGCTGCAGGCTTGTTGTACGGCAATGGTGGCAACGGCTACAGCTACACCAACGGCGTCATTAGCCAGCCGGGTGGTGCCGGCGGCGCCGCAGGATTGATCGGCAACGGAGGGGCCGGCGGCAATGGCTGGCTGAGTGGGGCCGGCGGGGCCGGCGGCCACGGCGGCTGGCTGAGCGGCAACGGCGGCGCCGGCGGTAACGGCGGGGCCGGCGCGTCTGGGCTGGTGGGCTTCAACGGGATCAATGGCGGCTCCGGCGGTGCCGGGGGTGCCGCCGGGCTTTGGGGAACGGGCGGCGCTGGCGGCACAGGCGGCCTGGGCGGGGCGCCCAGCGGCTTCGACAGCATGGACACCATCTATAGCTCCTACGGAGGCACTGGCGGCAATGGCGGCGCCGGCGGGGCCGGCGGCTCGCTCTACGGCCACGGCGGGGCCGGCGGCGCGGGCGGGGCCGGCGGCGACGCCAGCGTTACCACCTCCACCCTGGCGGGTGG
>NZ_LQPW01000047.1 GCF_002116635.1 Mycobacterium szulgai | reverse complement strand
GGCGCCCCCTGCCAGACCCGC
Organism: Mycobacterium szulgai; assembly: GCF_002116635.1. Classification (GTDB taxonomy): domain Bacteria; phylum Actinomycetota; class Actinomycetes; order Mycobacteriales; family Mycobacteriaceae; genus Mycobacterium; species Mycobacterium szulgai. The sequence goes on along the minus strand of NZ_LQPW01000047.1, from coordinate 6,234 downwards.
GTTGCCGGCGCCGTCGGCGCTCACCGATGAGGTGTTCTGCGCACTGCCGCCGGCGCCGCCGTCGCCACCGCGGCCGCCGTTGCCTACGCCGCCGCCGTTGCCGCCAGTGCCGGCAGCGCCCCCGTTGCCGCCGCGTCCGCCGGCCCCGCCGTCCTGCCCACCCGCATCGCCGGTGCCGCCGGCACCATTGGTGCCGCTGGCACCGACACCGCCATTACCACCGCTGCCGTTAGTGCCACCGAAACCACTATTGCCGCCCGCGCCGCCGTCGCCGCCGTGACCGCCGTCGCAGCCAGGGCCCGTAACCGCAGCACCGTTGCCACCATTACCGCCGTGCCCGCCGTTACCCGCCGCGCCCGCGACCCCGCCACTGCCGCCCGCACCGCCGGCGCCGGCGTTCCCGCCAGCTCCGCCGGCGCCGCCGTTTCCGCCTGAGACACCCACGCCACCCACGCCTCCGTCGCCGCCGGCGGCGCCCAAGCCACCATTGCCGCCCAGCCCCCCGTGGCCGTGGAAGCCGCCGGCACCACCGTTGCCGCCCGCCCCGCCGAACCCGCCGTCGCCGCCGCGGCCGCCGGGTGCCGTTGCATTGGCACCATCGCCGATGAGGTTGCGTCCCATCAGCAGTTGCGTGGGCGTATTGACTATGTTGAGCAACTCTTGCTGCACCGTGTTGGTGGCCTCGGCCCAGGCATAGGAGTTTGTGCTGGCGCTCAGGGTGCGCAGGAACTGGTCATGAAATGCCGCGGCCTGGGCATTGAGCGCCTGGAATTGCTGACCGTGTGCGCTGAACAGGGCGGCGATACCCGCAGACACCTCGTCGCCCGCCGCGGCCAGCAACTGGGTCGTGGACGTCGACGCGGTCTCGGCGGCCACCGCGACCGCTGAGCCGATCCCGGCGAGGTCCGTGGCCGTGGCCGCCATGATCTGTGGGGAGGCGAACACAAAGGACATCGAAGGCTCCTTCCTGCCGCAGTCCGCTTCTGGGCAGAGCAGTTGCGTGGCGACCTGGCGGACCCAACTGTGCCGAGCCACGCATGTGTGAAGGTTGGCCAGTTATTGAACGGCCTGGTCAACGCCGAATCGCGGCGGACGGCTCTACCGGCTCACGAGACCTCCGTCCTGGCATCGGTGCGGTTGGCGCCGGGCGGGGTTCTGCTGCCGGGGCTGCCCAAGTCGGTGTCCTGGAGCACCCCACCGTCCCCGGCGGCGGTGCCGCATGTTCGAAACTTGCCAAGTTGCTGAACAGCCTGGTCAGCGCCAAAATCTGGCAAGCCAACAAGGCGTGCGCCGCCCGGCGCGGCCAGCGCGGCCATCGCGGCCGTCGCGGCTAGAGTCGCGGCCATGACCAAACGCGCGGCCCTGGCCGCAGCCGCGGGGGTATTGCTGGCGCTGGTCGGATGTGGGCCCGCGCAACCACTGTCGAGTCCACCGTCGGCATTGTCGAAAGCACCGCCCAATGAGGTATCCGGTCTGGACATTCCACCGGGCCGCCTCGAAAAGGCGATTCTCAAGATCGACGGCTTGGTCGCCGACCTGATGAAGAACTCCGGCATTCCGGGTATGGCGGTTGCCGTCGTGCACGAAGGAAAAGCATTGTACGCCAAGGGTTTCGGCGTACGTGACGCGAGCAAGGGCGACGGGCCGGACAACAAGGTGGACGCCGACACCGTGTTCCAGCTGGCGTCGATATCGAAATCGGTGGGTGCGACGGTGGTGGCCCATCAGCTCAGCACCAACGCCATCGCCTGGGATACCCCGGTGACAGCGCAGCTGCCGTGGTTTTCGCTCAGCGATCCCTACGTCACCAGCCATGTCACCATCGCCGACCTGTACTCGCATCGCTCCGGACTGCCCGATCACGCCGGCGATGCCTTGGAAGACCTAGGTTACGACCGTCAGCAGGTGCTCGAGCGGCTCAAGTTCCTGCCCCTGGCGCCCTTTCGAATCAGCTACGCCTACACCAACTTTGGTGTCACCGCAGCCGCCGAGGCGGTCGCAGCCGCGGCCGGCAAGCCATGGGAGGACCTGTCCGACGAGGTGCTGTACCGGCCGCTGGGGATGACGTCGACCAGCTCGCGCTTCGCTGATTATCTGGCCCGGCCCAACCACGCGGTCACTCACATCAAGGTGGGCGACAAATGGGAGCCGCGCTTCCAGCGCGACGCCGATGCCCAAACGCCGGCCGGCGGGGTGAGCTCGTCGCTCAACGACATGACTCACTGGCTGACCATGGTGCTGGCTAACGGCACCTACAACGGCCAGCAGATCACGTCGCCACAAGCCCTGCTGCCGGCCTACACCCCACAGGTCGTGTCGAGCCCGGCGGCAAACCCGAAAGCACGGGCCGGGTTCTACGGTCACGGCTTCAATGTGTCGGTGACGTCGTCGGGGCGTACCCAGTACAGCCACTCCGGCGGTTTCGGACTGGGCGCCGCGACCAACTTCGTGGTCCTGCCGTCAGAGGACATCGCCATCATCGCCTTGACCAACGCCGCGCCCTACGGAATCCCGGAGGCGCTGACGGCGGAATTCATGGATCTGGTGCAGTACGGCCAGGTGCGCGAGGACTGGCCGACCCTGTACAAGCAGCAGCTTGCCGCGTTCAACAACCCGGACGGGTCGCTGGTCGGCAAACAGCCCCCGGTCAGCCCGGCGCCGGCCCGGCCGCTCAGCGACTACGTCGGCGTCTACGCCAACGACTACTGGGGCCCGGCCACCGTCACCGATCACAACGGCCAACTCCAGCTGGCATTGGGGCCTAAGCAGACATTCGATCTGACCCACTGGGACGGCGACACGTTCACCTTCGGACTGTCGACCGAAAACGCTTTGCCGGGATCGATATCCATGGCCAGCTTCGCCGGAAACACCCTGAACCTCGAGTACTATGACTCCGACAAATTGGGAACGTTCACGCGATGAATGTCGCCGTTGGCCTGACCGATGCCGAAGTCGCGCAACGGGTAGCCGACGGCAGAACCAACGACGTTCCGCAGCGGGCCACCCGTAGCGTCGCGCAGATCGTCTGGGCCAACGTCTTCACCCGGATCAACGCGATACTGGGTGTGCTGTTACTCATCGTGCTGGCAACAGGTTCGGTGATCAACGGGCTGTTCGGCCTGCTCATCGTCGCCAACAGCGTCATCGGCATGGTCCAGGAGATCCGGGCCAAGCAGACACTGGACAAATTGGCGATCATTGGGCAAGCAAAACCTTTGGTGCGCAGGGAATCCGGGACTCGCATCCGCGCGCCGGAAGAGGTGGTGCTCGACGACATCATCGAACTCGGTCCCGGTGATCAGATCGTGGTCGACGGCGAAGTGGTCGACGAGGACAACCTGGAAATCGACGAATCGCTGCTGACCGGCGAGGCCGATCCGATCGCCAAAGATGTCGGCGACCCGGTGATGTCGGGAAGTTTCGTCGTCGCAGGCGCCGGTGCGTATCGCGCCACCAAGGTGGGGCACGAAGCCTACGCCGCCAAACTGGCCGCCGAGGCCAGCAAGTTCACGTTGGTGAAATCCGAACTGCGCAACGGCATTAACCGGATACTGCAATTCATCACCTACCTGTTGGTGCCGGCCGGCCTGCTGACCATCTACACCCAGTTGTTCACCACGGAAGCTCGATGGCGAGAATCGCTGCTGCGGACGGTGGGTGCCCTGGTACCGATGGTTCCCGAGGGCCTGGTGTTGATGACGTCGATCGCGTTCGCCGTGGGTGTCATCAGGTTGGGCCAACGCCGTTGCCTGGTACAGGAATTGCCGGCCATCGAGGGTCTGGCCCGAGTCGACGTGGTCTGTGCGGACAAGACCGGCACCTTGACCGAAAGCGGCATGCGCGTCTCCGACGTCGTGCAACTCGAAGCTGGTATACCCGTCACCGACGTGCTGGCCGCTTTGGCGGCCGCCGATGCCCGACCCAACGCCAGCATGCTGGCAATCGCAGAGGCCTACCAATGGCCGCCGGGGTGGACGGCCACTGCCACAGCGCCGTTCAAGTCGGCGACCAAATGGAGCGGGGTGTCCTACGGCGAGTACGGCAACTGGGTGATCGGAGCCCCCGACGTGCTGCTCGACGCCGCGTCGCCCGCCGCCGAACGGGCCGAACAGATCGGGGCCCAAGGACTGCGAGTACTGCTGCTGGGAGCCGGCGACGTGGCGGTCGACGATCCCGATGCGCCGGGCCGCGTCACCCCGGTCGCGCTGGTGGTGCTGGAGCAAAAGGTACGGCCAGATGCTGCCGAGACCATGGATTACTTTGCCGCGCAAAATGTTTCGGTCAAAGTGATCTCCGGCGACAACGCGGTGTCGGTCGCTGCGGTCGCCGGCAGGCTGGGTCTGCACGGCGAGACGATGGATGCGCGCCAACTGCCCACCGGCACAGCCGAACTGGCTGATGTGCTGGATTCCTGCACCACCTTTGGCCGGGTGCGGCCCGATCAGAAGCGGGCCATCGTTCATGCCCTGCAATCACACGGGCACACCGTCGCGATGACCGGCGACGGCGTGAACGACGTATTGGCCCTCAAGGATGCCGACATCGGCGTCGCGATGGGTGCGGGCAGCCCGGCATCGCGCGCGGTCGCCCAGATCGTGTTGTTGGACAACAGGTTTGCCACACTGCCTTATGTGGTCGGGGAGGGCCGCCGGGTGATCGGCAACATCGAGCGCGTTGCTAACCTCTTCCTGACCAAGACGGTGTACTCGGTGCTGCTGGCATTGCTGGTGGGTGTTCAGTGTCTGCTCGCCAAACCGATGGGACGCGATCCGTTGCTGTACCCGTTTCAGCCGATCCATGTCACCATCGCGGCCTGGTTCACCATCGGCATCCCGTCGTTCATCCTGTCTTTGGCGCCCAACAACGAACGCGCCTACCCCGGCTTCGTCCGGCGGGTTCTGACGTCGGCGCTGCCGTGCGGACTCGTGGTCGGCGTCGCGACGTTCGCCTCCTATTTGGTCGCATACCAGGGCCGCAACGCATCCTGGCACGACCAGGACCAAGCCTCGACCGCGGCGCTGATCACGTTGCTGGTGACTGCGGTCTGGGTGCTCGCGGTAGTTGCCCGGCCCTACCAGTGGTGGCGTGTCTGCCTGGTGATCGCCTCCGGGCTCGCTTACGTGGCGATCTTCAGCCTGCCGTTGGCCCGGGAGAAATTCATGCTCGACCCGTCGAATCTGGCCACGACGTCGATCGCGCTGGGCATCGGCGTGCTGGGCGCTGCGGCGATCGAGGCGGCGTGGTGGATCCGGGCCCGGATATTGGGCGTGCAGCCGCGATTGTGGCGATAGCGACCCGGTAGTGGCGGTAACTAATTAATTACCCTGCAAAGGGGTGCACTCCATAATGAAACTGCCGCGGTGTATAGAAATTTTACATTGAGCTTCATATGAATTTTCAGTGTGACCAGTGGTCATGCTTTTTTGATAAAGTGCCCAAGTTCCTACTGCGACCACCGTATGCTGTTGCGTTATCAGCCGGTGATCCCGGCGGCCGTCGGGTTGTCGTGGGCTGTGATCGGCAGGCGGCTACCTGCGACTGGGCCGTCTGAGAGAGGCTGCCGCGATGAATTTTTCGGTGTCGCCGCCGGAGATAAATTCCGCCCGCATTTTCAGCGGCGCCGGAACCGGCCCGATGCTGGCGGCCGCAGCCGCTTGGGAGGATTTGGCCGGCGAATTAGGGTCGGCGGCATCGGCTTTTTCGTCACTGACTTCGGCGGTGACAAGTTCGTCGTGGCAGGGCGCGGCGTCGACCGCGATGGCTGAGGTTGCCGGCGCCTATCTGGGCTGGCTGACCTCGGCAGGGGCACAGGCCGCCAATGCGGCCGGTCAGGCCCGGCTTACCGCGGCCACCTTCGAGGCGGCCCTGGCCGCGACGGTACATCCGGCCGCGGTGCTGACCAACCGTGGTCAGTTGCTGTCCCTGGTGACTTCCAACCTGCTGGGTTTCAACGCCCCGGCGATCGCGGCGGTCGAGGCCGAATACGAGTTGATGTGGGCCCAAGACGTGGCCGCGATGTTCGGCTATCACGCCGGGGCTTCGGCCGTCGCGTCGGCACTGACTCCGTTCGTCCGGCTCGTGCAGAACCCGGCCGCAGCATTCGACGCGGTGGGCCGCAGCGGCATTTTCAATGTGGGTTTTGCGAATTTGGGGGTGGGTAACTTCGGTTTCGCTGGGTTGGGCGTCGCAAATGTGGGGTTGGGGAATGTGGGGAGTTGGAATGTGGGGGTG
>NZ_LQPW01000046.1 GCF_002116635.1 Mycobacterium szulgai | reverse complement strand
AGCCTAATGGGAATCAGATCGGTGTGCCGTTGACGGGTATTTCTTGCTCGTCGGGGAGGCTGGTCAACCGAGCCGCTGGCCGGTGAGCACTGTGTAAGCCCGGAGTGGGTTTCAACTCCTAAGACTAGATCGTGCGCCGGCCAGTGGGTGAGGTCACCTGTAGCGCTGATGGGATGTCGTGCCGAATCCGAGCACTGATCCATTAGGTCGCCGCCGGGTGTCCTCGGGCTCGAAGGAACTGTTCAATAGCCGAATCGCGGAAGGGCGGTGATCGATGATCTTCGTGGGCGATGACTGGGCCGAAGACCATCACGACGTGCATGTCATGGACGAGGCCGGCGTGCGGTTGGCTGCGCGGCGGTTGTCCGAAGGGCTAACCGGTATCCGCCAGCTCCACGAGCTGATCGCCACACACGGGCAAGAACCCGATCAGGTGGTGATCGGTATCGAGACCGACCGGGGATTGTGGGTGGCGGCGTTAACTGGGGCCGGCTACCAGGTCTATGCGGTCAATCCACTGGCGGTAGCCCGCTACCGCGACCGCCACCACATCGCGGGGGCGAAGTCGGACGCCTCCGATGCCAAATTGCTGGCCGATCTGGTGCGCACCGACCGGCACAACCACCGCCAGATCGCCGGCGACAGCACCGAGGCCCAAGCGACCAAAGTGCTGGCGCGGGCCCATCAGAGCCTGATCTGGGAGCGCACACGGCACACCAACCGACTGCGCAACGCGCTGCGTGAGTACTACCCCGCGGCACTGGCGGCCTTCGACGATCTCCACCACGGCGACGCCCTGGGGGTGCTGGGTCGGGCCCCCACCCCCCAGCAAGGCGCACGGTTGAATCTCGCGGCAATTCAGTCCGCACTCAAACGCGGTGGACGTCAACGCAATATCGCTACACGCGCCCGTGAGATCCAGGCCGTGCTGCGCACCGAACACCTCGCCGCACCCGCCGCGGTCGCCGCCGCGTTCGCGGCCACCACCACCGCAGCGGTGGGCATCCTCACCGAACTTAACCGCCACATCAGTGAACTCGAAACCAGCCTGGCCGCACATTTTGAGACACACCCGGACGCCGACATCTACCGCTCCCTGCCAGGACTTGGTGTCGTACTCGGCGCCCGGGTGCTCGGTGAGTTCGGGGACGACCCGAATAGATACACCACCGCCAAGTGTCGCAAGAACTACGCTGGCACCTCACCACTGACCATCGCCTCGGGCAAAAAACGCGCCGTACTGGCCCGCCACATACGCAACCGTCGTCTCTATGACGCCATCGATCAATGGGCCTTGTGCGCCATATCAAACAGCCCCGGCGCCCGCGCCTTCTATGACCAACAGCGCCACGTTAAAGTGCCCCACCACAAGGCCCTACGCGCCCTGGGCAACCGCCTCGTCGGCATCCTTCACGGCTGCCTACGCCACCAGCAGCCCTACAACGAACACACCGCCTGGGCACACCGCAGGACAGCCGCTGCTTGACGACTTACGAACCTGGGATGTCTAGTC
>NZ_LQPW01000045.1 GCF_002116635.1 Mycobacterium szulgai | reverse complement strand
CAGGCCCAATTCGTGCGGGCCCTGACAGCGGGCGCCAGCGAGTATGTCAATGCCGAGGCCGTTGGCGCCGTCGCCGATCAGCGGCCGTCCCAGCACTGCCTGTGTGGGCGCATTGATCACGCCCAGCACCCCCTGCTCGAGGAGTTGCAGCGGCGACGCGCCAGCCGCCTCGGCATTGACATACTCGCTGGCGCCCGCTGTCAGGGCCCGCACGAATTGGTCGTGAAACGCCGCCGCTTGTGCGCTGAGCGTCTGAAATCCCTGGCCGTGGACACCGAACAACGCCGCTATACCGGCCGACACCTCGTCGGCGGCCGCAGCCGCCAAGCTCGTCGTCGAAGCCGCCGCCGTCGCGTTGGCCGCGCTGATCCCCGACCCGATGAAGGTCAGATCTCTGGCCGTCATCGTCAATACGTCTGGCCCGACTATCAAGAACGACATTCAGCCACCACCTTGCGACGGTGTCACCACTGACGAGAATCATCGTTGCACTGAAGTGACCCGAGCGAGTCGCGATCCGCGGCCGTGCATACCAGTGTTGTCAATTCTGGTGAAGCTCATCGACACCCGGAACATGTTCTAGTTACTATGAGCCGGCTCGCCATCAGCAGTGGGCGTTAACCAGATGTACACCTTTGCCGGATGCAGCAGACGGGGGGAACCAGGTTGATGCAACAACTTGCCGTTCCGGCCCGGGCCGTCGGCGGGTTTTTCGAAATGTCGATGGATACCGTTCGTGCCGCCTTTCGGCGGCCGTTTCAGTTTCGGGAGTTTTTAGATCAGACCTGGATGGTCGCTCGGGTATCACTGGTCCCGACGCTGCTGGTGTCCATCCCGTTCACGGTGCTGGTGGCGTTCACCCTCAACATCCTGCTGCGGGAGATCGGCGCCGCCGACTTGTCCGGGGCCGGAACGGCATTCGGCACCATCACCCAGCTCGGCCCGGTGGTGACGGTGCTGGTGGTGGCCGGGGCCGGAGCCACGGCGATCTGCGCCGACCTGGGTGCGCGCACCATCCGCGAGGAAATCGACGCGATGCGGGTACTGGGCATCGACCCGATCCAACGGCTTGTCGTCCCGAGAGTTCTGGCGTCCACCTTGGTCGCGTTGTTGCTCAACGGCCTCGTCTGCGCCATCGGCTTGTCCGGTGGCTATGTTTTTTCGGTGTTCCTGCAGGGCGTCAACCCGGGCGCGTTCATCAACGGGCTGACCGTGCTCACCGGGCTGCGCGAACTGATCCTCGCCGAAGTCAAGGCGCTGCTGTTCGGGGTGATGGCGGGGCTGGTCGGCTGCTACCGCGGGCTGACCGTGAAGGGCGGGCCGAAGGGCGTGGGCAACGCCGTCAACGAAACGGTCGTCTACGCGTTCATCTGTCTGTTCGTCATCAACGTGGTGATGACCGCCATCGGCGTCCGAATCTCGGCCAAGTAGGGGCGGGGTAACAATCGATGGCGACGAAGCGATGGTGACTATGCGATGAGCTACGACGCCACCATTCGCTTCAGGCGCTTCTTGTCGAGGTTCGCCGGACCGGTCGACAACTTCGGCGAGCAGGCGCTGTTCTTCGGCGAGACCATCCGGTATGTCCCCAACGCGCTCACCCGCTACCGCAAGGAAACGATCCGCAACGTTGCCGAGATGACGCTGGGCGCCGGCGCCCTGGTGATGATCGGCGGCACCGTCGGCGTGGCGGCATTTCTGACGCTGGCATCCGGCGGCGTCATCGCGGTGCAGGGTTATTCGTCGCTGGGCAACATCGGCATCGAGGCGCTGACCGGCTTCCTGTCGGCATTCCTCAACGTCCGCGTCGTCGCGCCGGTGATTGCGGGCATCGCGCTGGCGGCCACCATCGGGGCCGGTGCCACCGCCCAACTGGGCGCCATGCGGGTATCAGAGGAGATCGACGCCGTCGAATGCATGGCGGTGCACTCGGTTTCGTATCTGGTATCCACTCGGCTTATCGCCGGTCTCATCGCGATCATCCCGCTGTATTCGCTGTCGGTGCTCGCCGCATTCTTCGCCGCCCGCTTCACCACCGTATTCATCAACGGCCAGTCCGCAGGCCTCTACGACCACTACTTCAATACCTTCCTTATTCCCTCGGACCTGTTGTGGTCGTTCCTGCAGGCGATCGTGATGGCGATCGCGGTGATGCTGGTGCACACCTATTACGGCTACAACGCCAGCGGCGGGTCCGTCGGCGTGGGCATCGCAGTCGGGCAGGCGGTGCGGACGTCGCTGATCGTCGTGGTGGTCATTACGCTGTTCATCTCGCTGGCGGTATACGGCTCGCAAGGTAACTTCAACCTCTCTGGATAACGAACATCTCTGGATAAAGGACCCGCTAAACGGATATGGCAGACACCGGATCTCGACGCACCGCGGTGCGGGTGGCAGCAGCAGTGCTGGCCAGCCTCATCGTGGCGTTCGCGCTCCTGACGTATCTGTCGTACACAGCGGCGTTCACGGCGACGGACACCGTCACGGTGTCATCGCCGCGGGCAGGCCTGGTCATGGAGAAGGGCGCCAAGGTCAAGTACCGCGGCATCCAGGTGGGCCAGGTCGAGGACATCAGCTACAGCGGCGACCAGGCCCGACTCACCCTGGCCATCAACAGCAGCGAACTGCACTACATCCCCGCCAACGCGACGGTGCACATCGCCGGCAACACCATCTTCGGCGCCAAGTCGGTGGAGTTCCTCCCGCCCACCGGAGCGCCCGCGGGTTCACTGCGCCCGAATGCGAGGGTCGAGGCCTCAGCCGTGCAGCTGGAAGTCAACACGTTGTTCCAGTCGCTCATCGACCTGCTGCACAAAATCGACCCCGTCGAACTAAACGGCACCCTGAGCGCGCTGTCCGAAGGCCTGCGCGGCCACGGCGACGATCTGGGCTCCCTGCTGACCGGCCTGAATACGCTGACCCGCCAAGCCAACCCGAAGCTACCCACGCTGCAGGAGGACTTCCGTAAGGCCGGCATCGTCACCGGCTACTACGCTGACGCGGCGCCGGATCTCAACACCGTCTTCGACAATCTGCCGACGATCAACCGGACCGTCGTGGACCAGCAGAACAACCTCAACAACACGCTGTTGGCCACCATCGGCCTGGCCAACAACGCTTACGAGACGCTCGAGCCCGCCGAACAGAACTTCATCGACGCGATCAACCGGCTGCGCGCCCCACTCAAAGTGGCCGCCGACTACTCACCGGAACTCGGCTGCCTGTTCGCCGGCATCGATCGCGGTGTCAAGGAGTTCGCGCCGCTGATCGGTGTCCGCAAGGCCGGACTGTTCACCTCGTCGAGCTTTGTGCTCGGCGCGCCGGCGTACACGTACCCGGAGAGCCTGCCGATCGTCAACGCCTCCGGCGGCCCGAACTGCCGGGGCCTGCCGGACATCCCGACCAAACAGACCGGCGGGTCGTTCTACCGCGCGCCGTTCCTGGTCACCGACAACGCCCTCATCCCATACGAGCCGTTCACCGAGGTGCAGATCGACGCGCCGTCGACGCTGCAGTTCCTGTTCCACGGCGCCTTCGCCGAACGGGACGACCGCTGATGGCGGGCGGGGGGATGCCGTCGCACCGGTCGATGGTGATCAAGGTCAGCATCTTCGCGGCCGTCATGCTGCTGGTGGCGGTGGCCCTGGTGGTGGTGTTCGGCGACTTCCGGTTCGGACCCGAAAGCACTTACCACGCCACCTTCACCGACGCGTCGCGGCTCAAGGCCGGCCAGAAGGTGCGCATCGCCGGCGTGCCCGTCGGCGCGGTCAAGGGCGTCAAACTGAACCCCGACAACACCATTGACGTGGAGTTCGGCATCGACAAGCGCTACCAGCTGTATTCGTCGACGCGTGCGGTGATCCGCTACGAAAACCTGGTCGGGGACCGCTTCCTGGAGATCACCTCTGGTCCTGGCGAGCTGCGCAAGCTGGCGCCGGGCGCGACGATCAACTCCTCCCACACCCAGCCCGCGCTGGATCTCGACGCACTGCTGGGTGGGCTGAAGCCGGTGCTCAAGGGCCTGGACGCGGACAAGATCAACACGATCAGCAGTGCCGTCATCGAATTGCTGCAGGGCCAGGGCGGCGCGCTGGCCAACGTGCTGGCCGACACCAGCGCTTTCTCGTCGGCGCTGGGCAAGCGCGACCAGCTGATCGGCGACGTGATCACCAACCTCAACACCGTGCTCGGCACCATCGACCAGCGCAGCGCCCAATTCAGCGCCAGCGTCGACCAGTTGCAGCAGCTGATCACCGGGCTGGCCAACAACAAGGACTCGATCGCCGGCGCCATCGGACCGCTGTCGTCGACGACGACGGATCTGACCGAGCTGCTGAAGAATTCGCGCCGGCCGTTGCAGGGCGTGCTGGAAAACGCCCGGCCGCTGGCCACCGAGCTGGACAACCGCAAGGCCGAAATCAACAACGACGTCGAGCAACTCGGCGAGGACTACCTGCGGCTGGCCGCGCTGGGCGCCTACGGATCGTTCTTCAACATCTACTTCTGCTCGGTGACCATCAAGATCAATGGGCCGGCCGGTAGCGACATCCTGCTGCCACTGGGCGGCTCGGTGGATCCCAGCAAGGGGAGGTGCGCTTTTGCCAAATGACCCCAGTGGTGACCCGCAGCGCCCGGCTGCGCCGAGCTCGCGATCACCACGTAGCAAGCGGGAGCGCGACCCGTTGCGCACCGGCATCATCGGTTTGGCGGTAGTCATCTGCGTCGTCCTCATCGCGTTCGGCTACAGCGGGCTGCCGTTCTGGCCGCAGGGCAAGACCTACGAGGCCTACTTCGCCGACGCCGGCGGCATCACGCCCGGTAACTCGGTGCTGGTGTCGGGGTTCAAGGTCGGCAAGGTCACCGAGGTGAGCCTGGCTGGAAACAGCGCCAAGATCGCCTTCAATGTGGACCGCAAGGTCGTCATCGGCGACCAGTCGCTGGCCGCGATCCGCACCGACACCATCCTGGGCGAGCGCTCGATCTCGGTGAGCCCGGCCGGCAGCGGCCGTGCCACCACGATTCCGCTGAGCCGGACCACGACGCCGTACACCCTGGCCGGCGCTCTGGAAGACCTTGGTCAAAACGCCAGCAACTTGAACAAGCCGCAGTTCGAGCAGGCCTTGAAGGTGCTCACCGAGACCCTGCACGACGCCACCCCGGGCCTGCGCGGCGCGCTGGACGGTGTGACCACGCTGTCGCGCACCCTGAACAGCCGCGACGAGGCCCTCCAAGGCCTGCTGGCGCACGCCAAGCAGGTCACCGGCGTGCTGTCGGAACGCTCCGCGCAGGTCAATAAGCTGATCGACGACGGCAACCAGTTGTTCGCCGCGCTCGACGAACGCCGTGCCGCACTCGATGCGCTTATTTCCGGGATCGACGGCGTCTCGGCGCAGATCTCCGGCTTCGTCGCCGACAACCGCAAGGAGTTCGGCCCGGCGCTGAGCAAGCTCAACCTGGTGCTGGGCAACCTCAATGAGCGCAAGGACTACATAACCGAGGCGCTCAAGCGGCTGCCCCCGTACGCGACGACCCTCGGCGAGGTGGTCAGTTCCGGACCCGGCTTCAACGTCAACGTGTTCGGCGCGATCCCGGCCCCGTTGATGGCGGCGATGTTCGACTTCTTCTACCAGCCCGGCAAGCTGCCGGCCAGCCTCGCCGACTACCTGCGCGGGATGATTCAGGAGCGCTGGATCATAAGGCCGAAGTCGCCATGACGACGCCGCGCCGTTTCGGCAGCAAGGGGCTGCGCACCGTCACCATCATCGCCTTGGTGGTGGGGCTCATCGGCGGCGCTTACGCGCTGTTCTCCGCGGGCACCAGCGGCCGTAAGATCACCGCGTATTTCACCTCTGCGGTGGGCCTGTACCCCGGCGACCAGGTTCGCATCCTCGGCGTTCCGGTGGGCGAGATCGACAGCATCGAGCCGCGCCCGTCCGACGTCAAGATCACCATGTCGGTGTCCAAAGACGTCAAGATCCCGTCGAACGCGCAGGCCGTCATCATGTCGCCAAACCTGGTGGCGGCGCGGTTCATTCAGCTCACACCGGCCTACACCGGCGGCGGCACGCTGCCCGACGGCGCGAGCATCGACCTGACCCGCACCGCCGTTCCGGTCGAGTGGGACGAGGTCAAAGAGGCGCTGACGAAGCTGTCGGTTCAGCTCAGCCCGGCCGCCGGAGAGTTGCAAGGCCCGCTGGGTGCGGCGATCAACCAGGCCGCCGACACCCTGGACGGCAACGGCGACTCGTTCCACAACGCGCTGCAGGAACTGTCCCAAGTCGCTGGGCGTCTTGGGGATTCGCGCAGCGACATCTTCGGCACCGTGAAGAACCTGCAGGTACTGGTCGACGCGCTGTCCCAGAGCAACGAGCAGATCGTGCAGTTCGCCGGACACGTGGCCTCGGTGTCGCAGGTGCTCGCCGACAGCTCACGCAACCTGGACCACACCCTGGGCACCCTCAACCAGGCGCTCTCCGATATCCGGGGCTTTCTGCACGAGAACAACTCGACGCTGATCGAAACGGTCGACCAGCTCAACACTTTCGCCCAGACGCTGAGCGACCAGAGCGAGAACATCGAGCAGGTGCTGCACGTCGCGGGCCCGGGCATCACCAACTTCTACAACATCTACGACCCGGCTCAGGGCACCCTGAACGGTCTGATCTCCCTGCCGGAGTTCATGAACCCGGTGCAATTCATCTGCGGTGGTTCCTACGAGACCGCCGGCGGGCCCAAGGCGCCCGACTACTACCGGCGCGCCGAGATCTGCCGCGAACGGTTGGGCCCGGTGTTGCGCCGGCTTACCGTGAACTACCCGCCGATCCTGTTCCACCCGATCAACACCATCACCGCCTACAAGGGGCAGGTCATCTACGACACCCCGGCCACCCAGGCCAAGTCGGAGACACCGGTTCCGGAGTTGACCTGGATACCGGCCAAGCCGACCCAGCCGGCAACCTCGAATCAGACGGATCTGCAGGCGTTGTTCGTCCCGCAGGCACCCGGACCCGCGCCGGGGTACGGCCCACTGCCAGGTCCCGCCCCGGGTCCCGCGGCAGGTACGCCGGCGCCGGGTCCCGCGGCCAGTGCGCCCGCTCCCGGCCCGCTGCCCGCCGAGCAGGGGGCCGGCGGATGAACCGAATCCTGTTGCGCGGCGGGGCGTTAGCGGTCAGCGCCGTGCTGCTTGCGGGTTGCTCATTCGGCGGGCTGAACTCACTATCCATGCCCGGCACCGCCGGCCACGGCGGCGGCGCCTACTCGATCACCGTCGAACTGCCCGACGTGGCGACGCTGCCGCAGAACTCCCCGGTCATGGTCGACGACGTCACCGTGGGCAGTGTCGCCGGGATCTCGGCCGAGCAACGGTCGGACGGGTCTTTCTACGCCGCAGTGAAATTGGCGCTGGACAAGAATGTCGTGCTGCCGGCCAATGCGGTCGCCAAGGTGGCCCAGACGTCACTGCTGGGTTCGCTGCACATCGATCTGGCGCCGCCGCCGCCGGGCACACCGGCCAAGGGCAGGCTGGTCGACGGATCGAAAATCGCCGAGGCGAACACCGGCCGCTATCCCACCACCGAGGAAGTGTTCTCTGCTCTCGGGGTGGTGGTCAACAAGGGCAATGTCGGTGCGCTGGAAGAGATCACCGATGAGACCTATAAAGCGGTAGTTGGCCGCAAAGGCCAGTTCGTCGACCTGGTTCCCAGGCTCGCGGAGTTGACCGCAGGACTCAACCGGCAGGTCAACGACATCATCGCCGCGGTCGAGGGGCTGAACCGCTTCTCGGCGATGCTGGCCCGCGACAAGGACAATCTGGGCCGGGCACTGGACACCCTGCCCGAGGCGCTTCGCGTGCTGAACAAGAACCGCGGCCACATCGTCGACGCCTTCGCCGCGCTCAAGAAACTGAGCCTGGTGACCTCGCACGTGCTGGCCAACACCAAGGTGGATTTCGCTGCCGACCTCAAGGACGCCTACTCAGTTGTCAAGGCGCTCAACGACAGCCGCAAGAATTTCATCACCTCGCTGCAGATTCTGCTGACCTTCCCGTTCCCCAACTTCGGCATCAAGCAGGCGGTTCGAGGCGACTATCTGAACGTGTTCACCACCTTCGACCTGACCTTGCGCCGGCTCGGTGAAACGTTCTTCACCACAGCGTATTTCGATCCGAACATGGCGCACATGGACGAGATCCTCAACCCGCCCAACTTCTTGCTGGGGGAGCAGGCCAACCTTTCGGGGCAAGCGGCCGACCCGTTCAAGATCCCGCCCGGCACGGCTTCACAGTAGAGGGGCCGATTCTGTGATTGACAGACTTACCAAGATCCAGTTGTCCATCTTCGCGGTGATCACCGTGATCACGCTGACCGTGATGGCGATCTTCTATCTGCGCCTGCCCGCCACCTTCGGTATCGGAACCTATGGCGTAAGTGCCGACTTCGTGGCGGGCGGCGGGCTGTACAAGAACGCGAACGTCACTTATCGCGGGGTCGCGGTCGGGCGGGTGGAATCGGTGCAGCTGAACCCCAGTGGCGTTACCGCCGACATGCGATTGAACAGCGGCACCGCGATCCCGTCGAACGTCGTCGCCAGCGTGAAGAGCGTGTCGGCCATCGGCGAGCAGTACATCGACCTGGTGCCGCCGGATCATCCATCGCCGAACAAGTTGCGCAACGGATCCAAGATCGAGCGCGACAACACTCGCATCGGCCAGGACGTCGCCCAATTGCTGCATCAGGCCGAGGTGCTGGTCAACAGCCTCGGCGACACCCGGCTGCGCGAGGTGCTGCATGAGGCGTTCACCGCGACCAACGGCACCGGCCCGGAACTGGCCCGGCTGGTCGAATCGGCGCGACTGCTCGTGGACGAGGCCAACACCAACTACCCGCAGGTCTCGCAGCTGATCGACCAGGCCGGTCCGTTCCTGCAGGCCCAGGTTCGCGCCGGCGGCGACATCAAGTCGCTGGCCGACGGGCTGGCACGGTTCACCTCCGAGCTGCGTCAGGCCGACCCGCAGCTGCGCGACACCCTGGCCACTGCCCCCGATGCGATCGACGAAGCCAACACCGCGTTCACCGGTATCCGTCCCTCGTTCCCGGCGCTGGCGGCCAGCCTGGCCAACCTGGGCCGGGTAGGCGTGATCTACCACAAGACGATCGAACAGCTGCTGGTCGTCTTCCCGGCGCTGTTCGCGGCCATCACCACGTCGGCCGGTGGCCAACCCCAGGACGAGGGCGCCAAGCTCGACTTCAAGCTCGACCTGAACGATCCGCCGCCGTGCAGCACCGGCTTCCTGCCGCCGCCGTTGATGCGGACGCCGGCCGATGAAGGGGTCCGCGAAATCCCGACGGACATGTACTGCAAGACCGCGCAGAACGATCCCAGCGCGGTGCGGGGTGCGCGTAATTACCCGTGCCAGGAGTTCCCGGGCAAGCGCGCGCCGACGGTCGCACTGTGCCGCGACCCCAAGGGCTACATCCCAACCGGCACCAACCCGTGGCGCGGTCCGCCGATCCCGTACGACACGCCGGTGACCAATGGGCTGAACATCTTGCCGCCCAACCATTTCCCGTTCATCCCTCCGGGTGCGGATCCGGATCCGGGGATCCCGATCGTCGGGCCCCCGCCGCCGGGTGTGGTGCCCGGTCCGGGCCCGGCGCCGAATCAGCCGGCTTATGACCCGCCGCCGCCCAACAACAATGGGCCGCCGCCGCCGTTCACGTCGTGGCAGCCGCCGGACTATCCGCCGGTGCCGCCGCAGATCCCGTTCCCCAGGTATGTGGAGCCGCCGGGCCCGCCGTTGGGCACCGGCCCGGCGCCCGGACCGGAACCGCAGGCCAGCGGCACGTCGTACACGACCTATGACCCGGTCACCGGAGTCTTCAAGGATCCGGCGGGCGGCACTGGTATCTTCGCGACTGCATCTTCTGCCGAGAATTGGGTGGATCTGATGCTCGCGCCCAAGCCGATGTAGAGCCTATCCAGTGGATTCAGTAGTGGCAGAAGAGCAATCGACAACGCAACGCGTGCGCCGACGGGCGTCCCGCCCGCCGGATCCTTGAAGACT
>NZ_LQPW01000044.1 GCF_002116635.1 Mycobacterium szulgai | reverse complement strand
GACTGGAGCTACGAGCGTTGCAGTCACGCCGAACAACAGCTTTGGGCCCAACTGTCGGTGTTCGCCGGCAGCTTCGACCTGCCAGCCGCCCACCACATCAGCTCTGAAAGCTCCGAAAGCAGCGACCATGGCGCCGGCAACCCGGCTACCACCGCAGACGACACCTTGAGCCAGTGTCTGGATCGGTTGTCTGCGCTGGTGGACAAATCCATCTTGACTCGCATCGACCGCGGCACGACCGTGCGCTTCAGACTCCTCGACACCCTGCGTCAATACGGACGCCAGCGCCTCAGCGACACCGCATATCACGCGCTGCGCCGCCGCCACGCCGCCTGGTACGAACAACTACTGAACCAGGTCCGCACCGAATGGTGGGGACCACACCAAATCCAGTGGTATCACCGCCTCACCGACGAGATGCCCAACCTGCGCGAGGCCCTGGGATTCACCCTGTCCGAATCCCCAACCAGCGCTGTGCAGATGATCGCCGCCCTCCGCCCCATGTTGACTACCTGCGGAATGCTCAGCGACGCGCGACACTGGGTCGAATTGGCGCTATCGGCGACGGCGCAGGAATCCCCGGCAGCCAGGATCGACGTGCTCTGCGAAGCGGTACATATCACCGCCATACAAGGCAACCTAGACGCCACCGCGGCCCGGGTAGCTGAGGCGCGCAAGTTACTTCAGGGGCTAGACAACCCGAAGATACGAGCTCGAATCGACGTCGCGGATGGGTTCGCATGCATACTCCGGGGCGACCTTGAGCATGCGCGCGACTGCTATCGCCGAGCTCTGCATGCACTCGACGCCTACGAGGTGCGGGTTCTGTCGATGATGATGCTCGGCTGGATGGCCCAAACGGCGGACGACAACGACCAGGCACTGGACTGGTTCGAACAGGCGCTCGCCCTCGCCGATTCCGTCGGCGACTCTGTGCAGCGCTCACGTGCGTTGGCGTTTGTCGGGATGAACCGGTGGCGGCGCGGTGAAGTGCAACTCGCCCAACAGCCGCTCCGGCAGTGTCTCGAACTGACCCAGCGCATAAACGACCCATGGACCGGTGCGCCCATGTTGGCGGTAATCGCATGGGTTGCGGGATCCTGCGACGATCCGCACCGTGCCGTCGTCTTGATGGCAGCTGCCGCCGCAGTATGTCGCGCGTGCGGTGCCTCGACGAGCATTTTCACCCAGGTAGGCGACTGGCACGACGAATGTGAGCGGCGCGCCCGCCAACAGCTCAGCCCCGAGGAGTTCGACGCCGCCTGGCGCCAAGGCGACGCAATGACCTTCGACCAGGCGGCAAGCTTCGCCCTCGCCGAAGACGGCTGACAACCTCCCGGTTTCGGTATGGGCCGATGTCAATGTCGGCATCCGCCGAACTGCGCGGCACTCGACTCATAACGAAATCAAACCCGCACAAAAACGCTTTTAGGCGTTTCACGGGATTGCCGCAGCGCGCATTTCGCAGTGCGCCGAGAATGTTGCACCTGGAATAACCACGTCGACCGTCACGCTCCCATTCACGACGTCTCACGCCGCCATTAGGAGGCCCGTACCGTGCGACTCGGCAAGAATGGCTACCGCGCAGCAGCACCGCGATCGGCGACCTATTAGCGCTGGCTGACACCGGTGAGTATTCAGAAATCCCATGCGAAAGTCCCGCGGCGCCCCCAAAATGAGCACTAGTAATACCGGGTAGCTGGGAGGGACCAGAGAATCGATGGCGCAAGACGATGTCCAGTTCGGCGTCCTCGGGCCATTGGAGATGAGTATCAATGGTACAGCTGTACCGTTGGGTACCCCTAAACAACGCGCAGTGCTGGCGATGTTGCTGATCAATCGCAATCGACCGGTCAGCGTCGATGCGCTGACGGGCGCAGCGTGGGAGCAGGGACCTCCTGCCGGAGCCAGAGCCACGCTGTCCTCATATGTGTCAAATCTGCGTCGGCTCTTGGCGGGCGCCGGTGTCGAAACCCGCGCGCTGTTGGCCAGCGCACCACCCGGCTACCGGCTCGCAGTTCCCGACATGCACTACGACCTCGGCCGATTCGCGGCCGAAAAGACTGCCGGTGTGCGAGCCGCCGCCGATGCGAGATTCGAGCAGGCTAGTGAACACTTCTCGGCCGCGCTTGCCGAGTGGCGTGGTCCGGTACTCGATGACCTGCGCGACTTCAATTTCGTCGACGCGTTTCAAATGGGACTGGTCGAGGAAAAGATCGTCACACACATCGCTCGCGCCGAAGTCGAAATTGCTTGCGGCCGGCCCCGTTCTTTGATCGGTGAGCTCGAGAGCCTGACAATCGACCACCCCTACCGAGAGGCGCTTTGGGCCCAGCTGATCACCGCTTACTATCTGGACGACCGCCAATCGGATGCGCTCGATGCTTATCACAGACTTAGGGATAACCTCGCCGACGACCTGGGCGTCGACCCCGGTCCCAAAGCGCGTGCGCTATACGAACGAATCCTCAGCCAGCGACCACTTGATATGCGCAAGGCCGCGCAATCGAATGCTGACGACACCCTTAGGACCCTGTCGGAGTACCCGCCCGCGCCTGCGGGCAGCACTCGCGGCCCCCTATTGCGCGACGCAAACCAACGCACCTATCGACTGGCCGCCACCACCACCCGCATAGGCCGCAGCCCGGACAACGACATCACCCTGTCTGGCGCCAAAGTGAGCCGTCACCACGCCGCGCTCGTCGACACCGGCTCCAGTTTCGTGATAGTCGACTTGCGATCGGCAAACGGCGTTTACGTTTCGGGGCGACGTATCCTCGCCAGCACCACACTGAGCGACGGTGATCGGATAGGCATAACCGAACACCAGTTGATCTTCGAAAGCGCCTCCCATGAACCCGTTACCGACCAGTAGCACCCGGTAAGGCGCGAGCTTCCTGATTCTTTTCAGTTGAACGCCAACATGTTTGGGGGACGGCGCTCCGTTTGGGGGCGACGCCTCCAACTGCTCTGAGCAGGCGAACACTCTCAGCACGCAGGATTCGTTAAGGATCTATACAAGACGAATCCGATATTGGAATCATGGAAGTACAAGGCGGCCCAAAGCTCACGGGCGAATTGCCACGCATATCGGACCCTTCGGCACCTTCTGCAAGCTCTCACCCGGCTCTGTCTGGGGTCGTTGCTTGCCGGCTGCGGATTCATCGTCCAGACAGTTGCCTTTGCCAACGCGCGGCGCCGGATACGTATCTCGTTGTGCGAAGCGGATTTCGAGGCCGCTCGATCAGCTCGCGGCTCCGCCATCGCGCTTGTGATTAACAGATCGCAGGAAAGGTGCGGAAACGATGAACCAGGGTTCCAGCGCCAGTCAGCTGCTCTCTACCGAACCCACGCGAGACGGGCCGCGGCCGGACGTGACGGGTATCGCGTTTGCCGCCGACGACCTGGTGCGAATCGTCGGCTGCGTTCGTCACCCGGCGCAGGTCCTACGCGATGAACAGACCGGGCAGCTGGGCCTGGCTGCGGATGGCGATGGATCGGCGGCATCCAGGCAAATCACCCTGCTCGGTACGCTGCCGCCGATATATCCGGAGTGGCTTGGGGACCGGACCTTCTGTGCGGCCCATGGGGTGCGCTTCCCCTATCTGACCGGGTCGATGGCCAACGGAATCGCCACGCCGAGGCTGGTGATCGCGATGGCGAAGGCGGGAATGCTGGGGTTCTTCGGGGCGGGCGGTCTGTCCTATCCCAGTGTGGAACAGGCATTGTCGACGATCGAGGAGGGACTTTCCCCGGCTGCCGGTCACGTGTGGGGCGCCAATCTCATCCACTCGCCCAACGAGGCATCACTGGAAAACCGCGTGGCCGAACTCTTCATCTCCCGGGGTGTCCGCAAGGTCGAAGCCTCCGCCTTCATGAGGGTCACCCCCTCGGTGGTGCACTATGCACTGCACGGTCTATCGACCGATCCAGCGGGCCGCGTTGTCCGTACGAACAGCGTCTTCGCCAAGGTCTCTCGTCCCGAAGTGGCCTGTCAATTCATGGCACCAGCGCCGCCTGCAATCGTCTCCGCGCTGGTGGAATCGGGCAAGCTGACCCACCGGGAAGCCGAGCTCGCGCGGTATGTCGCGGTGGCCGAGGACATCACCGTCGAAGCAGACAGCGGAGGGCACACCGACAACAGGCCCATGCCCGCGCTGCTACCCGAAATCATCACGCTCCGTGACACTCTCGCCGCGCGATACCGACTACAGAGACCGGTGCGGGTCGGCGCCGCGGGCGGCTTGGGCACGCCACAATCGGTTGCGGGTGCGTTCGCCATGGGCGCCGGCTATGTCATGACGGGCTCGGTGAACCAAGCCTGCATAGAGTCCGGTCTGTCTGAGCAGGGACGCAAGCTCCTGGCCGACGTCGGCATTGCGGATGTCATGATGGCTCCCGCCGCCGACATGTTCGAACTCGGCGTCGATCTGCAAGTACTCAAGCGCGGCACCATGTTTGGGCCACGCGCCAAGAAGCTCTACGAGCTGTACGTCAGCAAGCCGGCCCTCGACGCGATCGTCGGCCAGCAACGTCGAGACTTGGAGAAGATTTTCGGCCAGAGCGTCGAGGAAGTCTGGTCGCAGACAGAGCAGTTCTGGCTCCAACGTGATGCCGCGGTCTTGGAGCTGGCCGCGCGGGATCCGAAATTCCAGATGGCGCTGCTCTTCCGATGGTACCTGGGCAAATCGAGCCGGTGGGCAATCGGCGGCGAAACCCACCGAACGCTCGATTACCAGATCTGGTGTGGGCCTGCGATGGGTGCCTTCAACAGCTGGGTCAGGGACAGCTTCCTGGAACCGCCTGAGCAGCGTGAGGTTGTTCAAGTCGCCCTCAACCTGCTCGAAGGGGCCGCACAGGTCACTCGGGCACAGCAGGCCCGCACGTGCGGAGTTCCCATTCCTCCGAGAGCATTTCGCTTTACACCCCGGCGGCTATCGGTCGAGGAAAGCAGCTGAAATGGTCACCGCGCCACCCAAGCCGACACTGCTGCCCTGATCCAACCCGTGGTGCGAACACAAGCGTCCGATCGATGTCCAACTCATCACCAACAACGAAAGCGAATGCCGAAAATGTCTAGCCGCCCCCCCATCGCCGTGGTCGGTGTTAGCGCCCTGTTTCCCAATTCGCCTGATGCCGAGCATTTTTGGCGCAATATCGTTGACGGGGCCGATCTCCTCTCCGATATTCCCGAATCGCACTGGCGTATCGACGATTACTATGACCCGGGCTTGGGCACGCCCGACAAGATGTATGCCCAGCGTGGCGGCTTTCTTCCTTACGTCGACTTCTCCCCCGCCGAATTCGGAATCCCTCCCAACGTTGCGCCGGCCACCGACACCGCGCAACTGCTCGCCTTAGCCGTTGCCAAGCAGGTCCTCGAAGACGTTGCGGGAGCCGATCTCTCGCGGGTCGACCGAGAACGCGTCTCGGTGGTGCTCGGTGTCGCCAGTGCCACCGAAATGGTGGCCCACATGTCAGGCAGGCTACAAGCACCGGTGTGGCAGAGGGCACTTCGCGGCGCCGGGATAGCCGACGAACAGCTCGAGTCGTTCAACCAACAGATCGCGGCCGCATATACGCCGTGGCAGGAGAACACTTTCCCGGGATTGCTGGGTAACGTCGTCGCGGGCCGCATCGCAAACCGATTCGATCTCGGTGGAACGAACTGCGTAGTAGACGCTGCCTGTGCGAGCTCCCTTGCGGCCGTTTCAATCGCCCTCAACGAACTGTATCTGGGCGACTCAGACATGGTGATCACCGGCGGGGTCGATGCTCTCAACGACATCCTCATGTTCATGTGCTTCGCAAAGGTTACCGCCCTATCCCCATCCGGGGACTGCCGGCCATTCTCGGACAAGGCGGACGGCACGATGCTCGGCGAGGGGCTCGCGATGATGGCGCTGAAGCGTCTGGACGACGCTGAGCGAGACGGCGATCCGATATACGCCGTGATCCGCGGGATGGGCACATCGTCGGACGGCCGCGCAAAAAGCATCTATGCACCGAGCGCGCAGGGGCAGGCTAAGGCGTTGCGCCGGGCTTACGAAGCCGCCGGGTATGACCCGGGAACCGTCGGGCTGCTGGAGGCGCACGGGACAGGAACCAAAGCCGGTGATCTCGCCGAGTTTTCGGCACTGCGAGAGGTTTTCGATCTCTCTGGACGTCAAGATCGGCAGTGGTGTGCGCTCGGCTCGGTGAAATCACAAGTGGGCCATACAAAGGCCGCCTCAGGCGCTTGCGGACTGTTCAAGGCCGTGATGGCGCTGCACCACAAGACTCTGCCGCCGACTATCAAAGTGGATCAGCCCAACCCCGCCCTCGACATGGACAGCTCACCGTTTTACCTTCCCACGCAGTCACGGCCCTGGATTGCGGATGAAGGGGCTCCGCGGCGCGCTTCGGTCAGTTCGTTTGGCTTCGGCGGCACCAACTTTCACGTGACGCTTGAGGAGTACACCGGCCGTGCGGGCCACGCCAGACGCCACCGCTCCTGGAAGTCCGAACTCGTGGTGCTCGGTGCTGCCACAGCGGCCGCCCTGAGCGGCGAGGCAACTCGCTTGTCAGCCTCGCTGGTGGACGACAAGGACATGTTGCGCTACATCGCTCACCAGACCCAAACTAGCTATGACCCATGCCGGCAACACCGCTTGGCTTTGGTCGCCGACGATTGCGCGAGTCTTCGTGCGATGTTGAGTGAAGCCGCCGGCAGGCTCGCCGACGGAACCACCGCGGCACAGTTCGCCTCCCCGAAGGGCTACTTCTATTCCGCGCAGCAGACCGGACCGGTCGCGTTGTTGTTTCCGGGTCAGGGCAGCCAATACGTGGGCATGGGCGCTGACATCCCGCAACTTTTCGAGCCGGCACTTTGCCCCTGGGAGACCGCCCGCGCCGCACTGCTGGAAGCGGACTTCGATCTGCACCGGATCGTATGGCCCAAGCCGGCTTTCAGCGAACAGGACCGCGCACGACAAGCCACCACGCTGACCAGAACCGAATGGGCACAGCCAGCCATCGGTGCGCACAGCCTGAGCCTGCTGCAGATCGTTCGCGCCCTGGGCATCAAGTCCGTCGCGGTGGGTGGTCACAGCTTCGGCGAGGTCATGGCGTTGTGCGCCGCGGGGGTGTTCGACGACGAGGCGGCACTTCGCATAGCCCGCAAGCGTGGTGCCCTCATGGCCGAGGCGGCCCGCGACAGGGCCGGGACGATGTGTGCGGTTTCGGCGCCTTGCGAGATAGTTGGAGCGCTGCTCGACCAGTGGGGGCACTCGGTCGTGATCGCCAACCACAACAGTCCAACGCAAGTCATCCTGTCCGGCACCGCGGATGCGATCGCGGACGCTGTGCGCAGACTGTCGGAGATTGGCATCAATTCGACGCAATTGAACGTAGCCACTGCGTTCCATTCCGACATCGTCGCTCGGTGCTCAGTGCCGTTCGGGACCTATCTGGCTGATATCCCCTTCCAGGCACCGGTCGTACCGGTGTATGCCAATGCGACCGCAAGGCCCTACGACGGCGATGCCGACACGATGCGCGCAACGCTGGCCGAGCAGATCGCCCAGCCGGTTCGGTTCGTCGAGCAGGTGCGCTCGATGTGGGTCGCAGGTGTACGCACATTCGTAGAAGTCGGCCCGGACGCTGTGCTGACCAATCAGGTGGGTAAGTGCTTGGAGGGCCTGCCACACCACGCCATAGCTCTTGACCGCAAGCGCACGAATGGAATTCGCGCTCTCTGGCTTGGCCTTGCTCAGCTGGCGGCGGCGGGAGTGCCGATGAATTTCGCTGGCCTGTGGAGCGACTTCCACACGGTCGAGGATCCACGCACCCGGCAAAAGCCCAAGCTGACATTGAAGATCAATGGCGCCAACTACGACAAGCCGCAGGTCGACCATCAACCGGCGAGTTCGGCCCAAGACGCGCAAACCACCGCAGCGCCGTGTGCTGCGCCATTGAAACCGTTAGTCGCAGAGGTTATTCCACCTCCTCCGATGCCCGCTGCGGCGCCGGCGGAGCCGGCGGCCCGCGCGATCGCGCAGCCGGCAGCGCCGAGCGTGGGCACCGATCTGGTCACCGACATGCTCGACGTCGTCGCCGAAAAGACCGGCTATCCGGTGGAGATATTGGACCTGTCGATGGCACTGGAAGCCGACCTCGGCATCGACTCGAT
>NZ_LQPW01000043.1 GCF_002116635.1 Mycobacterium szulgai | reverse complement strand
GCGGTGCTGGTGTTGGAACGTTTAAGTGATGCCCGCCGTCACGGGCATCGGGTGTGGGCGGTGATCGCGGGTTCAGCGGTCAATCAAGACGGTGCCTCTAACGGGTTGACCGCTCCTAACGGGCCCGCCCAACAACGCGTGATCACTCAGGCCGCGGCTAACGCTGGAGTCGGGTTGGACCAGGTTGATGTGGTCGAGGCCCACGGCACGGGCACCACGTTGGGTGACCCGGTCGAAGCCGGGGCCCTGATCGCCACCTACGGCGCTCACCGCGACCCCGACCAGCCGTTGTGGCTGGGCTCGGTCAAATCCAACATCGGCCACACTCAGGCCGCCGCGGGGGCGGCCGGGCTGATCAAAATGATCCAGGCCCTGCATCATCAGGTGCTGCCGGCCACCTTGCATATCGACCAACCCAGCCCCCATATCGACTGGTCACACGGCACCGTGCAACTGCTGAGCCAGGCCCAGCCCTGGCCGGTGAGCGAGCACGTGCGCACCGCGGCGGTGTCCTCGTTCGGGATCAGCGGCACCAACGCGCATGTGATTGTGCAGCAGGCCCCCGACGAGCTGGCGGTCTCTGACACCGACACCACCACCACACCACCGGGGGAGTCGGGCGAGTCGGCCCAGCCCACGGTGTTGGTGTGGCCGTTATCGGCGCGCAGCAGTGCCGCGTTACGCGCTCAGGGCGCTCGATTGCGCCAACACCTGCTTGAGCAGCCCGAGGTATCGCTGCGGGATCTGGCCTACAGCCTGGCCACCACCCGCAGCCATCACCCCCACCGGGCCGCGATCAGCACCAGCAGCACCAGCGGCGCTGACCAGGCACGCCAGAACTTGCTAGAAGCCCTGCACGCGCTGGGTCATGACCAGCCCCATCCCGGGCTGGCCATCCACCACCTGCGGACCCAGCCGGGCGCTAAGACGGTGTTCGTGTTGCCCGGTCAAGGCGCTCAATACCCGGGTATGGCCGCCGACCTCTACAACCACCACCGCGGATTCGCCGCGGCGTTGGATGA
>NZ_LQPW01000042.1 GCF_002116635.1 Mycobacterium szulgai | reverse complement strand
TCCCTGGGCGGGGCGGGGGCGACGGGTGGTGCCGGCGGAGCCGGTGGCGACGTCCAGGTGGGTATTAGTGGCAGCGGTAAGGGTGCGGGCGGCACCGGTGGAACCGGTGGTGTCGGAGGAGCAGGAGCCTCCGGAGGCGCCGGTGGGAATGGCGGAAACTTCCTCGGCAACGGCGGCGCTGCGGGCAACGGCGGTATCGGTGGCGCCGGTGGGGCCGGGGCGACGATCGGCGGGACGGGCGGTATCGGCGGCCACGGCGGTGCCGGAGGGCACGGAGGTCTGCTGATCGGCAACGGCGGAGTAGGTGGCACCGGCGGCACCGGAGGGACCGGTGGTACCGGTGGCCTCGGCGCCGGCGGCATCCACGCCGCCAGCGGTGACAACGGTCAGCAAGGCGACGCCGGGCCGGTCGGTCAGGCCGGTAATCACGGCTGACCGCGGCGCTGCGGTTGCGGGTTGGACCCGGCCGGCCTGTTGAGTCATATGACTGATCCCAACAGCTGTTTGAACGGCGAGACTCTCGCAGTGTCGGTGTTCGTTTGTCGCGTGCTACGGGGCCGTCTGCTATTCCATGACTCACTGGGGGACAGCACATGTCGTATCTCATTGCGGCGCCCGGAACTGTGGCGGCGGCGGCGACGGATCTAGCGGCCATCGGTTCGGCGATCACCGCGGCCAACGGTGCAGCGGTGGCTTCGACGACCGGTGTGCTTGCCGCGGGTACTGACGAAGTGTCGGTGGGTATCGCCGAGCTTTTCGGCGCGTACGGGCAGGCCTACCAGGCGTTGAGCGCGCAGGCCGCATCGTTCCACGATCGGTTCGTCCAGCTGATGAATGCGGGCGCGGCCAGCTATGTGGCCGCTGAGGCCAGCAACGCCGAACAGAACCTGCTCAACGCGGTGAATGCGCCCACAGTGGCACTGTTCGGCCGCCCGCTGATCGGCGACGGCGCGGCCGGCAAGACCGTCAACGGGGTGGGGCAGGCCGGCGGCGCCGGCGGGATTCTGTACGGCGATGGCGGCGCCGGCGGTGCCAGCACAGCCGCCGGCGCGGCCGGCGGGGCCGGCGGCTCGGCGGGCTTGATCGGCAACGGCGGCATCGGCGGCCAGGGCGGGACCGGGGCAGCGGGCGGGGCCGGGGGCAATGGCGGCTTTCTGTTCGGCAGTGGTGGAAATGGCGGCACCGGTGGCGCCGCCGCCATCGGCGGCATCGGCGGCATGGGTGGTAGCGGCGGCAATGCCGGACTCTGGGGCACCGGCGGGCAAGGCGGTCACGGCGGACAGGGCGGAGTTGGCGCGGCTGGGGTCAATCCCTCAGAGACCTGGAACCACGTAGACACGGCAGGCACGGGCAAGGCCGGCGCGGACAACCCAACTGGCAGCGGCTACAACGGTTTCTCCGGCGACAACGGTGGAGCCGGAGTGGCCGGCGGCCTGGGCGGCCAGGGCGGCTATAGCGGCGTTGCCTCAGGCAAGCCGACGGGTGTCCACTTTGTTGGTGGTAGCGGTGGCGCCGGAGGGGCCGGCGGGACCGGCGCGCCCGGTGGTCAAGGAGGTGCGGGTGGTGGCGTCACGGCATACAGCTTTGGCGTAGGCGGTACGGGTGGCACCGGTGGCGCTGGTGGTGCCGGCGCGCCTGGAGGTCAGGGCGGATTCGGCGGAGACGCCCCTGGCTGGACCGGCGGCACCGGCGGGACGGGTGGCACCGGCGGCACCGGTGCCGCGGGCGGCAAGGGCGGTACCGGCGGGATCGGCGAGATCGCTGGCGCCGGCGGAACGGGGGGCACCGGCGGTGTGGGCGCGACGGGCGGCACCGGCGGCACCGGCGGCACCGGGGGTGTTGGGGGTCGGGGCGGCCTGCTGTTCGGCGACGGTGGTTTCGGCGGCGTCGGTGGTGCCGGAGGTGCCGGCGGGATGGGTGCCGGCGGTGGCGAAGGCGGCCAGGGCGGCGATAGCGGCAGCAGTGGCACCATGATCGTCCCGCCGGCTCCTGCCGGCAACGGCGGCACCGGCGGTGACGGCGGCGTCGGCGGTACCGGCGGAAACGGCGGCGGTGGTGGCGCTGGCGGCGCCGCCGGGCTGTTCGGTCACGCGGGCAGCGCTGGTTCGGGTGGTGCCGCCGGTGGCGGCGGCCAGGGTGGTACCGGCGGTGCGGGCGGCCAGCCCGGAGCCTTCGGAAACCCCGCCGGCGGTGCCACGGCCGGTGCGGACGGCCAGACCGGCGCTCACGGTGCCGACGGTCAGGACGGCCTACCCGGTTGACCCGCTGCCCTAGCGGGCAATATGTAAGGCGATGAGCTTCTATTCCGCATACCAGCATGGGTTCGTGCGCGTTGCCGCGTGCACGCACCACACCACGATCGGCGACCCGGCGGCCAATGCCGCATCGGTACTGGGGTTGGCACGCGAATGTCACGACGACGGTGTCGCATTGGCGGTCTTTCCGGAGCTGACTTTGTCGGGCTACTCGATCGAGGACATCCTGCTGCAGGATGCCCTGCTCGACGCCGTCGAAGCGGCGCTGCTCGAGGTCGTTTCCGCATCCGCGGACCTACTGCCCGTACTGGTCATCGGGGCGCCGCTGCGGCATCGGCACCGGATTTACAACACCGCCGTCGTCGTTCATCGCGGTGCCATCCTCGGCGTCGTACCGAAGTCGTACCTGCCGACCTATCGGGAGTTCTACGAATACCGCCAAATCGCGCCGGGAGACCAAGAGCGCGGCGCCATTCGTATCGGTGACACCCAAGCCCCATTCGGCCCGGATCTATTGTTCACTGCGTCCGACCTGCCGGATTTCGTGTTGCACGTGGAAATCTGCGAGGACATGTTCGTGCCGTTGCCCCCTAGCGCTGAGGCGGCGCTGGCCGGCGCCACGGTACTGGCCAACCTGTCCGGTAGCCCGATCACCATCGGCCGCGCCGAAGACCGCTGCCTGCTGGCGCGTTCGGCTTCGTCACGCTGTCTGGCGGCCTATGTGTATGCCGCGGCGGGGGAGGGCGAGTCGACGACCGACCTGTCCTGGGACGGCCAGACGATGATCTGGGAAAACGGGGTGCTGCTCGCGCAATCCGAACGCTTTCCCAAGGGGGAACGTCGTTCGGTCGCCGATGTCGACACCGAATTGCTTCGCTCCGAGCGGTTACGGATGGGCACCTTCGACGACAACCGGCGGCACCACCGCGAGCTCACGGAGTCGTTCCGGCGCATCGAATTCCGGCTGGACCCGCCGTCCGGCGATATCGGCCTACTGCGCAGTGTCGAGCGCTTCCCATTTGTTCCCGCCGATCCCCAACGGCTGCAACAGGATTGCTATGAGGGCTACAACATCCAGGTGTCCGGACTCGAGCAGCGACTGCGGGCCTTGGACTATCCGAAGGTTGTCATCGGCGTATCCGGGGGTCTGGATTCGACGCACGCGCTGATCGTCGCGGCGCGTGCAATGGATCGCGAAGAGCGTCCGCGCAGCGACATTCTCGCGTTCACCCTGCCCGGATTCGCCACCGGCGAGCGCACCAAGAACAACGCCATCAAGCTGGCGCGGGCGTTGGGCGTCACCTTCGAGGAGATCGATATCCGCGGTACGGCCGAGTTGATGCTCAAGGAGATGGATCATCCGTTTTCCCGGGGTGAGAAGGTCTACGACGTCACCTTCGAAAACGTCCAGGCCGGGCTGCGCACCGACTACCTGTTCCGCCTGGCGAATCAGCGCGGTGGCATCGTGTTGGGCACCGGCGACTTGTCCGAGCTCGGGCTGGGCTGGTCGACCTACGGTGTCGGCGACCAGATGTCGCATTACAACGTCAACGCCGGGGTGCCCAAGACGCTGGTTCAGCACCTGATCCGCTGGGTGATCTCGGCGGGTGAATTCGAGGACGAGGTCAGCGAGGTGCTGCAGTCGGTGCTCGACACCGAGATCACTCCCGAACTCGTGCCGTCCGGAGAAGAGGAGGAGCTGCAGAGCAGCGAGGCGAAGATCGGTCCCTTTGCGCTGCAGGACTTTTCGCTGTTCCAGGTGCTGCGCTTCGGGTTCCGGCCGTCGAAGATCGCTTTTCTGGCCTGGCATGCGTGGAGCGATCCCAAGAGCGGCAGCTGGCCGCCGGGCTTTCCGGACGACAAGCGTCCGTCGTACTCGCTGGGCGAGATCCGGCATTGGCTGCAAATCTTCGTGCAGCGGTTCTACTCATTCAGCCAGTTCAAGAGGTCGGCATTGCCCAACGGCCCCAAAGTATCTCACGGCGGTGCCCTGTCGCCCCGCGGGGATTGGCGGGCACCGTCGGACATGTCCGCGCGGATCTGGCTGGACGAAATCGAACGCGAGGTCCCCGAGAGTTAGCCATCGACTTCGGCCGGCAGATAGCCCTGCGCCGCCAGCCGCGGCAGTACCCCGCCGCCCTGCTGCGGGTCAACCGGTTGGTCTTCGTCGATGGGATGCCGCACCACCACCTGTCGGTGCTGTTGTCGCCCAGTCGCAGCCGGGTGCCTGCTCAGTCAATCCGGGGCCGAACTGGAATCCGCGGGCGGTCTGACCTTCGCCCACGACGTGGGCTAACCCTCCGATACGGCTGCGTCGATCATTTCGGCATCGGGTGCACAGTTGCCGGCGCCCGGCACCAGCGTCGCGATCGCACCTGCGGCGCAGGCGCGCCGCAGTGCGCGCAGTCGCTGGCGCGGTGAACCGGGGTCTGGGGGCCAGTGCGCCGCCAGCACTCCGGCGAACACGTCGCCGGCGCCGGTGGTATCCACCGGCGTCACGGCCGGAGCGCGTACCTCAAACCTGCCATCCGGGCCGGCGTACCGGGCCCCGCGTTCGCCCAGCGTGACCACAAAATGCGTTGGCTGGTAAGGCCATTCGTCGGCTTCGCGCTCGTTTGCGATCACCACGTCGGCGTAGCCGGCCAATTCGGCCAGGACGTCGGGATCCTGGCCGCTCGGTGAGGCATTCACGATGACGACAGCCCCGGCCGCACTGGCCGCGCGCGCCGCGAACAGCGCCGTCGTCACCGGAATCTCCAACTGAGTCAACAACACATCGCAGGCGGGAACCCCGGTCAGCTCCAGCTGGGCGTTGACCCCCGGGGCCACCACGATGGTGTTCTCCGCACCGGCATCGACGATGATGACGGCGGTTCCGCTGGGACCTGACGCCCGAACCGTTGCGTCCACGTCAACGCCGTTGGCCCGCAAGTGTGCTCGTAACTGTTCGCCGGCCGAGTCGTCGCCCACCGCGCCGACGAACTGGACTTGCGCGCCCGCGCGTGCGGCGGCCACCGCCTGGTTGCCGCCCTTGCCGCCCAACGTGTACGTCAACTTCGATGCCAGTACCGTCTCGCCCGGGCACGGCAGGGCGGCTACGTCGAACACCAGGTCCATGTTCACGCTGCCCACCACACAGACTCGAGTCGCCATTCCGCCGAGGTTATGGAGTCGCGCCGGGTTTCACAACGGAGGACGTGCGTGTCGGAGCCCTTATGCTGCGTGATCGGTGCATCGTAGAGAAGTCAGTACCGGGTCGCCACCGTCCAGCGCAGACCCCCTAGCGAGAGGGAAGCCGATTGACGTCGGGTGAGACAACAGCGTCGAGCCATGCAGCAGACTCGGTCCCGGAGGCCGAACCAGCGCCGGCCACCAAGAGTCGTCCCAAAGAGCGGCGCCGCCGCCCGCAGTTCCGGGCCAGCATCCAATCCAAGCTCATGGTGCTATTGCTGCTGTCGAGCATCGTCTCGGTTGCCGCGATAGTCGTGGTCGTCTATCGATCAGGCCGCACCTCTCTCACCACGGCGGCGTATGAACGGTTGACCGAACTGCGGGAGTCGCAGAAGCGGGCCGTGGAGACGCTGTTTTCCGATCTGACGAATTCGCTGGTGATTTATGCCCGCGGTCTGACCGTGGTCGACGCCCTTGCGGAGTTCACCGCCGGTTTCGATCAGCTGTCAGACGCCAAGATCAGCCCCACCCAGCAGCAGGCGATCGTCAACTACTACAACAACGAACTCATCAAACCGACCGAGGCCATGACCGGTGAACGACTCGACATCACCGCGCTGCTGCCGACGACTCCGGCGCAAAGGTACCTGCAGGCGTACTACACCGCGCCGTTCACGTCCGACGAAGCATCGTCACGGTTCGACGATGCCGGCGACGGCAGCGCCTGGTCTGCGGCCAATGCGCGGTTTAACAGCTACTTCCGCGAAATCGTCAGCCGATTCGACTACGACGACGCGGTGTTGCTGGACACCAGGGGCAATATCGTCTACAGCCTGAGCAAGGATCCCGACCTCGGCACCAACATCTTGACCGGACCGTATCGGGAATCCAATCTGCGCGATGCCTACCTCAAGGCGTTGGGCGCCAACGCCGTTGACTTCACCTGGATCACCGACTTCCAGCCGTATCAGCCGCAGCTCGACGTTCCCACCGCGTGGTTGGTGGCACCGGTCGAGGCCGGCGGCAAGACCGAGGGGGTGCTGGCCCTGCCGCTGCCCATCGCCAAGATCAACCGGATCATGACCGCCGACAAGCATTGGCAATCGGCAGGCATGGGCGAAGGAACCGAAACCTATCTCGCCGGTCCTGATCGTCTGATGCGTTCGGATTCCAGGCTTTTCCTGGAAGACCCCAAGGAGTATCAGCGACAATCGACATCCGCAGGCACACCAGCGGACGTCGCCAACCGGGCCATCCAAATCGGGGGTACTACACTGCTGCAGCCCGTGGCCACCGAAGGGCTGCGCGCCGCTCAGCGCGGACAGACCGGAACTGTTTCGGCTACCGACTACACCGGTAATCAGGAGCTCGAGGCATACGCGCCGTTGACCGTGCCGAACTCCGATCTGCACTGGTCGATCCTGGCCACCCGAGATACTTCGGAGGCCTTTGCGGCCGTAGCGTCGTTCAGTAGGGCACTGATATTGGTCACGGTGGCAATGATTTTCGTCATTTGTGTGGCATCAATGCTCATCGCGCAGGCGATGGTGCGGCCGATACGCCGGCTTGAGGCCGGCACCCAGCGGATCAGCTCCGGCGACTACGACGTGACGATACCCGTCACGTCTCGCGACGAAATCGGCGATCTGACGGCGGCTTTCAATGAGATGAGCCGAAATCTGGAGATCAAGGAGGAGCTGCTCAACGAGCAGCGCCGGGAGAACGACCGGCTGCTCCTGTCGATGATGCCCGAGCCGGTGGTGCAGCGTTATCGCGATGGCGAGAAGGCGATCGCGCAGGAACACCAGGACGTTGCCGTGCTATTCGCCGACATTGGGGGGCTCGACGAGGTGTCCAGCAGCCTGTCGGGCAACGAACTGGTCGGGATCGTCGACGAATTGGTGCGCCAGTTCGATTCGGCCGCCGAACACCTTGGTGTGGAACGGGTTCGCACCTTGCACAACGGCTATCTCGCCAGCTGCGGTGTCACGACACCTCGCCTGGACAACATTCCCCGAATCGTCGATTTCGCCCTGGAAATGCGGCGCATCATCGATCGGTTCAACAGCCAGACCGGCAATGAGTTGCATTTGCGCGTCGGTATCAACACCGGTGATGTCACCAGTGGGCTGGTCGGCCGATCGAGTGTGGTCTACGACATGTGGGGCGCCGCGGTGAGTTTGGCCTACCAAATGCACAGCGGCGCACCCCAACCGGGCATCTACGTCACGACGCAGGTTTATGAGGCGATGCGTGACGTGCGGCAGTTCGCCCCCGCCGGCACCATTTCGGTTGAGGGGGCAGATGTGCCGATATTCCGATTGGTTGAGCGCTGATGAATGTATTTCATTCGTCGTGGTTCTACTGGGCCTCGGGCATCGCGATCGGATTGCCCGTCGGACTGATCATCCTCACCGAGCTGCATCGCTATCTGGTCCGCCGGGAAAGCCATTTGGCCCGGCAGGTCAGCCTGTTGCGCAACTACCTGCTGCCGCTTGGGGCGTTGCTGCTGCTGCTGGTCAAGGCCTCGCAGATCCCGGCCGGCGACGCCACGGTGCGCATCCTGACCACGGCGTTCGGGTTCATGGTGCTGGTGTTGCTGCTGTCCGGACTCAACGCCACGGTATTCCAGGCGGCGCCGGTGGACAGTTGGCGCAAGCGGCTGCCCACCATCTTTCTCGACGTCGCGCGCTTTGCGCTGATCGGTGCCGGCCTGGCGGTGATCCTGTCCTACATCTGGGGCGTACGGGTAGGGGGTGTGTTCACCGCACTGGGGGTTACCTCGGTGGTCATCGGCCTGATGTTGCAGAACTCCGTCGGCCAGATCGTGTCGGGTTTGTTCATGCTGTTCGAGCAGCCGTTCCGGATCGATGACTGGCTGGACACCCCTAACGGGCGCGGTCGCGTCGTCGAAGTGAACTGGCGCGCGGTACACATCCAGACCGGTGCCGGGTTGCGGATCACCCCGAACTCGGCGCTCGCCACAACCTCGTTCACCAATCTCAGCCGCCCGGCCGGGTCGCATAAGTGCACGATCACAACAAAATTCGCCGTCTCCGATACCCCGGACCAGGTGTGCGCGATGCTGACCAGGGTCGCCACCGAGTTGCCCCAACTCAAGTCCGGAACCGTGCCGACCACCGTGTCCGTCGGTGGCGGTGAGTACCGAACGACGGTGCGGGTGAAGTCGGCCGCCGACGACGGCGACACCCAGGCCACTTTCCTGCGTTGGGTCTGGTATTCGGCGCGGCGGGAAGACCTTCATTTGGACGAGGCCGACGACGTCTTCTCGACGACCGAACGGGTGCAAGCCGCTTTGCGCACGGTGGTTGGACCGGAGCTGCGGCTGAGTCTGAGCGAACAGCAGTCGTTGGCTCCTTATGGGCACGTGGTGCGCTACGGCACCGACGAAATCGTGCAGCATGCCGGTGTGGTGCCTACCGCGATGACGTTCATCGTCGCCGGCAGCGTTCGGCTTACGGCGACGACTGAGGACGGATCGGTCATTCCGCTCGCCACCCTGACCAAGGGCGCATTTCTGGGGGTGACCGCGCTGACGCGCCAGCCCAATCCGACCGGTGCCGTGGCGCTCGAGGAGCTCATCGTGTTGCAGGTCGACCGGGAACACCTTGAACAGGTGGTGATGGGTAAACCGATCCTGCTGCAGGAGTTGGGCCGACTCATCGACGAGCGGCAAACCAAGGCGGACCGCGCAACTCGTCGCGAACGAGTCGGTTAGCGGACAATCGCTTGGTGGGCAGCACCCGACCGTGCTCGCCTATTTGCGCAAACAAGGCCGGTTTCGTTACCTTTTCGCGCTAGTCTGCTGCGTGGTCTGCCCGTCTTTTCGCCGGCAGCGAGAGGAAGACGATTGGAA
This sequence comes from Mycobacterium szulgai, assembly GCF_002116635.1. GTDB lineage: Bacteria > Actinomycetota > Actinomycetes > Mycobacteriales > Mycobacteriaceae > Mycobacterium > Mycobacterium szulgai. The sequence continues at coordinate 3,737 of NZ_LQPW01000042.1, read as the reverse complement.
TCAGGGCAGCAAACGTCACCCGAAGCGGCAGCAGAGTCTGCCCCCTCGGTCAATCGTGGACGCCGGTTTCTGCGGCTTTTCCGAATGGGAATCCAGTCCAAGCTCTTGGTGACGCTGCTGGTGTGCAGCATCATGTCGGTCGCGGTGGTCGGTCTGGTCGGGTATGTGACGGGTCGCAATGCGTTGCGGCAGGTCGCGATCGAGCGGCTGCTTGAGCTGCGTGAGTCGCACAAGCAGCAGGTGGAGGCGCTGTTCGGTGAGTTGATGAAATCGGTGATGGTCTACAGCAGTGGTTTCAGTGCGGTCGAAGCGGAGCGGGCTTTCACCGCCGGCTTCGCCGAATTGGCCAACGCGAAGATCAGTCCCGCACAGGAACAGTCGCTCGCGAACTACTACAACAAGCAGATGATCGACCCGATCAATCGCTTGACCGGAGACGATCTGGACATCAACGCACTGCTGCCGAGTTCCAATGCGCAGCGGTACCTTCAGGCCTACTACACCGCCCCGTTTACCTCAGCCGGCGACGCGATGCGCTTCAATGACGCCAACGACGGCAGTGCCTGGTCAGCGGCCAATGCGCGCTACAACGACTTCTTCCGCAGCATCGTCACGCGCTTCGAATATCGGGATGCGCTGCTGCTGGATCTCGACGGCAACGTCGTCTACACCGTGAACAAAGGCCCCGACCTCGGGACCAATGTCTTCACCGGCCCGTACCGGGAAACCAATTTGCGCGACGCCTACCAGCGGGCGCTGCGGGCCAACGACGTTGACTTCGTCTGGATGACCGACTTCCAGACGTATCAGCCGGCGTTCGACGCGCCCACCGCGTGGCTGGTGTCGCCGGTCGGGATGAACGGCAGAACCGAGGGCGTGATGGCGATGCCGTTGCCGATCTCGAAGATCAACGACATCATGAACGCCAGTAAGCACTGGGAAGCGGTCGGCATGGGCAAATCGACCGAGACATATCTGGCCGGCCCGGACGGCTTGATGCGTTCCGATTCAAGGGTTTTCCTGCAGAATCCGAAGGAATATCAGCGTGAGGCGGTCGCCGGTGGTACAGCGCCCGACGTCGTGAAGAAGGCGATGCGGTTGGGCAGCACGGTGCTGGTCCAGCCGGTTCACAGCGCGGGTCTGCGCGCCGCCCAGCGCGGACAGACCGGTGTCACCTCGGACACCGACTATCTCGGCAACCGTGAATTGCAAGCCTATGCGCCGCTGAATGTGCCTAATTCAGAACTGCATTGGTCGATTCTGGCGACGCGCGACGACGGCGACGCCTATCAGCGATTGGCCTCGTTCGGCAAGACGCTGGTCCTTGCGGTCGCGGGGATGAGCTTTGTCATCTGCGTGTTGTCGATGCTGCTGTCGCGGCTGCTGGTGCGGCCGATTCGTCGGTTGGAGGCCGGTACGGCGAGGATCAGCGCAGGTGACTACGAGGTGACCGTGCCGGTCAAAACGCGCGACGAACTCGGCGATCTCACTGGGGCTTTCAACGAGATGAGCCATAACCTCAAGGTCAAAGAGGAACTGCTCAACGAGCAGCGCAGGGAAATCGATCGCCTGCTGCTGTCGTTGATGCCCGAACCGGTGGTGCGGCGGTACCGCGAGGGTAAGGAGACCATCGCACAGGAGCACCAGGACGTCACCATCATTTTCGCCGACATCGCGGGACTCGACGACCTGTCCAATGACTTGTCCGGCGACGAATTGGTCGGGACGGTCGACGAGCTGTTGCGTGAATTCGACTCCGCAGCTGAATCCCATGGCGTGGAACGGATTCGCACTCTGCACAATGGCTACCTCGCCAGCTGTGGGGCCACCACACCGAGGCTGGACAACATTCACCGCAGCGTCGACTTCGCGTTCGAGATGCAGCGGATCATCGATCGTTTCAACGCCCAGTCGGGGCGCCAGCTCGACTTGCGGGTTGGGATCAACACCGGGAAAGTCGTCAGTGGCCTGATCGGGCGAGCGGGTCTTGTCTACGACATGTGGGGCGGCGCGGTGAGCCTGGCCTACCAAATGCACAGTGGCTCAAGGCAGCCCGGCGTTTACGTCACCGCGCAGGTGTTCGAAGCGATGCAAGACCTGTGGAATTTCACGCCAGCGGGCCAGATTTCGGTCGGCGGATCCGAGCAGCGGATCTGGCGATTGGTGGACCGGAAGTGAGCTTGCAGTGAACGTCTTCGGCTCGGCCTGGTTCTATTGGGCCGTCGGGGTGGTCATTGGCCTGCCGGTCGGGATCGTCATTCTGACCGAGGTGCAGCGTGCGCTGGTGCGCAGGCGCAGCAGTCTGGCCAAACAGGTTGGTCTACTGCGCAATTACGTGCTGCCACTCGGTGCGCTGCTGCTGCTGATCGTCAACGCCACGGGTGTGCCGGTCCACGACACGGTGGTACGGATACTCACGACGGCATTCGGCTTCCTGGTGCTGGTGCTGTTGCTGTCCGGTCTCAATACCACGGTTTTTATCAGCGCGCCGCAAGGATCCTGGCGCAAGCGGTTACCTGTCATCTTCCTCGACGTCGCGCGGTTCGTGCTCATCGGCGCCGGTCTGGCGGTGATCTTTTCGTACGTCTGGGGTGTGCGGGTCGGAAGCCTGTTCACCGCGCTGGGCGTGACCTCGGTCGTCATCGGCCTGATGCTGCAGAACTCCGTCGGCCAGATCGTCTCGGGGCTGTTCATGCTGTTCGAGCAGCCGTTCCAGATCGACGACTGGCTGGATACCTCCACAGCGCGCGGCCGAATCGTCGAAGTGAACTGGCGCGCTGTGCATATCGAGACCGGCAGCGGGATGCGGATAATCCCGAACTCGGTGCTGGCCAGCACAGCCTTCACCAACCTCAGCCGGCCGGCCGGCGTACACGAATTCGCGATGAAGACCACATTTTCCGACGCTGATGCTCCTGACCGGGTTTGCGCGTTGCTGACGCGGATCGCCAGCCTGCTGCCGCAGCTTCACGCGGGCGATATACCGACTTCGGAAGCCCTCGGCGGCGCCGAATACTGCACCACCATCGGGCTGGCGTCACCTGCCGACGAACGCGCAGCGCAAGCAACGTTTGCGCGGTGGATCTGGTATGCCGCACGACGGGAGGGGTTGCATCTCGACGACGCCGACGACGACTTCTCCGACGCCGAACGTGTCGATGACGCGTTGCGAACGGTGGTGACGCCCGTTCTACGGCTCAGCGATGACGATCGGCAGTCGCTGGTTTCGCGCGCTCGGATGGTTCGCTATGGCGCCGGCGAGATCGTGGAGTATGCCGGTTCGGTGCCTGCGGGGATGACGTTCTTGGTGCGTGGGCGGGTGCGGTTGGTTGCTACCACCGACGGCGGATCGGATGTACCGATCACCACGCTGGATGAAGGCTCGTTTCTGGGGCTCACCGCACTGACTCGGCAACCGAACCTGGCGAGTGCTTACGCGCTCGATGAGGTGACCGCGCTGGAGATCGGCCGTGAGCACATCGAGCATCTGGTGATGCGAGAACCATTGCTATTGCATGACTTTGGCCACCTGCTCGATGAGCGGCGAAGCAAGGTGCGTCAGGCGCGCGGGGGTGACTGAGTGGCCGTCGCAGGAGCCACGTAGGTCACTTCAGTACCGTGAGCTGGGGGACACCCGTTTCTGAAATGCGATATCGCCGGCGATATGAGTCCGCTGAATAAGTGAGTTCTTGAAGGTTCGCAGGGCGTTGGCGTGGCGTCTGCAGTTTCGTTGCCGT
>NZ_LQPW01000041.1 GCF_002116635.1 Mycobacterium szulgai | reverse complement strand
GTACCACCGCCGCCCCCGACTCCGCCGCCTCCGCCGGCAGCCCCGACCCCGCCGGACCCGCCGGCGCCCCCGGCGCCGGCGCGACCGAGCACTACGCCAACGCCTGAGCCACCGGCTCCGCTATTCACCCCGGCGGCGCCGGACCCGCCGGCACCACCGTTGCCGACCAAAAGGCCGCCGTCGCCGCCGTTGCTGCCAGTGCCGTCGGCGCGCTGCCGCCGCATTCAAAAATTCCGGAATTGCCATTACATACGACATGGCCGAGTCCCATCTCTGCCGCCATAACCACAGCGATTTCGGCGACGGTACGAAACTAATCGCGATTTTCTTCGCAGATGACAGATGCTGTAAATAGTGTGGACACAGATTGGACGCGGTTTAACCGACAGCACATATGTAAATGTTGTGGGCATTTAGAGCAATAGATCACAGGCAGAAAAAGCGACCTTGCCCTCAGCCGTCGCAATCTGCGAGTCCGGGTTGCTGGAGGTCCTGGCACTCGGCGTTCCACTCAGGTGCAAGCAGGCCCGACGCATCAACTGTTCAACACCCGGGCTGTGACAGTTTCCGCGCCGGCGGTAAATACGTCCGGAAGTCCAAAATCGTCGCGTCCGCGCGCGGTATGCGTCGACTTTTATGATCGGCTCGACGACGAAGATGAACGCCGAGTCTTGGAACAAACCCGACTTGCGTAGATCGGTGCCGATAACAACGGTGCGCGCGTGTGCACCTGTCACCGTATACGGCCGCGGCGCCGCCGATACCGGCGCGCAAGCACGCTCGCCGTGGACGCCGCACCGGCGGAAGCCCGAAAGAGACAATTTAGCCGTCGCGTCCCACACGTTTGCGGCCCAATGGCGCCGGAGCGACGGCGCCGGGCGCCAGACGGCGTGTTGCCACCAGAAAAGCCGTGTGCCCGCGCATCGAATGCTGCGGCCGGACGGCCAGCCCCACCACATTCCAGCCCCGCTGCATCGTCTCCCAGGACCGCGGTTCGGTCCAGCACTGCTGCGACCGCAGCGCCTCGACGACCTTCGACAGCTGGGTGACGGTAGCGACATAGATCACCAGTACCCCGCCGGAGACCAGCAGGCGCGCCACGGCGTCCAGTACTTCCCATGGCGCGAGCATGTCCAGCACGGCTCGATCGACCGAACCATCGGGCAGGTCCGAGTCGGCGAGATCGCTGATGATCAGTCGCCAATTTTCAGGCGCCTGCCCGTGAAAGGTGCTGACGTTGCGCCGGGCGTGCTCGGCATGGTCGGCGCGCTGCTCGTAGGAGATCACCTGTCCCTGCGGGCCGACCGCGCGGAGCAGGGAGAGCGTCAGCGCGCCGGAGCCTGCTCCTGCCTCGAGCACCCGAGCGCCGGGAAAGATGTCGCCCTCGTGCACGATCTGGGCGGCGTCCTTGGGATAAATCACCTGCGGCCCGCGAGGCATCGACATGACGTAGTCGACGAGCAGCGGGCGCAGCACCAAGAACAGCGCGCCGTTGCTGGACTTGACCACGCTGCCCTGCTCCAGCCCGATCACCGCATCGTGGGCGATCCTGCCGCGATGGGTGTGAAACTCCGCGCCAGGAGTGAGCGACATCGTGTAGTGGCGCCCCTTGGCGTCGGTGAGCTGAACACGTTCGCCGACGGTGAACGGGCCGGTTGCTGACACGGCGTCTAGCGTGCCAGCCGACGCGCCGCCATAGGTGCCCGGGGTTGTCGGGGCGCCGTCCTAGGCTGCGGTCATGACACGGCCGGCGCTGTCACCGTCGCGGGCGGCGGATTTCAAGCAGTGCCCGCTGCTGTACCGGTTCCGCGCGATCGACCGGTTGCCTGAAGCGCCGTCGGCCGCACAGCTGCGCGGCTCTGTGGTGCACGCCGCCCTCGAGCAGCTATACGGCCTCCCGGCAATACAGCGCGATCCGGACACCGCATGCTCACTCGTGGAGCCGGCCTGGGATCAGGTGATGGCCGACGAGCCCGATCTGGCCGCCGAACTGGACCCTACCCAGCGCAACCAACTGCTGGCGGAAGCCCGCGCCTTATTGGCCGGCTATTACCGGCTCGAAGACCCGACCCGGTTCAGCCCGCAAAGCTGCGAGCAGCGCGTGGAGGTCGAGCTTGCCGACGGCACGCTGCTGCGCGGCTTTATCGACCGGATCGACGTCGCCGCCACCGGCGAGCTGCGGGTGGTCGACTACAAGACCGGCAAGGCGCCGCCAGCCGCGCGGGCACTGGCGGAGTTCAAGGCGATGTTCCAGATGAAGTTCTACGCGGTCGCGCTGTTTCGTTCCCGCGGTGTGCTGCCTGCCCGGCTGCGGTTGATCTATCTGGCCGACGGGCAGCTGCTGGACTACTCCCCCGACCGTGAAGAGCTGCTGCGGTTCGAGAAAACCCTGATGGCCATCTGGCGGGCGATTCAATCCGCGGGCCAGACCGGCGATTTCCGCCCCAGTCCGTCGCGGCTGTGCGACTGGTGTCCGCACCAACAGCACTGCCCCGTGTTCGGCGGGACTCCACCGCCTTACCCGGGGTGGCCGGAACACCCATCGGCCGAAGGTGTTTCATGCCCAACCGAGCCGGCGGCATGAAAGGTTGCTATTACCAGCGCCTGCCCGGTGCCGGTGAGTATTCGGCGTTCGACCCCACCGACTACACCCGCAGCAACTGGGGCCCCGAAATCCAGCACGGCTCGCCGCCGTTGGCGCTGTTGACCAAGTTGGTCGAGGAGCTGTCGGCGGATTCCGGCTTGCGGATCGGCAGCCTTCACCTCGACATTCTCGGGGCCATTCCGGTGGCCCCGGTGCGGACCCGAGTCTGGGTTGAACGCCCGGGATCGCGCGTGTCGATGATGGTCGCCGAGATGGTCGCCGACCGCCTGGTGGCACGGTTGAGCGCATGGCTGATCGCGGTCTCCGACACAGCCGACGTCGCATCCGACCGGTATCCGCCGGTGGTGGAGGGACCCGCCGTGACGCGCCCCGCGGCTTTCGTTGACGTCCGCGGCTACTTCGACGCGCTCGACTGGCGCCCGCAGCAGCATGCTGAAGGCGAGTCCGCGGCGGTCTCGTGGATGCGTCCGACGGCCCACATCGTCGACGCGGAGCCGACGACGGCATTGCAGCGGCTAGCCGCAGTGGTGGACTGCGCCAATGGCGTCGGCGCGATTTTGGACCCCAGGCAGTTCTTCTTCATGAACACCGACACGACCGTGCACCTGCACCGACTGCCGACCGGAGATGATTTCGCACTGCGCGCTCGCGCCTCCATCGGGCCGGACGGGGTGGGGGTAACCACGGCTGAGGTCTTCGACAAGACGGGTTTCGTCGGGACGGCGGCGCAGACCCTGCTGGTCCAGCGCAGGTGATCAGTCCAGTGCGGACATCTCCTGCAGCACGGTCGGAACGAGCTCGCTCACCGTCGGATGAATGTGCATGGTACGCGACAGTGTGGTGTAGGGCGCTTTGGCCGACATGACGTCGAGGATTGCGTGCACCACCTCGTCCCCGCCCACGCCAAAGATGGCCGCACCCAAGATCTCATCGGTTTCGGCGTCGACGACGACCTTCATAAAGCCTTGCGTCTCACCCTTTTCCACAGCTCTGCCCACCCTGGTCATCGGCCGCTTGCCTACCAGCGCCCGGCGGCCCGACGCGCGAACCTGGTCGACGGTCATGCCGGCGCGCCCTAGCGGCGGGTCGATGTAGAGGGCGTAGGTGGTGATCCGGTCGCTCACGCGCCGCGGGTCGTCATCGAGCAGATTGGCGGCGACGATCTCGAAGTCGTTGTACGAGGTGTGGGTGAAAGCACCCTTGCCGTTGCAATCGCCAAGCGCCCAGATGTGGTCGACGTTGGTTTTGAGTTGGTCGTCGACCGTGATGTAGCCGCGGGCGTCGGTCTGCACACCGGCCGCCTCGAGCCCCAGGTCGTCGGTGTTGGGACGCCGGCCTACGGCCAGCAACAGATGGCTCCCGGGAATGGGGGTGGCACCGACACTGGGTGTCAACTCAAAGCCGTTGTCCCGCTTGGCAACCCGCACATCGTCGGCGCCGGTGACGATATTGATGCCTTCGCCCGCCAGGATTTCCCTGATGGTCGCCGAGACGTCCTCGTCTTCCCGGCTCGCTAGCCGCGGTCCACGTTCCACCACCGTGACTTCAGCTCCGAACCGACGGTACATCTGCGCGAACTCTAGTGCGATGTAGCTTCCGCCGACAATGACGAGATGCTCTGGCACCGTGTCGAGTTCGAGGATCGACACATTGGTGAGAAAGTCGACGTCGTCAAGTCCGGGAATGTCTGGCACCACCGCGCGCCCGCCGACGTTCAGAAAGATCCGATCACCTTGCAGCACTTGGTCATTGACCCGCAGCGTGTGCGGATCCTGGAACCGCGCGTGGCCACGGAAGACGGTGCAGCCGGCCATGCCGTCCAGCCAGCTTTCGAGCCCCCTGCGGTCGTCGAGCATGATGCCGTCTTTGCGCGCTTTGACTTTCGCCATGTTCACGCTGATGGTCCCGGTGCTGACGCCGTATTCCGCGCCGCGGCGGGCAAGATGGGCGGCGTGGGCGCTGGCCACCAGCGTCTTGGTGGGGATGCAGCCAGTGTTGACGCAGGTACCGCCGACGTGTTTTCGCTCCACCATCGCGACCCGCTGGCCCGCTGCGGTCAGGCGGCCCGCCAGCGGTGGCCCGGCCTGGCCGGCGCCTACGATGATCGCGTCGAAAGTCTCTGTCACAGAGCCGCCGCTGCCGCAACGATGGCGAAGCCACCCAGGACGGCAACCGCATCTTCTAGCAGCGCGATCGGAAGGTCATGACCGCCGCGTGCGGCAACCAGCCGGCGGCGCGCCTGATAACCACCGAGGGTGCCCAGCACGGCGCCGATCACACCGGCGCCCAGTCCACCCCACCGGTAACCCCAAGCGGTGCCGATGACCGCACCGGCCAGGCCGCCCAAGATGATCCGAACGGCGAACACCGGTGTGGCGGTGCGCGGCGGTGTCTTGGGCAGTTTGTCGTTCACCAGCTCAGCGACCGCGAGAATGCTCAGGATCACCACCGTGACGAGGTTGGCCATCCACGATGCCCACGTGTGGCTGAGGTTGATCCAGCTCAGAAAGGCGGCCCAGGAGACCGCCGCGGGAGCCGTCACAGAACGCAGTCCGGCGACGACACCGATCAGAAGAGCCAAGAGCAGGACAAGGACTTGCGTCACAGCGATCCCTCCTGGGACAGACGAAAACCGCGGCAATCGACCTAGCGGACGCTAACACAGGGGCCGCCCCGCCACACGATCAGAATCGGCAGAACCTGATGTCTGATGCCAGGATCGCTTTGGCCCCGATTGCCGCGAGCTCGTCCATGATGCGGTTGACGCCCCGCCGCGGCACCAGGGCACGGATTGCGACCCATTCCGGATCCGCAAGTGGCGCGATGGTCGGAGACTCCAGCCCCGGGGTGATCGAGGTGGCCTTATCAAGTACCGAACGTGGGCAGTCGTAGTCGAGCATCAAGTACTGCTGGCCGAACACCACGCCCTGGACCCGGGCGACCAATTGGTGGCTGGCCTCGGTTTGGTCCCCGCTATCGCGGCCGGCCCGCTCGATCAGTACTGCCTCCGAATCACACAGCGGCTCACCGAAGGCCACCAAATTGTGCATGCTCAAGGTGCGGCCCGAGCCCACCACATCGGCGATGGCATCGGCCACACCGAGTTGTACGGAAATCTCCACGGCGCCATCGAGTCTGATGACCGTTGCTTCGATACCCTTGTCTTCCAAGTCTTTTCGGACCAGGTTCGGGTAGGCGGTGGCGATCCGCTTGTTGGCCAGGTCGGCCATCGCCCACTTCTGCCCGGCCGGGCCCGCGTAGCGGAAGCTGGACGACCCGAAACCCAGCGCCAAGCGCTCGCGCACGGGCGCTCCGGAGTCGAGCGCCAGGTCGCGTCCGGTGATCCCGAAATCAAGCTCTCCCGAACCCACATAGATGGCTATGTCCTTGGGCCGCAAGAAGAAGAACTCGACGTTGTTGACCGGATCGATGACGGTGAGGTCTTTGGGATCGGTCCGGCGGCGATAGCCGGCTTCGGACAGGATCTCGGTGGCCGGCTCGCTCAGCGCACCCTTGTTCGGAACGGCCACCCTCAACATGCTCATAGCTTCCGGTAGACGTCGTCGAGGGACAGCCCGCGCGAAATCATCAACACCTGTGTCCAATACAGCAGCTGGCTGATCTCCTCGGCCAGCGCTTCGTCAGGCTCGTGCTCGGCGGCCAGCCACACCTCACCGGCCTCCTCCAGGATCTTCTTACCCAGGGCATGTATCCCGCCGTCCAGTGCAGCCACCGTCGCGCTGCCGGCCGGTCGGGTGCGGGCACGCTCCCCGAGTTCGGCGAATAGATCCTCGAACGTCTTCACGGCCAGCGATTGTTCCACGTGCCTGCGAGCAAAGTCACGGCGGTTTGGACGTCCCCGGCCCGCGGGGGTGCGCAGAGGGTCAGCTCGGGAGGCGTGTTCGGGTACGAACACACACGCTCGCCAATAAGGTGGCGCTCAGTCCTCCGGGTTGTAGCCGAGGTTGGGGCCGAGCCAACGCTCGGCCTCGGCCAGGGTCCAGCCCTTGCGCTTGGCGTAGTCGGCTACCTGGTCCTGCGCCATCCGACCGACCACGAAGTACTGCGACTGCGGGTGCGAGAAGTACCAGCCGCTGACAGCGGCGCCGGGCCACATCGCCATCGACTCGGTCAGTTCGATTCCGGTGCGCTCGCGGACGTCCATCAACTGCCAGAGCGTCACCTTCTCGGTGTGTTCCGGGCAGGCCGGGTAGCCGGGGGCGGGGCGGATCCCCCGGTACTTCTCATCGATGAGTGCGTCGTTGTCCAGCTGCTCGTCCGGCTGAAATCCCCAGAACTCCTTGCGGACCCGCTGGTGCATCCGTTCGGCGAACGCCTCGGCCAGCCGGTCGGCGAGCGACTCCAGCAGAATCGCGCTGTAGTCGTCGAGGGCCGCCTTGAACTCCGCGATTTTTTCTTGGCTGCCGAGCCCCGCGGTGACGGCGAAGGCGCCGACATAGTCGGCCAGACCCGTGTCCTTGGGGGCGACGAAGTCGCCCAGCGACCGGTTCGGGATGCCCTCCCGATGCTCGCCCTGCTGGCGCAGGTTGTGCAGCATGGTCAGCACCTCGGTTCGGGTGTCGTCGGTGTACACCTCAATGTCGTCACCGACGGCGTTTGCAGGGAAGAACCCGATCACCCCGTTGGCGGTCAGCCACTTCTCCTTGATCAAGGTGTCGAGCATCTGCTGGGCATCGTCGTACAGCTTGCGGGCGGCCTCGCCCGAAGCCGGGTTGTTGAGGATGTCAGGGAATCTGCCCTTCATCTCCCAGGCGTTGAAGAACGGCTGCCAGTCGATGTACTCGCGCAACTCGGCGAGGTCGTAGTCCTGAAACTCCCGCACACCGAGTCCCTGAGCGGGCACTGGTGGGGTGTAACCGTCCCAGTCGATCGGCGTCCGGTTCGCACGGGCCTTCTCCAGTGTCAGCATGGGCCGCTCGCTCTTCTGCGAATGCCGTTCACGCAGGGCCGCGTAGTCCTTCTCGGTGGCCTCCAGCAGAGCGGGGCGCTGCTTGTCGTCAAGGAGCGCAGCAGCGACCGGCACCGAGCGGGAAGCGTCCTTGACCCAGACCACCGGACCGCTGCGACGCGGCGATATCTTCACGGCCGTGTGGGCGCGTGAGGTGGTCGCGCCACCAATCAGCAGCGGGATCTTCAGCCCCTCGCGTTCCATCTCGACGGCGAAGTTGGACATCTCGTCCAGCGATGGGGTGATCAGTCCGGACAGCCCGATGATGTCGGCGTCGTGCTCCTTCGCCGCGGCCAGGATCTTCTCGGCCGGAACCATCACACCGAGGTCGATCACTTCAAAGTTGTTGCACTGCAGCACAACCCCGACGATGTTCTTGCCGATGTCGTGGACGTCGCCCTTCACGGTCGCCATCACGATCGTGCCATTGGTGTCCTTGCCTGCGGCCGCGCCGGACTCTTCCTTCTCCTTCTCGATGAACGGCAGCAGGTAAGCAACGGCCTTCTTCATCACCCGGGCCGACTTCACGACCTGGGGCAGAAACATCTTGCCCGAGCCGAACAGGTCACCGACGACGTTCATCCCGTCCATCAGCGGGCCCTCGATCACCTCGATCGGCCGCCCTCCTGCGCCGGCGATCTCGGACCGCAATTCCTCGGTGTCGGCATCGACGTGGGCGTCGATGCCCTTGACCAGGGCGTGCGTGATCCGCTCGCGGACCGGCAAGGATCGCCACTCTTGGACAACCGAGTCATCGGCCTTCTCCTTGCTGTTGAACCGTTCGGCGATCTCCAGCAGCCGTTCGGCCGCGTCCTCGCGGCGGTTCAGCACGACGTCCTCGATGCGGTCCCGCAGCTCGGGGTCGATCGAGTCGTAGGGCACTAGCGCACCGGCATTGACGATGCCCATGTCCAGGCCGGCCTTGATGGCGTGGTAGAGGAACACCGCGTGGATCGCCTCGCGGACGGGGTTGTTGCCCCGGAAAGAGAACGACACGTTCGAGATACCGCCGGAGAGGTGCACCCCGGGCAGGTTCTCCTTGATCCAGGCGCAGGCCTCGATGAAGTCGATGCCGTAGGTCGCGTGCTCCTCGATACCGGTCGCCAACGCAAAACAGTTCGGGTCGAAGATGATGTCCTCGGGCGGGAACCCGACCTCTTCGGTCAGGATCCGGTAGGCGCGTCCGCAGATCTCCTTGCGGCGCTCCAGGTTGTCGGCCTGTCCCTTCTCGTCGAAGGCCATCACGACGACGGCGGCGCCGTATTTGCGGCACAGCCGTGCCTCGCGGATGAACTTCTCCTCGCCCTCCTTCATGGAGATCGAGTTGACGATCGGCTTGCCCTGCACGTTCTTCAGGCCCGCCTCGATGACCTCCCATTTGGAGGAGTCGATCATCACCGGGACGCGGCTGATGTCCGGCTCGGCCGCGATCAGCTTGGTGAACCGGTCCATCGCGGCGACGCCGTCGATCATGCCCTCGTCCATGTTGATGTCGATGACCTGCGCACCGACCTCGACCTGCTGCAGGGCGACCGACAGCGCGGTGTCGTAGTCCTCGGCCTTGATCAGATTGCGGAACCGGGCGGAGCCGGTGATGTTGGTGCGCTCACCGATGTTCACGAACAGGGAGTCGTCGGTGATGTTGAGCGGTTCGAGGCCCGAGAGCCGGGTGGCCACCTCGATGTCCGGCAGCTCGCGCGGCGCTTTACCCTCGACGACCTTGGCGATCTCGGCGATATGCGGCGGCGCCGTCCCGCAGCAACCACCGACGATGTTGACCAGGCCGGCCTCGGCGAAATCGGCGATGTAGCCCGCCTGTCGCTCAGGAGTCTCGTCGTATTCGCCGAAGGCGTTGGGCAGGCCGGCGTTGGGGTAGCAGGAGACGAAGGTGTCCGCGATCCGCCCCATCTCGGCGATGTAGGGCCTCATCTCCGGTGCGCCCAGGGCGCAGTTGAGGCCCACCGCGATCGGCTTAGCGTGCCTGATCGCGTTCCAGAATGCCTCGGTGACCTGTCCGGACAACGTCCGCCCGGAGGCGTCGGTAATGGTGCCCGAGATGATGAGCGGCCAGCGGCGGCCGCGCTCCTCGAACAGCGTCTCGACGGCGAACACCGCCGCCTTGGCGTTCAGCGAGTCAAAGATCGTCTCGATGATCAAGAGGTCGGCGCCGCCGTCGACCAGGCCGTTGGCGGATTCGAGGTACGCGGCAACCAGTTGGTCGTAGGAGACGTTGCGTGCCCCGGGGTCGTTGACGTCCGGCGAGATCGACGCGGTCCGCGTCGTCGGCCCGATCGCACCGGCGACGTAGCGGGGCTTCTCCGGGGTGCTGAATTCGTCGGCGGTCTTGCGGGCCAAGGCCGCCCCGGCGTAGTTCAGCTCGTAGGCCAGGTCCACCATGTCGTAGTCGGACAGCGAGATCGCGTTCGCGTTGAACGTGTTGGTCTCCAGGATGTCGGCGCCGGCCTCGAGGTACTCGCGGTGGATCCCGGCGATGATCTGTGGCTGCGTCAGGGTGAGCAGGTCGTTGTTGCCCTGAAGGGCGGTCGGCCACTCCGTGAACCGGTCGCCGCGGTAGCCGGCCTCGTCCGGCCGGTCGCGCTGGATCGCCGTACCCATCGCGCCGTCGATCACCATGATCCGCTGGCGCAGAGCAGCCGTCAGTTCATCGGTGCAGTCGGGGCGGATATTGGGCTCAAAGGCGTTCACGCACGTTCCTTCCGTAGTGGAAGGCGTCCTTGACTCTGCCGAGCGTGGCGGATACCAGGGGGGCCTGAGCCCCCCAAAAATGTCCGTTGCAACGCCTCTCGACCAAAAAAGTCTACGTCGTCACTCGACGTCTGGACGCCCAGCTCGACCCGATCCGCTTGGCGTTCGCGGTGCCCTCGAGCGCCGGCTCACGGATCTTGGCGGCAATGTCGTCGTTATTCGGGTTAACCAGATCACAGCCGAACGTATTTCGTCTCGACCGCGTTGGCGCCGGCTGGCGACGTCGTCGAAGCTCAGATCGGCGGCTTGTAGCTGGGTCCCGATGGCACCACAAAAGGACACAGTCACACGACAAGAATAGTTGCCCTATGGAATTTCCTCAGTCGTTGACAGCGCTCTGACAGGTGACACCGGCTCCACGGGACCCGATAATCGCTGCGCGGCACCCCGTACCCTGAATCCTGTGACTTTGCCGGACGGTGGCATCAGGCTGCCCGAACTGGACAACGCCATCGTCGTGGCTGCGTTCGAGGGCTGGAACGACGCTGGCGACGCGGCCAGTGACGCCGTCGCGCACTTGGCTACCACCTGGGATGCCGTTCCGGTCGTGGAGATCGACGACGAGGCCTATTACGACTACCAGGTGAACCGCCCGGTTATCCGGCAGGTCGACGGTGTTACCCGGGAGCTGGTGTGGCCGGCCATGCGGATTTCGTACTGCCGGCCGCCCGACAGTGATCGGGACATCGTGCTGATGTACGGAGTCGAGCCGAATATGCGCTGGCGCACGTTTTGCGACGAGCTACTGGCGATCATCGACAAGCTCAACATCGACACGGTGGTGATCCTAGGGGCGTTGCTGGCCGACACGCCCCATACCCGACCCGTGCCGGTCACCGGTGCGGCCTACTCCCCCGACTCGGCCCGCCAATTCGGCCTGCAGGAAACCCGCTATGAGGGGCCGACGGGGATAGCCGGAGTGTTCCAGTACGCGTGCGTGGCGGCTGGCATCCCGGCGGTGACGTTCTGGGCGGCGGTGCCGCACTACGTTTCTCACCCGCCCAACCCGAAGGCGACAGTAGCGCTGCTGCGCCGGGTCGAGGACGTGCTGGACATCGCGGTGCCGCTCGGCGACCTGCCCGCCCAAGCTGAGGCGTGGGAGCGAGAGATCACCGAGATGACTGCCGACGACGAAGAACTCGCTGACTACGTGCAATCGCTGGAACAACACGGCGACGCCGCGCTCGATGTGAACGAGGTGATGGGCAAGATCGACGGCGACGCGCTGGCCGCCGAGTTCGAGCGTTACCTGCGCCGCCGTCCGGGTTTCGGGCGCTAGCGGGGCAGACGAGTGCACGCCCTACGAGGGGGCAGGTGCGGGCGCCACGGTGTAATAACCAGGCGCCGGGGACGATGGGGATGCTTGTGCGCAGCCTGCCACCAGTACTGCGAACGCCGCGATTGTCACCGCGCCGAGCGCACGGACCGTCTTCGTTCGCTTGCTTCTGTTTGCACTCATCGGTCGCGCCTTTCCGTTGCCCGTCGTTGGGCTGGCGTACCTGCGAATGCTAACCCCGAACTAGCTCCCCGGACTATCGAATTCCGGCGACCCGCTGCGCAGCATTGCGATCACGGCGCTGGGTTCGCCGATCAACCGAGCATTGATGCGACGCCTGACCGTGCGCAGCCCCGCCAGCCGCAGCGCGGTTCGCCGGGTCCACAGCTGCGACGACGATGTGGGCAAGAACAGTTTGGCGGCGTCACGGCCGGCTTTCTGCTTTTCTTCAACCACCGGACGCCACAGCCGCTCGTAGAAGTCCAGGGCGCGTTCCAGCGACGACGTTCTGCGCAGCTGTTCGGCCAGCACATAGGAGCCGGCGACTGCGAGCGAAGCGCCCTGCCCGGCGATGAGGGACACCGCCCCGCACGCGTCGCCGATCAGCACGACTCGTCCCTTGCTCCAGCGGGGCATCTCGATCTGCGCGACCTGGTCGTAGTAGATGTCCTCCGGCGGCGGGCACTGTTCGATTGCCTCAGGCACCAACCAGCCCATGCCGGCGTATCCCTGTTGGATGGCGGCGCGAGCATCCTGCGGCAACTGCGGATCCGGCGTGCGGTACACCGCGGACACCGCGACCCGTCCGTCGCGCAGTGCGTAGAAGCCCAACTGGCGGTCGATGGTGTCGGTCAGAACGAAACGATCGGCGGCTGCGTCGCGGATGCCGGCAGCCGCTAATACGAAAGCGGCGGAATGGAAACCGAGGTAGCGCAGATACTGCGACTCGGCGCCGAATACCAAGGCACGCACCGTCGAGTGGATCCCGTCGGCGCCGACCAACAGATCCACGTTAAGTTGCCCACCGTCGCCCAGTGTGACCGTCACCCCGTCCTCTCGGTGCGATACGTCGACCACCGATGTACCGAAGCGCAGGTCCACGTCGCCGGAAAGGTTGTCACGCAACACCGTTTCCAGGTCGGGTCTCATCAGGCTGCATATCCGGCCGTCCAGCGCCGTCGCGATCTGTGCATACGGCAAACTGGCGCGGCGGCGCCCTTTTTCGTCAACCAGGCTGGCTTCCGTTATGCGATAGGAGACCTTCTCGATCGCGGGCAGGACACCGATCGCTTCGGCGGCGTCGTAACCGGAGCCGAAGAAGTCGATCATGTAGCCCTGCGTCCGCGGGCCCGATGAGCGTTCCAGCAGCACCACCTCGGCGCCCAGCCCCGACAGTCGCTCCGCCAACGCCAGCCCGGCGATGCCGGCCCCACAGATGGCTACCTTCACGGGCTAGGACTTTTCCAGAGCCTTGTTGTAGGCGCTGGTGGAACGACCGAGTGCGGCTACCTCGGCATCCATCTGCGGCACCAGCTCCGCGGCGGCTTTGCGCACGGGCAGTTCACCGATCCGCAGCGATAGGATCGGCTTCACCCAGCGAGCCAGGCCCACCCACTCGGGGCAGAACACCCGCGACTTGCGGCCCTCGATGCCCTTGACGAATGCCGCCGCGCATTTGTTCACCGACGTCGTCTTGTTGAGCGGCCACGGCAGGCGGGTCAGGAGTTCGTTGAAAGCCGGCATGTCAGCCCTGGTGTCGCGGATCAGGGCGGTGTCGATCCAGGACATATGTGCCGAGCCGACGCTGACTCCGTGATGGGCCACCTCCAAGCGCAGCGCGTTGGCGAAGATTTCGACTCCCGCCTTTGTTGCGTTGTAGGGCGCCAGGCCGGGACATGCGGCGTATGCGGCCAGCGAGGAGACGATCAACACATAGCCGCGGCGCTCGATAAGCGCCGGCATGGTGGCTCGGACGGTATGAAAGACGCCGAGCACGTTGACGTCGAGCACCCGCTTGAAGGCTTCCGGATCGACTTGCAGCACCGAGCCGTAGCTGGCGATGCCGGCGTTGGCCACCACCACGTCGATGCCGCCGAATCGTGCGACGGCCTGGTCGGCCGCGGCTTGCATGGCGGGTAGATCTCGCACATCGGCAACCGCGGTGAGCAAGCGGTCGTCGCCGTCGAGTTCCGCGGCAATCGCGTCCAGCTCGGCCTTGCCTAGATCGGTGAGCACGAGTTTGGCGCCTTTGTTGTGTAGCCGCCGGGCGACCTCAGCGCCGATTCCGCGGGCACCTCCGGTGATGAAGACGACCTTGTCCTGCAGCGATGTCATGGCCGAAAACGTACCACCGCGCGCTTACAAGACCACCCCGAGCAAGGCGTCAATCGCGCTGGCCATGGACTTCGGTGCGTCCTCGTCGTGGCCTCCGTACTCCAGCGCATCGGTGGCCCAACCATCAAGTGCGGCAATGGCTTTGGGCGTATCCAGATCGTCTGCCAGGTACCGGCGCACCCGCGCGATCGCGTCGGCAGCGTCCGGGCCGGCCGGCAGCGCGGTCGCGGTACGCCAGCGGTGCAGCCGTTGCGTCGCGTCGTCGAGAACCTGCTGGCTCCAGAAGCGGTCGGCGCGGTAGTGGCCGGCAAGTAGACCGAGCCGGACGGCCGACGGCTCGACACCCTGGGCGCGCAGGTTAGAAACGAGCACCAGGTTGCCGCGGCTCTTGGACATCTTGTGACCCTCCCAGCCGATCATCCCGGCGTGTACGTAGTGGCGCGCGAATCTCCTTTCACCGCTGACACATTCGGCGTGCGCAGCGGTGAACTCATGGTGCGGAAAAATCAGGTCGCTGCCGCCGCCCTGGATGTCCAAGCCGCTGCCGATCCGACTGAGTGCGATTGCCGCGCACTCGATGTGCCAGCCGGGACGGCCCGGCCCGAACGGCGACGGCCAGGTGGGTTCGCCGGGTCTTTCGGCACGCCACAGCAGCGCGTCCAGCTCGTCGGTCTTGCCGGGGCGGCCCGGGTCCCCGCCGCGCTGCTCAGAGAGGCGCAGCATGGTTTCACGGTCGTAGCCCGACTCGTAGCCGAACTGCAGTGTGGCGTCAGCCCGGTAATAGACGTCCGGGTACTCCCCCACTTCGGGGTGGATCGTGTACGCGGCGCCGGAAGCCAGCATCTTCTCCACCAGCTCGACCATCTCGGCTATTGCCTCGGTTGCACCGACATAGTCATGCGGCGGCAGCACCCGCAGGGCCGTCATGTCCTGGCGGAAGAGCGCGGTTTCGCGCTCGGCGAGAACGCGCCAATCAATGCCGTCGCGATCTGCACGCTCGAACAACGGATCGTCGACATCGGTGACGTTTTGCACGTAGTGCACCTCGTGACCGAGGTCCAGCCACAGCCGATGGATCAGGTCGAAGGTCAAATAGGTCGCGGCGTGGCCCAGATGGGTTGCGTCATAGGGCGTGATCCCGCAGACGTACATGGTGGCTTTGGCCCCCGGAGTTACCGGGCGGATCTGCCGGTCGGCAGTGTCGTACAGCCGCAGCTCCGGACCGCGTCCGGGTAGCGCCGGAAGCGCGAGGGCAGGCCACGATTTCATGTGCTCGACTTTAGGCGTGGCGACGATGCAGCCCGCATAGCGGGCTGAGAAGGAGCCGCGCAATCAAGCCTGAGCGTGGCGACGAGGCAGCCCGCATAGCGGGCTGAGAAGGAGCCGCGCAATCAAGCCTGAGCGTGGCGACGATGCAGCCCGCGTAGCGGGGACGGTAAGCCACACCACGGCAGTGCACACGAGTCACAGCAGTACCGCGCCGGAGCTCCATACCCGACCCGCAAACGCGATAGCGCATGCGATATGAGTCCGCTGAATAAATCGGCGTGGCGGTCGGGTGTGGTCGTGTGTTGTCGTTGATGATTCTGGTGTG
>NZ_LQPW01000040.1 GCF_002116635.1 Mycobacterium szulgai | reverse complement strand
GCCCTGGCCCCCGTTGCCGCCAGCGCCTCCGGCCCCGCCGGAGAAACCCAGCAGTGCTCTGTTTGACCCGCCGGTGCCGCCGGCCCCACCGGCTCCGCCGGCGAGGCCGCCCGGCCCACCGGCTTGACCACTGCCGCCCACGCCACCGGCCCCGCCACTGCCGGCCAGCCAGCCTCCGGCGCCGCCGGCCCCTCCTTGCCCGCCGGCGTTGCCGGCGACGGTCGCATCGCCGCCCCGCCCACCTATCCCGCCGTCGCCCCACAGGCCGGCTGATCCACCGGCGCCACCAGCTTTGCCGGACGCTCCGGACCCGCCGCGACCACCGTTGCCTATCAAGAGGCCCCCCGCCCCGCCGGCCTCCCCGGTCCCCGGAGCTCCATCAGCGCCGTTACCGATTAACGGACGCCCGAACACCGCATTGGTTGGCGCATTGATCACCGCCAGAATGTCCCGCTCGAACCTTTGCAGCGACCAATTGTTAGCGGCCTCGGCCGCCGCATACCGCAGTCCGCTACCGGTCAGCGCCTGCACGAACTCTTCGTGGAACTGGGCCATCCGCGCGCTCAACACCTGATGCTGGTGGCCGTACCCGTTGAACAGCGTCGAGATCGCCGCAGACACCTCGTCCTGCGCTGCGGCAGCAATTTGCGTCGTCGGACCCGCCGCTTCAGCGCTGGCATTGCCAATCACCAAACCGAGGCACGACAACTCCATAGAAGCGGCTGCCAGCTGGTTGGACCCGGCGATCAGATACGACATTTCGACTCCCGGCATGAGGCTGACTAGTAGCGGTTAGGTAACGGCGATATGCCCGACGGCACCGGCTTAGCCGGGGAGCCGGGTTGTTCCGGCGAAAATTGACCGATCTGCCAATAATGAGTGATTTAAGCCGCTGGCCTCGAACATCGCAACCAGCGTGCGGGTGGCGCTCACCGAAATACCAGCTCCATGATCTGCGGCAGTGCCTGACGAGCCGCCGTCCGTCCCGCCTCGCGGGCACGGTCGATCTGGTGGAACTCCAGGAAGCCGATGCCGCTGGGATTGGGCTGGATCACGACGTCGGCCTGTGCCAACACACTGGCCGAGGTCATTCCACTGCCAATTGTCAAGGCGCGCAACAATGTATCGGTGATGCCGGGCACCTGTAGGCGTTTGCCGTGCCGGCTGTTCGGGGCGCCGTTCGGGTTGCTCCCGGCCACGTTCACCGCGATCAACGGGCCCTCCTGCCCGGCCAGTGCGTTGACGGGCACGTTGTTCAGGACGCCACCGTCGACGTGCAGTGAACCGGCGTAGGCCATCGGCGGGTACATCACTGGCAGCCGCATCGAGCAGCCGATCACGTCGGTGAGCAGACCTCTGCGGTGCACCACTGATCGCCGGGCCAGCAGGTCGACGCTGACGCAGCGGAACTGTTTGGGCAACTCTTCGATCAGCCGGTCCCCGAAGGCGCTGCGCAGCGCGACCTCGGTGCGCCTGCCCCGCAGGAATCCCTTGCTCGGGACCGTGAAGTCGCTGTGGTTCTTGCGCACGAAGTACTCGTAGATGTAGGCGTCCACCCCGGCGGCGTCCACGCCGTCGGCGGCCAGCGCCGCCATGATCGCGCCCATGCTGGTGCCGGCGTAGCGGTCGACGGTGATTCCGGCCGCCTCCAGCTCCTCCAGCACGCCGAGGTGCGCACACGCCAACGCGCCGCCGCCGCCGAGGACCAGCCCAACCGAACGGCCGGCGATGCGAGCGGCCAGCGGACGCAGGTCGTCGGCAACCGTTGCGGGGTGAACCTCATGCACCGATCGCGGGGCGATCAACTCCTCCCACTCGCACCGGTATTCGGGTGCCGCGGACGGTCCGGTCAACACCAGATCGGCCCCCGGCGCCCGGGGCGGCAGCCGCCGGGACGGCGCCGCGAAGTCCCGGGCCACCAGCACCACCCGATCGGCGGTGCGCACACAGAAGTCCCGCCACGGCCCGTCGCCGACCGTGGCATGCAACACCACCCGGTCAGCGAACTGCTCGGCACGTTCCAGGCCGTCGGCATTGACCCGGCCGGGCGCCACCGCCCGCAGCCGCTGGGACAGGGCGGCGCACAATTCGGCGGCCACCACCGCTACCGGCGCGCCAACGTCGACACCGATGACTGCGACAACGGCCTCGCGTGCGGTCGGGCGGGTGGGCGCACCCGGCAACGGCGCCTGTCGGTTGGCCAGCACCCAGGCCAACACACCGAGTAGGCGGGCGTCGGCGATCTTGGCGAATTCGGCCTTGGGCAAGCGCAGCAGCGACGAGTCGCGCACGGCCAGGACCGACGCGTGGCGCGGCGCATTGCGTAGCACTCCGACTGCGCCGGCAACCTGCCCGCGCCTCAGTTCGCCGGCCAAGCCGTGCTCGTCGATCACCTGCAGGCGTCCGCTGCACACCACATAGAGCGAGTTCGATACGTCGCCGGCACGGAACAGGTACGAACCCGCCTGCAGCTCAACACGTTCGGCGTGGCAGTGCAGCTCGGGCAATGCCTGCAGCACGTCGATATCGGGGGCGGCCGGCGCGACCGGCGGCACGGTCGGCGGTGGCAACGGCACAACCTCTGGCGGCGCCGATTCCGGTGCGACCGCTGCTGCAGGGGCCGGTCGGACGCGGCCCAGGAAGATCGCCCCGAGCGCGACGGCGACAAAGCAGATCGCCGCCATCGTCCAGCCGCGGCGCAGTGCTTCCTCGGCCGCGCCGGGCGCGGGGGTGCCGACCAGGATCACCAGCAGCGCGATGCCGATCACCGCACCGACCTGACGGATGGTTCCGGTCACCGCCGAAGCGGTGGCGTAACTGCTTCCGGTGGCCAGCCCGGCCAGGGCGGCGCTGCCCAGCAGCGGGAAGGTGGCGCCCACGCCGATGCCCTGCAATATCTGGCCGGGCAGCCATTCACCGAGGAAGCTGGGCGTCGTCCCTACGCACGTCAGATACCACAGCAGGCTGCCGGCCCAGATCGTTGCGCCGACGCCGACGATGACGCGGTAGCCGTGCCGGTCGGCCACCCGGCCCAGCAACCCCGCGACCACGGCCGCGATGAGTGCGGCCGGACACACCGCCAGGCCTGCCTGCAGCAGCGTGTAACCCCACACATAGTTCAGGAACAGGACATGGGTCAGCAGGTAGGCGTAGAAGCCGGCGCTCGCGATGGCGGTCAGTGCGCTGCCGGCCACGAACGAGCGGATACGCAACAGCGCGGGCTCCACCAGCGGCGCCGGGTGGATTCGCGAGCTCATCACAAACCCGACCATCGCGACCGCCGCGGCTACCAAGGATCCGATTGCGGGCAGGCTGGACCAGCCCCAGTCCGGACCCTTGATCAAGCCCAGGGTCAGCAATCCCAGCGCGATGGCCAGCAGTGCCGCCCCTCGTACGTCGGGCACCCGTCGGCGCCCGGAAGCCCGGCTCTCCACCAGCGCCCGGCGCGCGGCCAGCACCGCCACCACACCCAGCGGCAGGTTCACCAGAAAGACCCAGCGCCAGTTCAGTGCCTCGACGAGTGCTCCGCCGATGGGCGGCCCGAGACCGGCCGCGATCGCCCCGGCCGCACCCCACAGGTTCACCCCGTGGGCTCGCCGCTGCGCTGGAAAGCCCTCGACGACGAGCCCGAGTGACGCCGGCACCAGCACCGCCGCGCCGATGCCCTGCAGCACCCGGAACGCGACCAGCTGCCCGACGCTGTCGGCTGCCGCGCACAGCCCCGACGCGATGGTGAACAGCACCACGCCGTAGATGAAAAGCCGTTTGCGCCCCAGCAGGTCGGCGAGCTTGCCCGCGGCCACCAGGAACGCGGCGAAGACGATGTTGTAGGCGTTGAGCACCCACGACAGGTCGCTGATCCCGCTGTGGAAGTACCGCTGGATGTCGGGGAATGCGACGTTGACGATCGTGGAGTCGAGAAAAGCCAGGAAAGCGCCGAAAGCTGCTACCAGCAGCACCGTTGCCGGCGACGGCTGGCGGCGCCGCGCGAGCCGGAAATGAGGGCCGCCGAGGCGGCCGGGTCTATCGGGCTCCGCGTCACCGACGGGCGGCGCGTTCTTCGTGGTGGGCAGGGTCTGGACAGCCATGGTGGACTCCGGTTTCTATGCAGGCTGCGTCGCGAGGATCGCAGGGTGATTCGGGCGGGCGTCGACGGTTCCAGAACCATCGATCCAGCCGCCGCAGAACCGCGAATGGGACGGGATCTGTGAATTCGATCTGTAAGTCTGGTGCGGCGTGCGCAGCGGCCACGTTCACGATTTGGTGGGCTGCCAGGTAGCCGGAGCTTGCGGCCTTTTCCATGGTGGGGACGAGGAAAGTCAAGTCCGGTGAATAGCTGGCCTCGCCGGCCAGAAATAGATTGGGCACTTCGGTGCGAATACGCGGGGATCGCTCGCGCGCACCGGGCATCAATATGGTGAGCGGCGAAAGGTTGACCATGCGCTGGCCCCTGGCCGGCGCGCCGGCCACATGCGGAGGCAGCTCGCCGGCCAGGCTTTGATAATCAGCCTCGCTTAAGTGTTTCAGCTCGTGATCAATCTGCCAGCCCAGGATGTGCGAATGATCGAGGCCGCACTGCGCCAGGCATTCGGTCGCGATTTCATCCGGGGTGCATTCGCTTGCCGGCCGGCCGAAAACCGGGCCGGGCTTGTCGACGTCACTCCACGTGATCGACAGCACGTATTTGGTGCCCGCGGGCAGGGGGACACCTTCCCAAAACCCTTCTCCCTGCAGCACGGAAATTACCGCCCACTCGCTTTCGAAATGCGTACCCACGACACCCGGTCGCACATATGACGGCCACGTCGAGGGAATATCGCGCAGGAAAACCTGCATTCCGTTCGATGACTCCAGCGCGATGGCGTGCTGCTCGGTGAGGTGTGGGAGATGCTCGCCGACGCGATGTGTTTCGGCCAGCCTGCGCAGCGTGAGATAGGGCAGGGCGAGAATGGCGTAGTCGCAGGCGAACCGGCGCCCATCGGCGCACACCGCTGCGGTGACGCACCCGTCTTGAAATTCGAGATCGGCTATGCGCGTGTGTAATTGGATGTCGACACCCAGGTTCTGCAGGTGCCGAACCCAGGGATCGACCATGCGCTCGCTGGTGGGGCCGTTCATCATCATGATCGACGGCGCCGCCATGCCGTCCAGTGCCGCCGGCCGGCTGGTGAAGTGAAACAGGCCTTTGAGAATGATGGGGGCAAGGGCGGCGGCCTCGGCACTCGGGCGGGCGGCGACGAAAATGCGAGGCAACGCCGAGAAGAACGTCTGCGCCTGCGGCGACTTGTCGCCCAGTTGCAGATAATCCGCATACGAGACATCGGCCAGCTCCGCGATCAGTCGCTCCCGGCACATCCAGAGCAGCCGCACGTGTGCATACAGATAACGGATGACATCGATAGGCGACACTCCCCTGGAGGCCATTCCGACGGTGACCAGTGCGCTGCGCACCACGATCCGGCTGAACTGCGCAAGCGGTTCAAACACTCTGCCGAGCCACGAAAAGGCCGGCCGCCGGCGCACTGGGACGGGGGCGCTGGCTCGGCCAAACGTGCGGTGGCGATAAACGCGCACCGCATTAACCCCGACGAGATTGTCAAGTACGGTTTTGCCGCCCTCGGTCGGTATCCGCAAGAACAGCGTCAGTAGGGTTTGGTAATAGTCGAGGTAGACCCGAAGACTGTGCTCTGTCGGGTGGCCATCCGGGCGGCGCAGACTCTTTGCCTTTCCCCCGGCTTCGGGGGCTGCCTCGCACAAAGTGACCCGAATTCCGGATTCGGCCAGAATCATCGCGGCGGCCATCCCGGCAATTCCTGCGCCGGCTATGACCACATGCGGTCTCGCCGATTGTTCGGGGTGCTGCACGACAGAATTCCTTCAAGCTCAAACGGGAAATTGCGGATATTTCGACTGTCCTATGCGCGATGACCGCAGCAATCGGTAGGAACGCGCAAATCACTGACGCCGGGGGTCGTAGCTTTGTGCGGGCCGCCGGCCGTCTATACGTACTTCGACCGATATTCGCCGATCGCGCCGGTGGGCTGCTGGTTAACATGATCAGGTTGCAGACCGGCCGTCATTGACTGGAGCGTGGACGAGTTGCTGCTGACGGACACGGTGACGCTGCTATCGGCCGACATCGAAGATTCCGCGCGGCTGTGGCAGTCGCAACCCACCGAGTTCACCGCGGCGCTGGTCAAGCTGAATCGCACCTTGGCCGATGCCGTATCGGATCTCGCCGGTGTCCGGGCCGTTGAGCAGGGCTCCGGTGAGAGCTTCGTCGTCGCTTTCGGGCGTGCCGAGGACGCCGTGCAGTGTGCTCTGCAATTGCAACAGGCGCCGCTGGCGCCCATTCGGCTGTGTATCGGCATCCACACCGGCGAGGCGCAGCCACGCGACGATGGCAACTATGTCGGCCCGACGATAGACCGCACCGCACGCTTGCGTGACCTGGCCCGTGGTGGCCAGACACTGCTGTCGGCCGCGACCAGAGACATCGTCATCGATCAGCTTCCCGAACAGGCCTGGCTGACCGACCGCGGATCGGCACCGCTGCGCGATCTCATCCACTTCGAACGGGTCGCGCAGCTGTGCCATCCCAACCTTCGTAACGAGTTTCCGCCCCTGTGCGTAACGAAAAGCGTTGGCGCGTCCAATCTTCCGGTGCATCTGACGAGTTTCGTGGGCCGCGGCCGCGAGCTGGCCGACGTGCACGGGCTGGTGGTGGAGAACCGGCTGGTGACGCTGATCGGATCGGGTGGAGTGGGCAAGAGCCGCCTGGCTGAACAGGTCGGGGCGCAACTGACAACGCAATTCAGCGACGGCGTGCGCTATGTCGATCTGGGCTCGATCACCGATCCCGCCGTGGCCCCGATCGCGATTGCCCGCGCGCTGGGCCTGCCGGACCAGCCCGGCCGCTCGGCGATGGACACGCTGCTGCACCATCTCAGTGATCGTCAGATGCTCATCCTCGTCGACAACTGTGAGCACCTGCTCGATGCCAACGCCCCGCGCCTGGGTGCCATGCTGCTCGACTGCCCCGGCCTGCGACTGCTGGTTACCAGCCGTGAGCCGATCAAGGTGACCGGCGAGGTGACCTGGCGAGTGCCGCCGATGGCGGTCAACGACGCGATCGCATTGTTCGCCGACCGCGCGCGCCTGGCCCAGCCCGACTTCGCCCTCACCGACGCCAATGCGGAGATCGTGAGCCAGATCTGCGTGCGGCTGGACACCCAGCCGCTGGGCATCGAGCTGGCGGCGGCACGGGTGCGCACGTTGTCGCTGGCCGAGATCTCGGCCGGCCTGGACGACAAGATTCGTTTGCTGACCGGAGGTGCGCGCACCGCGGTTCCGCGTCAGCAGACGCTGCGGGCCTCACTGGAGTGGTCCCATGGCCTGCTCAGCGACAGCGAGCGGGTGTTGTTTCGCCGGCTCGCTGTGTTCGTGGGCGGATTCGACCTGGAAGCGGCGCAAGCGGTGACCGGATTCGGCGAGGTTAACCCGCACGATGTGCTCGGCGATCTCTCGCAGTTGGTCGACAAATCGCTGGTGGTAGCCGACAGCTCCAACGGCCGAACGCGCTACCGGCGGTTCGAGGGGGTGGGCCAGCTGGCGTTGGAAAAGCTGCGCGAGGCCGGCGAGGCCGAGACCGCACGCGCTCGCCATTGTGACCACTACGCGGCGTTGGCCGACCCCTTGGAGCAACCCGGGCGACCCGACTACGAGCTCCTCCTGGAGCGGGTCGAGGGCGAACTGGAGAACCTGCGCGCCGCCTCGGCATGGTTGCTGGAAACCGCCGACGGCGATTCGGCTCTGGCGCTGGCGTCGCGGCTGCAGCCGCTGTGGCTGGTCCGGGGCCGCATCGGCGAGGGGCGGGCCTGGTTCGACGCGGTCCTGGCCGGGGTGAACACCCTCGAAGTGAGCGCCGCGGTGCGGGCCCGGGCGCTCGCCGATGCGGCCGTGCTCATGATGTTCGTCGACGCCGCAGCCAGTCTGGATCACGCCGCCCAGGCGTTGGCGACCGCACGTGAACTCGACGACCCGGCCCTGTTGGTCCGGGCGCTGACCGCGTGTGGATTGACCGCGAGCTTCAGTCATCACACCGAGGCGGTTGGGCAGTACTTCGCCGAGGCAACCGACCTGGCCCGGCAATCGGACGATCAGTGGGGGCTCAGCCGGATCCTGAGCTGGCAGAGTAACGCCGCGGTGGTGGCCGGTGACGCGGTCGCGGCACACCGAATCGGTAGCGAAGGACGCGATCTCGCCGATGCTATCGGCGACCGGTTCAATTCGCGGCTGTGCCGGCTGAGCCTGGGATACGCGCAACTCTGGCAGGGCGACTTGACTGGTGCCATAAGGCAATTCGGTGAACTGGCGGACGCGGAAAACCTGGCTGCGCTGAGCGCTAAGGGACTCGGCGATGCCCTGGCCTATCGCGGAGACGTGAACGCGGCCCGAACGGCGGCCGAGGCGGCGCTCGAGAATGCCCCCGCCTCAAGCGAATACACTTTGGGACTCGGCTATTCGACGGTGGCGCTGGCAGCGCTGGCGGGCGGCGATATCGAAACAGCGCGCAATGCAAGCGATCTGGCCTGGCACAAGCTCAGTGTGCAGCCACACGCGGCGACCTTCTGGCACAGTTTCAAGGCACAGATCGCCCTCGCCGGCGGGAACGTGACCGGGGCCAGGCACTGCGCCGGCGAGGCCGCCTCGGTGACGACGGGGTGGCACCGTTGCCTGGCTCTGACCACCCGCGCCCGAGTGGCGATGGCCGAAGGCGAGCCGGAATTAGCCGAACGGGCGGCGTACGACGCGCTGACATGCGCGGCTGACGTCGGTGCGCACACCTGCCTGCCCGACATCCTCGAGTGCCTCGGTGCGCTGGCGGCTGAACAGGGCAGCCACCGCGAGGCCGCCCGCCTGCTCGGCGCGGCCGAAGGCATCCGGCAACGGATGGGGGCGGTGCGGTTCAAGATCTATGACGCCGGCCAGCAGAAGTCGGTAGCGGCCCTGCGCGCCGCGATGGGCGACGACGAATTCGACAGTGCGTGGGCCCATGGTGCCGCGTTCTCCGCCGAGGAAGCTATCGGCTACCTCCAGCGCGGCCGCAGTGAACGCAAGCGGGCATCAAGTGGCTGGGCGGCACTGACTCGAGCCGAACTCGACGTGGTACGCCTGGTGGGCCAAGGTCTTTCCAACAAGGACATCGCCCAGCGGCTGTTCGTCTCGCCACGCACAGTGCAGACACACCTCACCCACGTCTACACCAAGCTCGGCTTCAACTCCCGGGTCCAGCTTGCCCAGCAAGCGGCGCAGCATCCTGAGAATCACTTTATTCGTAAGTGATAATATGGTTCTCATGTATTGGCATTGCCGCAGCCCACAGGGGGTATCGCCATGAGCATTCTGGAACCCGGCAACGGGCTGCCGGCCCACGTGCAGGGTGCTGCCGACGCCCGCTTCACCTGCGCCGTGCAAACCTTCGCGCGGCTGTTCGCCGGCCGGCGGTTCGGTGGTGGTGCCCTATCGGTGTACGTCGATGGCGAACCCGTCGTGGACGTCTGGACCGGCTGGTCGGACCGTCGCGGCGAGGCCCTCTGGACCGCCGATACCGGCGCCATGGTCTTTTCTGCCAGCAAAGGGGTGGCGGCGACGGTCCTGCACCGCCTCGCCGACCGCGGGCTGCTGTCATACGACGCGCCGATCGCACAGTACTGGCCGGAGTTCGGGGCGAACGGCAAGTCGGAAATCACCGTGCGCGACATGCTGCGCCACCGCGCCGGGCTGTCGCACCTCAAAGGCATCGGCAAGGAGGAGTTGCTCGATCATCGGCTGATGGAAGAGCGGATTGCGGCCGCACCCGTGGATCGGCTGTTCGGGCGTGCCGCCTACCATGCCGTCACCTACGGCTGGCTGGCCTCGGGTCTGGCCCGGGCGATCACCGGCATGGGCATGCGCGAGTTGTTCCGCCGTGAGGTCGCACAGCCACTGGACACCGACGGTCTGCACCTGGGGCGTCCTGCGGCGGATGCGCCGACCCAACCGGCGCAGATCATGTTTCCGCAATACACCCGCGCCAACCCTTTGATCGACCACCTGGTGCCCCGGCTGGCGGAGTTGCCGGTAGCCGGCGGCCTCGGCGCGATGTACGTACCGGGCATCACCTCTTTGGTGCAGGGCGACACCCCATTTCTGGACAGCGAGATCCCGTCGGTCAACGCGGTGGTAACCGCCCGTGGACTGGCCAGAATGTACGGCGCTTTGGCAAACGATGGACGTATCGACGAAACGCAGTACCTGTCAACGGAATTGGCGGGCGGTCTGTTAGGCAGGATGAGTCTGCGCCCAGATCTGAACCTGGTGTTCCCGATGTCGTTCCACCTGGGTTACCACGGATCCCCGGTGCCCGGACTGTTGCGCGGTTACGGCCATGCCGGTCTGGGTGGGACCATCGGGTGGGCTGATCCGGCGACCAAGAGCTCATTCGCCTTCGTGCACAACCGGCTTGTCACGCCGATCGTGCTCGACCAGATCATCTTTGTGCCACTGATTCTGCCGATCCGGCGCGCGACCGCCGCCGCACACGAGCGGGGTTTTCGCACCGTGCCGCGGTTTGGTGCGCCCTACCAGGAACTGCATGCGCCGAGTGCGGTATAGCCCCGAATTGCTTGGGAAGCTGCGCCAACGGGAAACCTGGAACGTGCCCAATTTCAAGGACGTCATCAATTCGAAGTACCTGCTGTTGACCACATTCACCAAGGACGGGCGACCCAAGCCCACTCCGATCTGGGGAGTGCCCGACGGCGACCGGCTGCTAGTGATCACCGACGACGAGTCGTGGAAAGTCAAGCGGATTCGCAATACCCCGCGAGTGACGGTGGCCAAGAGCGCCTCGCTGGGCAAGCCCAAGAGCGAGCCGGTCGAAGCGGTGGCTCGGGTCCTGCCGAAATCGGAAACACAGCGGGTCTACAACGCCGTGCTGAAGCGGTACTGGTACCACGCGTGGTGGTTCTACGCCCACTCGATCCTGCGCGGCGGCATCGACAAGGTGCACATCGGCCTTGAGGTCAAACCGGCCTGACGGCTTCGGCGAGGCGTTAGCCTGCACGGGTGGATTTGCATCTTTCGGGCAAGATTGCAGTCGTCACCGGCGCCAGCAAGGGCATCGGCCTGGCCGTCAGCAAAGCCCTCGTCGCCGCCGGCGCGCACGTGATAGCCGGAGCGCGCACCCGCGGGGAGCAGTTGCCGGCGCTTATGGACACCGGTCAGGTGTCTTTCCTGCCCGTCGACCTGTCCCGGGCGGGAGCTGCCGAGGAACTGGTCGCTGCGGCAGCCGACCGCGGCGGGATCGATGTTCTGATCAACAATGTCGGCCGTTCCACGGTTCACCCCGGGTTCGCCAGCATCACCGACGAGGACTGGCAGGCCTGCTGGGAACTGAACGTGATGGGCACCGTGCGGCCCACCCGGGCAGCGCTGCCGCAGATCGAGCGGCGTGGCGGCGGTTCTATCGTCTTCGTCAGCTCGATCAACGCCTACCTCCCCGGCCCCGACACCTACGGCTACTGTGCAGGCAAGGCGGCCGTCGCAAATATTTCCAAGGCATTGTCAAAAGAGCTGGGACCGAAGAACATTCGGGTCAATTCCGTGAGCCCCGGCCCGGTGTTGACCGAGTTCTGGACCGAGCCGGGCGGGGCGGCCGAAGGGTTCGCGGCGGCCAACGGTCAGACCGCCGACGAGTTCCGGGAGATGCTCGCCGCCAACGCGCCGACGGGCCGGTTCAGCACTCCCGAGGAGGTCGCCGACCTCATCGTCTTTTTGGCCAGCGATCGCGCCGGCAACACCACTGGATCCGACTACCGCATCGACGGGGGGTACGTCGCCACGCTTTGATTCCGATGCTGTCACTATGGATGACGTGACCACCGCGATCGTGGTGACGGTGCTGGTGCTGCTGGCGCTGGGCATCGTGATCAATGGGCTGCTTCGGCTGAAGAGGTGGCTGAACGATTCGCCCGCGCCCGACGCCGTGAAGCCTCCCGAGGAGTTGTAGCCGTTAAGCGCGCAGGGCCGCGACCGTATCCGCCAGGGTGGTGCGTGGGTCCCGGTAGGTGATGCCGAGTTCCTGCTCGCTCGGCGAGTCGTCGGATTCGGGCATCTGCGTGTAGTACTGCATGCCCGCGGCGGTGAATGGGTTGTCGAACCACAGGTAGGGACCGGCCAGGTCCAGCACCGACCCCGCGACACGCAGCCAGGTGTCGGGCACCGGAAGGCTCACCATGGGGGTCTCGGCGACCTGCCGCAGCATGGCCGCCAACTCGGTTACCGGAACCCGGTGGCCGCCGACCATGTAGCGGCGGGGTCCGCGGCCGGGTTCCAGCAGCGCCGCGTGCAGCGCGGCGACATCGCGGACGTCGATGACCAGCCATGCCGCGTTGCGGCCGGGGATCGTGTGCATTTGCAGCGCCGCCCGGACACCTTCGCCGGCCTCGCCGAACTGGTCGCCGACGGGCGGGCCGAGGACCATACCCGGATAGGTGATGTTCACCGGGGCACCGGCGTCCTGCAGGCCGCGGGCGTAGATCTCCACCTGGGCCTTGGAGGTGCCGTAGCCGTCGGTTCCGCCTACCACCGGCAAATCCGCCGTCAGCGTCGCCAGATTCGGATGAAAAAGCGCGGTGAAGCTCGATACGTGCACCACCGGATCCAGGCCGAGTTGGACCGCTTGGCCCAACACGTTTCGGGCGCCTGCCATGTTCGTGGACAGCATCTGCTGGTTCTGGCGAGGATCGGTGTCGACCAGGGCGGCGCTATGCACGACCGCGTCGCAGCCACGCAAGGCCTCGGCTACCGATTCACGGTCGGTGATATCGCCGACAACGTGGTCGGAGGTGTCGACACCCAACTGCGCGACGGACGTCTCCAGCCGCTGCGGATTGCGCACCAGGAACCGGACCGAGTGACCCGCGTCGGCAATGGCCTTGGCGGTCCAGCCGCCCACGAATCCCGTCCCGCCGGTTACCAGTACACGCATGCAGCGATTCTGCAATGACGGGTCATCGGCGTCGACGCCGGGGCTAGAGGTGACTCGCGGCGAATTCGGCACCCTCGTTCGTCATGCCGTTCACCGCGTACATGGTGTGCGCGGCGTTAGGGCCGCTGCCGTCGCCGCAGATGCCGTCGCCGGGCGCGCACAGCTCAAGATCTTTGGGCTGATACAGCGGGCCGATGGCGATCGGTGGTGCACCATATTGCCCCAGGAACTGAGGCGAGGGTGTACCGAACATCACCACCGCGGCGACGTGGCTGGCGACCTCGGCCGGCATCGGCGGCGGTACCGCCGAAGCCGGGATGCCAGGGGGCACCGCGGCCGACGTGACGTAGCCCGCCACCGCCGCCCCCTGCGAGTAGCCGCCCAGCACCTGACGGGTATTAGGGCAGCTCGCGGCCACGGACTGGATATGTGAGCTCGCGTCACGAACCCCTTCGATCACCGTCTTGGGAAAATCCGGGCTGCCGAAGTCGCCGCTGGCGGGGTAGTTGACCGCATACACGTTGAGCGACTTGGCGCCGATCTGCGAGCGCAGCGCGTCGACGAAGGCTCCGCCGATGCCGCCGACACCCGGCGGCTCGCCGGTTCCACGTGCGAACGACACTTCGACGTCGGGACACGGCTGGGCACCGGCGGCCGGGGCGGCTATAGCCGGCAATGCGGCGGCTAGGGCGATGCCGGTCGCGACCGCGACGCGGCGAGCCAATGGGATGAGACGCATCATTCCAAGCACCCTATTTCTTGAAGGCGTCCTTGATCTTCTCCCCGGCATCTTTCAAGCTCGCCTTGGCCTGATCCGCCCGGCCCTCATTCCTCGTGTCCGGGTTGCCGGTGGCCTTGCCGATGGCTTCTTTCGCCCGCCCGGTCACGTCGTCGATCTTGTTCTTCACTTTGTCTTCGGCACTCATGGGCTGCTAAATACCCGGTATCGAGCGATTCTGAACCCTTCTATCGGACCACTCCCCGGGGCAGGGTCAGCGGCAGGTCGGCGTAAGTGGCAATGCCCGGGGCCGCTGCAACGACGGCAGGGATCGCGTTGATCGGCGGCATGGCCGTCAGGATGTGCCCGATAACCATGAAGTCGGCGATCGTCTCTGCCTGGAAATCCGGCGGCGGCAGGAAACCGACCTTGGTGGTCACGCTGGGCAGCCCGTCAACCTGGATGACCCAGCCGTCCTGCTCGATCTTCCAATCCGGCTCCAGCGTCTGCCCCTTGCGCCACCGCACGTTGAGGTCGATCAGCGTCTTGCCGCCGACGATGCCCTGCCAGCTGATGTAGGTGCCCGCGACGCAACCCGCCGGTATCGTCCACGACCCGAGGTCGAGATCGGCCGTGGTTTGCGCGAATTCGGCAACGCAGCGGATCTCGTCGAGTTCGACGCCGAGCGCGTCGGCCACCAGCCGAACGGCCTCGCCGAAGACCGCCGTTCCGCGGGCCGCCATCTGCTGCAGGTCGGGGTGATCGATCGGCTGGCCGAAACCCACCGGCTTCTCCGTCTCCGGGGAGTCGTAGAACGTGGTGTCGGCGGCCTCGTTCACGGTGATCTTGTCGACCCGGCTGCACACCAGCGCCGACACGATGGCCAGCAGCTCGGCGAAACCCGGGCTGACGCCGGAGCCGAAAATCGTCGAGCCGCCCTGTTGGCAAGCCTCAAGGATCCGGTCGCGGCCGGCGCCCAGATTGTGGCCAGTGATGAACGCCGCGGTCGTCACCACGTTGACGCCCGCCGCCAGAATGCGCACCAGCTCGTCGACGTCGATCCACATCGGGTTGTAGACCACGCAGTCCGGTTTCAGTGCCAGCAGCGCGTCGACATCGTTGGTGGCGGGCAGGCCTAGCGGCTCGATGCCGCACAATTCGCCGGCGTCGCGTCCGGCCTTCTCGGCCGACCAGGCATAGCAGCCCACCAATTCCAAGGCGGGGTTCTTCACGATTGCCTGCAGTGAGCTCTTGCCGACGTTCCCGGTGGTCCATTGCACTACCCGATAGTTGTTTGGCACTCGCTCAGCATAGGGAAGCGGCTGTGCCGGCGATAGTAAGAAGTGCGACCCGGAAATAGCGTGAATCGTGCGGTAACCGGGTTGGGCATCGGCCGGCAACCACACACCGCTAGAAGGTCTTTCGCCGCAGGTACGGCGACGTTTCGGCAGGGAATTCGGGGGAAGTCGATTTGAAGCCCTGCCTGTGGTGCGGGCCACGATCCCAGCCCGCTCAGTGGCAGGCAAAAGAATGGAGACCCCTGCCATGTCCACCCACATCACCAGTCACGCGGCCTGCCTGCTTGCCACCGCCACCATGTTGTTCACCGGTTCTGCAATCTGGCACAGCAGCTCGGCAGCGGCAGACCCGAGCCAGGACGAGCATTTCCTGGCAGTACTCGATCAATTGGAAATCCCCGCGCTCAGGAACGTGCCCAGTCTGATCGTTACTGCCCACAAGGTGTGTAAGAAGCTTGACGCCGGCATGCCGGTGGACGCTGTCGTGGACGCGCTTATCAAGAATGCCTACAACGTCGACCCGCCCGAGCAGATGTACCCCGTCGACCGCGTAGTCCGCACCGAGACCCGGTTTGTCATTGCGTCGGTCGAGGCTTACTGCCCGGCAAATCGCGGCAAGATCGCTTCGGTGTCGCCGTCGCGGTACGTCACCGATATGCCGACGACACAGCCGCAATTCAGGTCGGTTCGGGCAGTGACATTGGCGGAGGACGGCGGTTACCCGAGGATCGTCGCGCGTACCGGAGCGGTTTCCCCCAGACAGGCCACTCCGCCGACACCGCCGCCCCTTCCGGCACCGCCACCGCCGCCGGCGGACAAGATTTTGGCGCCACCCCGGCCCGTCGCGACCCCGCCGCCACCTAGAAGGCAGCAGCCGCCGCCACCGCAGCAGCTGCCGCCGCCGCAACAG
>NZ_LQPW01000039.1 GCF_002116635.1 Mycobacterium szulgai | reverse complement strand
ACCGGCAACGCCGGCACCGGCGGCCAGGGCGGCGTCGGCGGCCAGGGTGGCAACAGCGGCAACGGCACCAACGCCACCGCGGGCAGCGGCGCCACCGGCGGCACCGGATTCGCCGGCGGCAAGGGCGGCCAAGGCGGCCAGGGCGGCGGCTCCGGCACCGGCGGCACCAACGGCACCGGCGGCAAGGGCGGCACCGGCGGCACCGGCGGAATCGGCGGCACCGGTGGTTCGGGCGCCAACAGCACCACCGGCATCGGCGCCACCGGCGGCACCGGCGGCCAAGGCGGCACCGCCGGAGCCGGCGGCAGCGGCGGGGCGGTGGGTACCGGCGGCACCGGCGGAACGGCCGGCGCCACCGGCAACGCCGGCACCGGCGGCCAGGGCGGCGTCGGCGGCCAGGGTGGCAACAGCGGCAACGGCACCGACGCCGCCGCAGGCAGCGGCGCCACCGGCGGCACCGGATTCGCCGGCGGCGCCGGCGGCCAAGGCGGCCAGGGCGGCGGCTCCGGCACCGGCGGCACCAACGGCACCGGCGGCAAGGGCGGCGCGGGCGGCACGGGCGGAATCGGCGGTGCGGGCGGCTCCGGCGCCGACAGCACTACCGGCGTTGGCGGCACCGGCGGCACCGGCGGCACGGGCGGAGCCGCGGGCGCCGGCGGGACCGGCGGCGCGGCCGGCACGGGCGGCACCGGCGGCAGCGGCGGCGCCACCGGCGCCCCCGGCACTGGCGGTCAAGGCGGCATCGGTGGTAACGGCGGCCAAGGCGGTAACGGCACCAACGCCAGCGCGGGCAGTGGCGCAACCGGCGGTGCCGCGTTCGCCGGCGGTAACGCGGGAGCCGGCGGAACCGGTGGCGCTGGGATCGGCGGAACAGGCGGCGGGGCCGGCGGAAACGGCGGTATCGGCGGTAAGGGTGGCACCGGCGGAACCGGCGGTAGCGGTTCGACCGGTTCGACCGCGGGCGTCGCTGGCATCGGCGGTAAGGGCGGCGCCGGGGGCACGGGCGGTGCTGCTGGTGCTGCCGGCGCGGGTGGGAGCACCAACGGCGTCGGCGGAGTTGGTGGCCAGGGCGGTACCGGCGGAACCGGCGGGGGCGGCGGCACCGCGACAGGGAACGCGGCTACCGGCGGTGCCGGCGGCACCGGCGGTAACGGCGGCAACGGCGGCGCAGGTGGTGCCGGTCTTGGCGGCGTAGGCGGTGGCAAGGGCGGCCAAGGTGGCAACGCCGGCGACGGCGGCGCAGGCGCCGTCGGCGCCAATCGCACCTCAGGCACTGGCGCCGGCGGAACCGGCGGCGCAGGCGGCACCGGCGGCATCGCCGGCGCCGGAGGCACCGGCGGCGCAGGCGGCGGCACGGGCGGCACCGGCGGCACCGGCGGCAACGGCGGAAACGGCGCCGCCAGCGGCACCGGCCTCGGTTCCGCCTACACCGGGGGCGTCGGTGGGGCCGGCGGAAACGGCGGCGCGGGTGGTATTGCTGGCGCCGGGGGAAGTGGCGGCGGCGCTAACGGCGTCGGTGGAACCGGTGGCCAGGGCGGCACGGGCGCCACCGGCGGAAATGGCGGCAACTCAACGGCCAGCGCTGGCACCGGCGGGATCGGCGGCAAAGGCGGCGGCGGCGGCACAGGAGGCACCGGCGGTGCTGGCATCGGCGGCGTGGGCGGCGGCCAGGGCGGGCAGGGCGGCAACGCCGGCGCAGGCGGCATCGGCGGAGGCGGCGGCGCCAACACCGGCTCCAGCGGCACCGGCGGGACCGGCGGCAAAGGCGGCCTCGGCGGCACAGCAGGCACCGGCGGCACTGGCGGCGCCGGCGGCGGAACCGGCGGCAACGGCGGAACTGGCGGGGCGGGCGGCAACGGCGGAACCCCGGGCGCCGGCGCCGGCTCCGCCTACACCGGCGGAATCGGCGGGGCCGGCGGCAATGGAGGCATAGGTGGGCTTGCCGGCGCCGGAGGCAGTGGCGGTGGGGCCAATGGCGTCGGCGGAACCGGCGGCCAGGGCGGCACCGGCGCCACCGGCGGGGCCGGCGGCGCATCGACCGCCACCGCGGGCACCGGGGGCATCGGCGGCAAAGGCGGCGCCGGCGGCGCCGGCGGCCTCGGCGGCGACGGCATCAGCGGCGCCGGCGGCGGCACCGGCGGCCAAGGCGGCAACGCAGGCGCCGGCGGCGCAGGCGGCACCGGTGGCAGTCGCAGTTCAGGTTCCGGTACCGGCGGTACCGGTGGTGCCGGTGGCAACGGCGGCAATGCCGGAAGCGGCGGCACCGGCGGCGCCGGCAGCGGTACCGGCGGCCAAGGCGGCACCGGCGGCACTAGCGGCGCCGGCGGCACCGGCGGCGCCAACACCGTGAGCACCGGCACCGGCGGCCAAGGCGGCAACGCCGGCACTGCCGGCGCTGCCGGCACCGGCGGTGCGGGCGGCAGCGGCAACGGTGCGGGCGGTGCTGGGGGCAACGGAGGCAACGGCGGCAACGGCGGCACCGGGGGCAAAGGCGGCACTAGCGGCAACGGCGGTGCCGGCGGCAACGGCACCGTAGGCATCATCGGCGGCCAAGGCGGCAACGGCGTTGGAACCGGCGCCGGGGGCGCCGGCGGCACCGGCGGCGCCGGCGGCAGCGGCGGCGGCGGCGGGGCGGGCGGCTTCAGCGGTATCGGCGGCACCGGCGGCAACGGCGCCAACGGCGGCAATGGCGGCGCCGCCGGCACCAGCACCGCGGGCATCGGCGGCAACGGCGGCAACGGCGGCGGCGGCGGCAACGGCGGTGGCGGTGGTAGCGGCGGCCTCGGCGGCCAAGGCGGCAACGCCGGCGCCGGCGGCCTCGGCGGCAACGGCGGCACCAGCGGCGTCGGCACCGGCGGCAGCGGCGGCACCGGCGGCAGCGGGGGCAACGCCGGAAGCGGCGGCTCCGGCACGTCCAACGACGGTGGCAACGCCGGAACGGCGGGCACCGGAGGCACCGGAGGCAGCGGCGCTGCCGGCGGCAACGGCGGCGCTGGTGGCACCGGCGGAAACGGCGGAAACGGTGGCGCCGCCGGCACCGGCGGTGGCAGCGACGCCGACGGTGGCACCGGCAGCGCTGGCGGCACTGGCGGCGCTGGCGGCGCCGGGGGCACTGGCGGTTCTGGCGGCGCCGGAGGCACCGGCGGCAAGGGCGGCAACGGCGGCAACGGCGGCAACGGCAGCAGCGGCGGGATCCTCTCGGGCGACGGCGGCGCCGCTGGCGCTGGTGGCCTCGGTGGCAACGGCGGCCTCGGCGGCGCCGGTGGCGGGACGGGAGGCATAGGCGGTGACGGCGGTGCCGCAGGCACCGGCGGAAACGCCGGCTTTAGCGGCCTCGGCACTGCCCCCGCCGTGGGTGGCAACGGCGCCGCCGGTGGCGACGGCGGCAAAGGCGGTAACGGCGGCACCGGTAACGGAAACGCCGGCAACGGCGGCGTCGGCGGCCAAGGCGGGGCCGGCGGCGTAGGCGGTGACGGATACAACAGCACGAACGGCGGAATTGGCGGCACCGGCGGCGTGGGCGGCAACGGCGGCGCCGGTGGTACCGGTACCGGCACCGGCACCGGCGGTAATGGCGGTACCGGCGGCATCGGTGGCGCCGGCGGCGCCGGCGGTAATAGCGGCCCAACCGGCACGGCCGGTACCGGCGGCAGCGCCGGCAATGGTGGCGCCGGCGGGGCCGGCGGTACCGGCGGCCTTACCACCAATGGCGGCGACGGCGGCGATGGCGGTGCCGGCGGCAAGGCCGGCACCGGCGGCAACGGCTACCCCGCCGGGGGTAGCTCGGGCGGTCGCGGCGGCAACGCCGGCACCGCGGGTAACGGAGGCGCTGGGGGCAACGGCGCTGCCGGCGGCGATGGCGGCGCCGGAGGTGCCGGCGGCGGCGGCGGCAACGGCGGCAACGCCACGACCGACAACAGCAGCGGTCGCGCCGGCGGCACCGGCAGCGCCGGCGGCACCGGCGGGACCGGCGGTAAAGGCGGCTCCGGCGGAGGCACCGGTGGCATCGGTGGCGCCGGCGGCACCGGCGGAAACGGCGGCAACGGCGGCGGCTACACCGGCTCAAGCATCAAGGCCGGTGGCGCCGGCGGCGCTGCCGGCGCTGGCGGCATCGGCGGCGACGGCGGCACCGGCGGCGACGGCGGCGGGACCGGCGGTAAAGGCGGCGCTGGCGGCAACGCAGGCACCGGCGGAACCGGCGGCAGCGTTTCGTCCTTGGCCAACGGCAACGGCGGCGCCGGCGGGAACAGCGCCGCCGGTGGCGCCGGAGGCAAAGGCGGCGCCGGCGGCAGCGGTAACGGCAACGGCGGCGACGGAGGCATCGGAGGCAATGGCGGGGTCGGCGGCGCGGGCGGTACCGGAAGCAGTTTCTTTGACGGTGGGACTGGTGGCGCCGGCGGCATCGGCGGTACCGGTGGCGCCGGTGGCAACGGCACCGGCACCGGCAGCGGCGGTGATGGCGGCGAGGGCGGCGACGGCGGCAAAGGCGGCAAGGGCGGCGCCGGAAGCGGTGGTACTAGCCCAGGAGGAGACGGCACCGATGGCACCGGCGGCAGTCCCGGCGGGTCTAACACCGGCGCCACCGGAGGCACCGGCGGCACCGGCGGCACCGCCGGCACCGGCGGCACCGGCGGATAGTCGGCTGATCGCGGCCACGGGCACCGCGAGCGCCGACAGCATCCAAGGCACTACCGCCCGGACCGATGCGTTCGAGTACCCCCGGCTAAACCTCCAGCGCTGCACGAGCCACGGCATGCGTCCGCCGTGCATGTCCCCCGCCGAACAACACCACATGCGCCAGCAATGGATACAGTTGGTGTAGCCCAATGCGCTTGCGCCAGCCCGGTTTCAGCGCCCGCACCCGTTGATAGCCGTCGATCACCGCCTCGTAGTGTGGGCAGCCAAACAGCGCCAGCATCGCCAGATCGCTCTCGCGGTGGCCGGCGTGCGCAGCCGGGTCAATCAGCACCACACCATCGCGTGTCCACATCACGTTGCCGCCCCACAGATCGCCGTGCAGCCGCGCCGGGCGGTCGTCGTCGGCGAAATCACCTGCACGACAACGTGTTATGACACCAGCGACAGCCGCACGGGTGGAAGCATCGAGCCGCGGCGCCGCAAGCTCGGCCATCGGCATCAGCCGCTCCAAAGCGTAGAACTCACCCCAACTCGCGTGCCCCCGCAACGACATCGGCAACGGCTGCGACAGCGGACCGAAGAACCCCGGCCCATCCCAGCCGTCAGGTCCCACACCGAATGCGGGTGCACCCGCATCGTGCGTGACAGCCAGTCGGCCGCCGAATACGACCGCCGCCGCAGCGCTCGGCGGCACCGACTCAAGCCGGCGCAGCGTCAACCTCGTCGTGTCCACCGAAACAATCTCGGCACACGGCACCCCACCGCCGACGTCCGAAAGCCATTGCAGCCCTGCGGCTTCCCATGCAAAGTAACCAGCAGGTGCCGCCGTGTTCTCCTTGACGAAGTCCGTCACGCTCCAGTTGCCACGTGCGCGGAATGCACGTCGTCGGCCGGGCGCGCTTCGGTCTGTTCCTTGGCCCAGCGGTAGTCCGGCTTGCCGGCCGGCGAACGCTTTACCTCCTCGACGAACCAAAGGCTGCGTGGCACTTTGTATCCCGCGATTTCCGAACGAACGAAGCTATCCAGCTCGGCCAGCGAAG
The DNA here is from genome assembly GCF_002116635.1 of Mycobacterium szulgai. Taxonomy (GTDB): domain Bacteria; phylum Actinomycetota; class Actinomycetes; order Mycobacteriales; family Mycobacteriaceae; genus Mycobacterium; species Mycobacterium szulgai. Next base: position 174,081 of record NZ_LQPW01000039.1, on the reverse strand, counting down.
GCCGAGACCCAACCCGGGCCTGCACGACGGCGGCCACATGCTGGCCGTACCGCGGATCCGGCACGCCGACCACCAGCGCGTCGAAAACGTCGGGGTGCCCCTTCAGAGCCGCCTCGACCTCTTCGGGGTAGATCTTCTCGCCGCCGCTGTTGATCGACACCGAGCCGCGGCCCAGCATCGTCACCGTACCGTCTTCTTCGACCTGCGCGTAGTCACCCGGAATCGCATAGCGCACACCGTTAATGGTGCGGAAAGTCTCGGCGGTCTTCTTCTCGTCCTTGTAATAACCCACCGGAATGTTGCCCTTTTTCGCGATGAAGCCGCGCACGCCGGATCCCGGCTGCACCTCGTTGCCCTCCTCGTCGAGCACGACGGTGCGGTGGTCGATGCTCACCCGCGGACCCCCGCTGTGCGCGGCCCCCGCGGCGACGATGCTGGTGCCACCAAAACCGGTCTCCGAGGAGCCAATCGAGTCGGTGATGACCCGATTCGGCAGCAGCTCGAGGAGCTTCTCCTTGATGCTCGGCGAGAACAACGCCGCCGTGCTGGCCAGCAGGAACAGCGAGGAAAGGTCGTAGTCGTTAGCGGCGGTCAGGGCGTCGAGCAACGGCCGCGCCATCGCGTCGCCCGTGAAGAAAAGCAGGTTCACCTTGTGCTCGTGAATGGTGCGCCACACCTCGTCGGCGTTGAATTCCGGTGCCAGCACGGTGGTTTGGCCCGAAAAGATCGACATCCAGGTGGCCGACTGGGTGGCGCCGTGGATCATCGGCGGAATGGGGTAGCGGATCATCGGCGGATTCGCCGCCGCGGCCTTGGCCAGGTCGTACTCGTCCTTGACGAATTCGCCTGTCGCAAAGTCGGTTCCGCCGAACAGCACCCGGTAGATGTCCTCGTGGCGCCACATCACGCCCTTCGGGAAACCGGTGGTGCCGCCGGTGTACAGCAGGTAGATGGCATCGGCGCTGCGCTCACCGAAGTCACGCTCCGGCGATCCCTGCTCTATCGCGGAGTAGAACTCAACTCCCCCGTAACGCTGAAAATCAGCGTCGCTGCCGTCCTCGACCACCAGGATCGTCTTGAGGTTCGGGGTATCGGGCAGCACGTTGGCCACCCGGTCGGCGTACTGACGCTCGTGCACCAGCGCAACCATGTCGGAGTTCTCGAACAGGTAGCGAAGTTCGCCCTCGACATACCGATAGTTGACGTTGACCAGGATGGCGCCCGCTTTGACGATGCCCAGCATCGCGATGACGATCTCGATGCGGTTGCGGCAGTACAGTCCAACCTTGTCGTCCTGCTTGACGCCCTGATCGATCAGGTAGTGCGCCAGCCGGTTGGCTTTCTCTTCCAGTTGCGCGTAGGTCAGCTTTTCGTCACCGCAGATGAGGGCGACACGGTCAGGCACAGCATCGATGGCGTGCTCAGCGAGATCGGCAATATTCAGGGCCACGGCACCCAAATTAGAACGTGTTACATTTCTTGACAAGCTCATGCCCACTGTCGAGCACAAGGGAGCACCAGTGACCGCAGCGCCAGCAAACGCATCCGAACCAGACGCACTGGTCGAGCAGCGCAATCACACGCTCATCGTCACAATGAACCGGCCGCACCGCCGCAACGCGCTGAGCACCGAAATGATGCAGATCATGGTCGAAGCCTGGGACCGTGTCGACAACGACCCGGACATCCGGTGCTGCATCCTGACCGGGGCCGGTGGCTACTTCTGCGCCGGCATGGACCTGAAGGCGGCAACCCAGAAGCCGCCGGGCGATTCGTTCAAAGACGGCAGCTACGATCCGTCGCGCATCGATGCTCTGCTCAAGGGCCGCCGGCTGACCAAGCCACTAATCGCCGCCGTCGAAGGACCCGCGATAGCCGGCGGCACCGAAATCCTGCAGGGCACCGACATCCGCGTCGCCGGTGAAAGCGCGAAGTTCGGCATCTCCGAGGCCAAGTGGAGCCTTTATCCCATGGGCGGTTCGGCTGTGCGGCTGGTGCGCCAGATCCCCTACACCGTGGCGTGCGACCTGCTCTTGACCGGACGGCACATCACCGCAGCCGAGGCCAAGGAGATGGGTCTGATCGGTCATGTGGTGCCCGACGGCCAGGCGCTGACGAAGGCCCTCGAGCTCGCCGAGATCATTGAGAACAACGGCCCGCTGGCCGTGCAAGCGATCCTAAAGACCATCCGCGAGACCGAGGGCATGCACGAGAACGAGGCGTTCAAGACAGACACCCAGATCGGCATCCAGGTGTTCTTGTCTGACGACGCGAAAGAAGGCCCGCGCGCGTTCGCCGAAAAGCGCAAGCCCAACTTCCAGAACCGCTAGCGCCCCCTCCGCCGAGCGTGCACCCACCGCGAGAATCCGCGCGTTTTCTCGCACCCAGCGCACGTTCGGCGAAGCTGTCGGCGCCCAGCGCCACACTGCCCCCATGCATGAACCGTTTATCGGCAGCGAAGCCGTCGCATCCGGCGCCCTGACGCCGTATCAACTGAGAAGCCGATACCGTGCCCTGCATCCCGACGTCTACCTCTCCCCCGACTCCCCCGACGCCGGACTGACCGCCATCACCCGGGCCCACGCGGCCTGGCTGTGGTCGCGCCGGCGTGGCGTGATCGCGGGAGAATCCGCGGCAGCACTGCACGGCGCGAAATGGGTCGACCCACGCCAGCCGGCTCAGCTGCTGTACGCATACCGCCGTCCACCGCAGGGCATCACAACCTGGTCGGATCGCCTGGCGCCGGACGAAATCCAGCTCGTGTCCGGCCTACCCGCAACCACACCGGCCCGCACCGCATTCGATCTGGCCGGCCGCTACCCACTCGGCAAAGCAGTCGCGGCCATCGACGCCCTTACCCGAGCCACTAAGCAAGACATCGAGGCAGCCAAGCAACTGACCGACCGCTACAAAGGCCACCGCAACATCAGAAGGGCACGACACGCCCTCACCCTTGTGGACGCCGGTGCCGAATCACCAAGAGAGACCTGGCTGCGGCTCCTGCTCATCGATGACGGCTACCCAAGGCCGCAAACCCAGATCCCGGTGTACGGCGACTACGGCGAGCAGATCGCCGTGCTCGATATGGGTTGGGCAGACCTCAAGATTGCGGTGGAGTACGAAGGCGACCACCATCGAACCGACCGACGCCAATTCAACCGGGACATCGCACGCTTCGACGCGCTCTCGGACCTGGGGTGGATCGTCATCCGGGTGACGGCCGAGGACACCCCGGGCGGGGTCCGAGGACGGGTGGCGACGGCCTGGGCGCGCCGAGCCAGCCAGACCAGCCGAACTAGCCCAGTGGCGCGGTCGGCGTGAAAACCACCGGCATCGATTCCAAACCGGAGACGAAGTTCGCCGGCCGCAGCGGTAAGGACGAATCAGCAACGGCCAGCCGCAAGTCCGGAAGCCGCTGCAGCACCTTGCCCGTCATGATGGACAGCTCCAGCCGGGCCAGCTGATTGCCCAGGCAGAAATGCGTGCCGAAGCCAAACGCCAAGTGGCTATTCGGGTTTCGCTGCACATCGAACTTCTCCGGCTGATCGAACACGGTTTCGTCGAAATTCGCCGACTCGAAGAGCAGCATCATCTTCTCGCCCTCGCGCAGCGCCGTGCCATGGAAGTCGGCATCCCGAGTCAGCATCCGGCACATGTTCTTCACCGGCGCCGTCCAGCGCAGCATCTCCTCGATGGCCCCGGGCAGCAACGACGGGTCGCGCTGCACCAGCTCCCACTGATCGCGGTTGCGCAGCAATTGCTCAGTACCGCCGCTCAACGTGTGCCGGGTGGTCTCGTCGCCGCCGATCAGAATCAGCAACGTCTCCATGATCAGCTCGTCGTCGGACAGCCGCTCCCCGTCGACTTCAGAACTGACCAGCACGCTCACCAAGTCGTCGGTCGGCTCAGCCCGGCGTGCCGCAATCGTGCCCCGGGTGAAATCGTTGTAGGCCGCGAACGCGTCGATGGTGACCTGGAAATCCTCTTCGGACACATGGGAACTCAGGAATGTCACCAGATCGTCGGACCAGCGCAGGAACATTTCCCGCTGCTCTGGACGCACCCCGAGCATGTCGCCGATCACCGCCATGGGCAGCGGCGCGGCCAGGTCGCGCACGAAGTCGCACTCGCCGCGTTCGCACACCGCGTCGATCAGCGTGTCGCACAGCGCATTGATCGAAGCTTCCTTGTCCTTCACTCGCTTGCGGGTAAAACCGGCATTGACGAGCTTGCGCCGCAACAGATGTGCGGGGTCGTCCATGTCGATCATCATCGGCAGGGCGTCCTGGTCGGGCCGGATGCCGCCGGCGTTGGAGAACAACTCCGGCTGCCGTTCGGCGTCGATCACGGCCTGGTAGGTCGAAGCCGCAGCCAGCCCGTTGCGGTCCCGAAACACCGGCTCATGCGCGCGCATCCAACGATATGCCGCGCGCGCCTCACGGCTGCCGTAGAACGTGCCGTCGGTCAGATCGACGTCGGGCCTGGTCTGCAGTTCAGTCAAGGTCATGAAATCTCCTGAGCGTCACCGAAGGTCATCTGTACGTTGGCAGCGGAGCTGGAGACCATCGCGCGCTTCGGAAGGCCCAGCGAGGCAAGCTCTTTGGCGTAGGGGTGATCCCCGAGCCGCAGCCGAACACCGCCCGGCCGGTAGCGTGAACCCGAAGAAGTCATCGTGTATTCCGTCTCCAACGTATGGCCATCACGGTGCGCATAAGAGCGCAGCTGCTGCTCGCGGGAATCCAGCACCGACGGAATCGGCAGCGCGCGAGCAAATTCCATGTCGACCACGAGCCGACCGTCGGCGCGCACCTCGAAGGCCAGCTCACCGCCCGAACGAATCGCGAACTCGGCCATCACTTTCGGGAATCCCCAAATCGTTCGTCCCGCTTCCAAAGTGAATGCCTGGTCGACGAGCATGTGATGAACGAAGGCGGACTGCAGCGCGCGCAACCCCGACGCACCCGAACCGGGCTGATTGACCATCACATTGGTGCTCAACTCGTGGTACTCGCCCAGGTCGCCGTCGATGAAATGCGCGAGTACCAGAACCACCGCGGCGCGCCCCGGCAGAAACCGGGCCACCTGCAGACCGCTGTAGTCGATCATCCGCTGGGCGGCGTTGGCGTCCACCGAAAACATCGCCATGTGCTGAGTGGCCTTGCGGATCTGCACCGGCATCGTGAGTACCGTGCCCGCGATGGTGTGTTGTGACGCTGCCATCGAGCCAATCTAGAACGCGTTCTACCGCCCTGGCAAGGACCGGCGCTAGACCAGCGCCGCCAAGTCGCGTACCTGATCAACGCTACGAGCGGCCACCACCATCATGGTCACGCCCGACGCCTCCCAGGCCGCGATCTGCTTACGCACGTAGTCCAGGTCGCCGACGATCATCGCGTCGTCGACAAGTTCGTCGGGAATCACCTCGGCGGCTTTGTCCTTCTGCTGCGAACGGAACAAAGCGGTGACCTCGTCGACCACTTCCGCGTAGCCCATGCGGCGGTAGACGTCGGCGTGGAAGTTGGTGTCTTCGGCACCCATGCCGCCCATGTACAGCGCAAGGAACGGCTTGATCGCGGTAAACGCCGCGGATCGGTCCTCGGTGACGACGATCTGCGCGGTAGCGCAGATCTCGAAGTCCTCGCGCGAACGCCGCGCGCCCGGCCGGGCGAACCCCTCGTCAAGCCATTCGTTGTACATGTCGGCCATCCGCGGCGAATAGAAGATGGGCAGCCAGCCGTCGCAGATCTCGGCGGCCAGCGCGACATTCTTGGGCCCCTCGGCGCCCAGCATGATCGGGATGTCGGGGCGCAGCGGATGGGTGATTGGCTTCAACGCCTTGCCCAGTCCGGTTGTCCCAGAACCGGTCAACGGCAACGGGTAGTGCGGACCAGCACTGGTAACCGGCGCCGAACGGGCCCACACCTGCCGGATGATGTCGATGTATTCGCGCGTGCGGGCCAGCGGCTTGGGGAATTTCTGGCCGTACCAGCCTTCGACCACCTGCGGCCCCGACACACCCAGTCCCAGGATGTGCCGGCCACCGGAGAGGTGATCCAGGGTCAGGGCGGCCATCGCGCAGGCCGTCGGGGTGCGCGCGGACAGCTGCACCACCGACGTGCCCAGCCGCACCCGGGAAGTCGACGAACCCCACCAGGCCAGCGGTGTGTAGGCGTCCGATCCCCACGCTTCGGCGGTGAACACGGCATCGAATCCGGCGTCTTCGGCGGCGGCGACGAACTCGGCGGTGTTGTCCGGCGGCTGCGCGCCCCAGTAGCCGAGTTGCAGTCCGAGCTTCATAGCTGCCTCCTCGAGGCCCCCGCGAAGGGCCTTCTATATGCGGATGTTGAAACGATTCTTAGAACCTGTTCTACTCGAAGGCGTGACAGCCAGTTCGAGCGGCCCGACCCTGATCGATCACCCTGAGCCGCCTCTCTCCGCGCCGTTGACGTTGTCCTTCGACTACACCCGTTCGGTAGGTCCCACCCTAGGCAAGTTCTTCACCGCGTTGCGGGAGCGCCGCATTTTGGGTGTCCGCGGAACCGATGGCCGAGTGCATGTGCCGCCGGCGGAATACGACCCGGTCAGCTACGAACCGCTGGGCGAGATGGTACCGGTGGCCAGCGTCGGCACCGTCGCATCGTGGACGTGGCAACCCGACCCGCTACCGGGCCAGCCGCTCGATAAGCCCTTCGCCTGGGCACTGATCAAGCTCGACGGCGCCGATACGCTGCTCATGCATGCCGTAGACGCTGGAAAACCCGAGGCGATCAACACCGGCGCCCGGGTACATGTGCACTGGGCCGACGAGCCCCAGGGCGCCATCACCGACATCGCCTACTTCAAGCTGGGCGAGGAAGCCGAACCGGTCCCCGAGCCCGGCCAGGACCAGGATCCGGTCACCATGATCGTCACCCCGATCCAGCTGACCATCCAGCACACCGCCTCCCACGAGGAAAGCGCCTATCTACGCGCCATCGCCGAGGGCAAGCTGCTCGGTGCCAGGACTGGCGAAGCCGGAAAGGTCTACTTCCCGCCGCACGGTGCCGACCCGGCCACCGGCCAGCCGACCACCGAGTTCGTCGAACTGTCGGACAAGGGCACGGTCACCACGTTCGCCATCATCAACATCCCGTTCCAGGGCCAGCGCATCAAGCCGCCGTACGTGGCCGCCTACGTGTTGCTCGACGGCGCCGACATCCCGGTCCTGCACCTGGTCGCCGACGTCGACGCGCACGAGGTCCGGATGGGCATGCGCGTCGAAGCGGTATGGAAACCCCGCGAGGAATGGGGTTTTGGCATCGACAACATCGAATACTTCCGGCCCACCGGCGAACCGGACGCCGAGTACGACACCTACAAACACCACCTGTAAGGGGCCCCACAGCAATATGAGCACTCGCAATGTCGCGGTGGTCGGCTTCGCCCACGCCCCGCATGTCCGCCGCACCGACGGCACCACCAACGGTGTCGAGATGTTGATGCCCTGCTTCGCCCAGCTCTACGAAGAACTGGGCATCCGCCAGAAGGATATCGGCTTCTGGTGCTCCGGATCGTCGGATTACCTTGCTGGAAGGGCATTTTCGTTCATCTCGGCCATCGACTCGATCGGCGCCGTCCCGCCGATCAACGAATCGCACGTCGAGATGGACGCCGCGTGGGCCCTCTACGAGGCCTACATCAAGATCCTCACCGGCGAAGTCGACACCGCGCTGGTGTACGGCTTCGGCAAGTCCTCGGCGGGAATCTTGAGACAGATCCTGTCCCGCCAGACCGACCCGTATACCGTCGCGCCGCTGTGGCCGGACTCGGTGTCGATGGCCGGTCTGCAGGCCCGCATCGGCCTGGACCAAGGCAAGTGGACACCCGAGCAAATGGCGCAAGTAGCGCTCGACTCGTTTGCGTACTCAGAACGCAACGACTCCGAGAAGCCGGCCAAGAGCATCGACGAGCTGCTCGCCCGCCCGTTCTTCAACGACCCGCTGCGCCGGCACGACATCGCACCGATCACCGACGGCGCCGCCGCCATCGTGCTCGCCGCCGACGATCGCGCCCGGGAGCTGCGCGAAAAGCCCGCCTGGATAACAGGAATCGAGCACCGCATCGAATCCCCGTCGCTCGGCGTGCGCGACCTCACGGTCTCGACGTCCACCGCGGCGTCGGCCAAAGCCGCCGGTGCCAATACCGGTATCGACGTCGCCGAAATCCACGCGCCGTTCACCCACCAGCACCTGATCCTCGCCGAAGCCATCGGCCTCACCAACCAGACAAAGGTCAATCCGTCCGGCGGTGCGCTGGCTGCCAATCCAATGTTCGTCGCCGGCCTGGAGCGAATCGGCTTTGCCGCACAACATATCTGGAACGGGTCCGCGAACAAGGTGCTCGCCCATGCGACCAGCGGTCCTGCGCTGCAACAAAACCTGGTCGCGGTCATGGAAGGACAGATCTGATGGCCGGCGCAACGGCACGGCTCGCCGCGGTACTCGGCACCGGCCAAACGAAGTATGTCGCCAAGCGCCAAGACGTTTCGATGAACGGCTTGGTGCGTGAGGCCATCGATAGGGCATTGGAAGATTCCGGGTCCACCTTCGACGACATCGACGCCGTCGTCGTCGGCAAGGCCCCCGACTTCTTCGAAGGCGTCATGATGCCGGAGCTGTTCATGGCCGACGCCATGGGCGCCACCGGCAAGCCGCTGATCCGGGTGCATACCGCGGGTTCAGTCGGCGGATCCACCGGCGTGGTGGCAGCCAGCCTGGTGCAGTCCGGAAAGTTCCGCCGGGTGCTGGCGATGGCGTGGGAGAAGCAGTCGGAATCAAACGCCATGTGGGCGTTGTCGATTCCGATTCCCTTCATCAAGCCGGTTGGAGCGGGCGCCGGTGGCTACTTCGCGCCGCATGTACGGGCCTACATCCGGCGCTCCGGGGCGCCGACCCACATCGGCGCCATCGTCGCGACCAAGGACCGGCTCAACGGCGCCCGCAACCCCCTGGCGCACCTGCATCAGCCCGATATCACCGTCGAGAAGGTGATGCAGTCGCCCATGCTGTGGGACCCGATCCGCTACGACGAAACCTGCCCGTCCTCCGACGGTGCCTGCGCGGTGGTGATCGGCAACGAGGAGATCGCCGATGCCCGCCTGGCCCAAGGACATCCGGTGGCCTGGATCCATGCCACCGCGCTGCGCACCGAGCCGCTGGCGTTCTCCGGACGCGACCAGGTCAGCCCGCAGGCGGGCCGGGACGCTGCGGCAGCGCTGTGGAAAGCGGCCGGCATCACCAGTCCGATCGACGAGATCGACGCCGCCGAAATTTATGTGCCGTTCTCCTGGTTCGAGCCGATGTGGTTGGAAAACCTGGGATTTGCCGCCGAGGGCGAAGGCTGGAAGCTGACCGAAAAGGGTGAGACCGCGATCGGCGGACGGCTACCGGTCAACCCGTCCGGCGGCGTGCTTTCCTCGAACCCGATCGGCGCCTCCGGCCTGATTCGCTTCGCGGAGGCGGCAATTCAGGTGATGGGCAAGGGCGGCGACCATCAGGTGCCCAATGCGCGAAAGGCGCTAGGGCACGCCTACGGCGGCGGCTCGCAGTACTACTCGATGTGGGTTGTCGGAAAGGACAAGCCGTGACCGGCCGGATGAAATACACCCTCAGCATTGCGATGGGGCCGATCGAGCAGATGATCGATCTAGCCAAGACCGCAGAGGAAGTCGGGTTCGACTCGATCGCGTTACCGGATTCGATCTTCTATTTCGAGAAACAGTCCGTTGACTATCCGTACACCGCCGACGGCAAGCGAATGTTCGATGAGAACACACCCTGGGTAGACCCGCTGATCCTGGCGGGGGCAATGGGCGCGGTCACCTCGACCCTGCGGTTCTACACCAACGTGATGAAGCTCGGATCGCGAAATCCGCTGCTGGTGGCCCGACAGGTCGGGTCGGTAGCAAACCTGACCAACAACCGCTTCGGCTTCGGCGTTGGAATCGGCTGGGCGCCAGAAGAATTCGAGTGGTGCGGGGTTCCTTACGCGCGCCGCGGCAAGCGTGTCGACGAGATGATCGAAGTCATCAAGCTGGTGCTGGCCGGCGGCATGGTCGAATTCCACGGCGAATTCTACGATTTCGACCGCCTGCAGATGAGCCCGGCGCCCAGCAAGCCGGTTCCGTTCTACGTCGGCGGCCACACCGACGTGGCGCTCAAGCGCGCGGCTCGCATCGGCGACGGCTGGACCAGCGCCATGATGACCGGCGACCAGCTGTCCGAAACCATCGGGAAGATCAACAAATTGCGCACCGGGTACGGAAAGGCCGACCAGCCCTTCGAGTTCCAGGCCGTATGCATGGACAAGTTCGGGGTGGACGGGCATCGCGAGCTTGTCCAGATCGGCGTCACCGACTACATCACCATTCCGTGGATCTTCGAAGGCCTGGGCTTTGACGCGCCGCTGGACAAGAAGCAGGACTCGCTGAAACGCTTCGCCGACACCTACATTCACTCCGGCTGGCAGGACGCATGACCACCGTCGAAGTCAAGCATCCCGCCCACGAGGCCGGCCGCCGCTCCCGCGACGCGGTGCAAGCACGTGACAAGGAAGCCTGGCTGGCAGTGTTCGCCGACGACGCTATCGTCGAAGACCCCATCGGCCCATCTCATTTCGATCCCGAAGGCAAGGGACACCGAGGCAAGGCAGCGATATCGGCCTTCTGGGACATGGCCATCGCACCGACCGACACGATCGAGTTCTTCTTTCAGAAGACCTATCAGTGTGGCAACGAGGAGGCCAACGTCGGGCATATCCTCATCACCACGGGCGACTATCAGATCACCGCGGAAGGCGTATTCACTTACCGGGCCAACGAAACCGGACAGCTGGTGGCCCTACGCGCCTATTGGGAACTAGACCGCGCGGCCGCCAGCGCCGCGCGGGTCTGAACGGGCCCATCAGTCACAGCCGGTGCATTTCGCGCGCCATGCGCGAGTCCTCGAGGAACGCATGCCGGGGCGGGTAGTGACGCCGCTCCCGACCCGGCGAATCCGCGGAGGCGACGAATAGGCTCCGGATGGTCGCGAGAACACCGCGCCGGCGAGGCGCTGACGACAGCGCGACCGCGCTGGCCAGCAGGACCTCTTGTGCGGTGATCAGCGTTGCGGGGTGCCGCAATTCGACATCGCCGATCCGCGATGCCGGCCCGTCGTCTTCGAGTGGCAGTGTTGATGAATTGGGCATGGTGGATGACTCCTCGATTGTGTGTTCGCTTGCGTTGCCGAACCTTTCGGCGCCACCACCATCGGCCGCCGCACTTGCCGTTTCCTTGCCCAATTCTTGGAACAGATGCTTGTGCCCACCCTGAGCTACCTGGCAATTACCTTCGGATTAGCTGAAAGCCAAGACCAGCGGGCGCTGGCTTGTTACGTTGCGCGACGGCCCGATAACCGGCTGATCGTCAGTTCGACCCGCTAGCGCGGAGGTGTGGCATGTCCTTCTTGGTGACGATGCCGGACGTGATGGCAGCGACGACGGCAAGCTTGGCCAGCGTCGGGACGGCCGTCAGCCAGGCGAACTCGGCGGCCGCAGCCGCGACCACCGGCGTGCTGCCACCCGCCGCCGATGACGTATCCGCAGCCATCGCAACACTTTTCGCCAACGAAGGCGCGGCCTATCAAACACTGAGCACGCAGGCAAAGGCGTTCCACGACAGATTCGTGAGCACCTTGGCCGCGGCAGCAGGTTCTTACGGCAGCACCGAAGCAGCCAGCGCGGGGCCGCTGCAGACCCTGGAACAAGATCTGCTCAACGCGGTTAACGCGCCCACCCAGATCCTGTTCGCGCGGCCACTGATCGGCAACGGCGCCAACGGCGCACCGGGCAGTGGCAACAACGGCGGCGACGGCGGAATCCTGTTCGGCAACGGCGGCAACGGCGGTTCCGGCGCAGCGGGGCAAAAAGGAGGTAACGGCGGGGCGGCCGGGCTCTTCGGCGGCACCGCCGGAGCCGGCGGCAACGGCGGGGCCATGACGGGCGGCACTGCGCCCAGCGGTGCCGGCGGAACTGGTGGCGCGGCCGGTCTCTTCGGCACCGGCGGAGCCGGTGGCGCTGGTGGGTTCTCGGTCAACTCCGCTGGCGCCGGCGGGGCCGGCGGCGCGGGCGGCATGCTCGTCGGTAACGGCGGCAGCGGCGGGCTCGGTGGAACCGCCGGCGCCGTCGGCGGCGCCGGCGGCGCTGGCGGCCAGGCCGGGCTGTTCGGCACCGGCGGCGCCGGCGGCGCCGCCGGTGTGTCCTCCAACGACGTCGGCAGTGCCGGCGGGGCCGGCGGGGCCGGCGGCATGCTGTTCGGCGCCGGCGGGGCCGGCGGCACCGGCGGCCTGTCACTGAGCACTGCAGGTGGCGCCGGTGGCAGCGGCGGGCATGCCGGGCTGTTCGGTGCCGGCGGCGCGGGCGGGGTCGGCGGCACTTCGACCAGCATCACCGGCGGCGCCGGCGGTGCCGGCGGCGTCGGCGGCGCAGGCGGGGTACTCGGCGGTGACGGCGGGGTCGGCGGCACGGGTGGCTTGTCGCAGGCCGCGACCGGCGGTCAGGGTGGCGCCGGCGGCGCAGGTGGTGCCGCAGGCATCCTTTCCGGCAACGGCGGGGCCGGCGGTGCCGGCGGCTTCTCGCAGGCTGCCGGCGGCGGCGTGGGCGGTGCTGGTGGCGCCGGGGCGATGCTTTCGGGCAACGGCGGCGTCGGCGGCACCGGTGGACTTTCCAATGGCGCCGCCGGCGGGACGGGTGGCGCTGGTGGCCTGGCCGGGTACTTCGGTGCCGGCGGCGCGGGCGGCTCCGGCGGGGCTTCAGCGGCGAACACCGGCGGCGACGGCGGCGTTGGCGGCGCGGCGCAGCTGTTCGGCACCGGCGGCGCCGGTGGCGGGGGTGGTCTTGGCCCCGTCGTGGGAGGCGCGGGCGGTCGCGGCGGTATCGGCGGAATGTTCAACGGAGACGGTGGCGCCGGAGGTAGCGGCGGGGCCGGCGCACTGCTCGGTGGAGCCGGCGGCGACGGCGGCAAAGCCGGAATCATCGGCTCCGGTGGCACTGGCGGCGCCGGCGGCGATTCCACCAAGGGCCTCAGCGGCAACGGCGGGAACGGCGGCAACGCCCAGTTCATTGGTAACGGCGGTAACGGCGGCAACGTCGGTGTCGGCCTGAAAGGCAGCCCAGGTACCGGTGGCACCGCCGGGCTGCTGTTCGGCTCCCCCGGGACTCCCGGCCTTACTTAGCCGCTACTCGATCGGCTCCAGCCCTGCCAGATGGCGTTGGGCCAGGTCGCGGTAGGCCTGCGGGTTGACGTTGACCCACATCTCGGCCCCGGTCCCTTCGATCGGCCCCTTCACCTTGGCGGGCGCGCCCACCACCAGCATCCCGGCCGGAATCTGGGTGCCGCCCACCACCACCGCCCCGGCCGCAACCATGCAGCGGGCGCCGATCACCGCGCCGTCGAGCACCGTGGCGTGGTTGGCGATCAACGCCTCTTTTCCGATATGGGCCCCGTGAATGCAACACAGGTGCGCAACCGTCGCGCCCGGACCGACATCCACCGGAATTCCCGGCGGTGCATGGAGCACCGATCCGTCCTGGATGTTGGCGCCTTCTCGCACGACCACCGGCGCGTAATCGCCGCGCAGCACGGCGTTGTACCAGACCGACGCGCCAGCCTCGACAGTGACGTCGCCGATCAGGGTTGCGGTCGGGGCCACAAACGCGGTGGGGTCGACCCGCGGTGCGCGACCTTCGAATGCAAACAGCGGCATCGTTTACATATACCGCAAGCTGCACACGCCCCCCAGTTAACACAGCCAGGGTCGCCTTCGTTGCGCTCTCCCGGCACAAAACTGTAACGTGTTCTAGTTAGAGGCCCGGTGAGCTGGAGGTGACAGGGTGAGTACCGACACACACGGCGTCGGCGTCCGGGAGATCGATGCCGGCACCTTACCGACGAGGTATGCCCGAGGTTGGCATTGCCTGGGTGTCGCGAAGGACTTCCGGGACGGAAAACCGCACGCCGTCAACGCATTTGGCACCAAACTGGTGGTCTTCGCCGACTCCAACGGGGAACTGAAGGTTCTGGACGGCTACTGCCGGCACATGGGTGGAGACCTGTCCGAGGGCACCATCAAGGGCGACGAGGTCGCCTGCCCGTTTCACGATTGGCGTTGGGGCGGTGACGGTCGCTGCAAGCTAGTGCCATACGCCAAGCGCACTCCCAAAACCGCGCGGACCCGGTCCTGGACCACCGATGTACGCAGCGGCCTGTTGTTCGTCTGGCACGATCACGAAGGCAATCCGCCGGACCCCGCCGTCCGGATTCCCGAGCTGGCCGAGTTCGGCAGCGACGAATGGACCGACTGGCGCTGGAACAGCATCCTCATCGAGGGTTCTAACTGCCGCGACATCATCGACAACGTCACCGACATGGCGCATTTCTTCTACATCCATTTCGGGTTGCCGACATACTTCAAGAACGTCTTCGAGGGCCACATCGCCTCGCAGTATCTGCACAATGTGGGCCGGCCCGACGTGGACGACCTGGGCACCTCGTACGGTGAAGCGCACTTGGACTCCGAAGCGTCGTATTTCGGGCCGTCCTTCATGATCAACTGGCTGCACAACAGCTATGGCGGCTACAAGGCCGAGTCGATCCTGATCAACTGCCACTACCCGGTCACCCAGAACTCATTCATGCTGCAGTGGGGTGTCATCGTCGAAAAGCCCAAGGGCATGGACGAAAAGATGACTGAAAAGCTGTCGCGAGTGTTCACCGACGGTGTCAGCAAGGGCTTCCTGCAAGACGTCGAGATCTGGAAACACAAGACCAGGATCGACAACCCACTGCTGGTCGAGGAGGACGGCGCGGTCTATCAACTGCGTCGCTGGTATGAGCAGTTCTATGTCGATGTGGCCGACATCAAACCAGAAATGGTGGAGCGCTTCGAGATTGAGGTCGACACCACGCGCGCCAACGAATACTGGAATGCCGAGGTCGCTGAGAATCTCAAGGCCAAAGCGGCCGACGAAGTGCCCGCCGAGCAGCACTAACGCACATGTCCGACGATCAGGAGATCCCGGACGTCGATCGGCTGGTCCGGTCGATGCTGCTCCTGCACGGCGATCAGCACGATCACGACGACGCGCCGTCATCCAGTGACGGCTCCGGAAACTGGTCGAAATCAAGGGATTTCGCCGACGATCCGCAACGCGCGGCCGCCGTTCGGGAAGCCTCGCGCGCCGACCGTGAACGCTACCTGTCGGCTGGACTGCAGCCAGTGGACTGCCGATTCTGCCACGTCACCGTGAGCGTCAGACGTCTGGGACCGGGTCACACTGCGGTGCAATGGAATTCCGACGCGGCACAGCGCTGCGCGCACTTCGCCGAAGTGCGCGCCTCCGGAGGAGATACCGCCCGCACCAAGGCGTGTCCGAAGCTGCGCGACAGTATCGAACACGCGGTGGCCGAAGGCTACCTGGACCACCACGAGCCGGATTAATCCCGTCCGCCCCAGCGGCCCCTCTCCGACCTGGCGCCCTCTTTGCCCGCCTCACAGCGACGGCACAAGCCGTCGCTCAGAGGCGGGCAAAAGTGTTATACCCGAACACAGATACGCATGTGACGCCTGAGACCAATTACAGCCCGGCGAACCGTTCCTTGACCGCCTCGACGGTAAGCCCGTAGTCCGCAAGCGAGTACTTGTGCTTGGGCGCCCGCGCCCCGGTCTGGCTTTCGGCGTGGCTGTCTTCCATGGCCTTTCGCGCCTCATCGGTCAGCGTTAGGCCGAAGTGCCGGTAGACGTCGGCCACCGCGCCCAGTGGGTCGGCGATCAAGTCGTGGTAGTCGACGTCGTAGAACTGAGCCGAATCATATTTCGCCCGTGCGGCGTTGAACCGCTCCAGCCCGCGCGACCAGGTTTCCATGGCGTCCGCACCGATCTGGGCGCCCATGAACGAAGTCGACCACCCCTCGGCGGTGTGCTGGGCCAGCGAGCACATGGACGCCATGATCGTCTCGACCGGCCGGTGCGTCTGTATCACCAGCGCGTCGGGGTACGTTGCCATCAACGCGTCCAATGCGAACAGATGGCTGGGATTCTTGAGTACCCAACGCTTTTCGGCGTCGTTGAGCCCAATCAGCTGCAGGTTGCGGCGGTGCCGCTGATACGACGGCGTCCAGTCCTGACCAGAAAGCCACTGCGCGTAGCTGGGCAGGTGTGCCAGCGTCTCGTAGGACACCGAATGTAGCGACTGCCGCAAAAGCTGCCAGCACTCCTCCAGCTCGTAGGCGGCCATGAAATGCAGTCCCGTGTACTCGGGGTTTTCGGCGTGGTGCTGGGTGAACTGCGCATCGAGCTGGCGGTACAACGGATGTGAATCCCAGGTGTCGCGCGGTGGCCGGGGCTGTGGGAACTCGGCCAGCCACATGTGCAGGCCCTGATGCATCGGGTCGGCGCCCAGCATTCGGTGCAGCACAGTGGTGCCGGTACGCACCAAACCGGTAACGAAAATCGGACGCGAAATCACGACGTCGGCATGCTGCGGATACTGCTTCCAGGCCGCCTCGGACAACAACCTCGCCACCAGCGCACCACGCAGAAAGAACCGATTCATCTTGCTGCCCAACACCGTCAGGCCCGCTTCCCGCCGATAAGAGTCCAATAGCACGCCCAGCGCTTCGCGGTAGTTGTCCTCGTCGGTGCCGAAGTCGTCGAGCCCCACCAGCTTGGTGGCCGAGGCGTGCAGTTCGTCGACGGTACCGATATCGGTCCGGTCAGCCATCAGACGTGGTACTCCCCACAGTTGACGTCCAGGGTCTGCCCGGTGATGCCGCTGGACAGATCGCTGGCGAAGAACAGGATCGCCGAAGCCACCTCGTCCTCGGTGGGCAACCGCTTCAGGTCGGAGTTCGCCGCGGTGGCCTGGTAGATCTGGTCCACCGTGGTGCCGTACTTGCCGGCCTGGTGTTCGAAGTATCCCTGCAACGTGTCGCCCCAGATGTAGCCAGGCGCAACCGAATTCACCCGGATGCCCTGCTCGCCGAGTTCGGTGGCGAGCGATTGCGACATCGCCAGCAGGGCGGACTTGGCCATCTTGTAGGCGCCGTACTTGGCCTGAGAGTGCCTGATCACCATGGAGTTGACGTTGACGACAGAGCCATGCGCCTCGGCCAAAGCCGGCGTAAATCCTTGAATGAGCCGCAACGCACCCAGCGCACTGAGCTCTATTGCATCGCGGATGTGCTGAAACGTGGTGCCGGCCAATGGTTTCATCGACGGCACTCGGAAAGCGTTGTTGATCAGCACGTCAACCTTGCCGTAGGCCGCCATGGTGGCGTCGACTAGGTTACTCACCTGATCGTCGTCGGTGATGTCGGTCGGCACCGCCACCGCCCGGCGGCCAATGTCGGTGATCTGCTTGGCCACATCGTCGAGACGCTCGGCGCTGCGAGCCGCCAGCACCAGGTCGGCCCCGTCGCGCGCACACCGCTGCGCCAACGTGGTCCCCAGCCCCGGACCGACACCGCTGATCACCACTACTTTTCGCTTGAGCATCTCGGTCACCCCAGCATCCTGGCCGCAATTTGCTGCTGGCGCATGGCAATTCGAGCGCGCCAGTCCTCCTCGGAAATCTTGTTGTGTTGAAAATGCGGCAATGTCGCCGGTATGGTGTCGAAATCGACCAGCTCGACCGTGGGCCCGTCGGCCTCGGTCAACTCGCGCGACACCCGCTGCCAGCGGAACTGCAGGATCCCGCGCCGATGGCCAAGCGTTTCAACCCAGTTTGTCACGCCGGGATTCTGGTCGGCGACGACGATGCGAACCTTGCCGTCCGGATCCGCTTGCGCCTGAGTGTTGTTCAGCGACGTCTGGTGGTTGATGTAGTCCAGCGATATGTACCACATGCTGCCCAACTGGAAACCGAGGTAGGGCGCATCGGACACCGGCACCGTGATCACCAGCGCCTGATCCGGACGTAGCTCGAAATGTCCCACCGACGAATACTGGGTTGCCAGCCCGCCCGGAGTCAGTCGGGGAGCCACCATCGTGTTTACCGGGATGTCGAGATAGAACCACTGCGGAAACTGCAGCCAGGTCTTCACCCGGTTTACCAATTGCTTTCCGGCTGTGGCATAACGCTTTTCGACGGTCTGCCGCGTCAGCGGCGGCGGACCGGTACCGGCGGTGTCCAGCCGGGAGATGGCCAGGGTGCCGCGCTGCGCCGACCAGTCGCCGTACACCTCGCGGATCACCAGCTGACCAGGGCTAGTCGGGCGTACCCGCCATTCGAAGCTGCCGTCGGCGGCGATCTCGAGTTCGCGGTCGTCGAATGCGGCCTGGCTCGGCGGCACATTGGCGTCGGTGTACTCGCCGCCGAGCAGCTGGAAGCTCAGGTCGGTGGTGCTGCCGCGCCGGCCGGTCACCACATAGTCGCGGTCGGCGTGCACGCGGGTGCCGAAGTAGAGCGTGTCGGGGTTGTCCAGGCCCATCTTGGTGAACGGCCCGGTGCCCGACTGCAGGAACGGGTGGTCGCGTTCGTAGTCGAATGCCAGATGCATACAGCCCGCGATACAACCGGCCAGATACTGCAGCCCTTCCAGCAAGTCGGCTTCGGTTTCGATGAACGGTGCGGCGGCCACCAATTTCTCGGCCTCCGCGATCGCCTCGGTCAGCGGGTTTGAAACGGGAGTGGCGCACACGCCCTCGACGCTAGAACGTGTTCCTGTTTTGAGTCAACCGCGAACATTTGCGCGCGTCGTCAGCGGCGCTCACGAACGAAGCCCGATCACCTCAGGAGGTGCATTGGTTGGCCAGCGTGATCAGTGCCTGGCGCACATCGGGATGCCGGTTGAGGTAGTCGATCAGGTTGCCGTTAGATCCGTCAGCCTGTGATCTTGCCGTCAGCTCGGCCTTCACGTCGGGATGCCGGTCAAGGTAGCCCTGAACCTGTTCGGACGCGGTTTGGCCGAAAGTGGTGTTGCACTGCCCCGGAGCCGCGCCGGCCACGGGCATCGCGATCGCCACGGCGGCGGTGGCAGCGGCAAGGAAGCCGCAGATCTTGGCAGTCAGGGTCATCGGATTGCTCCTTTGCGCAGCGCAGATGTCCCATTCGAGCCTACGCGCGCGGGACCGCTACCTTCAGTGCCCGAAGCCCGACTGATCATCACCCGAGTTGAAGCCGCCCGAGTTGTTCTCACCCGCGTTGGCGAAACCCGTGACGAGCACACCGGAGTTACCGAAGCCCGCGTTGTTGAAGCCCCGGTTAGCAATGCCTGACGAGCCGAGCGCGCTGGCGGCGTTGAAGTACCCGGTCTCGTTGGAGCCGCCGTTCTGGATGCCCGAGGTGCCGTCGCCCGCGTTGTAGAAGCCCGAGCTCCCAGTTCCGGTATTACCGAATCCCGAGCTCAATGAGGTGCCGGTTCCGATGAATCCGGCGCCCGTGTTGAGCGTGCCCGCGTTGAACAGGCCGGTGTTCGTCGAGCCGGAATTCGCCCAGCCGGTGTTGAATATTCCGGATCCGAAGTCGCCGGTGCTGTAGCCCCCGCCGTTGAAGTTGCCCGTGTTGAGAATTCCCGCGTTGAAATTGCCTGTGTTCAACTCGCCACCGTTGCCTATACCGAAATTCGCGAACCCACCATTGCCGATTCCGGTATTCAAGAAGCCGCCGTTGCCCGCCCCGGTGTTAAGGCTGCCAGAGTTGCCGAATCCGGTGTTGTGACCTACCGGCAGGCCCTGGTCCGCGCCGGAGTTTCCGATGCCGACGTTGAAACTGGTGGAGTTGCCGATGCCGAAATTGTGGTCACCGGAATTGAAAAATCCGATGTTGCCGGTGCCGGAGTTGAACAACCCGATGTTGCCGGTGCCTGAATTCAGGCCGCCTATCCCGACCTGATTGTCACCGGTGAGGCCGATACCGAAGTTGTGGTGGCCGGTGTTGCCGAAACCGATGTTGCCGATGCCGGTGTTGCCGAAACCACGGTTGAAGCTCCCGGTGTTGCCGCTGCCCAGATTGCTGCCGCCGGCGTTGCCATTGCCGATGTTGCCGTCACCGGTGTTGCCGAAGCCGATGTTGGAGTTGCCGAAATTGCCGCTGCCGATGTTGATACTGCCGAAGTTCCCGTTGCCCAGGTTCGCATTGCCCTTGCCCGTGGCAAATGAGCCGTTGCCAGAGCCGAAGTTGTTGTCGCCGAAGTTGCCGCTACCGAGGTTTCCATTGCCGATGTTGCCGCTGCCGATGTTTCCGCTACCGGTCAGGCCGAACGAAAGGCCATTGCCGCTGCCAAGATTGGAATTGCCGAAGTTGCCGCTGCCGATGTTGGTGTCCCCGGTATTGCCACTGCCCAGGTTGGCTTTACCGATGTTGCCGACGCCCAAATTAGGCAGGTCTTGCAGCGCCTGCGCCCAGGGCGCCAACTGCGCGGCCGCAGCGGCGGCCCCTGCGTGATAGCCCGCCATGGCGCTGACATCAGCGGCCCACATCTGCTCGTAAAAATTCTCGGCGGCCGCGATCGCGGGCGCATTGAGCCCCAACCAGTTCGACCGCACCAGCGCCACAAATGCATTTCGATTGGCCGCGACCGTCAGCGGGTGAATCGTGGCCGCCTTGGCCGCCTCGAAGGCCCCGGCCACCGCCTTGGCCTGCCCGGCGGCCCCCGAGGCCTGCGTCGCCGCCGAACTGAGGAACCCCGCATACGGCGCCGCGACCGCTGCCATCGCGGCCGCGGCCGGGCCCTGCCACGCTTGGGCGGTCAGCTCGGAAGTCACCGACGCAAACGACGCCGCCGCCGACCCGAGCTCGTCGGCCAATCCTTGCCACGCCACTGCCGCCTGCAACATCGGCGCCGACCCGGCGCCAATGAACATCCGCAGCGAATTGATTTCCGGCGGCAAAACCGCAAAGTTCATCCCACACCCCGTTCCCGACTCCGGCTGGTGTGGAGAACGCTAGGGCAACCCGCTCCGGTAATTTGCCTTTCGGTCAAATTCGCCGAACAGCGGGATCACCGGGACCGATTTCTCAACGCGTCGCGGGGCTATCAAGCTCGCGCCTGATTTCCAAAGCGATATCGATGAGTTGATCCTCCTGGCCGCCGATGAGCTTGCGCTGTCCGGCCCGGTGCAAAAGCTGATGTGCCGGCACCCCATAGCGCTCGGCTTGGCGGACCGCGTGCTTGAGGAAGCTCGAATACACGCCGGAGTACCCCATGATCAAGGCATTACGGTCGAGCACGCATTCGGCCGGCATCGCCGGCCGCACCACGTCTTCGGCCGCGTCGGCGATGTCGAAGAAATCGATGCCGGTCTTGACGCCGATCTTGTCGAACACCCCGATGAGCGCCTCGACCGGCGCGTTGCCCGCGCCTGCGCCGAACCGCCGCACGCTGCCGTCGATCTGCTTGGCGCCCGCGCGCACGGCCTCCACCGAGTTGGCCACGCCCAGGCCGAGGTTTTCGTGTCCGTGGAAACCGACTTGGGCGTCGTCACCGAGTTCGGCGACCAGTGCCGATACCCGGTCGGCCACCCCGTCGAGCACAAGTGCGCCCGCCGAGTCGACGACGTACACGCACTGGCAGCCCGCGTCGGCCATGATCCGCGCCTGGACCGCCAATTTCTCAGGCGGAATGGTGTGGGCCATCATCAGGAACCCGACGGTTTCCAGACCCAGTTCCCGGGCCAGCCCGAAGTGCTGAATCGACACGTCGGCCTCGGTGCAATGGGTGGCGATCCGGCAGATCGACCCGCCATTGTCCTGCGCCTCTTTGATGTCCTCCTTGGTGCCCACGCCGGGCAGCATCAAGAAGGCGATCTTGGCTTCTTTCGCCGTTTCGGCGGCGAGCTTAATCAGTTCCTGCTCAGGGGTTTTCGAAAAACCGTAGTTGAACGACGAACCGCCCAGCCCGTCGCCATGGGTCACCTCGATCACCGGCACCCCGGCCGCGTCCAAGGCCGTGACAATCGCGTGGACCTCGTCTTTGGTGAACTGATGGCGCTTGTGGTGCGATCCGTCGCGCAGTGAAGTGTCGGTGATCCGAACGTCCCACGCGCCTTGCAGAATGTGGCCGCTCATCGTGCGCCTCCCGTCACCGCGAGGGTCTCCTTGGCGATCTCCTCGCCGACCTTGGTGGCCGCCGCGGTCATGATGTCCAGATTCCCGGCGTACGGCGGCAGGTAGTCGCCGGCCCCTTCCACCTCGATGAACGTGGTGACGAGCGCCTGGCCGCCGGAGTTCACCGACGGGTCGTCGAACTGCGGCTCGTTGAGCAGCCGGTATCCCGGCACATAGGTCTGAACTTCGGCTACTACGTCGTGGATGGATTTCGCGATCGCTTCCCGATCGGCGTCCTCGGGGATAGCGCAGAAGATGGTGTCGCGCATGATCATCGGCGGGTCGGCAGGGTTCAAAATGATGATCGCCTTCCCACGTGCGGCGCCACCGATCGTCTGCACACCGCGCGAGGTGGTCTTGGTGAACTCGTCGATATTGGCCCGGGTACCCGGGCCTGCCGACACCGACGCGACGGAGGCGACGATCTCGGCGTAGGGAACCTCTACGACCCGGGAAACGGCATAGACGATCGGAATCGTCGCCTGCCCGCCGCAGGTGATCATGTTGACGTTCGGCGCGTCCAGGTGCGCACGCAGGTTGGCCGGCGGGATGACGGCGGGGCCGACGGCGGCCGGTGTCAGATCGATGGCGCGGATTCCGGCGGCCTCATACTTGGGAGCCGCGTCCTTGTGCACGTAGGCGCTGGTCGCTTCGAATACCAGATCGGGCTTCTCTGGCTGCTCCAACAGCCAGTCGACCCCCTTATGACTGGTCTCCAGGCCGAGCTTGCGGGCCCGCGCCAGGCCTTCGCTCTCCGGGTCGATGCCGACCATCCAGCGCGGTTCCAGCCATTCCGAGCGCAGCAGTTTGTACAGCAGGTCAGTGCTGATGTTTCCCGACCCGACGATCGCCACACTTGCCTTAGCCGGCATGTTGCTCCTTATTCGAACGACAATCGAACTGCGCCCAGACCCGTGAAATCAGCCACGAATTCGTCGCCGGCACGGGCATCTATGGCCCGCGTGCACGATCCGGGAAGCACCACGTCACCCGCCTTCAGCCGCACCCCGAAGCTCTCCACTTTGCGCGCCAGCCAGGCCACGGCCGTCACGGGATTACCCAACACCGCATCGCTGCGGCCCTCGGCGATCACTTCACCGTTGCGGGTCAACGTCGCCTCAATTGCCTTGATGTCGATATCGGCCGGCGACACCCGCGCCTTGCCCAACACGAATCCCGCCGACGAGGCATTGTCGGCAATGGTGTCGCACAGCGCGATCTTCCAGTCGGTGATCCTGGTATCGATCAGCTCGATGGACGGAACCAGCGCCTCGGTCGCCGCCAGCACGTCCTCTTCGGTGCAATCCGCCCCGGGCAGATCCCCGGCCAGGATGAAGGCCACCTCCACCTCTACCCGCGGATACAGGTAGTTGGCCGCCTTCACGGGGGTGTCTTCGAAGACCTGCATCTCGTCGAGGAGATGACCATAGTCCGGCTCGTCGACGCCCATCATCTGCTGCATCGCCTTCGATGAAAGACCGACTTTATGGCCCAGCACCCGAGCGCCCTCGGCGACTCGTTGGCGGATATTGATCAGCTGAATCTCGTAAGCGTCGACGACATCGATATCGGGATAGTCGGCCGTCAGCGGCGTGATCGGTTCCCGGCTGCGCTCAGCTTGCGCCAAGTCGGCGGCAAGCTCGTCGCGGATCGCAACATGGAGCATTTACCGAAGTCCCCTTGTCTTTCCGCCCTCGTGGTGACCGGGCCAGTAGCGCCCGACCCTGGCAATTCTATAACGTGTTCTACATGACAGCACAGGAGTACGACGTCGTCGTGGTCGGAAGCGGCGGCGCCGGCATGGTGGCTGCCCTCACCGCCGCGCACCGCGGCCTCTCGACACTAGTCATCGAAAAGGCCGCACACTTCGGCGGCTCCACCGCGCGCTCCGGCGGCGGCGTCTGGATTCCCAACAACGAGGTCCTCAAGCGCGACGGCGTCAAGGACAGCCCCGAGGCGGCACGCACGTACCTGCACGGCATCATCGGCGATGTCGTTGAACCCGAGCGCATCGACACCTACCTCGAGCGTGGGCCGGAGATGCTGTCGTTCGTGTTGAAGAACACACCGTTGAAAATGTGCTGGGTGCCGCGGTACTCCGACTACTACCCCGAGGCTCCCGGCGGCCGTGCGCACGGCCGCTCCATCGAGCCCAAGCCGTTCAACGCCCGTAAGCTCGGCCCCGATGAGGCCGGTTTGGAGCCCGCTTACGGCAAAGTACCGCTGAATGTCGTTGTTATGCAGCAGGATTACGTGCGACTCAATCAGCTCAAGCGACACCCGCGCGGCGTGCTGCGCAGCTTGAAGGTCGGCGCACGCACCATGTGGGCGAAGTCGACCGGCAAAAACCTCGTCGGCATGGGCCGCGCACTGATCGGGCCGTTGCGGATCGGCTTGCAGCGTGCCGGCGTCCCGGTCCAGCTCAACACCGCGTTGACCGACCTGTACGTCGAGGACAACGTGGTGCGCGGAGTCTACGTCCGTGACACCACTGCATCGGAATCCGCTGACCCGCAGCTGATCCGGGCCCGGCGCGCGGTCATTCTCGCTTCCGGCGGATTCGAGCACAACGAACAGATGCGGGTGAAATACCAGCGCGCACCCATCACCACCGAGTGGACCGTGGGAGCCAAAGCCAACACGGGTGACGGCATCATCGCCGGTGAAAAGCTCGGCGCCGCACTGGATGTGATGGAAGACGCGTGGTGGGGCCCGACGGTGCCGCTGGTCGGCGCACCGTGGTTCGCCCTGTCCGAGCGCAACTCCCCCGGCTCCATCATCGTCAACATGTCCGGCAAGCGCTTCATGAACGAATCGATGCCCTACGTCGAGGCATGCCATCACATGTACGGCGGCGAATACGGTCAAGGGCCCGGCCCCGGCGAGAACATTCCCGCCTGGCTGGTCTTCGACCAGCGGTACCGGGACCGCTACATCTTTGCCGGATTGCAAGCCGGGCAACGCATTCCACGGAAGTGGATGGATTCCGGCGTGATCATCCAGGCCGATACGCTTGAGGAACTGGCCGACAAGGCCGGGCTTCCGGCCGGCGAATTCATGGCGACCGTAGCGCGTTTCAACGGCTTCGCACGCGCCGGGGTCGACGACGATTACCACCGCGGCGAAAGCGCCTACGACCGGTACTACGGCGACCCCACCAATAAGCCCAACCCCAACCTCGGTGAAATCAGCCAGGCGCCCTACTACGCGGCCAAGATGGTACCCGGCGACTTGGGCACCAAAGGCGGCATCCGCACCGATGTCCACGCACGCGCACTGCGCGACGACGGCAGCATCATCGAGGGTCTCTACGCCGCCGGCAATGTCAGCGCCCCAGTTATGGGCCACACCTACCCCGGGCCGGGCGGCACCATTGGGCCGGCGATGACCTTCGGCTACCTGGCCGCCCTGCACATCGCGGAGAGCCGCTGATATGCCGATCAACGTCGAAGAAGCGCTGGCCGCCGAGCTGGATCCCATCGAATTCTCTTGGAACAGCAGCGATATCCAGCTCTACCACCTCGGTCTGGGTGCCGGCGCCGATCCACTGGACCCACGCGAGCTGCGCTATCTGATCGATGACACGCCGCAGGTTTTGCCGACCTTCGGCAACGTTGCCGCCACCTTTCACGCCACCAAGCCGCCGGTCGTAAGGTTTCCCGGCATCGACATCGAGCTGGGCAAGGTCTTGCACGCGTCTGAACGCGTGGAAGTGCCTGCGCCGCTGCCACCTTCGGGTTCGGCGCGGGCCGTCACCCGGTTCACCGATATCTGGGACAAGGGCAAGGCGGCGGTCATCTGGAGCGAGACGACCGTCACCGCACCCGACGGCGCGCTGTTGTGGACGCAGAAGCGATCGATCTTCGCCCGCGGCGAGGGCGGTTTCGGCGGTGAGCGGGGGCCGTCGGGTTCGGAAGCGGCGCCGGATCGGGCACCCGACCTGGAGCTCGCGATGCCGATTCTGCCGCAGCAGGCGCTACTCTACCGGCTCTGCGGCGACCGCAACCCCCTGCACTCAGACCCCGAATTCGCGGCTGCCGCAGGCTTTCCCGCCCCTATCCTGCATGGTCTGTGTACCTACGGCATGACGTGCAAAGCCATCACCGACGCATTGCTCGACGGCGATGCCACGGCCGTATCGGCGTACGGCGCGCGCTTCGCGGGTGTGGCTTATCCGGGGGAAACGTTGCGAGTCAACGTGTGGAAGGACAACGGCCGCTTCTTGGCCGGCGTTGTCGCGCCTTCGCGCGACAACGCCGTCGTGTTGAGCGGCGTCGAGCTGCGCCGAACGTGAAGCGAGCCTCACGCTCGAGCTCCAGCGTGAAGCCAAGCTCACGCTCGCCGGGCAGCCAATGCCGCACGCACCCGTCGGACGATCTCCGCCGGCTTGTCGCCGGCGAGTACCCTGATGACGATCCATCCTCGCCGCTGTAGCATCTCCAATCGCTTTACATCCCAAGCGAACTGGTTCCTATCGTTGCGGTGCTGATCGCCGTCGTACTCGACGGCCACTTTCACATCTTCCCAGCCCATGTCGAGATAGGCGATCGCTTCACCAAACTCATCGCATACCGGAATCTGCGTTGCTGGTCGCGGCAACCGGGCCTGCACGAGCACCACCCGCAACCAGGACTCCTTCGGCGATTGCGCGCCGGAGTCGAAAAGCTCGACCGCGCGACGCGCTTGCACGATGCCGCGGCGCCCGCCGTATCGGCCAATCAGCAGGTCAACATCCTTCGCCTTAACATCCGTTGCGCGAGCAAGCGAGTCGATAGCTGCCACTGCGGTCATGGTCGGATACCAGCAGCCAAGATCGAGCACGGTTCTGGGCGGCGATGTGACAGGCAGACCATCGACAACTTCGATCTCTTCCTCCCCGATGCGGTCTCCACGCGTCAGAATTCCCGGCAGCGGGTGTCGGCTATCGTGGATCAGCTCCACCGCCCTGGTGGCGTCAACCCATTTACTGCCATGCAACGCTGCGGCTGAAAACCCGGCGATTACGCCGCGACGCCCCGCCCATAACCAGCCAGCCTTCGCGCGCAGCACTGCCGTGACTTCAAGGTCCGGATCAACGTATACATCACGGAATATCCGCGCATATCTGGTGAACAGCTGATTCTTGGTAAGCACTCCGTCGGCGATAGCCTCGCTGCCGATGAATGGCTCTCCGAGCACCGCAGCAGCGTTACATGCCGCGACGCCACCGTCACTTCAGTCAACGAAGCTGATGCCAGCTTCACGGTGGGCAGCGAGCGTGAAGCTAGCTTCACGCTCGCCCGCCAAGCAAAGGAACTAGCCCAGGATCAACCCAGAAGTAGGCACGCCCGTCCC
Organism: Mycobacterium szulgai; assembly: GCF_002116635.1. Taxonomy (GTDB): domain Bacteria; phylum Actinomycetota; class Actinomycetes; order Mycobacteriales; family Mycobacteriaceae; genus Mycobacterium; species Mycobacterium szulgai. Next base: position 146,625 of record NZ_LQPW01000039.1, on the reverse strand, counting down.
CGCGGTAACCAGCACATGCTCAACGTCGGGCACTGGGTTCACCGAAGTCCCCCGCAACTGCCGCACCCCCTCGGCGATGCCGTTCATGCCATGGATGTAGGCCTCACCCAATTGACCGCCGTGAGTGTTGATGGGCAGCCGCCCGCCCAACTCAATCGCGCCGTCGGCAATGAAATCCTTAGCCTCTCCACGGCCGCAGAATCCCAACTCCTCCAACTGAATCAGCGTAAACGGCGTGAAGTGGTCATACAGCACAGCCGTCTGAATGTCAGTCGGCTGCAAACCCGATTGCGCCCACAACTGCCGGCCCACCAAACCCATCTCGGGCAGACCATCCAACTCCGGCCGGTAATAGCTGACCATCGTGTACTGGTCGGGACTCGACCCCTGCGACGCCGCCTCGATAACCGCCGGACGATGCTTGAGATCCCGCGCGCGGTCCGCCGATGTCACCACGATCGCCACCGCGCCGTCGGTCTCCTGGCAGCAGTCCAGCAGCCGCAGCGGCTCGGCGATCCACCGCGAATTCTGGTGGTCCTCAATGGTTATCGGCTTCTCGTAGAAGTACGCCTTCGGATTGCGCGCGGCATGCTTGCGATCGGCCACCGACACCGCGCCAAAATCTCGGCTAGCAGCGCCGGACAGGTGCATGTACCGCCGGGCGATCATCGCGACCTGCGCCGCCGGCGTCGACAGCCCGTGTGGATACGAGAACGAATTGTCCACACCCGTCGAGTCGGCGTTTTCGGTCAGCCGGGTCTGCACCTGGCCAAATCGCATGCCGGAGCGCTCATTAAACGCCCGGTAGGCCACCACCACATCGGCCACGCCGGTCGCCACCGCCATCGCCGCGTGCTGCACGGTCGCACATGCCGCGCCACCGCCATAGTGAACTTTCGAGAAGAACTTCAGCTCACCGATACCGGTCGCACGCGCGACGGCGATCTCGGTGTTGGTGTCCATCGTGAACGTCGTCAGCCCGTCGACATCCGACGGCGAAAGACCGGCGTCATCAAGCGCATCCAGCACCGCCTCGGCCGCCAGCCGCAGCTCGGACCGTCCCGAATTCTTCGAGAAATCAGTCGCGCCAATGCCCACAATCGCGGCCTTACCCGACAACACTAAACATCCCCGTTCGTCAGCGTCACCGTTGCAATCACATGATCGCCAAGGCTGTTGCGGCCAAACACTTTAACCGTGATCAAACCATCCTCTACCGACACAACCTCACCGGAGAACGTAACGGTGTCGTAGGCATACCAGGGCACCCCCAACCGCAGCCCGATCGACTTGATCAACGCCGACGGCCCGGCCCAGTCGGTAACATAGCGCTGCACCAGTCCGGTGTCGGTCAGGATGTTGACGAAGATGTCTTTCGATCCCTTCGCCACGGCCTTGTCCCGGTCATGGTGGACGTCTTGAAAGTCCCTGGTGGCCAGCGCCGTTGAGATGATGAACGTCGGGTCCCCATACAGTTTCAGTTCCGGCAGCACCGTGCCAACGACCGTCATTCGTCAGCCTCCCACGCGTAGAGGCACCAGTCCGGAAAGTCAATGTACATCGCCCGCACCGGCATGCCGATCTGCACCGCAGCGGGGTCGATCCCGCGCAGCTCGCCCAGCATCCGCACGCCTTCCTCGAGCTCCACTAACGCGATAACGAAAGGCAGTGTGCGGCCGGGCACTTTCGGAGCGTGGTGTACCACGAAACTGAACACCGTGCCGCGGCCGCTGGACACTGCATAGTCCACAGGTGCAGCGGGGTCCTGCCACACTGCCGGCACCGGCGGATGCTGCAAACTGCCATCGGCAAGACGCTGAATCCGCAATTCGTGCGCCGCAACACCTTCCCAGAAGAAGGCGGTATCCCGCGACGACGACGGCCTCATCATGGCATCCGCATCGAGGTCGTCGGGCACAGCCGCGGAACTGGAATCGGCGGCTCCCGGCTTGAATTTCAAAATGCGCCAATTCATTTCGGCGACATCCTCGTCGCCGACCCGCCACACGATGTGCTGGTTGACGAAAAAGCCCTCGCCAAGCGCAGTTTGCTTGGGCCCCACGACGTCGCCCATCTCAGCGGTGACGCTCACCTGCTCGCCCGGCCGTAGATACCGGTGGTAGGTCTGCTCGCAATTGGTGGCCACCACACCGATGTAGCCCGCGTCGTCGAACAGTTGCATGATCGGCCCCAGCGGATCGTCCTTGGGACGTTCCCCGCCCAGACCGAACATCGTCCACACTTGAATCATGGCCGGAGGGGCCACAATTCCGGGATGACCGGCGGCCTGGGCCGCTGCTTCGTCCACATAGATCGGGTTGCGGTCGCCGATGGCCTCCACCCAGTTGTTGATGATGGGCTGGTTGACCGGGTCCCGTGCGGCACGCGCCTTACTGCTGCCGGCCGCCTTGATCTGGGCGACAGCATCGTGAATATCAGTCATCGCGGCACCCTGGGCACCTTGAGACCAGAAGCGGCGATCATCTCCCGCATCACTTCGTTCACCCCGCCGCCGAACGTGATCACCAGATTGCGCTTGGTCTGGGAATCCAACCACTCGAGCAGCTCGGCGGTGTCCGATTCGGCCGGGTTACCGTATTTGCCAACGATCTCCTCGGCCAGCCGGCCAATGTATTGAATGCGCTCGGTGCCAAAGACTTTGGTGGATGCCGCATCCGCGACGTTAATATCCTCGCCAGCTGCTGCCACCTGCCAGTTCAACAACTCGTTGATCCGCCACATCGCATAGATCTCGCCGAGTGCACGCCGCACGTCGTCGTGATCGATGGGCGTGACACCGTCGCCGCCTGGTTTGGACGCCCAGGTGTGCACGCGGTCGTAGATTCCGGCGACTCGCCCCGCCGGGCCGAGCATCACCCGCTCGTTGTTGAGCTGCGTGGTTATCAGCCGCCACCCGCCGTTCTCTTCACCGACCAGCATGTCGGCCGGCACCCGTACGTCGTTGTAGTACGTGGCATTGGTGTGGTGGGCGCCGTCGGACAGGATGATCGGTGTCCAGGAGTAGCCGGGGTCCTTGGTGTCGACGATCAGGATCGAAATGCCTTTATGCTTTACGGCTTCGGGGTCGGTGCGGCAGGCCAGCCAGATGTAATCGGCGTCATGGGCCCCGGTGGTGAAGATCTTCTGGCCGTTGACGATGTAGTGATCGCCGTCGCGGACGGCCGTGGTCCGCAGGGATGCCAGGTCCGTGCCCGCTTCTGGCTCGGTATAGCCGATCGCGAAGTGCACCTCACCGGCCAGGATTGCCGGCAGGAACTTCTTCTTCTGCAATTCGCTGCCGTAGACCTGCAGGGTAGGACCGACCGTCTGCAACGTCACCGCGGGCAACGGCACATCGGCCCGATGCGCCTCGTTGACGAATATCGACTGCTCGACCGGTCCAAAACCGTGGCCGCCGAATTCTTTTGGCCACCCGACACCCAGCTTGCCGTCTTGACCCATGCGCCGGATCACCGCGCGGTAGGCCGCACCGTGCCGGTCCTTCTCCATCTCCTTCATCTCCTCGGAGGAGATCAGGTTCGAAAAGTATTCCCGTATCTCGGCTTGCAGCTGCCGCTGCTCCGGAGTCAGGTCGATGAACATTACGCTCCCACCAGGTCGAGACGATGAGAAGGCCCGCCCAGTAGCCGGGTCAAGTCTTTGATTGTGGAGTAGTACCGGTGCATCGGATAGGTGATGTCCATCCCCATCCCGCCGTGCAGGTGATGACAAAGCTGCATCGCCGGTGGCGCCTGCGAGGTAATCCAGTACCCCAGCACGTCCAGGTCGGAATCGGCATCGCGCCCTTCGGCCAGCCGCCAGATCACCGACTTTGACGCCAAATCAATGGTGCGCGAAGCGATGTAGACCTCCGCAAGCTGCGCGGCCACCGTCTGGAAGGTCGACAGTGGCTTGCCGAATTGGTTACGCGCGGCCACGTAGTCGGCGGTCAGCCGCAAGGCGCCCGCCACCAGCCCGTCGGCGTACGCGCCAATTGCCGCCAGCGCCAACTGGTTAACGCGTCGCACCGAAGCACCGGCCAAGGCATCGGAATCAGCGACCGCAACACCATCGAACGTGACGACGTACTCGTCCGAGCCGTTCGACGTCGGCGTGCGGACCAGCTGCACGCCGTCGGCCCGCGGCGACACCACAACAACCGCACCATCGGCCGTCACGATCAGCCAATCCGCGGACTCCGCATACGCCACACCGACCTTGGTGCCCGACAACCGTCCGTCGGCGTAGACCACCGACGGCCGGTCCGGCAGCGCCGCACCCGGCTCGTTGAGCGCCGCCGTGAGCACGCCACCCTTGGGCACTGCGGCCAGAAACCGATCCTGTTGCTCATCGGATGCCAACTCGAGCAGCGGCACCACACCGAAGCCCAGCGTGGCCAACCCCGGCGCCACCAAGCCGTGGCGCCCAATCTCGGTCAGCACCGTCCCCACCTCGGCCAGGCCCACACCGTCACCACCCAGGCGCTCGGGCACCGCCAGCGCCGTCACGCCACCGTCGACCAAGGCGGCCCAGCTTGGGCTGGATTTGCCCGACTCCTCCTCGGGCCGCTGCGCGGCCCGCATCGTCGCCGACCTGAAATCCCGGCTCAGCGCCGACGTAACGACGTCGGCAACCGCTTGCTGTTCAGCGGAGAGATCGAAATCCATCAGTGATCCACCGGGCACTTGCCGGTGCCGGTGTAGTCGACCTGCCAGTGCTTGATGCCGTTGAGCCACCCGGACCGCAACCGCTCGGGCGCCGAAATCGACGTCAGATCGGGCATGTGATCGGCCACCGCGTTGAAGATCAGGTTGATCGTCATCCGGGCCAGGTTGGCCCCGATGCAGTAGTGCGCACCCGTGCCGCCGAAGCCCACGTGCGGGTTGGGGTTACGCAGGATGTTGAACGTGTATGGGTCCTCGAAGACCTCTTCGTCGAAGTTGGCCGAGCGGTAGAACATCACCACCCGCTGGCCCTTCTTGATCTGCACGCCGCTCAACTCGTAGTCCTCGAGCGCGGTGCGCTGGAAGCAGGTGACCGGGGTGGCCCAGCGGACGATCTCGTCGGCAGCGGTCTCCGGGCGCTCCTTCTTGTAGAGCTCCCACTGGTCGGGGAACTGGGCGAAAGCCATCATCCCTTGGGTGATGGAGTTGCGGGTGGTCTCGTTACCGGCTACGGCCAGCATCACCACGAAGAAACCGAACTCGTCATCGGAGAGCTTTTCGCCGTCGATGTCGGCCTCGATCAGCTGGGTCACGATGTCGTCGCCGGGGTTCTTGGCCCGGTCCTCTGCCATCTTCATCGCGTAGCTGATCAACTCGAACGACGACATCTTCGGGTCGATGTGGGCGTACTCGGGGTCGTCGTTGCCGGTCATCTCGTTCGACCAGTCGAAAATCTTGCCGCGGTCCTCCTGCGGAACCCCGAGCAGACCGGCGATGGCCTGCAACGGCAGCTCACAGGAGACCTGCTCGACGAAGTCGCCGGACCCCGCGGCGGCGGCTTCCGCGGCGATCTTCTGGGCGCGTTCGTGCAGTTCGTCATGTAGGCGCCCGACCGCACGTGGCGTGAACCCGCGGGAGATGATCTTGCGCAGCCGGGTGTGGTGCGGAGCGTCCATGTTCAGCATGACGCTGCGCTGAACGTCGATGTCCTCGCGGGCGATGTCGTTGTTGAACCGCGGGATCACACCGTTCTCGAAGCTGGAGAAGACGTCGCTGCGCCGGGAGATCTCTTTGACGTCGTTGAGCTTGGTGACGGCCCAGAAGCCACCGTCGTGGAAGCCGCCACCCTGCCCCTCAGCCTGCTCATTCCACCAAATCGGCTCGGCGGCGCGCACCTCGGCGAACTCTTCTACTGGGATCCGCTCGGCATAGATATCGGGGTCGGTGAAATCGAACCCGGGCGGAATGTTAGGGCTGGGCACGGTACTTCTCCTTAATGCAGTCTTCGCTGACCGGCGATACAAGCACTAGCTGTCCTAGTGATCTTCTGATGCCAGTAAAACATGCCTTTACCGCAGACAAAAGGCGCCAGAGTATCCTTGCTTGTCATAGTAATGAAACGTGTTCTAGCCTTGCCACATGGGTAACCCGGTAATCGTTGAAGCCACCCGCAGCCCTATCGGCAAACGCAATGGATGGCTGTCTGGACTGCACGCCACCGAGCTCCTGGGCGCGGTGCAAAAGGCCCTAGTGGAAAAAGCCGGGATCAACCCTGGCGACGTCGAGCAGGTCATTGGGGGATGTGTTACCCAGTTCGGCGAACAATCCAACAACATCAGCCGGGTGGCCTGGCTGACCGCCGGATTGCCCGAGCACGTCGGCGCCACCACCGTGGATTGTCAGTGCGGCAGTAGCCAGCAGGCCAACCACCTGATTGCCGGCCTGATCGCGACGGGCGCCATCGACATCGGCATCGCGTGCGGCATCGAGGCGATGAGCCGGGTGGGTCTGGGCGCCAATGCCGGCCCGGACCGTGCCGCGATCCGCGCCGAGTCCTGGGACATCGACATGCCCAACCAGTTCGAGGCCGCCGAGCGAATCGCCAAACGACGCGGCATCACCCGCGAGGACATCGACGAGTTCGGGTACGGGTCGCAGGCCAAAGCCAAGCAGGCCTGGATCGAGGGCCGCTTCGACCGGGAGATCTCGCCCATCGTGGCGCCGGCACTCGACGAGAACAAGCAACCGACCTCCGAGCGCGTCACCATCAGCCGCGACCAGGGTTTGCGCGACACCACGCTGTCCGGCCTGAGCGCGCTCAAGCCGGTGATGGAGGGCGGCATCCACACGGCCGGCACGTCCTCCCAGATTTCCGACGGCGCGGCGGCGGTGTTGTGGATGGACGAAGACAAAGCCAAGGCCCTCGGCCTCAAGCCCCGGGCCCGGATCATCAGCCAGGCCCTCGTCGGCGCCGAGCCCTACTACCACCTGGACGGGCCGGTGCAGTCGACGGCCAGGGTGCTCGAGAAGGCCGGGATGAAGATGGGCGACATCGACATCACCGAGATCAACGAGGCCTTCGCATCGGTGGTGTTGTCCTGGGCGCGGGTGCACGAGCCGGACATGGCCAAGGTCAACGTCAACGGCGGCGCGATCGCGCTGGGCCACCCGGTCGGCTCCACTGGCAGCCGGCTGATCACCACGGCATTGCACGAGCTGGAGCGCACCGATCAAAGCACCGCGCTGATCACCATGTGCGCGGGCGGCGCGCTGTCCACCGGCACCATCATCGAACGCATCTAACTCAGGGTGGTCGTCTCCGAAGAGAGCCGTATCGCGGCCGCGCAGGCATACATCGATGCCCTGGTCAGCCACGACGGCGACACGGTCCCGTTCGCGTCCGGCTGCACCAGAATCGAGCAGGGCGTCAAGAACGGATTCTCCGGAAATCACTTGCGGCGCAGCCTTAATCGCGGGCCGCAGTACCGCGTCATCGCCGATACCACGCCACCGCAATATCGCATTGTCGGCGACGAAGTGCACGCCGCTTACGACGTGCTGACCAAGGCGGTGTTCGGCCGCCGCCGGATCGCCTCGCGGGTAGCCGAAACCTTCGTGATTCCCGCGGACAGCCCAACCGGCAGAGCGGAGATCCAGCACATCAGGGTTCGTTTCCGTCCGTTCATCCAGCGCTAGGGTGTGACCATGCCGAAATCACCGCCGCGGTTTCTGAATTCGCCCTTCAGCGATTTCTTCATCAAATGGATGTCGCGCCTCAACACCTGGATGTACCGCCGCAACGGGGGCGAAGGCATCGGCGGCACGTTCCAGAACATTCCCGTTGCCCTGCTCACCACCACCGGCCGCAAGACCGGCGAACCTCGAGTCAGCCCGCTGTATTTCCTGCGCGACGGCGACCGGGTCATCGTGGCCGCGTCCCGGGGCGGATCATCGAAAAACCCACTGTGGTACCTCAACTTGAAGGCAAATCCCAAAGTGCAGGTGCAGATCAAGAAAGAAGTGCTGGAGCTCACCGCGCGGGACGCCACCGAGGAAGAACGCGCACACTATTGGCCGAAACTGGTGGAGATGTATTCGGGCTACGACGACTACCAGTCCTGGACCGACCGAAAGATTCCGATCGTCATCTGCGATTAATTACCGCGAGCGTGCGTGTCTGTACCGCGACACGCCGTATCAGGCGTACATTTGCGCACGCTCGGGCCGGCGAAACGCCGGCTTAAGCCCCGTAAACCGGAACCGGCGTGCGCGACTTGGCCAGCAGGTCGGCGACGACGGGCCCCAACTCGGCGGGATCCCACCGTGAACCTTTGTCGATCTGCGGTCCGTGCGCCCAGCCTTCGGCGACGCGAATCTTGCCGCCCTCGACCTCGAACACCTTCCCGGTGACGTCACGCGATGCGGTGCTGCCCAGCCAAACCACCAGTGGCGAAACATTTTCCGGTGCCATGGCGTCGAATTCCCGGTCCTGGGTTGCCATCATCTCGGCGAACACAGTTTCGGTCATGCGGGTGCGCGCCGACGGCGCGATGGCGTTGACGGTGACGCCGTATCGACCCATCTCGGCAGCCGCCACGAGCGTCATGGCCGCGATACCCGCCTTGGCGGCGCTGTAGTTGCCCTGCCCGACGCTGCCCTGCAATCCGGCACCGGAGCTGGTGTTAATGATACGCGCCTCAACAGCTTTGCCCTCTTTGGACAGTGCCCGCCAATACGCAGCAGCGTGCCGCATGGTGGCGAAGTGGCCCTTGAGGTGCACGGCGATCACGGCGTCGAACTCTTCCTCGCTGGTGTTGGCCATCATGCGGTCGCGCACAATACCGGCGTTGTTGACCAGAACGTCCAGCCGGCCGAACGCGTCGACGGCACCTTGGATCAGGCTCGCGGCCTGGTTCCAGTCCGATACGTCGGATCCGTTGGCAACGGCTTCGCCTCCGGCAGTGGTGATTTCGTCGACCACGCCCTGGGCCGCGCTCCCGCCGCCGGCAGGAGAACCATCCAGTCCCACCCCGATGTCGTTGACCACGACGCGGGCGCCTTCGGCCGCGAAGGCCAGCGCGTGCGCGCGGCCGATCCCGCCGCCCGCTCCGGTGACGATGACGACACGGCCGTCCAGCAAGCCCATACCCACTACTCCTCTACTCGTTACTTATTGGCGCTCGAAGCGGCCAAGTATGGCGGCGGCTCGCCGCCGCCGTGCACCTCGAGCGTCGCTCCGCTGATATAGGAAGCGACGTCGGAAGCCAGAAACGCTGCGGCCCAGCCGATGTCGGCCGGCTTGGCCAGCCTGCCCAGCGGAACGGTCGCCGCCACCCGGGCTATTGACTCGGCGTCACCGTAAAACAGTTCGGACTGTTCGGTTTCCACCATGCCGACCACCACCGCGTTGACGCGAATCTTGGGCGCCCATTCCACCGCCAGTGTGGTAGTGAGGTTTTCGAAACCCGCTTTGGCAACGCCGTATGCGGCGGTGCCCGGAGTGGGCCGACGGCCGCTGACGCTGCAAATATTCACGATCGACCCGCCGCCCGGCTGGCCTTGCATCAACGCATGTGCATGCTGCGAAACCAGCAATGGCGCAAGGACATTGAGCTCGACGATCTTGCGGTGAAAGTTATGCGTGGCTTCGGCGGCCAAAGCGTACGGGGAGCCGCCGGCATTGTTGACCAATACGTCCAGACGCCCATGCTTTTCGGTCATTGCGCCGAAAAGCCGCTTGACCGAATCCTCGTCGCGAATGTCGCAGCTGTGAAACTCATACGGAAGACCGTCGACAGGTCGTCGCGCGCAGGTAATGACGGTCGCGCCCTGCTCGGCGAAAACTGAACTGATGCCGGCCCCTACGCCGCGAACACCCCCCGTCACCAACACCACTCGCCCCGTTAACCCAAGATTGATGGCTTCTCCAGATGGGGACGCTGACAGCACTGTGGTAGTGTACCAAGCAAGTGCTTGCTTCGGTACCTAGGAGTCTCGATGACGATCACCTCCACCAATCCCGAGCCAGGGATAGTCGCGGTCACCGTTGACTATCCACCCGTGAACGCCATTCCGTCGGCAGGCTGGTTCGAGCTCGGCGACGCCATAACTGCGGCCGGGCGGAACCCGGATACCCACGCGGTGATTCTGCGCGCCGAGGGCCGCGGCTTCAACGCCGGTGTGGACATCAAGGAGATGCAACGCACCGAGGGGTTCACCGCACTGATCGACGCCAACCGCGGCTGCTTCGCAGCCTTCCGTGCGGTCTACGAGTGCGCGGTACCGGTGATCGCCGCGGTCAACGGGTTCTGCGTCGGCGGCGGCATCGGGCTGGTCGGCAACGCCGACGTCATCGTCGCCTCCGACGATGCCACCTTCGGTCTGCCGGAGGTCGAGCGCGGCGCGCTCGGCGCCGCCACCCACCTGTCCCGGCTGGTGCCCCAGCACATGATGCGACGGCTGTTCTTCACCGCCGCCACCGTCGACGCCGCCACCCTGCACCACTTCGGCTCGGTACACGAGGTGGTCCCCAGAGGCGAACTCGACGAGGCCGCGCTACGGGTCGCACGCGATATCGCCGCCAAGGACACCCGCGTCATCCGGGCCGCCAAAGAGGCGCTGAACCTGATCGACGTGCAACGGGTCAACTCGAGTTACCGGATGGAACAAGGCTTTACGTTCGAACTGAACCTCGCCGGCGTTTCCGACGAGCACCGCGACGCGTTTGTGAAGAAGTCATGAACAAGCTGACTACCCTCGACGAAGCCGTCGCACAGATACAAAGCGGCATGACGATCGGCATCGCCGGCTGGGGATCGCGTCGCAAGCCGATGGCCTTCGTCCGTGCGCTGCTGCGCACCGACATCACCGACCTGACGATAGTCACCTATGGCGGACCGGACTTGGGCCTACTGTGCTCAGCCGGCAAGGTGAAGCGCGTCTACTACGGCTTCGTATCGCTGGATTCGCCGCCTTTCTATGACCCGTGGTTCGCCAAGGCCCGCACCACGGGTGCGATCGAGGCCCGGGAGATGGACGAAGGCATGCTGCGCTGTGGACTGCAGGCCGCGGCACAACGGCTGCCGTTCTTGCCGATTCGCGCCGGGCTGGGCAGCTCGGTGCTGGACTTCTGGGAAGGCGAGCTACAGACCGTCACCAGCCCATACCCCACCGACGGCGGACACGAGACGCTCATCGCCATGCCGGCCCTGCGCCTGGACGCGGCCTTCGCGCACCTCAATCTCGGTGACGCGCAAGGCAATGCGGCTTACACGGGCATTGACCCCTACTTCGACGATCTCTTCCTGATGGCCGCCGGGAAGCGATTCCTCTCCGTGGAAAAGGTCGTGTCCACCGACGAACTCGTCAAAGCGGTACCCCCGCAAGCGCTGCTGATCAACCGGATGATGGTCGACGCCGTCGTCGAAGCGCCCAACGGTGCCCACTTCACCACCGCCGCGCCGGATTACGGTCGCGACGAGAAGTTCCAACGGCACTACGCAGAAGCCGCCGGTTCCGAGGAAGGTTGGCAACAGTTCGTCCAGACCTACCTGTCCGGGAGTGAAGACGACTACCAGGCGGCCGTGCGCAAGTTCGCCGAGGAGGCCGCGAAATGACCAGCACCCGAGCCGAGATATGCGCTGTCGCCTGCGCCGAATTATTCCGCGACGCAGGCGAAATCATGATCAGCCCGATGACCAACATGGCGTCGGTCGGCGCCCGGCTGGCCCGACTCACCTTCTCCCCCGACATCCTGCTGACCGACGGCGAGGCCCAGCTCCTGGCCGATACCCCGGCACTGGGCAAGACGGGGGCGGTCGAAGGCTGGATGCCGTTTGGCCGGGTGTTCGAGACGCTGGCCTGGGGCCGCCGGCACGTGGTGATGGGCGCCAATCAGGTTGACCGCTATGGCAACCAGAACATTTCGGCGTTCGGACCCTTGCAACAACCGACCCGGCAGATGTTCGGCGTCCGCGGCTCACCAGGCAACACCATCAACCACGCGACCAGCTACTGGGTGGGCAACCATTCCAAGCGGGTCTTCACCGAAACCGTCGACGTCGTCTCCGGCATCGGCTACGACAAGGTGGACGCGAACAACCCGGCGTTCCGGTTCGTCAATGTCTACCGCGTGATTTCCAATCTTGGCGTGTTCGACTTCGGCGGCCCCGAGCGCACCATGCGGGCCTTGAGCCTGCACCCCGGGGTGGCGCCCGACGAGGTTCGCGAGGCCACCTCGTTCGAGGTGCACGGCCTGGACGAAGCCGGTGAAAGCCGGCTGCCCACCACGGACGAGCTGCGGCTCATCCGCGAAGTGATCGATCCAAAGGCCCTGCGCGACAGGGAGATCCGATAGTGCGGCTGAAGACGCCGCTGACCGATCTGGTCGGCATCGAGCACCCGGTGGTGCAAACCGGGATGGGCTGGGTGGCCGGGGCACGGCTAGTATCGGCGACGGCCAACGCCGGCGGGCTGGGAATCCTGGCGTCGGCCACCATGACGCTGGACGAGCTGGCGACCGCTATCAAGAAGGTCAAGGCCGCCACCGACAAACCGTTCGGTGTCAACATCCGCGCCGATGCCGCCGACGCCGGCGATCGCGTCGAGCTGATGATCCGCGAGGGCGTCAAGGTTGCCTCGTTCGCGCTGGCCCCCAAGCAGGAACTGATCGCCCGGCTGAAAGAGGCTGGCGCAGTGGTCGTTCCGTCGATCGGCGCGGCCAAGCACGCACGCAAAGTCGCCGGCTGGGGCGCCGACGCAATGATCGTGCAGGGCGGCGAAGGCGGCGGCCACACCGGTCCGGTTGCCACCACACTGCTGTTGCCGTCGGTCCTGGATGCGGTCGAGGGCACCGGCATTCCGGTGATCGCCGCGGGCGGGTTCTTCGACGGGCGCGGCCTGGCCGCGGCGCTGTCCTACGGCGCGGCCGGCGTGGCCATGGGCACCCGGTTTCTGCTCACTTCGGATTCGACCGTGCCCGAGGCGGTCAAGCAGAGGTATCTGGCGGCCGCACTGGACGGCACCGTCGTCACCACCCGAGTCGACGGCATGCCGCACCGGGTATTGCGCACCGGGCTGGTGGAGAAGCTGGAAAGCGGCTCGCGGGCAAGGGGTTTCACCGCCGCGGTGCGCAACGCCGCCAAGTTCAAGCAGATGTCCCAGATGACGTGGCGCTCGATGATCCAAGACGGCCTGGCCATGCGGCACGGCAAGGAGCTGACCTGGTCACAAGTGGTGATGGCGGCCAATACCCCGATGCTGCTCAAGGCCGGACTGGTCGAGGGCAACACCGACGCCGGCGTTTTGGCGTCCGGTCAGGTCGCTGGCATCCTCGACGACCTGCCGTCGTGCAAAGAGTTGATCGAGTCGATCGTGCGTGACGCGATCGCCCACCTGCAGTCGGCCTCGGCACTGGTGGAGTAGTTACCAAACCAGCCATCGAACGCTGCTCGGCAATGTGACTTTGGTCCTCGATATGGGGGGCGAAAGCACGCGGTTCCCGCCCCGCCATCGCCATAGCATCTGTCCAGAATCGCTCGGTCCCATTCGCGCAACGGCCGACTCGGTGGCGACCGCGGACTATGCAGGAGGCCAACGATGGTCAATTTTCCGATATTGCCACCGGAGATCAATTCGCTGCGGATGTTCAGCGGTGCGGGCTCCGCGCCGATGCTGCAGGCTGCTGCGGCATGGAATGGACTTGCCGATGAGTTGGGTGCGGCGGCGGACTCATTTGCCTCGGTGACCTCGGGGCTGGCCGGGCAGGCCTGGCAAGGACCAGCGGCGGCCGCTATGGCGGCCGCCGCCGCTCCCTATGCGGGGTGGCTGAGCGCCGCCGCGGCGCGGGCTGCCGGAGCAGCCGGCCAGGCCCAGGCGGTGGCCAGCGCATTCGAAGCTGCGCGGAGCGCGACGATCCACCCGCTCGCGGTGGCGGCGAACCGCACCGCATTCGTGCAGCTGGTCCGGTCGAATTTCCTTGGGCTTTTCGGGCCGGCAATCGCCGCCGCCGAGGCCCAGTACGAGGAGATGTGGGCCGCCGATGTCACGGCGATGACGGGCTATCAGGCGGGTGCCGTGGCGGCAGCAGCCCAGTTGAACCCATTCGCGCAGTTGTTGCAGGCATTGCCGAACATAGGCATCGGCAATAAGGGCGGCACCGGGAACATCGGCAACGGCAACACCGGCACCGCCAACGTCGGTAGCGGCAACACCGGCGGCGGAAACTTCGGCGGTGGAAACGGCTCCGCGGCCAAGCCGAGCTATAACAACATCGGCAGCGCAAACATCGGCAACAGCAACTTTGGCAGCGGGAACACCGGCAACGAAAACATCGGCTTCGGAAACACCGGTAATCCCCTAACCAGCTCCAACCCAGGCGTTAACTTCGGCATAGGCAACTACGGCAACGGAAACTTCGGCATCGGAAACATCGGCGTCGAGAACGTCGGCGCCGGAAACAACGGCAACGGAAACGTGGGTTTCGGTCTTACCGGTAACAAACTGGTCGGTTTCGGAAACGCATATTTCAACTCGGCAACCGGTCAGTTCGTTTTCAACGGGCTAAACACCGGTAGCGGCAATATCGGCTTCGGCAACTCGGGTACCGACAACATCGGCTTCTTCAACTCCGGACATGGGAACGTAGGCATCTTCAATGCCAGCTCCGCCTCGCCCAGTGCCTTGGGCAACATCGGCATCGCGAACGCGGGCGCCGGCAACTTCGGCTTTGGGAACTCGTTCGCTGGAAACACAGGCTTCGGCAACAGCGGCACGCTGCAGACCGGCATCTTCAACTCGGGCCAACTGAATACCGGCTTCGGGAATTCGGGCAGCTACAACACCGGCTTCTGGAATTCGGGCGATACCAACACCGGCTTCGGGAATTCGGGTGACACGAACACGGGTTTGTGGAATTCCGGCGATGTGAATACGAGCATCGGGTCCACCACGAATGTGGCCGCACCTAACTCCGGCTTCAGCAACACGGGTACCGGAGTTTCCGGCTTCTTCAACACCGTCACCGGCGCGGGTGGCACGATTTCCGGCATGTTCAATAAGGCCGCCGGAGGCACACTGAACGGCTTTATCTCGGGCATCGGCAATACCGGGGCGGTGGGCGGCGTCCCAGCGTTTGCCGGCCAACTCTCGGGCCTGCTCAACACCGGCAGTCTGCACTCGGGTGCGTTCAATCTTTAAGCAGGCAAAAGGATCAGCTCTGGTGTCGGACTAACGCTCGATGCGCTCGGAGTTCGCTGCTGGCCTCGTGTAGATGGCGCAGACCGATCCGGTAGGACTCGATCAGGCCGGTGCTCAAATACGAAATGCCGATCCGGCTGCAATACTCCGCCACGATCGGCTGGGCATGGCGCAGGTTGGACCTGGGCATGCTCGGGAAAAGGTGGTGCTCGATCTGATAATTCAGCCCGCCCATCATCCAGTCGGTGATCGGGCCACCATCGACGTTGCGCGAGGTGAGCACCTGCTTCTCGATGTAGCCCCACTGAGCCTCACCGTGGTGCATCTCCATGCCCTTGTGGTTCGGCGCGAACACGCTGCCCAGATGAACGCCCAAAACCATGTGATGGATCAGCGCGAACAGCACCGCCTTGCCCGGCGACAAGACGAGGAATAGGGCACCGAAGTACAGGACCAGATGTAGTGCGATCAGGCCGAACTCGAGCCGGGACTCGCGGCGCGGCCGAGCGAGCAGAAAGCGAAAGGCCCAGTATTTGAGGTGAAAGCCCTCAACCGTGAGCAGCAGGAAAAACAGCCGTCCCTGGTAGCAGGTCAGCCAGCCGATAAGGCCGGTGCGGCCCCTGGCCCGCTCGGGAGTAAACGCCAATGAGCCTCCGACATCGGGGTCCTTGTCCACGTGGTTCGGGTTCGCGTGGTGGCGGTTGTGCTTGTCGTTCCACCAGTCGTAGCTCATCCCCAGCAGCAGGCCGCCGTGTGCCCGGCCGATCCAGTCGTGCAACTTGCGGGAGCTCGCGATCTGCTGATGGCCGGCGTCGTGGGCGAAGAATGCGGCCCGGGTGGACAAGATGCCCATCGGGACCGCCAAGAGCAACACCCACCACGAACTTGCCAGGACAACCATCCCGGCCCACGTCGCGGCCATCAGAGCCAAGTTGACTCCGATCGCCACCACATACGCCGACGTCCGCCGCTCAAGCAGGCCAGCCGCCTTGATCTCGCGGAGCAATGGCGCGAAGTCGCTGCCCTTGACCCCGGAGCGGCCAGCGGGCACGGACGTGACCATGGACCGGGCCATCGCAATCCTCCTCTCGCGTCGGTGCTGTCGCAGCCCCGCCGACGCGGCTACATCAGTCATCAATGTGCATCAGCGACCTTGCCGATCCCTGTGAACAAGCGATTAATTAGCACACTTATCAAATCGGCCCACCGTGGAGATGCAGGTCGATCAAGGGCCGATCCGCCTGGTGAGCGGGCTCGGGCGCGGTCTGAGAAACGCTGACACACGCCGGTTGAGCGAAGCTTGAATGCGAGTTGCATCACACAGGGCCGTTACGCCAGTTGACGCGTGTCGACTAGGCTATGCCAGCTATGTCGACCATCGACGCAGTAGACCAAGCGGCACACGAAGCCCCCGCCCACCACGCGCTACCCGATCCCGGTGAATCGGTACCCAAGCTGGCGCTGCCAACCATAGGGATCTTCCTTGCTTCATTGACTGCCTTCGTGCTCTCAACGATCGGCTATGTCAACGGATGGATGCCGTTCTGGGCCACGATCCCGATCAACGCCACGGTGACCTTCGTGATGTTCACCGTCGTACACGACGCGTCGCATTACTCGATCAGCTCAGCCCGCTGGGTGAACGGACTGATGGGACGATTGGCCTGGCTCTTCGTCGGGCCGGTGGTGGCCTTCCCCTCGTTCGGGTTCATTCATATCCAGCACCACCGCCACTCCAACGACGACGACCAGGATCCGGACACGTTCGCCTCGCACGGGAAGTGGTGGCAACTGCCGTTGCGCTGGCCGATGGTCGAGTACTTCTATCTCAAGTACTACCTCCCGCGTGCACGCAGCCGTCCCGTTAAAGAGGTCGCCGAGACGCTGGTGATGATGGCCCTGAGCCTCACCGGCCTTGTCGTTGCGATCGTCACCGGAAACTTCTGGACGCTGGCAGTGGTCTTCTTGATCCCGCAACGCATCGGGCTCACCGTGCTGGCATGGTGGTTCGACTGGCTGCCCCACCACGGGCTGGCAGACACCCAGCGCAGCAATCGTTACCGGGCCACCCGCAATCGCGTCGGCGCGGAGTGGCTGTTCACCCCGGTGCTGCTGTCGCAGAACTATCACCTGGTGCATCACCTGCACCCGTCGGTTCCGTTCTACCGCTACCTGCGAACGTGGAAACGCAACGAAGAGGCCTATCTGGAACGTAATGCCGCCATCTCCACAGTCTTTGGCCAGCAACTGAACCCGGATGAGTTCCGGGAGTGGAAAGAACTCAACGGCCGGCTCGCGCGGCTGTTGCCGGTGCGGATGCCGACCAGGTCGAGCTCGCCGCACGGAACACTGCATCGCGTACCAGTGGCCTCGGTGGACCCCATCACCGCCGACAGCACGCTGGTCACTTTCGCGGTGCCCGAAGCGTTGCAGGACGCATTTCGCTTCGAGCCGGGCCAGCACGTGACGGTGTGCACCGACCTTGGCGGCCAAGGCATTCGCCGCAACTACTCGATCTGCGCGCCTGCGACCCGGGCCCAGCTTCGAATCGCGGTCAAACACATTGCCGGCGGGGCATTTTCAACCTTCGTGGCCAACGACCTCAAGGCCGGCGACGTATTGGAATTGATGACGCCGACCGGTCGTTTCGGCACCCCGCTGCATCCATTGAACCGCAAGCATTACGTGGGCTTAGTAGCCGGCAGCGGAATCACCCCGGTGCTGTCCATCGTGGCGACCACGCTGGAAATCGAGACCGAGAGCCGGTTCACGCTCGTCTACGGCAACCGCACCAGGGAATCGACGATGTTCCGGGCCGAGCTCGACCGCCTCGAGTCGCGCTATGCCGATCGGCTCGAGGTCCTGCACGTGCTGTCCAGCGAGCCGCTGCACACTCCCGAACTGCGCGGCCGGATCGATCGTGAAAAGCTCAACCTGTGGCTGACCAGCACCTTGACGCCCGATAGCGTGGACGAGTGGTTCATTTGCGGTCCAATGGAAATGACCACCTCGGTGCGCGAGATGCTGGTCGAGCATCTCGTTGACTCCGAACGAATTCACCTCGAGCTGTTCTATGGGTACGACAGCGCACCGGAGGCCGAGCGCAGCTACGAGGCCGCTACGGTGACCTTCACCTTGTCGGGGCACCAGTGGACCTATGACCTGACGCCCGGCGACTCGATTCTCGAAGGCGCGCTGCAGGTTCGCAGCGATGCGCCGTATGCCTGCATGGGCGGCGCCTGCGGCACCTGCCGGGCCAAACTCATCGAGGGCAACGTGGAGATGGACCACAACTTCGCGCTGGGGCAGGCCGAACTCGATGCCGGCTATGTCCTGACCTGCCAATCCCACCCGACCACGCCGTTCGTGTCCGTCGACTACGACGCGTAATCTCCACTGCGAGTGTGAATTTCACGACGCGACACGCCGCCTAGCCGTCGCGTCGTTCACAGTCGGTGGTCATTCTCGCCACCCCGCGGCGGTCAGCGCCGCGCCGACGCGCTGCACCAGCGTTGCCTGACGGTATCTGAGCAGGTCGTTGCTCACCCGGATGATCGTCCAACCGCTATCGGCGACCTCGGCCCAGCGGTCGATGTCGCGCGTCCGCTGCCCCGGATCCGTCCAACGGTAAGCGCCGTCGTATTCCACACCGACCCGCCACTGCTCCCACCCCATATCGAGACGGGCGATGAGATAGCTTGCGGGGCCGCAAATCACGATCTGTGTGCGTTGAACGGGAAATCCGGCATCGACTGACGCCAACCGGTTCCAGCTCTCCGGTAGCGACTCCGCCCCTCCGCCGACTAGAGGCAGGATCTGGTGCAGGCGCCTTACTCCGCGAGCACACGGGTGGCGCACGACGACCGCCTCCACATCCAGCATCTTGCATCGGTGGCGTTCGCCAGCGCGTCCAACCGCGCACTGCAAGTAGTCGTAGTGCGTGCCGAGCGATGTCGAAAGCCGTTCGCGCCGCACTGGTTACGGCCATACCGCCCAGCTCGACAACGTCGCCGTCCAGCAGCGTGTCGGTATGCACGGTGATGCCGTTAGGGGCGCCGGTTGTCGTACACCAATGACGCCGGGCCACCGGGTCCACCCATTTCGCCCCGAGCAGCGCCACCGAATTGCCCGCGACCACCGCCTGCCGCCGCGACATGACCAGGCAGCGCGAGCCCGCTGTACGGCCCTCAACTCGATGCCCGACGGCCCGTACACGCCGGGATAGACGGGTGCGTAAGGGAAGAGCCATTCCAGCTCCAGCACGGCCAGACCATGCCGCCGGCCCCCGACAGCCTACCGAGTGTGAATCTCCCGACGCGACACGCCGCTGCAGCATCGCCCGCCTCACACTCGACGCGCCACCGCTAAACAACAGGTGCATGCTGGAGCGATGATGGCAATGGCGCCGGAATCCTGGCCGAAACCCCTTCTGAACGGGATCCGAACTTCCAACAAGTATCTGCTCAATCCGCTCATGGCACTGCTGGCCGGCCGCAAATACTGGTACGCGTCGGCTATTCGGCACACCGGCAGACGATCAGGCAAGCAATACGTCACACCCGTGGTCGCTGAGCGCGTGGCGGACGGGTTCTTGATCCCGCTGCCCTACGGCACCGACACCGACTGGGTGCGCAACGTGCTCGCCGCCGGACGGGCCAGCGTCAAGTGTCACGGTGAAACCCGAGATGTGGTGCAGCCGAAGGTGGTCGAGGCCGCGCAGGCACTGCCCTTGGTCCCCGCTGAGCACGGCCGCACCTATGCGCGCGTCGGCGTCGAGCGGTTCCTTCAGGTGACCGACGCGCGAAGCTAGAGCCGCTCGATGATCGTGACGTTGGCCGTACCGCCGCCTTCGCACATCGTCTGCAGCCCGTAGCGGCCGCCAATACGCTCCAGCTCGTTGAGCATGGTGGTGAACAGCTTCGCCCCGGTAGCACCCAACGGGTGACCCAGCGCGATCGCACCGCCGTTTGGGTTGACCTTCTCGGGGTCGGCCTTGATCTCCTTGAGCCAGGCCATAACTACCGGTGCGAACGCCTCGTTGATCTCGACGGTGTCGATGTCCTCGATCGACAGCCCGGTCTTTTCCAGCGCGTAGCGGGTGGCGGGAATGGGCCCGGTCAACATGAAAACCGGATCGGCGGCGCGGGCACTGACGTGGTGAATACGGGCGCGGGGAGTCAGCCCGTGGTCCTTGACGGCCCGCTCGGAAGCCAGCAGCACCGCACTGGCGCCGTCGGAAATCTGGCTGGCCATCGCCGCCGTCAGCCGGCCACCTTCGACCAGGGTTTTCAGGCCCGCCATCTTCTCCAGCGACGACTCGCGCGGCCCCTCATCGACCCGATACGGCCCGGATTCGGTTTCCACAGTGATGATTTCATTGTCGAAGTGGCCGCCCCGAATCGCTGCGAAGGCACGCTCGTGGCTGGTCAGAGCGTACTGCTCCATCTCCTCGCGGGACAGGTTCCACTTCTCGGCGATCAACTCCGAGCCGCGGAACTGTGAGATCTCCTGGTCCCCGTAGCGATGCAGCCACTGCTTGGATTCGCTCGTCGGAGAGGTGAATCCGAATTGCTCGCCGACGGTCATTGCCGACGAGATCGGGATCTGGCTCATATTCTGCACACCACCGGCCACGATGAGGTCGGCTGTACCGGCCAAGATCGCTTGTGCACCAAAAGAAATGGCTTGCTGGCTGGATCCGCACTGCCGATCCACGGTGACGCCGGGAACCTCTTCGGGATACCCGGCGGCGAGCCAGGACAGCCGTGCGATGTTGCCGGCCTGTCCGCCGATCGCGTCGACACAACCGGCGATCACATCTTCGACGGCAGCAGGGTCGACGTCGACTCGGTCGAGCAGTCCACGCCAGCCCAAGGCGCCCAAGTCGACGGGATGGATCCCGGCCAGTGCGCCGTTGCGCTTGCCGATCGCGGTACGTACAGCGTCAATTACGTACGCCTGTGCCATTAGCGTCGCTCCTCCTCATGACTTCGTCCTGCATCGTCGCCGACACGGGCCATATCACTCTTCTTTGGTTATTCCGCCAAGGACGATGGCGAGGTAGTTCTGTCCCACTTGCTCAGCGGTGAGCGGTCCGCCGGGTTGATACCAGCGCACCGACACCCACGTGGTGTCACGAATGAATCGGTAAACCAGGTCGACGTCGAGGTCGGGACGGAAATAACCTTCCTCGATGCCCTGATTGAGTGTGTCGACCCACATTTTTCGCTGCTGCTTGTTCCGGTCTTCGAGATAGGAGAAGCGAGGCTGCGACGACAGCCGCTGAGCCTCGTCCTGGTAGATGACGACCTGCGCGTGGCGGTGTTCGATCGCCTGGAACGACGCCATGAACAGGCCCTTGAGCCGCTCCAATGGATTGGGTTCGCTTTCGACGATCTCCTCGTAGCGGGTAAAGAGCCAATCAAGGAAGCCGCGCAGCAGCTCGTCGACCATTTCCTCTTTGGAAGCGAAGTGATGATAGAGGCTGCCGGACAAGATGCCGGCGCCGTCGGCGATATCGCGCACGGTGGTCGCGCGCAGGCCGCGTTCGGCAAACATGATGGCGGCGAGCTCCAATAACTCGTCTCGGCGGCTGTTAGCCTGACCGGTCGCTCGATCCACCCGATCAGACTATCAACCAAGCGCTTGCTCGGCCAACCAGCGGAGCGCCAAAATGTGCAGTCACGATTTCGCGAAAACGCACATGCTCGGTCAAATCGGGCCGTATGGTCCTGTCAGTCGAGGGCGTGCTCGGTCATGGGCGATTGAGTCATGGGAGGTCAACAATGGTGAATTTCGCGGTGCTTCCGCCGGAGATCATCTCTTTACAAATGTCCATCGGTGCCGGCTCTACCCCGATGCTGGAGGCCTCGGCGGCCTGGAGCGGTCTATCCGAGGAGCTCAGCACCGCAGCCGACTCCTTTGGATCGCTGACCTCCAACTTGGCCGGCCAGGCCTGGCAGGGACCAGCCGCAAAGGCGATGCTGGCCGCCGCCGGCCCCTACGCGGGGTTCCTGCGGGCAGCCGCAACGCGAGCGATCAGCGCCTCCTCCCAGGCCAAAGCGGTAGCCAGCGCATTCGAGGCCGCCAAGGCGGCCACCATCCACCCGCTGGAGATCGCCGCCAACCGCAACGCGTTCGTGCAGCTGGTGCGCTCGAACTGGTTCGGGCTCAACGCACCGGCGATCGCGGCCGCTGAAAGCATCTACGAAGAGTTCTGGGCAACCGACGTGGCCGCGATGTTCGGCTACCACTCCGGAGCTGCCGCGGCAGCCGCCCAGCTCAACCCCTTCGCCCAGCTACTGCAGGCCCTGCCCAACATCGGCATCGGCAACAAGGGCGGCACCGGCAACATCGGCAACGGCAACACCGGTGGCTCCAACGTCGGCAGCGGCAACAAGGGCGACGGCAACGTCGGCGGCGGCAACACCGGCAATAGCAACGGCGGCGCCGGAAACAACGGCAACGGCAACATCGGCGCCGGAAACATCGGAAACGGCAACGTCGGCGTGGGAAACACCGGCACCGGTTCGGCCCCCGGCCTGAACTGGGGGGCGGGAAACAACGGCAACAGCAACATCGGCTTCGGGAACGCCGGTAACAGCAACCGAGGCGGCGGCAACGTCGGCAACGGCAATATCGGCGGCGGCAACACCGGCAACAACAACATCGGCTTCGGCCTGACCGGCAACAACCTGGTGGGCCTGGGCAACACCTACTACAACACCGCAACCGGGCAATTCAACTTCGGTGGCCTGAACTCCGGCGTCAACAACATCGGCATCGGCAACTCCGGCGCAGGCAACATCGGCTTCTTCAACTCCGGCCAGGGCAACTACGGCGCCTTCAGCACCGGCGTCAACAGCCTGATGCCGGGTCACCCCAACAGCGTCGGCTTTGGCAACGCGAGCATAGGGGCCATCGGCGCCGGCAATACGGGCCTTGGCAACTTCGGCTTCGGAAACTCCGGAACCTTGGACACCGGCTGGGGTAACTCGGGCAGCTTCAACACCGGCGGCGGCAACTCCGGCGGAGCTTTCTTCCAGGGTGGCAACACGGGCTGGTTCAACTCCGGCACGGTGAACACCGGCATTGGAAACTCGGGGAACACGAACACCGGCTTCTGGAACTCAGGAAATGTGAACACGGGCTTCGGCGCCACCACCGACACCGCCGCGGATAACTCCGGGTTTGGGAATACCGGGAAAGGGATATCGGGCTTTAACAATTCAGCCAGCGGTGGCGGCATTTTGACCACGAACGGCCTAATCTCGGGCATTGGAAACACGGCCTCCGGTGGCTCCCTCTTGAACGGAAACATGTCGGGCTTCTTTAACACCGGTGTGTCGGCGGCGATCGCCGGACTCCCGAAAGGTTTCGTGAGCGGCTTTAACACTGGATTATTGAACTCGGGGACGGGTGCTGCAGGTTTCTTCAACATCACTCAGCTGCTGCAGAACCTGTAATACCGCAGCGGAACTGCCCGGTTAGTCGGATCTAACCCAATCCGACATGCCGACGAAACAGCAACATTCGCCGGTTCCTCGTTGTAGCGTTTCGGACGATTCAGAAATGTCAGCGCAAACCGGAGGTCAACAGTGGTGAATTTCGCGGTGCTTCCGCCGGAGATCATCTCTTTACAAATGTCCATCGGTGCCGGCTCTACCCCGATGCTGGAGGCCTCGGCGGCCTGGAGCGGTCTATCCGAGGAGCTCAGCACCGCAGCCGACTCCTTTGGATCGCTGACCTCCAACTTGGCCGGCCAGGCCTGGCAGGGACCAGCCGCAAAGGCGATGCTGGCCGCCGCCGGCCCCTACGCGGGGTTCCTGCGGGCAGCCGCAACGCGAGCGATCAGCGCCTCCTCCCAGGCCAAAGCGGTAGCCAGCGCATTCGAGGCCGCCAAGGCGGCCACCATCCACCCGCTGGAGATCGCCGCCAACCGCAACGCGTTCGTGCAGCTGGTGCGCTCGAACTGGTTCGGGCTCAACGCACCGGCGATCGCGGCCGCTGAAAGCATCTACGAAGAGTTCTGGGCAACCGACGTGGCCGCGATGTTCGGCTACCACTCCGGAGCTGCCGCGGCAGCCGCCCAGCTCAACCCCTTCGCCCAGCTACTGCAGGCCCTGCCCAACATCGGCATCGGCAACAAGGGCGGCACCGGCAACATCGGCAACGGCAACACCGGTGGCTCCAACGTCGGCAGCGGCAACAAGGGCGACGGCAACGTCGGCGGCGGCAACATCGGCAATAGCAACGGCGGCGCCGGAAACCATGGCGACGGCAACATCGGCGCCGGAAACAGGGGCAATGGCAACGTCGGCTTCGGAAACACCGGCACCGGTTCGGCCCCCGGCCTGAACTGGGGCATGGGCAACCACGGCAACAGCAACATCGGCCTCGGGAACGCCGGTAACAGCAACCGGGGCGGCGGCAACGCCGGCAACGGCAATATCGGCGGCGGCAACACCGGCAACAACAACATCGGCTTCGGCCTGACCGGCAACAACCTGGTGGGCCTGGGCAACACCTACTACAACACCGCAACCGGCCAATTCAACTTCGGTGGCCTGAACTCCGGCGTCAACAACATCGGCATCGGCAACTCCGGCGCAGGCAACATCGGCTTCTTCAACTCCGGCCAGGGCAACTACGGCGCCTTCAGCACCGGCGTCAACCTCCTCGAGCCGGGCCACCCCAATGGCCTTGGCTTCGGGAACTCGGGCATCGGTTCAATCGGGTTCGGCAACACGGGCATCGGAAACTTCGGCTTCGGAAACTCCGGAACGCTCGATACGGGCTGGGGCAACTCGGGCAGCTTCAATACCGGCGGAGGAAACGCGGGTGGAGCCACCTTGACCGGAGGTAACACCGGCTGGTTCAACTCCGGTGATGGAAACACCGGCGCTGGCAACTCGGGGACCACAAACACGGGCCTCTGGAATTCGGGCAACGTGAACACCGGTTTCGGCGCCACCACCGACACCGCGGCTGATAACTCGGGCTTTGGCAACACCGGTGTAGAGATGTCGGGCTTCTTCAACTCAGCCACTGGCGGCGCGGCGCAGGGCGCCATGTCAGGCATTGGAAACACCGCCTCCGGCGGTTCAGGTCTGAACGGCTTTAGCTCGGGGCTTTTCAATACCGGCGTCTCGGGCCCGATCTTTGGAAATCCTTCTGGAGTTCTGAGTGGCTTCAACTCCGGGGTGTTCAACAACGGCACGGGGCTTGCCGGCTTCTTCAGCATCACAAAGCTGTTGCAGAATCTGTAGCCGCACAACGCAATTGGCAGGTTAGGCGTCGGGGGACGGCGGCCCTTTGGTGGTATTCGTACCGCCAAAGGGCCGCAATTTCGTGCGAGGCCGATGCGTTTTGCCGCCGCCGCGGCGACAAGGTCGTAGGATCCGTCCGCGTTTGCACCCGCCCTGGCGACGGCTTAACCCCGCTCAAACCCTTTGCGGCGAAAACGCAATGCCGGTACCAGCAGCGTCGTAGCATCTGACGGTGAATCGCTCGATTCCATTCGGGCACTGGTCGCTTCGATGGCGATCGGTGGAGTCGGGTAGGAGGTCATCATGGTCAGTTTTGCGATGTTGCCGCCGGAAGTCATCTCGTTGCAAATGTCCCTCGGGGCGGGTTCGGCCCCGATGCTGGAAGCCGCAACGGCGTGGGGCGGGCTGTCCGAGGAACTCAGCGCCGCAGCCGATTCCTTCGGGTCGTTGACGTCCAACCTGGCCGGCCACGCTTGGCAGGGGCAGGCCGCAAAGGCGATGCTGGCCGCCGCCGGCCCGTACGCGGGTTTCCTGCGGGCTGCCGCAACGCGAGCGATCACCGCCTCCTCCCAAGCCAAAGCGGTCGCCAGCGCGTTTGAAGCCGCCAAGGCGGCTACCATTCATCCGCTGGAGATTGCCGCCAATCGCAACGCATTCCTGCAGCTGGTGCGCTCAAACTGGTTCGGGCTCAACGCACCTGCGATCGCGGCCGCCGAAGGCATCTATGAGCAGTTCTGGGCAACCGACGTCGCGGCGATGTTCGGCTATCACGCCGGAGCCTCGTCGGCGGCAGCGGCACTAAACCCCTTTGAGCAACTATTGATGAGCCTGCCCAACCTGGGCGTCGGTAACACCGCGGCCAATGTCGGCAGCGGCAACAAGGGCACCGGCAACCTGGGCAACGGAAACAACGGCAATACCAATGTCGGCGGCGGAAACATCGGCAACAGCAACGGCGGCAGCGGTAACCGCGGTAACGGCAACATCGGCTTCGGCAACCTCCGCAACGGAAACATCGGATTGGGCAACACCGGCGTCGGCCTCAATGGTGGCCTGAACGTGGGCATGGGCAATCTCGGCAACAGCAACTTCGGCTTCGGAAACCAGGGCAACAACAACACCGGCGGCGGAAACACCGGCAACGGCAACATGGGTGCCGCTAACACCGGTAACAACAACACCGGTTTCGGGCTTACCGGCAACAACCTGATCGGTGTGGGGAACACCTTCTACAACTCGGCCACCGGCCAGTTCACGTTCGGCGGGCTGAACTCGGGTGTCAACAACATCGGCATCGGAAACTCCGGTGCCGGCAACATCGGTTTCTTCAACTCCGGCCAGGGCAACATCGGCTTCTTCAACTCAGGTGTCAACGCTCTTCAGCCGGGCCATCTCAACGCCCTCGGCATCGGCAATTCGGGCACCGGCAACGTCGGCTTCGGCAACTCCGGTGTCGGCAACACCGGCTTCGGCAATACGAGCAGTTTCAACACCGGCTTCGGTAACTCGGGCGCCGAGAACACCGGCTTCGGGAACTCTGGCAACGTCAACACCGGCTTCGACAACGCAGGCAGCGACAACACCGGTGCGGGGAACTCGGGGAACGTAAACACGGGCTTCTTCAACTCGGGCAATACGAACACGACCGTCGGAGCCACCACCAACAGCGGCGCCGTTAACTCGGGCTACGGCAACACTGGCAATGGAGTCTCCGGGTTCTTCAACTCCGCCACCGGTGGCGTGCTCCACGGCGATATGTCCGGATTCTTCAACTCGGTTAGCGGCGGCACGCTTTCTAACGCCCGAATTTCCGGCATTGGCAATGTCGGGGTTTTGAATACCGCGTTGAGCACCACCACTGCCGGCGTTGACTCGGGCTTTTTCAATATGGGCACTGGGGTATCGGGCTTGTTCAACCTGAGCCGGCTGTTGCCGTAACGGCGCCGTAGCTGGCTCACGGATGCTGACTTGATACCGAAATCACTTCTCCGGTGAGGTAACTCGAGTAGTCGCTAGCCAGGAACGCGATGGTGGCCGCCACCTCCCAGGGCTCGGCAGCGCGCCCGAATGCCTCGCCCGCCGCAAGCCGGTCGAGCAGCTCAGCCGATGTCGTCTTGTCCAGAAACTTGTGCCGGGCGATGCTGGGCGACACCGCGTTGATCCGGACGCCGTATTCTGCGGCTTCTATTGCGCTGCAACGTGTTAACGCCATAACCCCGGCCTTGGCTGCGGCGTAGTGCGACTGCGAGTGTTGGGCCCGCCAGCCCAGGACGCTGGCGTTGTTGACGATCACCCCGCCGTGCGGTGCATCGCGAAAGTAGCGCAGCGCCGCCCGCGTGGCCCGGAATACCGATGTCAGCGACACGTCCAGGACCCGGTCCCACTCGTCGTCGGTCATGTCGGCCACCGGAGTCTGCCCGCCCAGCCCGGCGTTGTTCACCAGCACGTCGAGCCGCCCGAACCGGGCCGTGCAGGACGAGATCAAAGCATCGACCTGCACGCTCGATGTCACGTCGCAGACGACGCTTTCGACTCGTCCCAGACCCAGCGCGGATAATTGGTGCGCGGTCTCCCCCAGCCGCCGTTCATGGTGATCGGAGATGACGACATTCGCGCCTTCGAGCAGCGCCCGCCGCGCGGTGGCCGAGCCGATGCCGGTACCCGCGGCTGCGGTCACCACGACCACCTTGTCGTCCAGAAGTCCGTGTCCGGCAACCTCTTTGGGTGCTTCAGACAAGCTCACCCCTTCACCTCCCTGGGCAGGCCGAGCACCCGCTCGGCAATGATGTTGCGCTGGATCTCGTTGGATCCGCCGTAGATGGTGTCGGCGCGGGTAAACAGGTAGAGCCGCTGCCATTCGTCGAACTCGCCATCGGTCAGCACCAGCCCGGGCTTGCCGATCACGTCCATGGCCAGCTCGCCCAGGTCGCGATGCCAGTTGGCCCACAACAACTTTGACACATTATCCTGACCGGGTTGCTCTACATCCATCGTGGCCAGGGCGTAGGAACGCATCGCGCGCAGCCCCGTCCAGGCCCGG
The DNA here is from genome assembly GCF_002116635.1 of Mycobacterium szulgai. Taxonomy (GTDB): domain Bacteria; phylum Actinomycetota; class Actinomycetes; order Mycobacteriales; family Mycobacteriaceae; genus Mycobacterium; species Mycobacterium szulgai. Next base: position 118,177 of record NZ_LQPW01000039.1, on the reverse strand, counting down.
GTCAGTCGCTCCCGGATGAACGGGTCGTCGACGGCGCCGGTTCGTTGCGCCAGCTCGGCCAAGTTGGAAAGCTCACGGGCATAAACGATCTGCTGGCCCAGGGTGGAGACACCGCGTTCGAAGGTCAGTGTTCCCATCGCAACCCGCCAGCCGTCGCCGGGCTGGCCGACCACCAAGGATGCGTCGGTGCGGGCATCGTCGAAGAACACTTCGTTGAATTCGGCGGTGCCGGTGATCTGAACGATCGGCCGGATCTGCACGCCCGGTTGATCAAGGGGCACAAGCAGATACGAGAGTCCCGCATGCCGCTTGGAACCCTTCTCGGTACGCGCGACCACGAAGCACCACTGTGACAAGTGCGCCAGCGATGTCCACACCTTCTGGCCGTTGATCACCCACTGGTCGCCGTCAAGTTCGGCCGTGGTCGAGACGTTGGCCAGGTCGCTGCCGGCGCCGGGTTCCGAATAGCCCTGGCACCACAGTTCGGTGATGTCGAGAATGCGTGGCAGGAAGCGCTGTTGCTGCTCTGGAGTGCCGAACGCGATCAGTGTCGGACCCAGCAGCTCTTCGCCGAAGTGGTTGACCTTGTCCGGGGCGTCGGCTTTCGCGTACTCCTCGTAGAACGCCACCCGGTGCGCCGTCGACAGCCCGCGCCCGCCGTGCTCGACCGGCCATCCCAGACAAGTCAGCCCCGCGGCGGCCAGATGCTGGTTCCATGCGCGGCGTTCTTCGAACGCCTCATGCTCGCGTCCCGGCCCGCCGAGACCCTTGAGTGCTGCGAACTCGCCGACCAGATTGTCGGCGAGCCATTGGCGGACCTCCGCCCGGAACTCCTCGACGTCCTGCATGACCTGTAGGCTAACCTACCAAGCACTTGCTTTGTTAGCCTAGTGCCATGTCCGACGATCCCCGCACCGTGCCCGCGGCGCTGCATCGTCTCGTGACCCAGCTCCCCGATCACCAGGTTCTGATCACCGAGGACCGGACATTCACCGCCACTGAGCTGCGCGACGAGATCTACCGCGCCGCCGCCGCGCTCATCGCGCTGGGAGTCGAGCCTCAAGACCGGATCGCCATCTGGTCGCCGAATACCTGGCACTGGGTGGTGGCCTGCCTGGCCATCCACCACGCCGGTGCTGCGATGGTGCCGCTGAACACCCGCTATACCGCGGGCGAGGCCGCCGACATCCTGGCTCGAACCGATACGCCGGTGCTGTTCGCGGCGGGCCGGTTCCTCGGCAACGATCGTGCCGCCGACCTCGACCGCGCCGCTTTGCCCGCAATGCGTCACATCGTCCGCATCCCGATCGACACGCCGGAGACGGGGGCCGGCAGCTGGGATGAGTTCGTCGCCCTCGGTTCCGGCGTCGCGGCTGTACCCGCCCGCGCCGCCGCCGTCACGCCCGACGACATCAGCGACATCCTGTTCACGTCCGGCACCACCGGCCGCAGCAAAGGCGTGCTGTGTGCCCATCGGCAGTCGCTGGGGGCGTCGGCGTCGTGGGCGGCCAACGGCAAGATCACCAGCGACGACCGTTACCTCTGCATCAACCCGTTCTTCCACAACTTCGGCTACAAGGCCGGCATCCTGGCTTGCCTGCAGACCGGCGCGACGCTGATCCCACACCTGACGTTCGACCCGTTGCGCACCCTGCAGGCCATCGAGCAACACCGCATCACCGTGCTGCCCGGGCCGCCGACCATCTATCAGACCCTGCTCGATCACCCGGCCCGCGCCGAGTACGACCTGAGCTCACTGCGGTTCGCGGTGACGGGAGCAGCGACGGTTCCGGTGGTCCTGGTGGAACGCATGCAGTCCGAGCTCGATATCGACATCGTGCTCACGGCTTATGGCCTGACCGAGGCCAATGGCATGGGCACGATGTGCCGCGCCGACGACGACGCGGTAACGGTGGCGACCACCTGCGGGCGCCCGTTCGCCGACTTCGAACTGCGCATAGCCGACGGCGGTTCGGAGACGGGAGAGGTTCTGCTGCGCGGGCCCAATGTCATGCTGGGCTACCTCGACGACCCCGAAGCCACCGCCGCCGCAATCGATTCCGACGGCTGGTTGCACACCGGCGACATCGGCACCGTTGACCAGGCCGGCAATCTGCGGATCACCGACCGGCTCAAGGACATGTACATCTGCGGCGGCTTCAACGTCTACCCCGCCGAGATCGAGCAGGTGCTGGCCCGGATGGACGGCGTGGCCGACGCCGCGGTGATCGGCGTACCCGACCAGCGCCTGGGCGAAGTGGGCCGGGCCTTCGTCGTCGCCCGGCCCGGAGCCAACCTCGATGAGGCATCGGTAATCGCCTATACCCGTGAGCATTTGGCGAACTTCAAGGCGCCGCGATCGGTGCGATTCGTCGACACCTTGCCGCGCAACGCCGCCGGCAAGGTGGTCAAACCACAACTGCGAGAGTTGGCCTGAATTGGATCTGAACTTCGACGAAGAGACGCTGGCCTTCCAGGCCGAGGTGCGCGATTTCCTCGCCGCCAACCGCGAGTCCATACCGACCAGGTCGTATGACAACGCCGAAGGCTTTGCTCAGCATCGCGTTTGGGACCGGGTGCTGTTCGATGCCGGCCTGTCGGTGATCAACTGGCCGAAGAAGTACGGCGGCCGTGATGCGCCGCTGCTGCACTGGGTGGTGTACGAGGAGGAGTACTTTCGCGCCGGGGCGCCGGGCCGGGCCAGCGCCAACGGCACCTCGATGCTGGCGCCGACGCTGTTCGCGCACGGCACCGAAGAACAGCTGGACCGGATCCTGCTGAAAATGGCCAGCGGCGAACAGATCTGGGCGCAGGCCTGGTCGGAACCCGAATCCGGCAGCGACCTCGCGTCGCTGCGTTCGACCGCCACCAAGGCCGACGGCGGCTGGCTGCTCAACGGACAGAAGATCTGGAGCTCGCGAGCACCGTTCGCCGACATGGGATTTGGACTGTTCCGGTCAGACCCCACGGCCGAACGGCACCACGGACTCACCTACTTCATGTTCGACCTCAAGGCCGAGGGCATCACGGTCCGGCCGATCGTCCAGTTGGGCGGCGACACCGGCTTCGGCGAGATCTTTCTCGACGACGTCTTCGTGCCCGACCGGGACGTGATCGGTACCCCCAACGACGGCTGGCGCGCGGCCATGAGCACGTCGAGCAATGAACGCGGCATGTCGCTGCGCAGCCCGGCCCGATTCCTGGCGGCCGCGGAACGACTGGTGCGACTGTGGCGGGAAAGCGGCTCGCCACCGGAGTTCGCCGAGCGGGTTGCCGACGGCTGGATCAAGGCACAGGCCTACCGGCTGCAGACGTTCGGCACCGTCACCAGACTGGCCGCCGGCGGTGAGCTGGGCGCGGAGTCGTCGGTGACGAAGGTGTTCTGGTCTGACCTGGACGTGGCGTTGCATCAGACCGCACTTGACATCCGGGGCGCCGACGGCGAGCTTGCGGGGCCGTGGACCGAAGGCCTGCTGTTCGCCCTCGGCGGGCCGATCTACGCCGGTACCAACGAGATCCAGCGAAATATAATCTCCGAACGCCTGCTGGGTCTGCCGCGAGAGAAGAAGTGACCGTGGAATTCGTACTCGACGAACAGCAACGCGACTTCGCGGCCAGTATCGACGCGGCTCTGGGTGCCGCGGATCTTCCCGGCGCGGTCCGGTCCTGGGCCGCCGGCGACGTCGCACCCGGCCGCAAGGTGTGGGAGCAACTGGCCAACCTCGGCGTCACCGCACTGGCGGTACCGGAAGAATACGACGGGATCGACGCTCACCCGGTCGACCTTGTGGTCGCTCTGGAACGTCTTGGGCACTGGTGCGTGCCCGGCCCTGTCACCGAATCCATTGCTGTAGCACCGGTTTTGCTGACCGAAGATGAGCGCAGCGCCGGGCTGGCCAGCGGTGAGCTGATCGCCACGCTCGCACTACCGCCGCAGGTACCGTATGCGGTCGATGCCGATACCGCCGGGCTGGTGCTGCTGGCCGACGAAAGCGGCGTCAGAGGAGCCGAGCCCGGTGACGAGCATGAGTCCGTCGACCCCTGCCGTCGCCTCTACGAGGTGACCGCGATCGGCGAGCCGTGGCAGGCGGACACCAAGCGCGCCTACGAGTTCGGCGCCCTGGCGACCGCGGCACAGCTGGTCGGGGCCGCCGGGGCACTGCTGAACGCGACCGTCGATTACGCCAAGCAACGGACTCAGTTCGGCCGGGTGATCGGCTCATATCAGGCGATCAAGCACAAGCTCGCCGACGTCCACATCGCCATCGAATTGGCTCGACCCCTGGTCTACGGCGCCGCATTGTCAATGCAACCCCGCGACGTCAGCGCGGCCAAATTGGCTGCGGGTGAGGCGGCCCTGCTGGCGGCGCGGTCGTCGTTGCAAACCCACGGCGCGATCGGGTTCACCCAGGAACACGACCTGTCGTTGTTGCTGTTGCGGGTGCAGGCATTACGGTCGGCGTGGGGCACCCCCGAGCAGCACCGGCGGCGGGTATTGGAGGCTTTGCCATGACTAGCGCCGGCGACGAGGCAGAGCGGAAGAACAATGTGGGGGCACCTCCCGCTAGCGATGAGGATGAGCGGCGCCATGACTGATGAACGGGAATTGCTGCGGGAGACCGTCGCCGCCTTGGTAACCAAGCATGCCAGCCCGACGGCGGTGCGCGCGGCGATGGAGTCCGACTGCGGTTATGACGAGTCGCTGTGGCAGCTGCTGTGCGAGCAGGTCGGCGCCGCCGCGCTGGTTATCCCCGAGGAACTGGGCGGCGCCGGCGGCGAATTGGCCGATGCGGCAACGGTTTTACAAGAGCTGGGCCGCGGGCTGGTCCCTTCTCCCCTGTTGGGCACCACCCTGGCGGAACTGGCATTGCTCACCGCTGCTGAGCCCGACGCGCAAACGCTGGGCGCACTCGCCGAAGGAACCTCGATCGGAGCACTGGTCCTCGACCCCGATTACGTGGTCAACGGCGACATCGCCGACGTCGTCGTCGCCGCCTCGGACGGCCGGCTGAGCCGTTGGATTCGGTTCAGCGCGCACCCCGTGACCACCATGGACCCCACCCGCCGGCTGGCGCGGGTCGAGCCGGAAGGAACCGAATCCGTCGGCGCGGACCCCGGCCTAGCCGACACCGCGGCGGTCCTGCTGGCGGCCGAGCAGATCGGCGCCGCCGAACGCTGCCTGGAATTGACCGTCGAATATGCCAAGAGCCGAGTGCAATTCGGGCGCCCGATCGGCAGCTTTCAGGCACTCAAGCACCGGATGGCCGACCTGTACGTGATGGTCGCCGCGGCCAAAGCTGTGGTCAACGAGGCCTGCAACCAACCCACCTCCGCCAATGCCGCCACCGCGCGGCTGGCGGCCAGCGAAGCGCTGAGTAAGGTTGCGGCCGAAGGCATTCAGCTGCACGGCGGCATCGCGATCACCTGGGAACACGACATGCATCTGTATTTCAAACGCGCGCACGGCAGCGCCCAGCTGCTCGAGTCGCCGCGTGAACTGCTGCGCCGACTGGAAGCAGAGGTGCTCGCCCCCAGTGAATGAGCGTGTCGCACAGCGCGCCGGCATCCCACCGTTCTATGTGATGGATGTCTGGCTGGCAGCCGCCGAGCGCCAGCGCAGCCATGGTGATCTGGTGAACCTCTCGGCGGGCCAGCCGAGCGTGGGCGCCCCCGAGCCGGTACGGGCGGCCGCGGCCGCCGCGCTACACCTCAACCAATTGGGTTACACCGTGGCCCTGGGCATTCCAGAGTTGCGCAGCGCAATCGCGGCGGATTACCAGCGCCAGCACGGCATCTCCGTCGACGTCGATGCGGTGGTGGTCACCACGGGGTCTTCGGGCGGATTCCTGCTGGCATTCCTGGCGTGCTTCGACGTAGGCGACCGGGTGGCAATGGCCAGCCCCGGCTACCCCTGCTACCGGAACATCCTGTCCGCGTTGGGATGTGAGGTCGTGGAGATCCCATGTGGCCCGCAGACCCGGTTTCAGCCCACCGCGCAGATGCTCGCCGAACTCGATCCGCCGGTGCAGGGGGTGATCGTCGCCAGCCCGGCCAACCCCACCGGCACGGTGATCCCGCCGGAAGAGCTGGCCGCGATAGCGTCTTGGTGCGATGCCTCCGGAGTCCGGCTGATCAGCGATGAGGTATACCACGGCCTGGTCTACGACGGAGCGCCACAAACCAGCTGCGCGTGGCAGACATCACGAAACGCGATAGTGGTCAACAGCTTTTCCAAGTACTACGCGATGACCGGCTGGCGACTGGGTTGGCTGCTGGTGCCGGCCGAATTGCGCCGCGCAGTGGATTGCCTCACCGGCAATTTCACCATCTGCCCGCCGGTGCTATCCCAGATCGCGGCGGTTTCGGCCTTCACCCCGGAGGCGACCGCGGAAGCCGACGGCAACCTGGCGCACTACGCGATCAACCGGTCGCTGTTACTCGGTGGCCTGCGCGAGATCGGCATTGAGCGGCTGGCGCCCACCGACGGTGCGTTCTACGTCTACGCCGACGTTTCCGACTTCACCACCGATTCCCTGGCGTTCTGCTCAAAGTTGTTGGCGGACACCGGTGTTGCCATTGCACCGGGCATCGACTTCGATACCACCCGGGGAAATTCGTTTGTCCGCCTGTCGTTCGCCGGGCCGACCAGCGACATCGAAGAAGCCCTACGCCGAATTGGCGACTGGCTGCCCGGACAGTAGCCGGTCGATCCGCGCCTGCAGCGCACTGCGCTCGCCGAGATCGGCGACGTTGATACCGAAGCGATCGGCCAGCGTATCGACTACCGCGGCGGCATCCTCGAGCAGAACCTTCTCGGTACCATCGGGGCGGTGCACGGCCAGGGTGCCGCCGGACAGGTTGCAGCGCCCGTCCTCGGTCACCGCCGCCGCCATGAGGCCGGTCACGAAGTGCGACGCCGGGTGGGTCGAGGTGTACCAGCTGCCGACCGTGAGGTCGATCTGCGGGCGGACCTCAGTGGTGAACTCGTACAGGGTCTGCCACTCGCCGCGAACCTGCGCCTGCAGGATCAGCCCGTCGCCGCGGTCCTCGAGCCGGTACGGTTCGTGCGTCGTCTGTTGCACGCCGCCGGTCTCGAAGCGCAGCGGCGACGGCGGCGTCTGGCCGCCGAAGCCTACGTCGACGAGATAAGACCCCTGAGATCCGGGAAACGTGACCGCCAGCATGGTGTGCGTCTGCGCAGAACGTGGCGCCTCCGGTGGGCGCATCCACACCACCCGGCCGGCGAAACGGCGCACCCGATACCCGAGCTGCGCCAGCACGTAACCCATCAGCCCGTTGTGTTCGAAGCAGTAGCCGCCCCGGCGGCGGCGGACTAGTTTGTCAATGAGCGCATCGGGCCCCAAGTCGTCCACCGGAACTCCCATCAACGGATCGAGATTCTCGAAGGGAATCGTTCGGGTGTGGGCCGTCACCAGATTCTGCAGCACATCAAGGGTCGGTTCGGTGGGGCCGCCGTAGTTGATGCGGTTGAAGTATCCGGTCAGATCCAGGGTCATGCAGTCCATTCTGGCAAGCGCGGCCAGGACCCCGCACGGTTAGCTGACACCCGGGGCAAGGTCCGGGATCGCCCTCGATGACCATGCCATCGGGCCGATCATGAGGCGGCGGCATACCTTCATGTCCCAGGGCGGATCGGCCTACCTACCGAGCTCGACACTGCGCCCGGCCAACGGGCTTGTTTTATATCTGTTGAATATGGGGATTCGGTAGGCACGGGCTGCAGTACAACCAGACCGATCTATCGACGGAGCTCATCATGAGTACCAGCGCCATATGGATTGTGATCGTCGCGGTAGTGGCGATTCTGCTAATCGTCGTCCTCGCCGTGGCCGTCAACAGAGGTCAGCGGCGTCGCAAACAGCGCCAGGCCGAAGAAATCCGCGAGCAGGCCCGGCTGCAGACCGCCAAAGTGGAACGCCGTCAGGCACTCGCCGATGAAACAGCCGCCAAGGCGCGGGCCGCCCAGGCCGAGGCCGAGGTAAAGGCCGCCGAGGCCGCCCGGCTGCAGGAGCGGGCGACCGCGCACGAGAACGAATTGTCGGCATCGCGCGAACAACTGCAGCAACAGTGGGACCGCGCCGACGGCATCGACCCCACCGTCAGCGAAGACCGGCGCGAAATCCGCGAAATCGAGGACCAGCCGACTGCCGGGCGGCGCACGCCCAACGGCTAACCCTTGGGTAAGTAGACGGGTAAGTAGACCCGCGTAGGCCGGGATGGCCCGCCCCCTCAACGGGCCATCCCGGCGCGCCTACCCGAGTTGCCGGGCTTCTCGACGGCATTGCTCGGCTATCTGCCGCTCGCGCGCGTAGAGCATGCCGTAGGTGAAGCCGTTCTCCCCGGGAGTCGTTCCCGCCGCTATCGCCATCTTGCGCAGTGCTTCGGTGGCGACCACGGTGTCCTGATGATCGCCAAGGACGCGTTGAATGTGCTTGTACTTCTTGATCTTTCGCTTTGCCGCCGGGTGCAGCGGCTGGCACAGCTCGGCGGCGTAGCGGGCTCGCTTGGCGGCTTTGCGCGCTCGGTGCAGCAGGTGGTCCTGTCCGGATTGCGGTTGGGATCCAAGCGCGGTCACCAGCCTCCGATCCGCCTTGCGCCGAGCGCGCCGCAGCCGCTTGCGTAGCTTGGCGGTGGTGATGTCCGCGGCGACGGGCGCGTCGGTCCGCCAGCGCCGCAGCACCGCCATGATGGCCAGGTAGCGCTCGGAATCCATAGCCTCACGTACTGCAGCGCGCGCCGGAAGTTCGACGGCCTGCAGATCCTTGCCGATGCGTGCCTTGACCGGTCCCAGGACCAGCTCGTCGGGAAGCCCATCGATGGCGTCGCCGAAGCGGTGCTGCTGGACACGGCAGTCGCGGACGTCGCCGAGCAGCCCCGCGAACCACCTGAGCTCACCGTCCATGTCGCCGACCGACTCGTCGAGTACGGGTGCGAATACTCGCAGCGTGCTACGTAACCGGCGGATCGCGACGCGGGTGTCGTGGATCGGGTCTCGCCCCCGCCGCAACCCGATGTCACCGGCGGCTATCTGATCGAGCTGCGCGTGCAGGTAGTTGAGGAACGCCGCTGCCGCCCGGCCAGTGGCTATTCGTTCGGCCGGTGCGACATGTGCGAGCTTCGACGAATACCGCGAACGCCGGGCGCCCGCGGCGCGCAGCCGCTTACCGATCCGCTTGGCCGCCGACCGGTCCCGCCCGTCGGCGTCCACCTCGATCTCACGCCAGGCCAGCAGGTGCGCACCGACTGAGGCCCGAACCCGATCGTCGTCGACTTCAAGACGTGGCTTGGTTCGGCGATAACGCTCGCGCAGGGTATGGATCTTTGCGATATCGACCAGGCCCTCGCCACCAGTCAGGCCGGTAAGCAGGCCGATCGCCTCGGCTGGAGGCTGATCCGAAGGCGGCCAACATAATTCGTTTCGACCGTCGCTGGCCGGGATCTCGAGCCGCCAGCCGGCTTCGCAGTCGCCGTCGTGGCGACGTAGCGAAACCCCGAAAGCGCGCAGGTCGTGCCCTGGGGTGTCGTAGTACACGACGGTCTCGTCGACGCTGTCATGGCGCACCCGCTTACCCAGCAGGCCATTCGGCGCGGGTAGCACGAATCGATCGTCAACGTCCCATGCGGCGTGACGTTCGAGCGTGCCGTTCATTCAGAAGGCATTTCCGCTTACGGCAGCGGTCAAACGTCGAGCCTTATTTGTGGCGAACGTAAGGCTTTGTGGCGAACGTAAGGCCCCCGCAAGAAATCCAGCCGGAATCCTCGGTGGCGTTACGCTCGGGCCGGAAGCGGCTACGGAGCGTGGCTCCCGGTCTTAGGTCCGATATCGGATACCTGCCAGCCGTCGCCGACTTTGTTGACCGTCACCTGCAGCAGAATCAGTGATACCCGCGGCTTCGGGTTCTGCATGTTGCGTGTGGTCTGCGTGGCCGACACCACTACCTGGTAGACCTGGCCGGGTTGGGCGACGGCATCGGTCGCCAGCACCTCACCGGTCGAGGTGACCTGTGCCTGCAGCATCACGCCCTTGAGAAGCTCGGTGGCGTTGACGTACTTGTCTTTGAGCGTTTGCGAAACGCCGCCCTCCACCGACCGGAAGAAGGCGTCGGGATCCTCGAAGCTGTAGCTCAGCGACTTCAGCGCGTACTCCTTGGCGAGCTTGGCCACCGCGTCGTGATCGGAATTGGCCTGGCGCAGGGCCGCCAGCTCGTCGGTCACGCTGCGGTATTTGTCGTACCCGAACATGCCGGCGACGATCAGCGCTGCCGCGGCTAGCAGCAGAACCCACCGCCGGGGCTTCCTGGCCCGCGGCTGGGCGCCGTCGGCCGCGGTGTCGGCGGTGTCGCTATCGGTGTCGTCGCTCTTCTCGATCGTGTCGATGGTCATGTTGGATCCTTCACTGTCAGTGCCCCTCCGGCACATTCACCTGCACCCGCAGTCCACCGGCGTCATTGAAGGTTGACTCCCAGAAATCCAGCCAGTGCCCGGCGTTGACCTTGCAGCCGCGCAACGGCGCCGTCGCCGGCTCCAGCACCGTCGCGAAGGTGCTCAAGGGTCCAGCCAACGTGTCGAGGTACTCACCGAGGTTGGCCACGAGTGTAGAAATCGGCGTGCCCGGCGCAAAGGCTCCGTCACCCGCACGGGTGTATTCGTCGGTATCGCGGACCAGCCCGCTCAACGCCGACAGCGCACCCGGCAGCAGGTTGCCGGCCTCGCTCAGCACCGCCCCGGCATGCAGTTGGTCCAGGTCGGCGGTCAGCGTGGAGACATTGCCGAACAGCGTGGTGAGCAGCTCGCGGTTCTCCCACTCCAGCTTGGCGACCAAACCCGCTGACGTGGCCAGCGCGTCGAGGGTGTCGTCATTGCCGGCGAACGCCTGCGAAACGTTCGCCACTATGGTGCGGACGTAAGCCGGATTGAGCGCAGACAGTAGCGCGTTGGCTCGGGCCAGCAGGTCGCTCACGGTAACCGCCGCCGCCACTCGGTCGGCGGGAATCACCGAGCCGTCGCTGAAGTACGGCGGCGCTACGTGTTTGGGCTTGAAGTCGATGTACTGCTCACCGACGAGTGAGAGGTTCTGCACACTGATAACGCTGTCGACGGGGACGGGATACGCTCGGTCGAGATCGATCGATACCTTCAGGCCGGTTGCGGTGGTGCGGATTCCAGTCACCCGGCCCACCCGAATCCCGCGCATCGTCACCTGCGAGGTGGGCAGTAGCCCACCCGAGCTGTCCAGCATCAGGGTGATCCGGGTCGGCTTCGCGGTCGGGTCCGTGCCAAGTACACCGAGCGATAGATAGCCGACGCCAAGCACGGTCATGACCGCCAGGATCACCAAAGTCGCCGCGGCACTGAACTTCACGGCAGCATTCCCATCGCCCGCATCGCCGAGACGGCCTGATCGGCCTTGTCAGCGGGATCCACTCCGGGGTTTCCCTGCGGCGGATGCACCTCGGAGACGCTGAACTTCGGTCCACCGTTGCCGAAGAACGGAATGAGCTTGTCGCGTACCAATCCGACCAGCTTGTCGGCGATCACCGGAACCGTAGTGTCGGCCGTCGCGACCGATCCGACCAACGGCGTTATGTAGGAGAGCATCTGGATGAAGTCGGGCGCATTGGGGACCAGCAACTGTGCACCGCTGCGGCCGAGGTCCTGGAAATCGACGAGCAGCTGGATTATGTCCGGCAACACGCCGGTCATCGCCTCGAGTTTGCCCGGGCCTTCGCTGAGCAACCTCTCGACGACACCGGTGTCGTCGATCACGCCGCTGCTGAGATTTTCTGCACTGGACAGTATTTCGTCGATAGCGGCCTGGTTGGCCGCCAAGTCGCGCAGCACGCCGGCCAATTTCGTCCGGATCCGCTCCTGCTCGGCAGGGTCTTTCGGAAAGGCCTTATTGAAGTTGATCACGGTTTCCTGCAAGGTATTCAGCGCGCCGCCGGACACCAGGTTCGATACCCCGCGCAAGATGTCTTCGACGTTGTCGGCCGGCAGTGTGTTGCGCAACGGAATGGTGTCCCCGTCTCGCAGGGCACCCGGTGCCGGGTTGTCGGGCGGCAGCAGCGCGATGTAGATGTCGCCGAGGACGGTGGCCTGCCGTAGCTCGGCGCGGGTATTCTGCGGCAGCAGAATGTTTTTAGCGACGTCTACGTAAGCCACCGCGGTACTGCCGACCAGCTGAACGCGGTCCAGGACGCCCACCCGCACTCCGCCGAAGTCCACCTTGGCTCTGCCCGGCAGGTTCAGCACGCTGGAGAACTCGACCTTAATGGTGTACTTGTCGCCCGGGACATACGAACCCGGTACTGGCAACCGCGTCGGATCAAGCGAACATCCTGCGGTCAGCCCGACCACCGCGACGCCGAGCAATGCGGCGATCAATCGTCGGCTCATGGGACCGCGGCCCCCAGGATGAGATCGGTCAGGCCCAGCGTCACGGGGTCGGAGGCGGCACCGGCCGCACACGCCATCTGACTGCCGGGAGTGTTGCGCTGGCGCAACACATCACAGATCGCACCAGCCTGCGACGGTGAAATGGCAACCTGGGGTGGCAGATACGTGACGTTGTGCGTCCCCCAGGCCGGCTCGTATTTAGCGGCGAGCCAATCGGTTACCGGGGGCAGGGCGTTGATCGCGCCGACGATCTGCGGCGTGAAGGCATTGAGGACGTCGCGGATCCAGGGAATCAGCTTGTCGGTGATGTTGTGATACACCCTGGGCGCGAACCGATTCAACGCCTCGACCAGGATCGGCAACGAGTGCGTGAGATGGTGCAGCGAGGCCCCGAAGCCGTCGGCCAGTCCCTCGATCATGCGCAGGCTGCCGGGCAGGGTCGCGACCACGGATGCCACGGTGTCCCAGTGCTGCAGCACCGTCGAGGTGAGGATCTCGGTGTTCTCGATCAGCTGGCGGTATTCGGCATCGGCCTGGTAGGGGTCGCCGATGACGGCGACGAGTTCACGCAGCGTCCGGTTGAGCTCTGATCCGGTACCGTCCAGCGAGCGGCTGGCCGCGAGCAGGCTGTCGTTGATCGCCTGTGCGCCCGGCGCCTGCGATGGGTCTTTCCCTGCTTCGGCTCCCAACACGGTGCTGGCGAGTTTGTCTACCGCGGCGAAGGTTTCGCTGACACCGATGGGAGTCTTGGTTGCTGCCAGCTTGATGCAGCCAGATCCGCTGAACTTCGGGCCGCCGGCATAGGGTTTGGTGAGTTCGACATGCCGGTCGCTCACGATCGACTGCGAGTAGGTGACGGCCCCGACATCGGCCGGCAGCTCGAGATCCCTGGACACAGTGAAATCGACCTGCACGTGGTCGGGTTTGTTGGACACCGCCGTCACCAAGCCCACCTCGATGCCCAGCAGCTGCACCTTATTGCCCGGGTAGAGCCCTGCCGCGTCGCTGAATTCGGCGCACATGGGCCGGGTGTCGTCGAATTCGGGCAGCAGCACTCTGGTACCGGCGAAGCCGACAGTCCCGATGACCCCGATGGCCAAGGCCCCGGCCGCGGCGATCATGGCGCGCTTTTTCGTCATATCAGCAGTGCCTCATGATGTTCGGCAGACACAGGTCCTGCCCGGGTACCAACCGGTGGCTCTCGTCCAGCACGACACCGTTACCGCTCAACATCGGCCCCACGATGTTGAGGATCTGACCGACGCCCTCAGCTGCCTTGCCGATCCGGTCGGGGTGGGTGAACAGGGTGTCGAAGATGTCGTCGATGCCATTGATGGTGGGCGCGACCTCGCGCTGGTAGAACACCAGGACCCGGTCCAGAATTCGGGTCAGTTCGCGCAGCAGCGTGAAGAACTCGACGATGTCAACGGACTTCGATGTATAGCGTTGCCCGACCAGAGCGAACTGCTCGATCAGTGCGACCAGCTGCTTGCGCCCCGCAGCCAGGGCAGCGCTGGAGTTGTTGACGAAGTCCAGACCGCGATGCAGGTCGCCGGTCATCTTGCTCAACAACCCGGTCAATTCGCCGGCCGACCGCAGGATGTCGCGCAGCGCATCGGGATATTCGTCGACGGCGTGTGCGACTTCGCTGAACGTGTCGTGGATGACCTGGCCGTTGACCTCCCTGATGAAGGGTGTCACCTCCTGGATCATGTCGCTGCCCTCGTAGGGCGACTTGACGCGTTGCGGGGGAATCACGTTGCCGCCCAGGGGCGTACCGCCCTGCGGATCGAGTGCGACGTAATGGCCACCCAATGGCGTGAGCAGCTTGATGTCCAGCGTGGACATTGAGCCGACCAGAATTGACCGCTTGACCTCGAATTTGATTTCGACCAGCGTCCGGTTCAGCCGGACACCGGTGACCTTGCCGACCCGCACACCGGCGATGCGAACCTCGTCGCCCGCGCGGACACCGCCGGAGGCACCGGCGGTTGCGGTGTAACCGGTTTGCCCCGCCGGATTCAGGTACGCCACGCCGGTGGTGGCCAGCACAACCACTATGGCGAATATGCCCACGATGCCCTGCCTGCGGCTGCGTGCCGCCGCGGCGCACTCGTCGAGTGCGCGATGGTACCGGCCGAAGATCACCTGCACACCACCAAATCCTGCTGAGCGAAAGACACTTCGCCGATGCCGGGAAGGTGGACTTGGCCGTGCGAGCAGGTGAACACCGGGGTGGCCTGCTGGTCGTCGGCCAGTGAATCGCGCAACCCCTGAACCAGGGAGGGCACCAACGACAGCCCGGCGACGATGGTCGGCGTCTGCGGGAACATCCGGCTCATCAGGTCGTACAGCGGGACCGTCGAACCGTCGAAAGTGTGCTCGCCATACTCCAGAACATGAACGAGGCTGCGCAGCAGCGGCAACTCGATGTCGATCGAGGCGCGAAAATCGTCTGCCTTGGAGGTGAACTTCGCCAGCAAGTCGTTCAGCGTGGCGATGAGATGAAACAGCTGCTGCGACTTGCCGCCCATGTCGCCGGAAATCTCGCTGAGGTTGCGGATCAGCACGGTGATCGCGGCTTGTCGGTTGACGGCGAACTTGGCGATCGCGTCCAGATCGCGTAGCACCGGTCCCAAGCCGGAATCGTCGCCCTGAATCAGCCGCAGCAGGTTCTCGCCGAACTGGTTGAGCTGCGCGGGATCGAGCGTCTGGAAAACCGGTCGAAAGCCGTTGAACAGCTTGGTGATATCGAACGACGGAACGGTCTGTCCGATCGCGATCGCGCCGCCCGCGGGCAGCCGTTCCCCACCGGCCGCAGACTGCACAAGTTCTAGATAACGCTGACCCAGCAGGTTCTGAAAGCGCACGGCGGCAACGGTATTGCGATACACCGGGTGATCATCAAGCGCGGTGAAGCCGACCTTTGCGATACGGCCGTCCAGCCGGATGGCATCGACCTTGCCGACTTGTACGCCGGAAATGCGAACGTCGTTGCCCACGTCCAGACCCGATACGTCGGTGAAGGTAGCAGTGTAGTGCGAGACCGGCCCGCTGACCGGACTGCGCAGCGCCGTGAGCACGATGACCGCGCACACCGTGGCGACCGTGGTGAACACCGTCAGCCACAGCACCGAGCGCGACACCTTCCTCATCGGCCACCCTCCAGGATGACCTCGGTGCGCATCTGGACTTCGCCGTTGATGATCGGGAAAGCGGTGCTGGTGCGGTCGAGCAGACCGGAGAGCCGGTCATAAGCCGGCGCCAGGCTGCCCATGGCGTACATCGCCGGGACGTCGACGTTCATAATGGCGCCGAGCAGCTGGCTGAGCCATGGATTGTTGCGAACGGCGATCTGACCGGCATCGCGTAACAGCTGACCGGTCTGGCGCATAACCAAATTCGTGCGCGCCACCCCTCCTGGCGCCACCAGAGGGTCGAGCGCATCGAGCATGCCGGTTGCCAGCCCCACTGCGGGCAGGGCCGCGCCCAACCCGCCTAGGAACGAAGCCAGCACCGAAAGCGATTGTGAGACAGAGATTGTCCGCGCGTCGGCCAAGGCCTTGGCGAGGTCAAGGCCGGCCCTGGCCGTCGGCTCCACGATGCCGGCGTGCCGGCGAAGTACCTCGATGACGTGGTCGAATTCCGGCGTGTCGAGGACGCGGCTGATTCGCTGGCCCTGACGCAACAACCCCGTCACCGACGCAGCGTCGGCGTCGGTGCGCAGAACCAGTGTCTGATTCGGCCGCAAGGGTGGACCCTTGCCCTCGCTGACGAGTTCGACTGCCGCGGTGCCGAATACGTTCGACGAGGTGAACCTGGCGATGGTGTCGGCGGTCAGGACCTTGGCTTGGCGCGGGTCGAGCAGCACCGTCATCGTCTGCTTGTTGTATCCGGTGGCTTCCAGGTTCTTGACCGACCCGATGGCCAGCCCATGAAACTTGACCTCGGCACCGGGCGCCAAACCCTCGCCGATCGCGTTCGCGACCACGGTCAGTTTGAACGTGTCGTCGTAGTTGCCGGTGGCGGCCTGGTAGAGGACGGCGCCGACGACGGCCAGCACCGCGGCGACGATCAGGCCCCGGATGCGAAGGGATTTCGAACTGGGTGCTGTCATTGGCTACCCCGACAACCTCAGTCCGGGATTGTCGCCCCAGAACAATAAGGTGAGCATCATGTCGGCGATGACGACGGTGATCAGGCTGGCGCGGATCGCCCGCCCCGAAGCGTGGCCGACCCCCTCCGGCCCGCCGCCGGCGTAATAGCCCTCGTAGCAATGGATCCCGACCATCAGGATGACGAAGATTATCGCCTTGAGCACCGAGAAGGCCACGTCCGACGGCTTTATGAATGAGTCGAAGTAGTGGTAGTAGGTGCCCGACGCTTGATGCAGCTTGACCACCAGCGCGCAGGACAGGTAGCTCAGGGCCAGGGCCAGCAGGTAGAGCGGAACGATGGTTATCATGCCCGCGATGACGCGAGGGGTCACCACGTACGGAATCGACGGGATGCCTTGGGCTTCCAGCGCGTCGATCTCGTCTGCGATGCGCATGGCGCCGATCTCGGCGGTCATCCGGGTGCCGGCTTGAGCTCCGAATCCGATCGCCGCGATCATCGGCGCCATCTCCCGGGTGTTGGCGTAGGCGGAGATGAAGCCGGTCAGCGGACCCATGCCGACCATGTCCAGCACCGCATAGCCTTCGACCCCGACCGAGCCCCCGATCGCCGCACCCATGAACGCCAGTACACCGATGGTGCCGCCACCGACGACGAGCGAACCGTTGCCCCAGATCATGTCGACCAGAATCGCTCCGGTGTGGCGGCGGTAGCGTGCGACGGTGCGCGGTATCCCAGCAAGCACCAAACCGAGGAAGGTGGCCTGGTGTCCGAGGCGTTCGAACACCGCGCCGCCCCGACCGGCCACCCGCAAGGAGGTGGCCAGTCCGGCGGGTAGATACCGCGAAGGTGTTGCCATCAGCCGACTTTCGCCGGCATGTACAGGGTGACGAATTCGGTGATCACCAGGTTGAGCACGAACACCGTGACCACGCCGAGAACGACGGCCGCGTTGACGCTGTCGGCGACGCCGCGTGGACCGCCTTTGGTTTCCAGACCACGCTGGCAGGCGATCAGGGTCACGATCACGCCGAACAGCCAGGTTTTGACCAGCGCCACCACCACGTCGGCGACGGTGGCGAACGATCCGAACGAGGCGATATAGCTTCCGGGAGTGCCGGATTGGAAGCCCACGTTGATTACGTAACCGGCCGACAGGCCCATGAAGATGATGAAGATGCACAGCGCCGGTGCCACCAGCAGGATCGCCGCCAGCCGCGGCGTGACGAGCCGCTGCACCGGATCGATGCCCATGACGCGCAGCGCGTCAACCTCGTCGCGGATGCTGCGCGCGCCCAGGTCGGTGGTTATCGCCGCACCGGCCGCACCGCCCAGCAGTAATGCGGCGACGATCGGCGCGGCCTGCCGGATGACGCCGAGGCCGCCGGCGGCCCCTGAGATCGACGTAGCACCCACCTGCTGGATAACACTGCCCACCTGCACCGCGACGATGACTCCGAACGGGACGGAGATCAGCAACGCCGGAATCGCGGTGACACCGACGATGAACGACGCCTGGTTGAGGGTGTCGCGCCATGGATGGCGCAACCGGACGAGGTCCGTGATCAGGTATACGGCAGACTGCGCGGCCAACTCGAAGAACCGGCCGAGGGTCTGGAGCGAGCCGTCGGCCTGCCGCACAATGTAGCGCCGCGGCCTGGTGACCATCTCGGCCAATGGCTCGCGAGCCTGCCCGTCTGCCGCCGACTCGACCAGGGAATCTGGCCTTGTAAACAAAAGCGACATTACGGCTTCCTTGCTCACGGGGTGGATTTACGGATGCTATTGATTTCCCGCCTGAACACACCGATCAATATCGGATCGTTATCTAATCGTTATAAAGTGATTCGGGCCATCGCTGCAGGCCAAACGCGTAAATGCGATCGACATAGTTAATCAATGGCGGAGCCAATGCCTTCCGTGTAAATCGAATTGACATTAGCGCCTCACTTACTTTGCGGGACATCTCCCGAAATTCCCGATAAAGGTCTACGCTCCGGTACTTATTCAGGAAACGGAGGTTGCTGTCATGGCGGAATCGGCCGAGGCTCTCGCTACATCAATGGATGCGCTGCGCAGCGAATACGACGTGGTGATCCTCGGTTCCGGCTACGGCGGCGCCATTACCGCGGCACGCCTGGGGGTGGCGAACGCCGCCGCGGGCCGCAAGCTCGACATCGCAGTGCTCGAACGCGGCGCCGAACATCCGACCGGCAGCTTCCCCGAGTCCGAGGCGGCCGCACTCAACGAACTCCGTTCACCGTTGAATCCGTTGGGCCTTATCGAGATTGAGCGGTTCAAGAGCATCGACGTAATCCACGCGAACGGCCTCGGCGGCACCTCGCTGATCAACTTCAACGTCGCGATCGTGCCCGACCGGGAAGTGTTTCTGGCAGCGTGGCCCCGGGAGTTTCGCGACCTGGTCGAGCGGCAGCCCGACGGCGTAGGCGGTCTGCAGGAGTATTACGCGCGGGCGCGGCGAATGCTCGGTGCGGTGCGTTACGCGGAGGACGTGCCGTTGCGCCGCGTCGAAGCATTCACTCAGATCGCCAAAAACGCCGGCGCACAAATGCAGATCCTCGACATCACAGTCAGCACCGAGGATCGGATCACCAAGTACGGCGTGCAGCGTCGCCGCTGCCCTAACCACGGCGGCGACGGCACCGGGGACAACACGGGTTCGAAGAACACGCTGATGACCAATTACCTGCCCATGGCCGCGCATTTCGGCGTCCAGTTGTTCCCCGGCATCGAAGCACAACGCATCGAACCGACCGACGATGGCAGGTGGCGGGTGATCGCGCGACGCACCGGCGCACAGACCGAGGTTGTCGTCACGGCCCGCCGCGTGGTGGTCGCCGCGGGCACGCTGGGCAGCAATGCGATCTTGCTGCGCTCGAGTCAGGCCGGGCTGCAGCTGTCGACGCGGCTGGGCAGGAACTTCAGCGGCAACGGCGACAACTTCGGCATCGCCTACAACACCGATATGCGAACCGACACCCAAACCTGGGCCACCACCGACGGGCCGCCGCGCTGCGAACTGGCATGCGGACCGAGCATCACCGCCGTGATGCGTTTCGGCGCCGAACAGTCCGATTTGCGCAAACGCTTCACGGTGCAGGATCTTTCGCTGCCCCGAGCGCTCACCGACAGCATCCGGTTCGGCCTGATGGGCCTGGCCGCCACCAGCTATCGCGACTTTCGCAGAGCCAAGCTCGAGCGATGGAGCCGCGACATCACGTTCAACACCGACGGAGCGATGAACCACTCGCTCGGATTCCTGATCATGTTGCACGACAACTCCGATGGCGAACTGGTGCTACGCAACAACGGCACAGTGAAGATCGATTGGCCAGGGGCGCCGACCGAGCGGATCTACCGCGACGTCGATGCGATCATGCAGCCCGCGGTCGAGGCGATCGGCGGCACCTACATGAAGAACCCACGTTGGGACAAACGGCTTCTCGGCAAGCACCTGATCACCGCGCACCCGATGGGTGGGTGCGCGACTGCAGACAATGTCGACGCGGGTGTCGTCGACCACGCCGGCCGGGTTTTCCGGCCCGACGGCGGTACCTACGACGGGCTCTACGTGTGCGACGCGTCGGTGATCCCCCGGGCGCTCGGCGTCAACCCATTCCTGACCATCTCGATGTTCGCCGAACGCACGGCCGAGCTGCTGCGCGAAGAACTCGGCCTACCAGGCTATGACCCGGCCGTCGAAGCCGACGACCGGGCCTAGCCCCGGTGAAAAGCTAAGTGCGCAAGGCGAAGAAGCCGATCATCTCGTAGCCGCCGCGCGGCACCTTGAACAGGATTTTGCCGAGATACGTTCCCGGCACCACCTCGACCAGTTCGTCGCGGATGCTCCTGATGATGAGGTAGGGGTTCTCCTTGACGTCGGAGTAGTCGATGACCATGACCTCCACGTCCGGATCGCACTTGCCGGCGTCCCTATAGGTCTTGAAGTCGAAGGCGAGTTTGCCGTCGGCGCCGTCCTTCATCTTGTACAACGGCCACAGCAGCTTTGACGGCAGCTTCGCCGCGGAGATCATCCGGTTGTCACCGGTGTGAGCCTCAGAGTCGAATCGCTTTCCCTGCCAGGGCATCCACAGGCCGGTGACGAACCGCACAGCCGCGTCTACCAACGGGTTCGTCGTCGTCATGACGAGGATGCCGTTAGTCGGACCGTCGAGACTTGCCGGCGCGGTTCCGAGTTTGAAGATCGCGTTGAGTTGCGCCTCGGCGCCCGCGCTGTTGGATTTCGCCAGCTCTTTGAGATCAACAATCCATTGCCAGGCCTCGTCCGCGGCGTCGCGGGTTCGCAGCTCGGAAACGCGAGATTCTGCTGTTTGAATTGACATTTCTCACCCTTATCTGTGGTCAGGACTCCCAGATGCTAACGCCGCGAACTGCGTCTGTGAACCGCTTTTCGATAAATTGTTTGCGCAGGTCAAGCGGTACAAATATTTGACAATGCGTGTCAAATTTCTTGACAAATATATTCGCCATTGGCGGCTCCCATCAGTAACGGTAGTGTGCTGCCGCATGAAATGCGCGACACTAATCGGCGCCGTGCTTGGCATCGCCGTCGTCGCAGTGATTTGTCCCAGCGCGGCCGCCGATTCCCACCTGCATTCGAGCGATCGCGTCGGTGCGACTTTCGACGTGAGCTACTTCAGCGTGCCCGAAGCACCGGGCCCCAGGGCGGTCAAGATCGTCGTCTCCGACGCGTCCGGGACGGCCGTCCAAACCATTGACGAACTGCTGGAGCCGTCCAGCCCGAGCGGCGTCGGATTGCAGGACGTGGACGGCGACGGCCGCGAAGAGCTGATCATTCCTATCGCCCAGCGTGTTTGGAACGGCAGCCGCAATACCCGGTTCTCGGTGTGGCGTGCCGTGGGCGACGGCACCCATTTCGAGCGCACCCAGATGTACGGCCAGGCGCTGTATCCCAGCGGAGACGGCTATGTCGTGGCCAACGGCGGCTCACCCGGCAGTCGAGACCTCGCCTTCTATTTGCCGACGGGCGCCGGGTTCACGCTCGTCGTGGTATTGACCATCGAAGCCGAGCAGCTGGACCCCGGCACCCAGCGGGTTCTGGCCGTCACGTGCCGGGCGCACCAGGAAGACGGATTGCACGCGATCGATATGGATGTTGTTGCGGCACAGGACACTTTCTGTGCATCACCGGCGGCGCGTGCGATTTGGCCCGGCGCCCGGCGCAGTTAGCGGTGCGGTCAGCCATGTTGCTCTTCGAAAGGCGATATCGCCGGCTGTATCGCGTTGGCAATTCGAGTGGGCAACCCCGGCGCGATACCCGGCTAAAGCCAGGTGTCCTGAGTGGTGGTGGTGAGAAACGCCTCCAAGTCGTCGCGCCATTGCGCCGGCGTGGTCTTGTCCGGCTCGATGCCGGTGTAGTCGCCGCGATAGAACAGCAGCGGGCGCGGTTTGATCTTGGGGACTTCCGACAGCGACTCGACCGCGCCGAACACCACGAAGTGGTCGCCACCATCGTGCACGGATGCCACCGTGCAGTCGATATAGGCCAGCGAGCCGTCGATCACCGGTGACCCGAGTTCAGAAGGGTGCCAATCGATTCCGGCGAACTTGTCGGGTTCCTTGGACCCGAACCGGGCCGAGACGTCTTTCTGCTGCTCGGTGAGCACGTTGACGCAGAAGCGGCCGCTGGCCTCGATGGCCTTCCAGGACCGCGACACCTTGGTAGGGCAGAACAGCACCAGCGGCGGGTCCAGCGACAGCGCCGCAAAGGACTGGCAGGCAAAGCCGATGGGCACGTCGTCGTGCACGGTGGTGATGATCGTGATCCCGGTGCAGAACTGACCCAGCACGCTACGGAATGTGCGCGGGTCGATCGGCGCCCCAGCCATGGCTAGCCGCGCATGCCGACGGTGAAGTCGTGGCCCCACAGACTGACAGCGGTGCTTTCCCTGGCGATCCAGTCGTGATCGTCGACTTGTCTACCCTCACAACCGAATTCGACGTCAAAACCGCCGGGCGTCTTCATGTAGAACGACAGCATCAGGTCGTTGACGTGGCGACCGAGGGTGGCCGACATCGGCACCTTGCGCCGCAGCGCCCGGTCCAGGCACAGACCGACGTCGTCGGCATTCTCCACCTCGACCATCAGGTGCACGATGCCACTGGGGTTGGGTAGCGGCAGGAACGCCAGCGAATGATGCCGGGGGTTGCAGCCGAAGAAGCGCAGCCAAGCCGGGGCACCGTCTGCGGGCCGTCCCACCATCTGCGGCGGCAGCCGCATCGAGTCGCGCAGCTTGAATCCCAGCACATCGCGGTAGAAGTGCAACGCCTCGGCGTCGTCGCGGGTGGTCAGCACCACGTGTCCCAGGCCTTGTTCGGCGGTGACGAACTTGTGCCCATAGGGGCTCACCACCCGCCGGTGTTCCAGCGCGGCGCCGTGAAAGACCGCCAGCGGATTGCCCGACGGGTCGGAGAACAGGATCATCTCGTCGACTCGCCGCTCCGCCAATTGCGCGGCGGTGGCCTCCTTGTACGGCGTGCCCTCCACATCGAGCCGCTGCCGGATCTCTTGCAGACCTTCGGCATTCGCGCATTCCCAGCCGGCCTCCGCCAGCCGGTCATGCTCACCGGGCACGATGACCAGCCGGGCCGGGAAATCGTCCATCCGCAGGTAAAGCGCGCCCTCGATGGTGCCTTGCGACCTAGGTGAGCCCTCGATCATGCCGAGAACTTTCAGGCCGTACTCCCGCCACGCGCCCATATCGGTGGCTTCGATGCGCAGATAGCCCAGTGACCGGATGCTCACCTCGCACCTCCCAGGAAATCGATGGTCAGCTTGTTGAATTCGTCGAACTTCTCCACCTGAGCCCAATGTCCACACTGCCCGAACACGTGTAACTGCGCACGCGGGATCGTCTTGAGCGCTACCAGCGCGCCGTCCAGTGGGTTGACCCGGTCCTCGCGGCCCCAGATCAGCAGCACTGGCTGGCGCAGCTGGTACACCTCACGCCACATCATCCCGAGCTCGAAATCGGCCCCCGAGAACGACATTCCCATGGCGCGCGTCGCGGTCAGCGATTCCGGCGTGCTCGCCAGCTCGAATCGCTGGTCCACCAATTCGGGCGTGATCAGTTTCTGGTTGTAGACCATTACCCGCAGGAAAGCCTCGAGATTCTCCCGGGTGGGCTCCACGGAGAACTTGCCGAGCCGCTTCACGCCTTCGGTCGGGTCCGGCGCGAACAGGTTGATACTCAGTCCGCCCGGGCCCATCAGTACCAGGCGCCCGGCCAGGTCCGGGTAGTCCAGCGCGAACCGCACCGCGGTACCCCCGCCCAAGGAGTTGCCCACCAACGGAACCCGGCTCAGGCCCAGCTGTTCGAAGAGGCCCTGCAAAGCCCTGGCGGCATAGCGGTTGAACTGCCCGTGCTCGGCCCGTTTGTCCGAATGCCCGTAGCCGGGCTGGTCGACGGCCAGCACGTGGAAGTGCTGGGCCAGCACCGCGATGTTGCGCGAGAAATTCGTCCAACTCGACGCGCCGGGACCGCCGCCGTGCAGCAGCACCACCGTCTGGTCATTGCCTGCGCCGGCCTCGTGGTAGTGCAGCTTCAGCGGCCCGTCCACATCCACTTCCGCGTAACGCGAGGTGGATTCGAACGTCAGCTCCTCGGTAGCTGTCATGGGGTTAAACCATGGTGTCGCCGGGCGGCAACCCGAACTCGTTGTTGCCGAAGATCACGTACGCCCGCTCTGGGTCATTGGCCGCATGCACCCGGCCAGCGTGTGCGTCACGCCAAAAGCGTTGCACCGGTGCGTCACTGGCCAGTGCGGTAGCACCAGATGCCTCAAAGAGCCGGTCGATCGAAGCGATCGCGCGCCCGGTGGCACGCACCTGGTCACGCCGCGCCCGAGCGCGCAGGTCGAACGGAATCTCCTTGCCGGCGGCCAACAATGCGTACTCGTCGCCGACATTGCCCATCAGCTGACGCCAGGCCGCGTCGATGTCACTGGCCGCCTCGGCGATGCGAACCTTGGCGAACGGGTCGTCCTTGGCCTTTTCCCCGGCGAACGCCGCGCGCACCCGCTTACCCTGATGCTCGACATGTGCGTCGTATGCTCCGTAAGCCATGCCCACGATCGGCGCCGAAATGGTGGTGGGATGCATTGTGCCCCAAGGCATTTTGTAGACCGGAGCGGTGTTGGTCCGCAACCCGCCGGCGGTGTGGTCGTTCATCGCCTTGTAGGACAAGAACCGGTGCCGCGGCACGAAGACATCCTTGACCATCAAAGTATTGCTGCCGGTGCCCTTCAGCCCGACCACAAACCAGGTGTCGTCGATCTCGTACTCGGTGCGGGGGATCAAGAAGCTGCCGAAGTCGACCGGCCGGCCGTCTTTGATGACCGGACCACCGACGAAGGTCCAGGTGGCGTGGTCACACCCCGACGACCAGTTCCAGGCCCCGTTGACCAGATAGCCGCCGTCGACGACGACGCCGGCGCCCATCGGCGCGTACGACGACGAGATTCTCGTCTTGGTGTCCTCGCCCCAGACTTCTTCCTGAGCCTGCTGATCGAACAGCGCCAGGTGCCAGTTGTGCACACCGACGATCGAGCTCACCCAGCCGGTGGAACCGCACGCGCTGGCCAGCCGCCGTGTCGCTTCGTAGAACAGGGTGGGGTCGCATTGCAGGCCGCCCCACTGCTCGGGCTGCAACAGGGTGAAGAAGCCGACGTCGTCGAGCGCCTTGATGGATTCGTCGGGGATTCGGCGCAGGTCCTCGGTTGCCTGCGCCCGGTCCCGAATCTCGGGCAGCAGATCATCGATGGCAGCAAGAACCGACTGCGCATCACGCTGTTGAATGGACGTCACTTACGTTTGCCTCCTGGGAGAGGTGATTGGGCTCGTGATTGGCTTAAGGAAAGACTAGAACACGTTCCGATTTGTGTCGAGCAGGGTATTCCTGCGGCTGGTAGCGATACGAATCGGGTTTTCTGTAACATGTTCTAGTTACGAGAAAGGTAGGCCGCTTCTTGACGGCAGATATTGGCGGGGCCGTTCCCGACGAACCGCTCGGCGACCACGTCCTCGAGCTGCAGATCGCCGACGTCGTCGCCGAGACAGACGATGCCCGGTCGCTGGTGTTCGCCGTTCCGGATGGGCCGAACGATCCAGCCATTCCGGCGGACCGGTTGCGTTACGCACCCGGCCAGTTCCTGACGCTGCGCGTCCCCAGCGACCGCACCGGGTCGGTGGCACGCTGCTATTCGCTGTGCAGCTCGCCGTTCACCGACGACGCGCTGACCGTCACGGTCAAACGAACCGCGGACGGATACGCGTCGAACTGGCTGTGCGACAACGCCCATAAAGGCATGCGCATCCATGTGCTGGCCCCGTCGGGCAACTTCGTCCCCAACACCCTCGACGACGACTTCCTGCTGCTGGCGGCGGGCAGCGGCATCACCCCCATCATGGCGATCTGCAAGTCTGCGCTGGCCGAAGGCAGCGGGCAGATCACCTTGATCTATGCGAACCGGGATGATCGCTCGGTGATCTTTCGCGACGCGCTGCGCGAGCTGGCCGCCAAATACCCCGACCGGCTCACCGTGGTGCACTGGCTGGAGTCGCTGCAGGGCCTCCCGAGCGCGACCGCACTGGCCAAGCTGGCCGAACCGTGCACCGACCGGCCGGCGTTCATCTGCGGGCCGGGCCCGTTCATGCAGGCGGCCCGCGTTGCCCTGGAGACGCTGAAAGTGCCTGCGCGCCAAGTACACATCGAGGTGTTCAAGTCACTGGACTCCGACCCGTTCGCCGCGGTCAAGATCGAGGACACCGGTGACCAGCCGCCCGCCACCGCGGTGGTGGAGCTCGACGGCGAGACGCACACCGTGGAGTGGCCGCGTAGTGCCAAACTGCTTGACGTACTACTGGCCGAGGGCCTGGACGCGCCGTTCTCCTGCCGCGAAGGCCATTGCGGGGCATGTGCGTGCACGCTGCGCAGCGGCAAAGTCAGCATGGAAGTCAACGACGTACTGGAGCAGCAGGATCTCGACGACGGGCTAATTTTGGCCTGTCAATCTCACCCGGAATCTGATTCGGTAGAGGTGACCTACGACGAGTAGTCGCGAGTAAGGGGAGCGGGATGAAGCGGCTGGTTCCTGGTTTCGCAGTTGTGGGCCTGATGCTCATGTTGCTGCCCACCCCGATCTCGGCCGCCGGGAGCAATACCGCTACCACGCTGTTCCCGGTCGACGACGCTACCCAACTCGAGACGCACACGTTCCTCAATTGCCACCCGAACGGCAGCTGCGACTTCGTCGCCGGCACCAATCTGCGCACCCCCGACGGCCCGGCCGGCTTCCCGCCCAGTCTGTGGGCCCGGCAAACAACCGAGATCCGCCCCACGAACCGGTTGATGTATCTCGATGCGCACGCCACCAGCCAGTTCGAGCGGGTCATGAAGGAGGGCGGGTCCGACGTCATCACCACCGTGTACTTCGGCGAGGGTCCGCCGGACAAGTACCAGACGACCGGCGTCATCGACGCGACCAGCTGGTCGACCGGGCAGCCGATGACCAACGCCAACGTCATCGTCTGCACCCACATGCAGGTGATCTACACCGGGGTCAACCTCACCACGCCCAGCACCTGCGCACAGGCCAACTTCGGCTAATCCGCCGAGCTAATCCACCGACGGGCGCCATCCCCTGGCGAGCAGTGCGTTGTGCACGCGCTGGATGACCTCGGCGGGTTTGTCCTCAGCGATCACCCGGATGAGGATCCAGCCCAACTCCTCCAACCTGCGCAGCCGCCGCTGGTCCTTGGCGTATTGGCGCCGGTCACTGCGGTGGTGATCGCCGTCGTACTCGACGCCAACGCCGAACTCCGGCCAGCCCATGTCGAGCATCGCCAATGCTCGATAGTTGTCGTTTATCGGTATCTGCGTGGTCGGTGTTGGCAAGCCGGCGTCGACGAGCAGAAGTCGCAGCCATGTTTCTCGTGGCGACGCCGCACCCGAGTCGACAAGCGCCAGCGCGGCACGCAGGTGTCGCACGCCGCGGGCACCTGGGTGACGGTCGGCCAGCAACAACACTTTGTCGACGGCAACCGCCGTGGCTCGCATCAGCGCATCGAGACGAGCAACCGCCTGGTTACGCGGCAAATGACGGCCCAGATCGTATGCCGTACGAGCCAAAGTGGTTACTGGTAGACCCACGACCCGCGTGCTTTCGTCGTCGTCCAGGACCTCGTCACGCGCGACTATCCCGCTTGGCGGCCGAGTCCCAGACCAGATCAACTCGATCGAGGCGTCACCGTCCACCCACTTGGCCCCGTGTAGTGCCGAGGCCGCGACACCGGCGATGACGGCCCCGCGCCTTGACCACAACCACGCGCCTTCAGTTCTGTGTCGCAACGAAAGCTCTTGCTGCCTGGGCGCATACACGCCCGGGAAGATTGGTCGATACCACCGTTGCAGCTCGTGTCGCGTCACTTGGCCATGCGCCAGAGCTTCGCCGCCTCTAAACACCACCACCGACATCGCCAAATGGTGGGCCATGGCACCGACAACTCGCCGAGCCTGTAAATCTGCAGGCAAAGTGCGAGTAGAGGCCTGCAAAATTGCAGGCTCGGCGACAGACCCCTATCTAGGCAGGCCCAGCAATCGCTCGGCGGCCACGGTCAGCAGGATCTGCTCGGTGCCCCCCGCGATGGTGAGACAGCGAGTGTTCAGGAAGTCGTGCACCGCAGTGTTTTCCACCAGGCCGCCGCCCTCGGAGACGTCCATCATGAATTCGGCCAGCGCCTGCCGGTACCGGACGCCGATGAGTTTGCGCACGCTGGACTGCGAGCCCGGATCCTGACCACCCACAGCCAGCTGAGCGATCCGCTGGTCCAGCAGCGCACCGGTCGCAGCCAGCAGGATCATCCGCCCCAGCCGATCCTCTTGTGCGACATCGAGATTCAGCTGCGACAGCGCCTTGAGCAGCTCTTCCATCGGGTTGCCCAGCGCGGTTCCGGTCGCCATCGCCACCCGCTCGTTGGCCAGCGTGGTGCGCGCTAGCCGCCAGCCGTCGTTCACGTTGCCGACGACCATCTCGTCGGGAACGAACACGTTGTCCAGAAAGACCTCGTTGAACAGCGAGTCGCCGGTGATCTCACGCAGCGGGCGGATCTCGATGCCCGGCGATTTCATGTCGATCAGGAAGTAGGTGATGCCCTTGTGCTTTGGCGCATCCGGGTCGGTGCGGGCTAGGCACACGCCCCAGCGCGCCTTGTGCGCCGCCGACGTCCAGACCTTCTGCCCGGTGAGTAGCCAGCCTGCGTCAGTCCGCACCGCCTTGGTACGCAGCGACGCCAGATCCGACCCGGCACCCGGCTCGGAAAATAGTTGACACCAAAGGAATTCACCGCGCAGGGTGGCCGGCACGAAGCGCTCGATCTGTTCGGGAGTGCCGTGCTCGAGGATGGTCGGTGCGGCCCACCAGCCGATCACCAAGTCCGGCCGCACCACCCCGGCCGCCGCCATCTCCTGATCGATCAGCAGCTGCTCGGCCGGCGTCGCGCTGCGTCCGTAGGGCGCGGGCCAGTGCGGGGCCAGCAGCCCGTCCTCGGCCAGGGCAACCTGGCGCTTCGCTACGGGCAGCGCGGCAACCTCGGCGACAGCCGCTGCGATCTCGGTCCGGCGGCCCTCCACTTCGGAGAGATCCAAGCTGAGGCGGCGACGGACACCGGCCTGGGTCAGCGCGGTGACGCGGCGCAACCAGTGCTCGGCGCCACCCAAAAATCGCCCGATGCTGTGCGCGCGGCGCAGATACAAATGCGCGTCGTGCTCCCAGGTGCAACCGATCCCGCCGAGCACCTGGATGCAGTCTTTGGCGTTGGCCTTCGCGGCGGCGATACCGAGGCTGGCGGCGACGGCGGCCGCGATGGAGAATTGCGCCGCGTCAGACTCGCCGTCGGAATAGCCGGCCGCGCGCGCTGCATCGGATGCCACCACCTCAACCTGCTCGGCACGGCACAGCATCTCCGCGCACAGATGCTTGACGGCCTGGAAGCTGCCGATCGGCTTACCGAATTGCTCGCGCACTTTGGCGTAGGCCACCGCGGTGTCGAGCGCCCATTGGGTCACCCCGGCCGCCTCGGCGGCCAATACCGTCGCGGCGAGATCCACCACACGCTGCCCCGCTACTGCAACCGCGGGCGCATCCGTCAGTACCAGCCGTGCCAGGGGACGGGAAAAGTCGGTGGCCCGCAACGGCTCCAGCCGCACGCCGTCGTCCTCGGTGTCGACCAGTAGCCAGTCCCCGCCGGCCGGCAACAGCACGACGCCACCGGGCGCGCCACCGAGCACCAATTCGACGGTCCCCGACGCGGTCCGGCCGGCGAATCGCACGTCGGCTTCCAGCGCCAGCCCGGCGAACCGGTCTCCGGAGACCAGCGCAGCCAGCAGGTCGGCGTCCTCGACGACGAGGGTGGCCAGTGCGGTGGTCGCGACCGGCCCCGGCACCAGCGCCTTGGCCGCCTCTTCGACCATGGCGCACAGGTCCTCGACGCTGCCGCCCGCCCCGCCACGGTCCTCGGCAACGGCGACGCCGAACAATCCCAGGTCGGCCAGGCCGGAGAACACCGGGCGCCAGGCGTCGGGATCGCCTTGTTCGATCTTGCGGCTAGCGGCCGTCGCCGCCGCTCCCGCTGCCGACGTGCGGGCCCAGTCACGCACCAATTCCCGCGCCGCGACTTGTTCGGCCTGCCCTTTAATGACGGTCGCTACCACCTGCGGACCTCCCCGTCGTGAATTTCACAGGACAAGAAACCTTTCCTGTCCACTAGAACGTGTTCTAATAGTGCAAACGACCAACCGTCAAGTTGACACCTATTACGCCAGTACACGCCGTTGTCCCGGCAGCGGGGAGGTGGAAGATTAACTCCGCGAATGCGTATCGTTTGCGAACATACCGCCCGGAAGAGGAGCTGCCCGCTACATGTCACAACCGCGCGAGGTCATGAACGTGGCGGTACTGGCTGAATCCGAGCTGGGCTCGGAAGCACAGCGGGAACGCCGCAAGCGCATCCTGGACGCCACTATGGCCATCGCCTCCAAAGGCGGGTACGAGGCGGTTCAGATGCGGGCCGTTGCCGACCGGGCCGATGTCGCGGTCGGCACGCTGTACCGCTACTTTCCGTCGAAGGTGCATCTGCTGGTCTCGGCGCTCGGCCGGGAGTTCAGTCGAATCGACGCCAAGACCGACCGCTCTGCGGTACTCGGCGGGACTCCTTTTCAGCGGCTCAATTTCATGGTCGGCAAGCTCAACCGCGCGATGCAGCGCAACCCGCTGCTCACCGAGGCGATGACGCGTGCCTACGTTTTCGCCGACGCGTCGGCGGCCAGCGAGGTCGATCAGGTCGAGAAGCTCATCGACAGCATGTTCGCCCGCGCCATGAGCGACGGTGAACCCACCGAGGACCAGTACCACATCGCCCGGGTGATTTCGGACGTGTGGCTGTCGAATCTGCTGGCATGGCTCACCCGGCGCGCGTCGGCCACCGACGTCAGCAAGCGACTGGACCTGGCCGTGCGCCTGCTGATCGGCGACAGCGAAGCCAGCTAGGCGGGCGGTCCGGAGGTACGGCCGCGCACCAGCTCGGTGTCCAGCAGCTCGACCACGGGCAGGCCGGAGCGCGGCGGTTTTTGCAGCAATTCTCCGGCCCTGCGCCCCTTTTGCAAGCTCGGTTGCGCGACGGTGGTCAGCCCCCGGCTGATCGCTTCGGGGACCCCGTCGAACCCGGTGACGGTCAGCTGACCGGGCACGTAAATGCCATGTGCCCGAAGGTAATCCATGGCGGAAAGGGCCAATATATCAGCGGTGCACATGAGAGCCGTTATCCGCGGGTTCGCCTCTAACGCCACCTTGGCGGCGTCGCCGCCCGACGTGGGCAGGTGCTCGTAGCTTTCCACCACGGTCAGCGAATCGGGGTTAATGCCGGCTGCGGTCATCGCATCCCAGACGCCCATGATGCGCTCGCGTTGCACATCGAAGGTCGGCGACTTCAGCCGCTCGGCGTCCACCAGGTCCTGGCGCCGGTCCCGGCCCAGCCGCATGGTCAACAACCCGATCTCGCGATGCCCCAACCCCAGCACGTAATCGGCGATCTGGCGCATCGCAGCGCGGTCGTCGATGCCCACCCGCGACACTCCGGCCAGGCCCTTGGGCTGATCGACCACCACGACGGGCAGTCGCCGCTGCAACACCACCTGCAGATATGGGTCGTCGTCGCACACCGAATACACCACGAAGCCGTCCACTCCGGCCGCCAGCACGGCTGCGGTGTTGTCCTCGAGGCTGTTGCTGGTGCCGACTGCCACCAGCAACAGCCCCTGACCCAGCTCTTCACAGGACTGCGCAACTCCAGCAACGAAATCGCGCGCCGCCGGATCGCTGAAGAAGTAGGTCAGCGGTTCGGCCATCACCAGGCCGACCGCGCCGGCTTTGCGGGTCCGCAAGGATCGAGCCACCGGATCCGGGCCGGCGTAACCCAGCCGCTTCGCCGTGGCCAGTACCCGTTCGCGTAGATCGGCGGAGAGCTGGTCCGGCCGGTTGAAGGCATTAGAGACGGTGGTGCGCGACACCTTCAGCTCGGCCGCCAACGACGCCAGAGTCGCCCGCCTGCGCGGTGTTGGACTCACGTTCGGTGAGGCTACAGCGGGTGCGCGGGCACGGCTACGCGACTCCGGAACCCCGCTTTCTAATGGAAACGGTTTTCATTATTATCAAGCCGTGCGAAAGGTGTTTGTCGCGGCGCTCAGCGTTGTCTACGTCCTCGGCGCACCCGTCCTGGCGAGCTGCGGATCCGACGGCCCGGCTCATCCCGGCGCTACTACCGTGGTGGCCTCCACCGACGTCTGGGGCAGTGTGGCACGCGCGGTCGCCGGCGACCGTCTCACCGTCAGGTCCATCCTTACCGGCGCCCAGGCCGATCCACACTCCTACCAGGCCAGCCCGGCCGATGCCGCCTCGATCGCCGACGCGCGACTGGTGATCTACAACGGCGGCGGCTACGACCCATGGGTGAACCGGGTGCTCGCCGGCCACCCCGACATCCAGTCGATCGACGCCTATTCGCTGCTGGGTGCCACCGCCGGCCGCCCCGACGAACACGTCTTCTACAACCTGAGCGTCGTCAAGGCCGTCGCGGTCGCGATCGCCGGCCGGCTGGCAACCATCGACGCCGCCAACGCGGCTTACTACCAAGCCAACGCGGCGGATTTCGGTCGCGGAGCCGATGCCGTCGCGACCGCCGAACACGCCATCGCCACCACCTACCCCGCCGCGGGCGTCATCGCGACCGAGCCGGTGGTGAACTACCTGTTGGCGGCGTCCGGTCTGATCAACCGCGCTCCAAGTACCTTCACCGAGGCCGACGAAAACGACGACGACCCCTCCCCCGCCGACATGGCCTGCATCCTCGACCTGATCGACCGGCGGGAAGTTTCGGCGTTGCTGATCAACCCGCAGACCTCGAGCGCGGCCATCAACGGTCTGCAAGCCGCGGCCCGGCGCGCCGGGGTGCCGGTCGCTCAGGTCACCGAGACATTGCCGCATGGCACCGACTACCTGACCTGGCAACGCGACACCGTCGACCAGCTGACCGCCGCCCTGCGGTCGAACCGCTGATCCGCTGGTGGACCTCGATAACGCGGTTGCGCTCACCGGTGCCCGGCTGGCATTCGGCGATCGTGTGCTCTGGGACCACCTCGATCTGACGGTGTCACCCGGTGAATTCATTGCGGTACTGGGGCCCAACGGGTCTGGTAAGACCTCACTCCTGCGGGTGCTGCTCGGCCAGCTGGCACTGAGCGCCGGCACCGCACTGGTCAGTGAACGAATTGGCTATGTGCCGCAGCACAATCCGATCGACCGCGAGGTTATGCTGCGCGGCACCGACCTGGTTCGGCTCGGCGTCGACGGGCGGCGCTGGGGCGCCATGCCGCTACGAGCCGATGAGCGGGCCCGACGGCACGCGGCCGTGCGACGGGCACTGCACCAGGTCAACGGGGAACAGCTGGCCGATGTGCGGGTCGGGCTCATGTCCGGTGGCGAGTTGCAGCGGATGCGCATCGCCCAGGCCCTGGCCAGCGACCCGGCGCTGATGCTGTGCGACGAGCCGCTACTGGCCCTCGATCCCGCCAATGCCAGGCTGGTCGCGGCGCTGATCGACCGTCGCCGCAGGGAGGCCGGCACCGCGATCATCGTGGTCACCCATGAGGTCAACCCGTTCCTGCCGTATGTGGATCGGGTGCTCTATCTGGTCGACGGCCGGTTCCGGATCGGCACCGTCGAGGAGGTAATGACCTCGGCGACGCTCTCGGCGCTGTATCGGACCGACATCGAAGTGGTACGCGTCAAGGGCAGCTACGTGGTTGTCGGGGAGTCCTCATGAACACCCGGCTGACCGACATGCTCGACCACCTGTTCTCCTTCGATCTGACCGTCCATCTGCTGCGGCACGACTTCGTTCAGCAGGCGCTGGTGGCGGCCGCGCTACTGGGATTGGTAGCCGGACTGATCGGGCCATTCATCGTGATGCGGCAGATGTCGTTCGCCGTGCACGGATCCAGCGAATTGTCTTTGACCGGAGCCGCTTTCGCGCTACTGGCCGGGTTTCACGTGGGGGCGGGTGCACTCATCGGCAGTGCCCTGGCCGCCGCGCTGTTCGGCATTCTGGGCCAGCGGGCCCGCGAGCGCGACTCGGTGATCGGCGTGGTGCTGGCCTTCGGGCTGGGCCTGGCGGTGCTGTTCATCCACCTCTACCCAGGCCGGACCGGAACCAGCTTCGCGCTACTGACCGGCCAGATCGTCGGCGTCGGCTACTCCGGACTGGCCATGCTCGCGGTGGTGTGCATGCTCGTCGTCGCCGTACTGACGGTCTGCTACCGACCGCTGCTGTTCGCCAGCGTCGATCCTGAGGTGGCGGCGGGTTACGGCGTGCCGGTGCGCACCCTGGGCATCGTGTTTGCCGCGCTGGTCGGTGTGGTGGCGGCTCAGGCGGTGCAAATCGTCGGGGCCCTGCTGGTGATGTCGTTGCTGATCACCCCGGCGGCCGCGGCCGCCCGGCTGGTTGCCGCGCCGGTTGCCGCGATCCTGACCTCGGTGGCATTCGCCGAAGTGGCCGCGGTTGGTGGCATCGTGCTGTCACTGGCCCCGGGGGTCCCGGTGTCGGTGTTCGTGGCCACCATCTCGTTCGTGATCTACCTGATCTGTTGGCTGCTCGGGCGCCATCGGCGGCTCTAACACTAAGCTGGTGCACACAATTAGGGGAGGAACCAGTGCGCCAGCACATCGCCGCGATCACCGCCTTGGCCGGTACGTGTTTGCTCGTGGTGGGTTGCACCAAAATGGTCGATGGCCACGCCACTGCCGCCGACACCTCGGGACCGCTGAACCAGCCGCCGATTCCGGTATCCGCGCTGGACAGCTTGCTGCTCGACACCGGTGAGATCAATACCGAGCTCGGCGCCACCTCGATGAAGGTGTGGTTCAACGCCAAAGCGATGTGGGACTGGAGCCAGAACGTGCCCGACAAGAACTGTCTGTCCGTCGACGGCCCCGCCCAGGACAAGGTTTACGCAGGCACCGGATGGACCGCCATGCGCGGCCAGCGTCTCGACGACAGCGTGGACGACTCGAAGAACCGCAAGCACTATGCCATTCAGGCGGTCGTTGCCTTCCCGAGCGCCAAGGACGCGAACTCGTTCTACAACAGCCAAGTGCAGAGCTGGAATTCGTGTTCCAACCGCCGATTCAACGATGTCAGCCCCAATCAGCCGGACACAGTGTGGACGGTGGCCGGGGCGACCGACAACGACGGCACGCTGAGCACCTCGCAGGTGCAGGAGGGTGGCGACGGCTGGGCCTGTCAGCGTGCGCTGACGGTGCGCAACAACATCGCCATCGATGTGGTCACCTGCGCCTATAACCAAAAGAGTGCAGTGGCAACCGATATCGTTACCCAGATAGCTACCAAGATCGCCAAGCTGTAGGTGTCGGCCTACTTCTCGCTTTTCGCCGGCGCCCAGTAAAAGAAGCCCGGCCCGGGTACCGAAGAGGCGATCAATAGAAATATCAGGTACGGCAGGAAGACACCTACGGCCAAGGCGAAAAAGGCTGCCAAACCGCCAGGCGTCGAGGTTTCTTGACCAATGACTATGCAACACAGCGATCCAAAGAATGCCATGGGCGCCGTCAACACAATTACGCTGACGAACGGAATGCGCCGAAGCCGCCGAGCCATGACGGTCTCTTCGTCAGCCAACGGCCTGCCCGCCGCTAGACCGCGATAGTACCGCAGCATCCTTATTCCGATGATGACGGCACTAACCACTGCAATGAAGCCGAATATCGACCACAGCGCGGCGTCCAATTGCCCCGGTAGATGTACGCCAAATTCGTGCATGCGAGCGACATAGTTCAGCGAATTGCGGGTCAACAGCAGCGAGACCGTCACGATTGCGATGAGCACCAGCGAATTGCCGAGATGCACCAGAGATTTGCGGTCGCGCGTATCCGCATCCGCGGCGTGCGCCATTGTCCAGGACAAGCCGGCGACCATAATAACGAAACCCACGCCCAGCATGCCATTAGCCGCCTGGCTTTGAGTCAGGGCAACACCGCAGACATATTGTCCGTCGGGCGGTACCTGGCCATTACGCACCGGCGGCGCGATCGCCGCTATGCTGCCGAATAAATTGGATGCGAGCGCGAGGACCAGCACTCCGGGCGCAAACAACGCAACTGCGTGCAAGGCTTTCTCTTCTGAGCGTTTTCTGCCGAGCAAGAATGCAATCGCGGTAATCGTGAAGCCCGCCAGTACGGTCGCCAGGTTCGCATTCAGCGTCGCTGAGACAATTACACTCCACGGTGCATGCGCATTTCGGCAGGCTTGATCTACATCCACGATGCATCCTCTCGCGCAACCAAAGCCGCAGCTCCCCGTCAGCGCGGCCTTACCGGCAGGCTAGGTGAATCTCTACCAGGATCACGCTCGCGACGTGGGCGGAAATGAGAAATGTATGCAGAACTCGGCCGCACCGCGCAGCACCGCACCGCATGTCGGGAGCCGCCTCGATCAGGTGATCGCCAGGATCCCGCAATAAGCTGGCATGCGTGGCTTCTATCGACCTCAATGCCGACTTGGGCGAGGGATTCGGCGTCTGGCGCCTCGGCGACGACGACGCCATGCTGGGGATTGTCACCAGCGCCAATGTGGCGTGCGGCTTTCATGCCGGCGATCCCGCAGGGCTGTTGCGGGTGTGCCGGTCGGCGGCCGAACGCGGGGTTCGGATCGGCGCGCAGTTGAGCTATCGCGACTTGGCCGGGTTCGGCAGACGCTTCATCGACGTGACCGCCGAAGATCTGTTCGCCGACGTGGTGTATCAGATCGGCGCCTTGCACGCGATCGCACAGGCTTGCGGCTCCGCGGTGGTCTACGCCAAACCCCATGGCGCGCTGTACAACACGATTGTGACCAATCGCGAGCAGGCCGCCGCGGTAGCCGAGGCGGTGGCCATCGTGGACAACACGCTGCCGGTGCTGGGCATGGCCGGTTCGGTGTTTTTTGAAGAGGCCGCGCGCGTTGGCTTGCGCACCGTCGCCGAAGCGTTCGCCGATCGCGCCTATCAACCCGACGGGCAGCTGGTCTCGCGTCGCGAACCGGGCGCGGTGCTTGACGATCCGGGCGCGATCGCCCGGCGGGTTCTGGGCATGGTGACCACCGGGGAGATCACCGCGATCGACGGCACCCGGGTTGCCATTCCCGTGGAATCCGTTTGCGTACACGGTGATTCACCGGGCGCGGTGCAGATCGCCGCTGCGGTACGCGATCAGCTCAAGTCCGCCGGCACCGAGATCAAGGCATTCTGCTGATGCGGCTGAAGTTGGGTCGTCCAGATATCGAGCGCTATTCCGGCCGTTTCAGCGTACCGGCAGCGGCGCCTGATGCACCGCTAGCGGCGACCTGGCTGGGCGTGGCAACGGTACTGCTCGATGACGGCTCCGAAGCGCTGATGACCGATGGCTACTTCTCCCGGCCCAGTCTCGCGCAGGTGGCGGTCGGCAAGGTGGCCCCGTCGGCGGCGCGCGTCGACGGCTGCCTGGCGCGGGCCAAGGTGTCCCGGCTGTCCGCGGTCATTCCGGTGCACACCCACATCGACCATGTGCTGGATTCCGCGCTGGTGGCCGACCGTACCGGCGCGCACTTGGTCGGCGGCGAATCCGCGGCCAATGTGGGCCGCGGATACGGACTGGCCGAAGATCGTTTGGTCATCGCAACATCCGGTGAACCAATTGCGTTGGGCGCCTTCGAGGTAACGCTGATTGAATCACACCACTGTCCACCCGACCGGTTCCCCGGGGTGATCGGCGCGCCGGTACAACCGCCGGTTCGGGCGTCGGCCTACCGCTGCGGCGAAGCCTGGTCGACGCTGATTCATCACCGGCCGTCCGGACGTCGGCTGCTGATTCAGGGTAGCGCCGGTTACGTCAAGGGCGCGCTGGCCGGCCGGCGCGCCGATGCGGTTTACCTCAGCGTCGGCCAATTGGGTCTGCAACCGCGGTCGTATCTGGTCGAGTACTGGACTGAGGTCGTGCGTGCGGTGGGCGCGCGCCGCGTGATTCTCATACATTGGGACGATTTCTTCCGCCCGCTGTCAAAGCCGTTGCGGGCCTTGCCATATGCGGGCGACGACCTGGACGTGTCCATCCGCATCCTCGACGAGCTGGCCGCGCAGGACGGTGTCGCACTGCAGCTGCCGACAGTATGGCAGCGCGAGGACCCCTGGGTTTAGCTTTGGCACTGGCCCTTTCGCTGATCCTGCTTGGCCTCGTCCTCGGGTTTGCCGTTGCGCGTCCACGAGGATGGCCCGAAGCGCTGGCGGCAGTCCCGGCGGCCGGCATCCTGATCATCAGTGGGGTGATCTCGCCGCAGCAGGCGATGGCGCAGGTGAGCGGGCTGGCTGGGGTGGTCGCATTCCTGGGCGCGGTATTGGTGCTGGCCAAACTGTGTGACGACGAAGGTCTGTTCGAGGCGGCAGGCGCGGCGATGGCGCGGACCAGCTCCGGTCCGCACAGCCTGCTGCGGCAGGTGTTCGTCATCGCCGCGGTCATCACCGCGACACTGAGTCTGGACGCCACAGCGGTACTGCTGACGCCGGTGATCCTGGTGACGGTGCGCCGGTTGCGAACCCCGGTGCGCCCCTACGCCTACGCCACTGCCCACATGGCGAACGCGGCCTCGCTGCTGCTTCCGGTGTCGAACCTGACGAACCTGCTCGGCTATCACGTCGCCAACATCTCGTTTGTCAAGTTCACGATGGTGATGGCGTTGCCGTGGCTTTCCGCGGTGGCCGCGGTGTATCTGGTCTTCCGCTATTTCTTCGCCAAGGATTTGCGCACCGAACCCGATCGCGAAGAACTCGGCCCACCACCGCGACCACCGGTGTTCGTACTGGTGGTGGTGGCGCTGACGCTGGCCGGATTCGCCATCGCCGAGTCGCTGGGGATAGCCCCTGCCTGGGCCGCGATAGTCGGCGCGTCGGTATTGGCGGTGCGCGCGCTGTGGCGGCGGCACACCTCGGTGCTGGCTATCGCGCGTTCGGTGAACGGGTCGTTTCTGGTGTTCGTTCTGGCGCTGGGCATCGTGGTGCAAGCGGTGATGATCAACGGCATGGCCACCCGAATGTGTGCCTGGTTGCCGACGGGTTCGGGCCTGGCGGCGCTGCTCGGTATCGCCGCGATGGCCGCGCTATTGGCCAATGTGGTCAACAACTTGCCGGCGACTCTGGTGCTGGTGCCGCTGGTGGCGGCCAGTGGGCCGGCCGCGGTGCTGGCGGTGCTGATCGGGGTTAACATCGGCCCCAACCTGACCTACGTGGGTTCGCTCTCCAATCTGTTGTGGCGGCGCGTGTTGCGCCAGCATCAGGTGCCCGCCAGCGTCGGTGAGTACACCCGTCTGGGGCTGTACACCGTGCCGACGGCCCTCGTGACGTCGGTGCTGGCGTTGTGGTTGAGCGTGCGCGTGTTGGGTGTCTAATCGTTGGCGAATTTCCGCAGCGGGGCGTCCTATTCTGATCCCGATGACTGCGGTGTTGACGTGCCCGCGGTGTGGCGCAGTCTTGCGCCCCACCGCGAAGTTCTGCGGCGAGTGCGGCTCACCGAGCGCGGCGTCAGGCCCGCCCGCGGAATACAAGCAAGTTACGGTGCTGTTCGCCGATGTGGTCCATTCGATGGAGATCGCCGCGGCAGTCGGCGCAGAGCGGTTGCGCGAGATCATGGCCGAACTTGTCACGCATACGGCGGCGGTGGTGCAGCGATACGGCGGCACGGTGGACAAATTCACCGGCGACGGCGTAATGGCGGTGTTCGGCGCACCGAGCGCCTTGGAAGACCATGCGTTGCGGGCCTGCCTTGCGGCGCTAGGCATTCAGGCCGAGGTCATCAGCTTGGCAACACAGTTCGAAGAACGTGACGGCATCGATCTGCGCCTGCGGGTAGGGCTGAACTCCGGCCAGGTGATTGCCGGTGAGATCGGCTCCGCCGCTTTGGGTTACACCGCAATCGGCGAACAAGTCGGG
Organism: Mycobacterium szulgai; assembly: GCF_002116635.1. GTDB lineage: Bacteria > Actinomycetota > Actinomycetes > Mycobacteriales > Mycobacteriaceae > Mycobacterium > Mycobacterium szulgai. The sequence continues at coordinate 78,020 of NZ_LQPW01000039.1, read as the reverse complement.
ATGGCCCAGCGGATGGAGTCGGTCGCGCCGCCAGGCGGTGTGATGCTCAGCAATTCCACGGCACGCCTGGTCGAGGGCGTCGCGGTGCTCGACGAGCCGCAATTGGTGCACATCAAGGGCGTCGCGGACCGCGTGCCGGCGCGCCGGCTGCGCAGCATAGCCACGCGATTGCAGCGCAGCGGTGCCACGTATTCGACGCTGGTGGGCCGTGACTGGGAGCTCGCCACGCTATCGGCGATGCTCGATCGATCGATGACCGGCCGCGGATGTGTGATCGGCGTGGTTGGTCCTCCCGGTATCGGCAAGTCCCGGCTGATCGCCGAAGCCGCCGCACTTGCGAAAAGCCGTGGCGTCGCAGTGTATTCCACCTTCTGTGAGTCACACGCCACCGATGTGCCGTTCCATGTGGTGGCACGCCTGCTGAGCGCGACCGGCCCGCTGGAACCGCTTGTTCCGGACGCCGATCCCCAGGACCTGCTGCTGCTTGACGATCTGTTGGGCACGGCCGATCCCGATATGCAGTTGCCCAAGATCGATCCCGATGCGCGCCGACGGCGACTGACCGCACTCATCAATGCGGCTCAGCTGGCCCGCACCGAGCCGGCCGTCTTCATCATCGAGGATGCGCACTGGATCGACGCCGTCAGCGAATCCATGCTCGCCGAATTCCTTTCGGTGGTAACGCAGACACCCGCACTGGTGCTCGTCACGTATCGCACCGAGTATCACGGAGCACTCACGGCTCTGTCCGGCGCGCAGACCATCCCTCTTGCGCCGCTTAGCGATTCGGAAACCGCTACATTGCTCGCTGAGATGCTGGGCCACGATCCGACCGTCGACCAGATCGGCAAGATCATCGCCGCACGCGCGGCCGGAAATCCCTTTTTCGCCGAGGAGATCACTCGTGAGCTCGCCGAGCGCGGCGTGCTTGTCGGTGAACGCGGCAACTATGTCTGCCAAACCGACGTCGCTGAAGTCAGCGTGCCCGCGACGTTGCAGGCAACCATCGGTGCACGTATTGACCGGCTCAGCCCGCCGGCCAAACATACGCTTGGCGCGGCCGCCGTCGTCGGGTCTCGCTTCAGCCGCGATCTGCTGACCATCCTGGAGGTCGACCCGGTTCTCGACGAGCTGATCGACGCCGAACTCGTCGATCAACTGCGGTTCACCCCGCCCGCCGAATACGGGTTTCGCCATCCGTTGATCCGCACCGTGGCCTACGAATCGCAACTGAAGTCCGATCGCGCCCGGTTGCATCGTCTGCTGGCAACCGCGATCGAAGCGAGGGAACCGGAATCGGCCGACCAGAACTCGGCGCTGATCGCCGAACATCTCGAAGCCGCCGACGACCTGCATGCCGCGTACGCCTGCCACATGCGCGCGGCCACCTGGTTGACCAGTCGCGATATCGTCGCCGCCCGAAGCAGTTGGGAACGCGCCAGAGCGATCGCCGACTCGCTGCCAAATGGGGGACCCAATGAGGATCCAAACCAGCCAGCGATGCGAATCGCACCGCGCACCATGTTGTGCGCGACCACCTATCGAGTCCGGGTAAACGTTGCCGACGCCCACTTTGACGAATTGAGGCAGCTGTGCAACTCGGCGGGCGACAAGGCGTCGCTGGCCATCGCGATGGCCGGGATGGTCATGGATCACGCGTATCAAGGCCGGATCCGTGAGGCGTCATGCCTGGCATCTGAGGCCGTGGCTCTGATCGAGTCGCTCGGTGATCCGACATTGACTGTGGGACTGTCGTTTCCGGCAATCTACGCCAAAATCGAGTCTGGGGAATGGCATGACGTGCTGCACTGGTCGCAGAATGCGATCGATCTGGCAGCCGGGGATCCGGCTAAAGGCAACTTCATTTTCGGGTCTCCGCTAGCACTCGCCTTCACGTCGCGCGCTATGGCCCGCTACTGCCTTGGACGCCCCGAATGGCGCGACGACCTGCGGCATGGTCTGGCCATGGCCCGCGGTGCCGACCCCCTGACTTACGCTGCGGTCGTCGCCTGGGGTTACTTCCCCGGAGTGTTGAATGGCGCACTGGTCGCCGACGATAGCGCGCTAGATGAGATCAAGGCGGCACTGCGAATTGCCGAACGATCCGGCAACGACACGGCGTTGGCCTTTGCCCGAGTGGCGCTGGGTTTCGCGCTGGTGCACCGTCGAACAACGGCCGAGCGCGATCGCGGTCACACGCTTTTGGCCCAGGTCAGCGACGCGTTTGGACGCCATGCCCACAACCTCGGCGATCGACCCTTGGTCGACGTGTACGTGGCGCGCGAATTGGCTCGGCGTGGCGATCGCGACGAGGCGATTCAGCTGATGTGCGCATCCATCGAAAGCCTGGTTCGTGAGGGGCAGCTGCTGGCCTGGGGCATTCCCGCTACCGGTGTTCTGGTGGAGACGCTGCTGGACCGTGCGGCCGATGGCGACTCTGCGAGCGGCCCTGCTGGCGACCCTGCGGCCGACCGAGCCCAAGCCGAAGCCGCGATAGACCGGTTGGCGGCAGCGGCTGCCGACGGCAGTTTGGCGGTACGCGATGTCTTGCTGCTACGGCTACGCGCCATGCTGGCCCGGGCGCACGGCGATACGGCAGCATACGCACTATTGCGGGACCGTTACCGCGAACTGGCGAAAACCTTTGGCTTGGCAGGACATATCGAGCTGGCCGACGCAATGAGGTGACGCCGGCCGCACTAGGACTGCAGTGTTCAGCCGTTGCGGCCAAGCACGCGCTGCTCGAATAGATCTGCGCCGCGGGCCGTCCCGCCGGTGGCCTCGAAGCCGGCCGCGACGCGTTTGGCGCCGTCCGTCATAGCCATCGCCTGGCGCACTTTGCTGCGCAGCCGCGACGGCGAGAGCTTCGCGGCCGGCAGGCGGGTGCCACACTTGGCCACCTCGACGCGCCGCGCGACCTCGAGCTGGTCACGCCCGTAAGGCACGACGCACACCGGAACGCCGCGGGCGAGCGCCTTTTGGGTCGCTCCCATCCCGCCGTGGGTCACCGCACACACCGCGCGATCCAGTACCGGGCCGTGCGGAACGAATTGCAGCACAGTCGCATTGCGCGAAGCGACTACGTCGTCCAGGCGTCCGGCCGGCAGGGTTGCGACCACATGTACCGGGTCATCGCTCAGCGCGGTAATAGTGGTCTGGACGAGGTTGGTATCGGCTTGCTTCTCCGATGACGTTGTGACGAGCACGATCGGCCGGTCGATCGACGCCAGCCAATCGGGGACGGTGCCCGGCCCCGGATCGGCCACACAGGGCCCGATCATCTGGACCGCGTCACCCCAATCCGTTTGTGGGTACTGGAATGGCTTGCCGCTCGCGACCAGCATCAATGGCGGCCGGCGCAGAAACTGGTCTATCGACGTGACCGGCGGGATGTCGACTTCCGCCCGAATCGTATTGATCAGCGGCAATATTCGCTTCTCCAGCGAGCCGATCACGATAGGGCGCAGGGCGGCGTCGCGCATCCGCCCCAATAATCCGGGCAGTGGCCGCAGACCCGGCCCGAACGGGGGCACCCCGTCAGCGTGCAGCGGCGGCGTGTACGGCGAGAAAGAAGCCCACGGCAAATTACCGGCCTCTGCTGCCGACAGCGCACCCCAGCAGTTCACATCGACCAGCGATGCGTCCGGGCGGACACGGGCTACCGCGTCGGCGAAATCGGCCACTTCCAGCACGCCGCGGCGGCCGAACGCCGCGAGCCCCATCTGCAGCGCGCCGCGGGGATTGGTTGCCTTCCAGTCGTCTAGTTCGATCGCTTCGATCCGCGGATCAATCGCATCCGTGGTGAAGCCGAACTGTCGACCGATTTCCACACCGGTGGAAAGTGTGCGTAGGTGAACCGTGTGGCCACGGCGGGACAGCTCGGCCAGCAGCGCGCTGATCGGCAGCAGATGACCGAGTGCGGGCGAGGTATATGCCAGTACCGTTGCCATCGTCTTCAGCTCTGCCTGGGCAGATCAAATGGTGGCATTGACCATTCGACGCGCTTCGTCCAGGCGGCCGACGACTTCGAGCTTCTCGCAGCGAGCGAGATACTGGTTGGCTTGCTCGGCATAGTCAGCGAAGTCGCCTTCCGCCTTGGCCAGCAGCGCGCGGGATCTCAGCCACCAAAGATCCACCGCCGTGACGTCAGTTTCCTCATCCCGCCAGCGATCAACGATTCGGTGGGCTTCGGCGAGGTCGTCGATCGCATTCCGCTCGATGAGCAGCTCGACGAGTACCTCACCCATGTATCCGATGAAAACTCGGCTACCACTGTCGATGTGTAGCGAGAAAGAGGCGCGAAGATCATCGATCGCTTCATCCCGTTGCCCCTTTCGTGCGGCATCGATCGCCAGCTCAGCACCGATGGTCGTCAATGCGAGGACGTGTAGCTTGTGCTTCTCGATCAGGGTGCGTGCGCGCTCGAGCAGGCCGATCGCCTCGGCGTCTGACGCGCTTTCGGCGCGCAGCAGGACCGTTCCACGAGCCCATAGCGTAGCGATGATGCCGCTGATGTCGCCCAGGGACTCCGCGCACCTCAGCGCCTCTTGCGTCTCGTCGAGCAGGTCATCAGCCTTGCACATGCCCAGCAGCGCAACGGTTCCCGAGTAGTGCGAGACCATCACGTAGTTGAGGGGAGCTAGTGAGTGTGCTTGTTCGACGCCTTCATGGAAATGTCGCCTGCCCAGCTCGGCGTCACCGATGCACATCTCGATGACTGCGCGCAGGACCTGCGCGGCAATCACTTCATTCGCCGGTATCTCTTCGGGCAATGCCAATATCGCGTCGATGACCCGCAACGCGGCGTCGAATTCGCAGTCGACGAACCGTGTGAAAGCTATCGCATTAAGAATGATGGCCCTTGTCGTCGCCTCGCACTCGACGCGGCCGAGCATGTCTTCCAGCTCCGATGCCAGCGTCGCGGCCTCGGGAATGCGGATGTCGTTGATACTGAAGGACCAGACGCGTCCGGCGGTCGCGAGCGCAAGCGGGGTGAGGTCACCGGAGCGCATCGTGAGATCCCGAAGCTCCTGATAGCGCGCCTCGGCGCCCGCCGCGTCGGTGACATAGAGCGCTGTCGAGATCAACATCGCGCGTGGGGTGATTCGCATGGCGATTACGCCGTCATAGTCGTCGGGTAACCCGTCAGCAAGACAGAGTGCGCGCTCCCATGCCGCGCGGGCGGCGCGCATATCGCGGGGCCGAAGCCATTCCGCTGCGCGCAGATGCCAGCGGTACGCCCGGGCGGGTTCGCCGCCCGCCTCCAAGTGCGTGGCAATCAATTCCGCGTTGGCGTCGGCGGCACCCGAGTCGCGCGCCTCGATGGCCGCGGCCAGCGTTCGGTGCGCCTGCACTCGGATGGCGCTCAGCTGTGATTCGTACGCCACCGTTCGCACCAGCGGATGGTGGAAGCAATATCGTTGTCGCGGAACGAATTCGACCTGGTCGATCAACTCAGCCGACACCAGCTCGGCCAGACACGTCGACACGCTTTCGGTCAGCAGCGCCCGCAACGTGTCCACGTCGAAATGGTTGCCGATTACCGCTGCGGCGTTCAGAATCGACTTCGTGGCTGCCGACAGCCGGTCGATGCGGGCCGCCAGCACCGCCTGAACCGTTGCGGGAACGGTGATTTCATCTACATCGCCGGTCAGCTGGTAGCGACCGCGACTGCCCGACAGTACCCCGCGGCCGCCCAGGTCCCGGACGATCTCCTCGGCGAAGAATGGATTGCCCGCGGCTGCGGCCGCGATTCGCTCGGCCAGGCCCCGCAGGGACGGGTCACCCCCGAGCAAGTGGCCGACCTGGCGGACCGACGTCGACTCGGTAAGTGGCCGCAGCGTTATCGTCTGGCGTGATCGCTGGTGCAGCGCGCCGTGAAACTCTGGGCGGTACGTCATGACGAACATCGACGTCGTCTCGTCGAGTGCGGAGGCGAGATCGGCGAGGATGCCGTCGCTGGACTCGTCGACCCAATGGGCGTCTTCGAGGGCGAACACGATTCGCGTGGAGTGTGACCCAACCGCCCGCGTCAGTGTTTCGACGAGCCGGCGGCGTCGGCCTTCGACGCTGAGTTGCACGGGAGGCGCCGCGGCGTCGGCGATGCCCATGGCCTCGAACAGGATCTGCGCGTCCGCGGACTGCGGCGGGAACAGCTGCGCACATCGTGTCGCAACCTGTTCGCGGGCGTCGCTGGCGCCCAGCCCTTCCACGCTGAACATGGCGCGCAGCAGGCGAGATAACGCACGGAACGCAAGCGTGCTGGTGTGGGCTTCGCAGCGGCCCACGACAATCTCAGCGCCGGCGCGCTCGGCGATCGTAGTGAACTCTCTGAGCAGGCGACTCTTGCCCAGCCCCGGCGGGCCGACGATGCCGACGAGGCAGCCGCGACGGCTACCGAACAAATCCTGCAACCGATGCATTTCCGCGTCGCGGCCCAACATCAGGCCTTCGTCACGCCCCAGCACCGTCCGCTCGGACTCCATGGCGAAAAGCTGTCGTGCGGGCACGGGCTCGTCGTCGCCTTTGATCGCAACGTATTCGACGGATCCCAGCCGGGTGGCGTCCTCGACGAGGCGGGCGGTGGACAGCGAACACATCACTCCGCCCGGCGGCGCCGCTGCCTCCATGCGTTGCGCCATTCCGACGGGATGGCCGACCGCCGTGTATCTGCCTTGACCGAAACCTATTTCGCCGGCGATCACTTCGCCCGAGTTGAGCCCCACCCGGAGCTGCAGCGAAACACCGTCGCAGCGAAACACCTCGGCGGCAAGCTCATTGGTGGCGGAGTGGATCTCCAGGGCTGAAATGCATGCCCGCAGTGCATGATCCTCGAGGGCTACCGGCGCGCCGAAGAGTGCCATCAAGCCGTCACCGGTGAACTTGTCGACGGTCCCGTGATAGCGCTGCACCACCGCCGCCGCACGGTTGAACATCTCGTTCATGATCTCTTGCAGCCGTTCGGCGTCCACCGCCGCCGCGAGCTTCATCGAGCCGACGACATCGGCGAACAGCACCGTTACTTGCTTGTGTTCGCCAGTTGCCGGTCTGGGCGAGACGGGTGAGCCGCACACATCGCAGAACCTGGCCTTGGCGCGCAGGTCATTACCGCACGACCCACACTGGCCGGTGGCCTCCGTGGCCTGGCTGAGCATCCGCGATCTCCTGCGCCCCTCGATTGGCCTCCTCATAATCGCCCATACCGCCGTGCAACGGTACTGGGATTCAGGCGATCGGGCGCGAGCGCTGCTACTTATGCGGTGATTGCTGCCCCGCTATACCGACGTGCCCGTCGTGACCGTAGAGATCTCCGCCGCTACCCCCGAGGCCGCCGCTACCGGGCCGGCCGGGGATTGCGGCAGACTCGAGGAGGCCGCCGGCGTCGCCGCCGGCGCCGCCATCGCCGCCGTCACCGCCGTTGTACCGTAGGAACCCGCCGCTGCCGCCGTTGCCGTACCCCAGCCCGCCGGCACCGCCGGCGCCGCCGCTGCCTCCCTGACCGCCGTCGCCGTCGTAGGACACACCGCCGGTGCCGGGGGCCCCGTCGCCACCCCGGCCACCGATCCCGCCCATCCCGCCGGCGCCGCCCGGACCGATCCACCCCGTATCACCCCCGGCACCACCGGCTCCGCCGTGGCCGCCGGAGCCGGCAAAGAACAGGCCGTCGCCGCCACGCCCGCCGGCACCGCCGATTCCGCCGGCCCCGCCGGCACCCAGCAGCCCGCCCGTGCCGCCGGCACCACCGTTTCCGCCCACACCGCCCGGACTGCCGAATTGCGTACGCCCGCCGTCGCCGCCGGCTCCCCCCGCTCCACCGATCCCACCATCGCCGAAGAGCCAGGACCGCCCTGCGGCGCCGCCATCGCCCCCGGCACCCCCGCCACCCGGGTGCCCAGAATTGCTCGCCGAGGTGTACTGGCCGTCGCCCCCGATCCCGCCGGCGCCGCCGGCGCCACCCAGTCCGATCAGACCCGAATCGCCGCCGTGTCCACCTCTACCGCCGTGCCCGCCGGTGCCGCTGATGCTGCCCGGGTAAGCGTTGTTCGCGCCGCCACCGCCACCGCCGATGCCCCCGGCGCCGCCGGCGCCGATCAGCCCGCCTTTGCCACCGTCGCCGCCGATCCCGCCGGCACCGCCGTCGATGGGTTTGAAGGTGTAGCCGCCGTCGCCACCGAGACCACCCGCACCACCGCTGCCGCCGTTGCCGTAGAGCCAGGCGTTACCGCCGGCCCCGCCGGCTCCGCCGGCTTGTGGGGCGCCACCGGCCTGACCGACGGCTCCGGCTCCCCCTTGTCCACCACGTCCGCCGTTGCCGATCAATCCGGAGTTGCCACCGCGGCCGCCGGCCTGACCGGCAGCCCCGGCGGCACCGTTGCCCCCATTGCCCCATAGCCACCCGCCGTCGCCACCGGCCTGGCCGGGAGCCTTCCCATCGGCACCGTTGCCGACCAACGGGCGCCCGGTCAACAGTTGCGCCGGTGCGTTTATCGCGTCGAGCAGCTGTTGCTGCGCGGCCGCCGCCGCGTTGACCGCCTCGGCATTCGCGTACAGGCCGGTCCCTGCCCGCATGTTTTGCACGAACCGGTCATGAAAGGACGCCACCTGGGCGCTGATTGCCTGGTACTCCTTGGCATGCGATCCGAACAATGCCGCAATCGCCGACGACACTTCGTCGGTACCGGCAGCGGCGACAGTTGTGGTCGCAGCGACGGCGGCCGCATTGGCCCGATGGATCGTCGAGCCGATATTCGAAAGCTCCGCTGCCGCGGCGTCCAAGAATTCCGGTGTGGCGAATACGAATGACATCTGAGCCCTCCATTACCTCTGCAAAATTTCGTGAACTGCGGCGGGCACCTGCGACTCAGTAGCGGATGCCGGTGGCGAAGAAACCGGACAGCCCGCCGCCGACGTTTCCGATGCCCGAATTGAAGGCAGCGGCCACCAGGCCCAGGGGCCCGGTGTTGTACAGGCCCGAAATGCCGGCGCCCAGGTTGGCCGCCCCGGAGGCCATGGCTCCGACGTTGCTGAAACCGGAGACGAGCTCGTGGGCCGCATTGAACATCCCCGAGGTCAGCGAACCGGAATTGAAGAAGCCCGAGTTGCCGCCGGTTCCGGCGTTGAAGAAACCCGAGGACAGACCGGCCGTGGCGTTGCCGAAGCCGGGGGTCGGGGCGAAATGAATTACCGGGACGGTGATAGGGCCGACGGTGTTGACGATCGGTATGTGTAATTTAGCGGGCCCCACGGTGATCTCGAGTGGGATGTGATTGATGATGATGTCGGGAACCTCGACTTTTAAGTCTCCCGAGATCGGGACATGGGCGGTGCCGAGGTCACCGAAGCTGATGTCGAATTTTGCGTCCACCGGGACGGGAATATCGAACGCGTGAACTTTAAGCCCGGTAATGGATCCGGTGACCGGTATTGATAGATTCACATCCGCGGCGAGGTTCAACGGAATTCCACCGATCGCAAGGGTGTAGTCGTAGCCCACTCGGCCCTGGTTATCGCCACGCCAGAAGAAGCCGTTGTTACCGGTACCGGAGTTGAATGCGCCAGTGTTCAGGTTGCCTGAATTATAACCGCCGGTATTAGTGTTTCCAATATTGTAGAAACCGGTGTTGGCGGTGCCCGGATTGAAGCTTCCGGTGTTGACGTCGCCTATATTGAATGCGCCGGTGTTGTAGCTGCCGGCATTGAACAAACCGGTATTGAAACTGCCGACGTTGCCGATGCCGGTGTTGCCGACCGCGGCATTGAACAGGCCGGTGTTGAAGCTGCCCGTATTACCCAGTCCCCAGTTGCGGTGACCCGAGTTGGCAAAGCCGGCGTTGCCGGACCCGGAGTTGAACAAGCCGGTGTTGTCGGTGCCCGAGTTGACGCCGCCGAACCCGACGAGGTTAGTGCCGGTGAAGCCGATTCCCCAGTTGCCGTTGCCGGTGTTGGCAAAGCCGATGTTGCCGTTGCCGGTGTTGCCGAAACCGATGTTCCAGTCGCCGGTGTTGCCGAAACCGATGTTGTGGCTGCCGGTGTTGCCGAAACCCAAATTGACATTGCCCAGGTTGCCGAATCCGATGTTTCCGCTGCCCAGGTTGCCCAAACCGGCGTTCAGGCTGCCGAAATTCCCGCTGCCGAAGTTGAGCCCGCCGATGTTGCCGCTGCCCAGGTTGAGGTCGCCGACATTGGCGCTGCCCAGGTTGAGGCCGCCGGCGTTGGCTAAGCCCCCAGCGAGGTGGCGGTAGCCCGACCCGGGGGTGCCCAGGTTTTGGAAGCCCGATTGCAGGGCGCCGACATTGAACAGCCCCGAATTGCCGAAGCTGCCCGATGACGCATTGACGAAACCCGAATTGCCGGCGCCCAGGTTGCCGAACCCCGATGTGCCGCCCGCACCGCTGTTGAAGAAACCCGATGACGGCGCTGTGGTGCTATTTCCGAACCCGGGCCCGGCCGGCATATCGAACACCGGAATGCTGATCGGCCCGATGCCGCCGCTGACCTTTACGCCGATGAACGTCTCTGGTCCACCCACTTGGATGGAGATCGTTGGACCGTCGACGACGATGGATGGCAACTCAATGGGCCCGACGGAGCCGCTCAGGTTTTTGAGCGGGCCAAGGTTGATCTTTGGAATGGTGAATGGTTGCAGGCTGATGGTTCCCACGGCGCCCCCGACCGGAATACTCAGCGGTACGTTCAAGGGCAGATCCAGCGGGATCCGCGGAATCGTGATGCCGTACGAGAACCCGACGGTGCCCTGGCCGTTGCCGCGGGCGAAGAAGGCGTTATTCATGGTGCCGGTGTTGAATGCCCCGGTATTCAAATCACCGGTATTGGCCACACCGGTATTTATGTCGCCGGGGTTGTAGAAGCCGGTGTTGGTGTCGCCAGGGTTGAAGCTGCCCGTGTTGAAATTTCCGACATTGTAGCTTCCCGAGTTGTAGCTGCCGACATTCGCGAAGCCGGTGTTGAAGATGCCGGCATTGAATAAGCCGGTATTCGCCTTTCCGGCGTTGAATAGACCGGTGTTGTAGTTGCCGGCATTGCCGATGCCGAAATTTCCGGTGCCCGAATTGAAGTAGCCCGAATTTCCGCTGCCCGAGTTGAACAGGCCGGTGTTGGCCGTGCCGGAGTTGAGCCCGCCGAAGCCCACCAGACCGCTGCCGGTGAAGCCGATGCCCGAGTTTCCGTTCCCGGTGTTGGCCAGGCCGATATTGCCGTTGCCGGTGTTGCCGAAGCCGATGTTGTAGTCGCCGGTGTTACCGAAGCCGATGTTGTGGTTACCGGTATTGCCGAAGCCGAGGTTGCTGCTGCCCAGATTGCCCAGACCGAAGTTGCCACTGCCCAGGTTGCCCAAGCCGATGTTGAGGTCACCGAGGTTTCCGTTGCCGAAGTTGAGGCTGCCGACGTTTGCGCTACCCAGGTTGAAATCGCCGACGTTTGCGTTGCCCAGATTCAGGCTGCCCATGTTGGCGAACCCAAGGTTGAAGATGCTCGACAGACCTAACGGACGCAACGCCGCCTCGGCCGCAGGGGCGCCGCCGGTCAGGCCGGCCAATGGCGTCAACGCCGACGCGACCGCCGAAGCGCCGCAGTGATAACCGACCATCGCGGCCACGTCGTGCGCCCACATCTGTTCGTAGCTGGCCTCTGCCGAGGCGATCGCCGGCGCGTTCTGCCCGAAGAGATTCGACATCACCAGCGACACCAGTTCCGAACGGTTCGCGGCGATGATGGCTGGATGCACCATCGCGGCGCGCGCGGCCTCGTAGACGCCGGCCGCCGCTTTGACCTGACTTGCGGCCTGCTCTGCGTGGGCCGCGGCCGATTGCAGCCACCCCAGATAGGGAGCCGCGGCGTCGGCCATCGCCGTCGCCGCCGAACCCTGCCACGCCCCCAACGCCAGCCCGAGGGCCACCGACCGGAATGATGTTGCCGCCGAGCGTAGTTCGGCGCCCAACCCATTCCAGGCGTTCGCCGCCTGCAGCATCGGAGCAGAACCCGCCCCGCCGAGAATGCGCGCGGAATTGACCTCCGGCGGCCATACCGAAAAGTTGGTCACGCTGCCCACCGCCCGTCGTCGCTATCGCAGCAGACTGTGCCGAGCGGAGTTTCGGTAAGGCTTCGCGAATCATGAAATGCGCTGCTCGCCGCGGTTTTAGCGGCGCAACGACGCGCCGGCTAGGAGGCTGGTACGGCGGTTCGTTCGTAGTGCCACAGCAAGCTCGATCGCGCTCGCGCCACCACGGCGGCGACGCCGATGGGTGGCGCCCGCAGCACATCGAGGCGGGCCGGGCCCAGCTGGTCGGCGAGCACCTCGATCTGCTCGGCGGTGAGCGGCGGCGGCTTTCCCGCGTTCACGAACGCCCAGTAGAGGAAGGCGGCATCCTCATGGCCGCCAAGCCGGATCAACAACCGCGCGACGTAGCGCAGCGCCAGCCACTGCTGCGTAACATCGCCGAACCGGTCCCACAGTTCGAGCACGGTGATGAACATTTGCGCCGCGGCACCCGGGTCCCCGTACAGGGAACGTGTCGCCGCGGCTTCCATCAACGCGCTCCCGTAGACCCAGAAGTTCTGCACCTCGGCGGCCAGTCGCGCCGCATCGTCGAACAAAGCCAGCGCACGCTCCGGCTCGGATTTCCTGAGCAAGTAGCCCAGCGAGAAATATGCCATCGACTGCGCGGTCGGATTGCCCGTCTGCTCGGCGACGGCGACCGCCTCCTGCGCAGTGGGCACGGCGACGTCGTCGTTGCGCATGACGCCGTGGCAGATGGCGACCACGAAAAGCGCCCACCCCAGCCGGATCGGGTCGGATTCCTGCCGGGCGCACGCGGCCTCGGACTCCCAGTAGGCCAGCGCCTGCAACGGTTCGCCCTCGAAGAGAGCGACGTCTGCCAGCACATCCGCGGGGTACACGACGCGTGGACTCCCGCGCGCGGGCGCCTTCCCCTGCGCCAGCGCCGCAAGGGATTTCGCGCGGTCGAACTCGGCATGGTTCCAGGCGACCCGGCTGGCCGTTCCCACCGCGGCGGGGAACAACGGATGATCATGATCGGCGACGGCGATGACCCGCTCGGCCCACTCGGCTATCTCGTAGCCGATCCGCCAGCCGATCAACTCGGGCACCGACGCGACCAATCGCAGTGCCAGATCGATCTTCTGCGCCTGCATCGCATGCTCGAAGGCCGCACGCAGATTGTCGTAGTCGGGCAGCATCCGCTCAACCCATTCCTGCTCCTGAGCCTCACGCATAGCCGCGCCGGCACGTTCGGCGAGCTCGGTGAAGTACGCCGCATGCCGCATCGCGAGTTGCTCGCCAGTCCCGTTCTCCCCCAAGCGCTCTCGCCCGTAAGCACGCAGCGTCTCCAGGAAGCAGAAGCGCGTCCGTTCCTCGACAGTGCGCGTCACCACCATGGACTTGTCTACCAGGCAGGTCAGCAATTCCAGGGTGTCATCCTCGCCGGACCCGTGCGCGCCGCACACGCTGTGCGCCGCTTCCAAGTCGAAAGATCCCGCAAAGACCGATATTTGGGCGAAAAGCGACTGTTCTGGCTCGGTGAGCAAGCGGTAGGACCACGCGATCGTCTCGGCCAGGCTCTGCTGGCGGGGCAGCGCGTTGCGCGCCCCACCCCGCAACAGTCCCAGGTAATCCGGGCGCCGGGCCACGTCGAGGCTGCTCATCACCCGCATCCGCGCCGCCGCCAGCTCCACGCCCAGGGGCAGGCAATCGACCCGGCGGCAAATCTCGGCGACGGCACCCATTGGCTGGTCCTCCAGCGCGAAGTCCGGGCGGCTGGCCCGGGCACGCTCGGCGAACAGTCGGGTGGCGTCCTCCTCACGCAAAGGTGGCACGTTGACGATCCGCTCACCCGGGATGCCCAACGGCTGCCGGCTGGTCGCCAGCACCGACACCCGCGGGCAATGCCGCACGATCCGGTCGATGATCCGCCCGACAGTCTCCAGCACGTGCTCGCAGTTGTCGAAGACCAACAAGACCTCGCGCTCGCGCAGGTACTCGATCACGCTGGTCTCGATATCCATGCCTTGCTGTTGTCGCAGCCACACACTCGCCGCGACGGTGTGCACCACCGCGTCCCCGTGCTCGAGCGGGCCCAGCTCGCAGATCCACACGCCTTCGCTGAATCGCTCGTCTTCGCGGCCGGCAACCTCGAGCGCGAGCCTCGTCTTACCCACGCCCCCAACCCCGGTCAGGGTCACCAGCGGGCCGGCACCCAGCGCTTCGATGACGCGATCCAGTTCGCGCTGGTGTCCGACGAAGCTAGTGGCGCACCGCAATTGTCCCGAACGCGGCCGTTGGAAGACGGGAGGACGTGACGGCACCAGCTGGTCCGGTGCCGGCGCTCTCGCGGGGGCGTCCTCCCGATCGGCCGCCTCGCCGGTGAGGATTTGCTGATGCACCTGCTGCAACGCCGAGCCCGGATCGACGCCGAGCTCCTCGACCAGCCGCTCGCGTATCCGCCGGTAGGTGGTCAGGGCATCGGCTTGCCTGCCCGTGCGGAACTGCGCCAGCATCAACTGTGCGGCCAAACGTTCGTCGAGCGGGCTGGCCGACTGCGCCGTAGTGATCTGACCCAGCAGCTCAGCGTGCCGGCCGATGCGCAAACCGACGTCGTTGCTGTCCAATTGCACCGAAAGCCGTTCGGCCGCCAAAGCATTGCGGACGTCGTTGATCCAGGGCGTATCCAGGGCGGGAAAAGGTTCACCTGACCAGATCGCCAACGCTTGTTCGTACCACCGCGCGGCTTCCCGCGGGTCGGCACTGCCGCGTGCCTTCGCCACCATGGACCTGAATCGGTGCAGGTCCACAGATAGCGGGTCGGCGCTAAGCACGTATGCCCCCGGTTCACGCGAGATCGCGACTTCCTGAGTCTCAGCAAGCAGATTCCGCAACCGGGAGACGTATCCAGCAAGCGCGTTACGGGCACGCAGCGGTGGTCTGTCCGACCACACGCGATCAACGAGCTGGTCGATCGACACGGGCCGGTTTACGTCGATCAGAAATGCCAGCAGGACACACCGTTGCCGGGCATGACCGATTTCCAGTCGCCGCCCGTCGACTCGGGCTTCGATGTCGCCGAGCACACGGAACTCGACCGTCATCCCAGCAAACCCTCCCCGCACAGCGCAGCGAATGCAGCATGTCTGGTGGGGGTTAGCTTACGTCCGGCAACCAGGATTCGGGAGGGTCGGCACCGGCGGTCACCCCCAGCCCTAACCAAGCCCGGGCCTGGCCCGCTGTTAGCCGGCAGCCGGTGGCCTCGCCACGAATGTCAGCCGGTGTCCGTAAGCGGGAGTTCTGCGGCCGTTGCCGGCATTGACGAACTGCCCGAACGGTGGAGCCACCGGCACATTACTGGCGGCGCCCTCGGCCGCGGCCGAAATCGAGGTCGCGTTACCGATGGCTGTCACACCGGGTCCACCCGCGCCGCTAGCCGATGCCCAGCTCGCCGGGACTGACAGCCCGCTACCAAGGGGAACGGCCTTACCCAGAGCTGCTGCAATCCCGCCGACGCCGCCGCCCAGGCTGGCCCCGACGTTTGCCCCGGCGCCGGCCGCGGCCTGACCAGCGGCCTGCGCCGCCTGCCCGGCGGCCTGCGCAGCGGTGCCCAAATCACACGCAAGACTGCCCAGTTTGGCGACGCCGGCCGTCTCGTCACCGACGAAGAGCGTGTCTTGAAACCCGAACGCTACTGAGTTCATGTACGGCGAGATGTATTTGCTGTAGAGCGGGACGAGGTCGTCGAACGGCGTGTTGGCCATAATCCATTGGTCGATTGCCGCGCCCTGACCATTCAACGGCGAAGACAGCGTCTGCAGGACGTCACCCACTCGCGGCATTAGCTGCGCTCCAACGCTGTTGATTTGAGCCTGAACCGCTTGACCCGCGCTTTTGAGTACCGCGATAGCTTGATCTGCCAACCCGCCAGGGTCCACCACTTCGGCCGGCTCGGGCAATTCGGCCAACTGAGTCGCTGCCGCCGAGTTGCCCGCATAGTTGTACATAGCCGCGGCGTCCTGAGCCCAGAATTCGAGGTAGAGCGCTTCGGTCGCGGCGATCGCCGGCGTGTTCTGCCCGAGGAAGTTGGTGGCGACCAATACCGCCAGCAGTGCCCGGTTGGCCGCGATCACCGGCGGGGGAACCGATGCCGCGAACGCCACCTCATATGCGGCCGCGGCCGCGAATGCCTGGCTTGCCGCCTGCCCGGCATCCTCGGCGCCGCCGTCCATCCAGCTAATGAACGGTGACGCGGCCGCAACCAGTGCCGCTGACGCCGGCCCCACCCATGGGCCACTGGTCAGCTCCAAGATCACCGACCGATGTCCCGCCGCGGCGGCTTGAAAGTCTGCTGCCAATCCGCTCCAGGCCCCTGCGGCGGCCAGCATCGGACCGACTCCAGGACCGGCATATATGCGCCCTGAGTTGATCTCGGGCGGCAAAAGACCATAGTCGACCATCGCGCGTTATCCCCTGATGCCTGTTGACAGCTCAGCTATGTGGCCGTTGCGGTGATCTCGCCGGTTAACCGGCGGCCGGCGGCTTGGCCATGATTAAGGGCTTGAAGCCGTAGGACGGGAGATTTCGGCCGTAACCACCGCCGTTGACGAACTGCCCGAGCGGCGGGGCCATCGGGAAGCTGTTGGCACTTTCGGCCGCGGCCGGAATCGCCGCGGCCACACCGGGATTGGTGGTGGCGTGCCATGGGACCCAATTTGCGGGCACCGACAAACCTCCGATCCCCACGGCCTTGCCCAAGCTGCCGCTGATTCCGCCAAGACCCGCTCCGAGGTTGCCTGCAGCGCCGGTCGCGGCCTGCCCGGCGCCGGCGGCTGCCTGCGCCGCGCCTTCGACCGCCTTCGCGGCCGCCGGAGCGGCAGGCTTGAACAGGGTGTTGCAAAGGTTGCCGATGCCCGACCAACCGCTGGTGTTCTGTCCGATGGTCTGCGTCGACTGAATCATGGCCGCCATGGAGTTCATATACGGCGACAGGTACTTGCTGTAGAGCGGAACGATGTCGTCGAACGCGGTGTTGGCCACAATCCAGGCGTCAAGCGCCGCGCCCTGGCCATTGAGCGGCGTGGCCAAGGCCTTCACCACGTCGCTCACTCGCGTGCCCAACTGCGTATGCAGAGTATTGAGTTGGGTCTGCAGGCCTTGACCCCCGGCCTCCAAGACAGCGATCGCCTGCTCGGCCACCCCGAGTGGGTCCACCACCTCGGCCGGTGGCGCCAATGGCGTCACGTTGGTTGCCGCCGCCGCACTGCCGGCATAGGTGTACATCGCGCCCGAATCCTGGGCCCAGAACTCGGCGTACTGCGCCTCCAGCATCGAGATGGCGGAACTGTTTTGGCCGAGCACGTTGGTGGCGATCAATTCCTGCAGCAGTGTGCGGTTGGCCGCAATCAGGGGCGGCGGGACACTGGCGGCGTACGCGCGCTCGTAGGCGGCCGCCGCGGCGGCGGCCTGGCTCGCGGCTTCGGCGGCCCGCTCGGAACTACCGCTCAGCCAGGTGATGAACGGTGCGACGGCCGAAACCAGCTGCGTTGAAGCCGGACCCAGCCACGGCCCGCTGGTGAGTACCTCAATCACCGAACGGTGCCCCGAAGCCGCGGCCTGAAATTCCGCGGCCAAACCGTTCCAGGCCACCGCTGCCGACACCAGCGACGCCGCTCCGGGCCCGGCGTAGATGCGCGCCGAATTGATTTCGGGCGGCAACAATCCGTAGTCCACCATTGCCTATAACTCCCTTTCGCCCCGGCCGCTCAGTGCGCCAATGCGGCGTTGGCCGCCTCGGTCTCGGCGTAGGAACCCCCGCTGGTCGCCAACGTCGCCGCGAGCATCGCCTGGATCCTGGACGCTTGCGCACTCAGTTCCTGAAACCGCTGACCGTGGCTCGCGAACTGTGCCGCGGTCAGGATCGACACCTCATCGACAGCTGCGGGAACAACGCCGGTAATCGGCCCGGCGGCTGCCGCGCAGCCCACGTTCAAGGCCGCGCCCAGTGACTGCAGGTTGCTGGCGGCAGCCGCCAAGTGCTCAGGATAGGTACGCACATAAGACATGAGAATTCCTCCGGCGAGATAAGTGGGACGGGGTAGACGATTTGGCTGCGTCCGGCTATGGACTACCGCTGGTTTGAGACGCTGTCTGAGGGCAATCGCTCGGCTCGATATCAAAAAGATTCGGATGATACCTTCACAAATTCTATTTGTCTATATATCTCAGATAGTCTCATGCGGAAGACAGTAGATTGAAAGCTGTTACACAGAAACCGATAGCGCCAACAATTCACTCGGCGCACACTGTTGTTCAACCTGTGTTCAACTAATTATCGCCAAACTCGCAGCGACCTGCAGAAATAGTCGGGATTTTTGATCAGATGCGTTGCCATTGGTTAATCGCGCGACTCTTGAGTTCCCTATGCCGACCCCAGTTCCTGTGAAAGTTCACAGGAATGGCCGGGCCGAGTAGCACGGTTACTGTGAAAGTTCACAGGAAGATGCCGGGCGAGCACCACCGCCGGCGGCTATTCCGATCAGTTGCGGCGTTGCCGCGCGATTTCGGCGAGCACCACTCCGGCGGCCACCGAGGCGTTCAGCGACTCGGTCTTACCCGCCATCGGAATGGACACCACCGTGTCGCAATTCTCCCGCACCAATCGGGACAGCCCCTTGCCCTCCGAACCGACTACCAACACCATCGGGTCGCGGCCGTCCAAGTCATCCACCACGGTGTCACCGCCGGCGTCCAGGCCCACCACCTGAAGGCCGCGATTGGCCCAATCCTTCAGTGTCCTAGTGAGATTGGTAGCGCGCGCGATCGGGATCCGGGCGGCAGCCCCGGCGCTGGTGCGCCACGCGACCGCGGTCACCGAAGCCGAACGGCGCTGTGGAATCAGCACCCCGTGGCCACCGAACGCCGCAACCGAGCGCACGATCGCACCGAGATTGCGGGGGTCGGAGATGTTGTCCAGCGCGACCAGCATGGCCGGCGGCGACTTGAGGGCGGCCGCGATCAGATCGTCGGGATGGGTGTAGTTGTATGGCGGCACCTGCAGCGCGATGCCCTGATGCAGATGGTTGGCGGTCATCCGGTCCAGATCGCTACGCGGCACCTCGAGGATGCTGATGCCCAAATCGGCTGCGCGCGAGACCGATTCGGTGAGACGTTCGTCGGCCTCGGCGCCGAGCGCAACGTAGAGCGCGGTGGCCGGAACACCGGCACGCAGGCATTCCAGCACCGGGTTGCGGCCCAGCACGTTCTCGGTCTCGTCAACACGTTTGGCGGGGCGGCGTTGTTGCGGGGCGGGGGCCCGCTTGGCGGCGGGATGGTTGGGACGCATGTGCGCCGGCGGGGTGGGGCCCCGCCCTTCCAGGGCACGACGGCGCTGGCCGCCCGACCCGACGGTCGGGCCCTTCTTGGTGCCGGATTTGCGTATCGCCCCCCGGCGCTGAGAGTTACCGGCCATCTATTTGCCGTCGCCGCCCAGCATCCACTGCGGCCCGTCAGCGGTGTCGGTGACTTCGATGCCGGCATTCTTCAGGCGATCCCGAATCTCGTCGGCCAGCGCCCAATTGCGTTGCTCGCGTGCCTTTTCCCGGTTTTCCAATTCGGCCTGCACCAGCACGTCGACGGCGGCCAGCGCGGCCGAGGTTTCATCGCGGGATTCCCAGCGTTCGTCAAGCGGATCACAGCCGAGGATGCCCATCATCGCGCGGATCGCGGACGCGCTCTGCAGTGCGCCCTCGTGGTCACCGGCGTCCAGTGCGCGGTTGCCGTCGGCGCGGGTCTGGTGAATTTCGGCCAGCGCGATCGGCACCGATAAGTCGTCGTCGAGCGCTTCGGCGAAGCGCGGGGTCCACTGGCCGGGGCAGACCGCACCCACCCGGCTGCGCACCCGATGCAGAAACTCCTCCACCCCGACATAGGCCTTGACCGCGTCCTGTAGCGCCGTCTCGGAGAATTCCAGCATCGACCGGTAGTGCGCGCTGCCCAGGTAGTAACGCAGTTCGGCCGGCCGAACCCGTTGCAGCATCACCGGTATGGACAACACGTTGCCCAACGACTTGCTCATCTTTTCCCCGCCCATGGTCACCCAGCCGTTGTGCAGCCAGTAACGGGCGAACCCGTCGCCGGCCGCGCGGCTCTGGGCGATTTCGTTCTCGTGGTGCGGGAAGATCAAATCCATTCCACCGCAATGGATATCGAACTCGGGCCCGAGATACGTGCGAGCCATCGCCGAGCACTCCAGGTGCCACCCCGGGCGGCCGCGGCCCCATGGTGTCGGCCACGACGGCTCGCCGGGCTTTTCGCCCTTCCACAGGGTGAAGTCGCGCTGATCCCGCTTTCCGGTGGCCACACCTTCACCCTGGTGAACGTCGTCCACCCGGTGCCCGGACAGCTGACCGTACTCGGGATAGCTCAGCACGTCGAAGTAGACGTCGCCGTCGGCCGCGTAAGCGTGGCCGGTTTCGATCAGCCTTTCAATTAACTCGACCATCTGGGTGATGAAGCCGGTTGCCCGTGGCTCCGCCGACGGCGGCAACACGTCCAGCGCGTCGTAAGCCGCGGTGAAAGCGCGTTCGTGGGTGAACGCCCACTCCCACCACGGCCGGCCCGCCGCGGCCGCCTTGTTGAGGATCTTGTCTTCGATGTCGGTGACATTGCGGATGAACGCGACGTCGTAGCCGCGGGCCAGCAACCAGCGGCGCAGGATGTCGAAGGCCACCCCGCTGCGGACGTGCCCGATGTGCGGCTGCCCTTGCACCGTGGCGCCACACAGGTAGATGGAGACGTGCCCTTCGCGAAGCGGGACGAAATCACGCACGACGCCGGCCGCCGTGTCATGGAGCCGCAAGCGGGCGCGATCGGTCACGACGTGCCAGCTTACCTGGCCTATTGCCGCGTGCCGCCGAGCACAAGCGTGTGTGAGCTACCGAAGCGAAACCACCAACGCCGTCGCGATGGCCGCCAGGCCCTCGCCACGCCCGGTAAGTCCGAGCCCGTCGGTGGTGGTGGCCGATACCGCCACCGGCGCATTGAGCAGGCGCGAGAGCACCGCCTGCGCCTCAAGTCGGCGCCACCCGATCTTGGGCCGGTTGCCGATCACCTGCACGGCAGCATTGCCGACCCGATAGCCATGCTGATTGAGCAACCCGACGACATGACGCAGCATCTCGCCCCCGCTGACGCCTTGCCAGCGCGGATCGTCGACCCCGAACACGTCGCCGATATCGCCGAGCCCCGCGGCCGACAAGACGGCGTCACACAACGCATGCGCGGCCACGTCACCATCGGAATGGCCGGCGCAACCGTCTGCGCTGGGGAACAGCAACCCCACCAGCCAGCACGGCCGCCCCGGCTCGATCGGATGCACGTCGACGCCCAGCCCGACGCGCGGCAGATCCATCATCGGCGCACGATCGCTTGGGCCAGCAACAGATCCAGCGGCGTGGTGATCTTGAACGCCAGCGGGTCGCCGTCGACCACCTGAACCTGGCCGCCGACGTGCTCGACGAGAGACGCGTCGTCGGTGAAATCGGCGGTGCCGGCGCCCCGATAGGCGCGCACCAGTAGCTCGGTGGCGAACCCCTGCGGGGTCTGCACGGCCCGCAGGCCGGCCCGCTCCGGGGTGCCCAGCACCACGCCGTTGGCGTCCACGGCTTTGATCGTGTCAGAGACCGGCAGCCCGGGCACCACCGCGGCGTGGCCGGCGCGCAATGCATCCACCACCCGCGCGATCAGCGCCGGGGGGGTCAGCGGCCGGGCCGCGTCGTGCACCAACACGAACTGCGGTGCCACTGATTCCGAAAGCGCCGCCAACGCCAAGCTGACGGATTCCGTGCGGTCCGCGCCGCCGGCAACCACGGTCGCCTTGTGGCCCAGAATGAGCTTTGCCTCGTCGGTGCGGTCCGCGGGTACCGCTACCACGACTGTGTCGACGACCCCGGAATCCAGCAGGCCCTGTACGGCCCGTTCAACAAGGCTCTGCCCCTCGAGTTGACGAAACGCCTTGGGTAACCCGGCAGCGAGCCGCTGACCCGAACCTGCAGCAGGCACGATCGCAGCTACGGTGCCCCCGCCCACCTGTTAGAGCCTCGGGGTATTCAGGAAGCGGCGGCCAGAACCTCGTCGAGGATGGTTTCCGCTTTCGCGTCATCGGTGCTCTCAGCCAGCGCCAACTCACCAACCAGAATCTGGCGGGCCTTGGCCAGCATCCGCTTCTCGCCGGCGGACAAGCCA
Organism: Mycobacterium szulgai; assembly: GCF_002116635.1. Taxonomy (GTDB): domain Bacteria; phylum Actinomycetota; class Actinomycetes; order Mycobacteriales; family Mycobacteriaceae; genus Mycobacterium; species Mycobacterium szulgai. Next base: position 55,759 of record NZ_LQPW01000039.1, on the reverse strand, counting down.
CGCTCCTGGTCGCGACGCCACAGATCGCGCACAACCTCAGCCACCTTGTTCACATCCCCGGAAGCGAGCTTTTCCAGGTTGGCCTTGTACCGGCGTGACCAGTTGGTCGGTTCCTCGGTGTGGGGCGCGCGCAGGACCTGGAAAACCTTGTCCAGACCTTCCTGGCCGACGACGTCGCGGACGCCGACATACTCGGCGTTCTCGGCAGGTACTCGGACTGTCAGGTCGCCCTGCGCCACTTTCAAGACGAGATACTCTTTTTGTTCCCCTTTGATGGTTCGGGTTTCGATCGCCTCGACTAGCGCAGCACCGTGGTGTGGATAGACAACGGTGTCGCCGACCTTGAAAATCATCAGATTAGAGCCCCTTTCGTTACTCCATGCTAACACGGACCCTCAACACACGCCGAACAACGGTGCAGGTCAGGGGCATCGTCGGTGAACATTGGGGGTTGACAGGGCGGCTAAGACGTGCAAGGAGCCGGCTTCTATAACGCCGATCACCCGGCCACAGCTGCACCAAACACCGGGCCGCACGGCGATCGATCGCGGGCCGCGCTACCGTCGGCATGACCTAGCTACTACTGTGCATAGTTGGCCCGTTGACCGACGGGCCCGTACCGCGTCATCCGACCTACAGTGCTCCAAGTCCAGCAGGAGGCATTGAGTGAACCGCTTGAAGACCCGCCTCCCATTGCTCGGGCTGGCCGCCGCTCTAGTGCTCAGTGGTTGCGGAGCCGGTCAGGTGTCCCAGACCGCGATGCAGGAGCCGGCCGTCAACGGCAACAAGGTCACCATCAAGAACGTGGCGCTGCGCGACATCCGGATTCAAGCGACCCAGACCGGCGACTTCATCCAGCCGGGCAAACCGGTGGATCTGGTGCTGGTAGCGGTCAATCAGTCGCCGGATGTGCCCGACCGGCTGACGAGCATCACCACCGACATCGGCACCGTGACCATGACCGGTGATGCGCGACTGCCCGCAGGCGGGATGCTGTTCGTCGGCGAGCCCGAAGGCCAGGCCGTCGCACCCGGCCCGCTGGGATCCAGCCAGGCCGCCAAGGCCAGCGTCATGTTGACCAAGCCGATCAGCAACGGCCTCACGTACAACTTCACCTTCACCTTCGAGAAGGCGGGTCAGGGCAGCGTGCTGGTCCCGATTTCGGCCGGCCTGACGCCGCCGCAGGAAGGCTCCCCCGCGCCGGGCAAGCATTCGTAGCTGTCACACCCGCCAGATACGGTCGCGGCGTGGCCAACACACGCTCGCAATACCGGTGCTCGGAATGCCGCCACCTATCCGCGAAGTGGGTGGGACGCTGCCTGGAGTGCGGCAGTTGGGGCACGGTCGAAGAGCTGGCCGCCCTCGGTTTGGCCGGCGGCCATCGCAGTAGCACACCCACATCGCAGGCGGTCCCGATCCGTTCGGTGCAACCGAATCTGAGCAGGCATCGCCCCACCGGCGTCGAGGAACTGGACCGGGTGCTCGGTGGGGGTGTGGTTCCCGGCTCGGTGACGCTGCTCGCCGGCGATCCGGGGGTGGGCAAGTCGACGCTGCTGCTTGATGTCGCCCACCGCTGGGCGCAGTCGGGGCAACGCGCGCTGTACATCTCCGGTGAGGAGTCGGCCGGGCAGATCCGTCTGCGTGCCGACCGGATCGGTTGCGGCGGCGGAGAGGTGTTCCTTGCCGCCGAATCCGATCTGCACGTGGTACTGGGTCACATCGACATCGTGCGGCCGGAGCTGGTCATCGTGGACTCGGTGCAGACGATGTCCAGCACCGAGGCGGACGGGGTCGCCGGTGGTGTCACCCAGGTGCGTGCGGTAACGGCCGCGCTGACTGCGGCTGCCAAGGCCAACGGCGTCGCGCTGATCCTGGTCGGTCACGTCACCAAGGACGGGGCCATCGCCGGGCCGCGCTCGCTGGAACACCTCGTTGATGTGGTGCTGCATTTCGAGGGCGATCGCAACGGTGCACTGCGGATGGTCCGCGGCGTCAAGAACCGCTTCGGCGCCGCCGACGAAGTCGGGTGTTTCCTGTTGCACGACAACGGGATCGAGGGCGTCGCCGACCCGTCGAACCTGTTTCTGGATCAGCGGCCGGCGCCGGTGCCCGGCACTGCGATCACGGTGAAATTGGACGGAAAGCGTCCGCTGATCGGAGAGGTGCAGGCGTTGCTGGCGACACCGCCCGGCGGCTCGCCGCGACGAGCGGTCAGCGGCATCGACCACGCCCGGGCCGCGATGATCACCGCGGTCCTGGAAAAGCACGCCCGGCTGAACCTCGCCGTCAACGACATCTACCTGTCCACCGTGGGCGGCATGCGGTTGACCGATCCATCCTCGGATCTGGCCGTGGCTATCGCGCTGGCCTCTGCGTATGCGAACCTGCCGTTGCCCACCACCGCGGTGATGATCGGCGAGGTCGGCTTGGCGGGCGACCTGCGCCGGGTCAGCGGCATGGACCGGCGGCTGGCCGAGGCCGCCCGCCAGGGGTTCAGCATCGCGCTGATCCCACCCGGGTGCGACGCGGTGCCGGCGGGGCTGCGTGCCCTGTGCGCCCCCACCATCGTCGCGGCGCTGGAACACATGATCGACATCGCCGACCACCGCAGCGCCGGCCCGGCAAAGGTGCACCGGCTAGACACCCCGCCATCGCCCGCCCAGCGGACGTAGCAGAATGCACGCTGTGACTCGTCCGACCCTGCGAGAGGCTGTCGCCCGCCTGGCACCGGGAACCGGGCTGCGCGACGGCCTGGAGCGCATTCTGCGCGGCCGTACTGGCGCCCTGATCGTGCTCGGCCACGACGAGAACGTCGAGGCGATCTGCGACGGCGGATTCTCCCTCGACGTCCGGTATGCCCCCACCCGGCTGCGCGAGCTGTGCAAGATGGACGGCGCCGTGGTGCTGTCCACGGACTGCAGCCGGATCGTGCGCGCCAACGTGCAACTGGTCCCGGATCCATCCATCCCGACCGACGAATCCGGGACCCGGCACCGCTCGGCGGAACGCGCCGCAATCCAGACCGGTTACCCGGTGATCTCGGTCAGCCACTCAATGAACATCGTGACGGTCTACGTCGGCGGCGAGCGGCACGTGCTGACCGACTCGGCGACCATCCTGTCGCGCGCCAATCAGGCCATCGCAACTCTGGAGCGCTACAAGACCAGGCTCGATGAGGTCAGCCGGCAACTGTCCAGAGCCGAGATCGAAGACTTCGTCGCGCTGCGCGACGTGATGACGGTGGTGCAGCGCCTCGAATTGGTCCGCCGCATCGGTCAATCGATCGACTACGACGCCGTCGAACTGGGCACCGACGGCCGTCAGCTGCGGCTGCAGCTCGAGGAGTTGCTCGGCGGTAACGACACCGCCCGCGAGCTGATTGTGCGCGACTACCACGCAAACCCCGGCCCACTGACCAAGGCGCAAATCGATGCGACACTGGACGAACTGGACTCGCTGTCGGACAGCGACCTGCTAGAGCTCACCGCGCTGGCAAAAGTCTTCGGATACCCGACGACGGCCGACGCACAGGACTCGGCGCTGAGTCCCCGGGGCTATCGCGCGATGGCCGGTATCCCCAGGCTGCAGTTCGCCCACGTCGACCTGCTGGTTCGATCGTTCGGAACTCTGCAGGGCCTATTGGCCGCTAGCGCCGGAGATCTGCAGTCAGTCGACGGGATCGGTGCCATGTGGGCCCGGCACGTGCGAGAGGGGCTATCCCAACTCGCCGAGTCGACTATCGCCGATCACTAGAACTAGCCCCCGTTGGCGGGTGAGCCCGCAGGCGGCGCCTCGGGCGGCGGCGCGAGCGCCGGCCCCGGGGCCGGTACCGGCCCAGGCGGTGGCGGCGGCTGGTTGAGCACGAACGGAACCGGCTGCGAACGCAGATTGCCCAGCTGGACCACCAGGTTGTAGGTCCCCGGTCCGATGGCCGGACGCGGCAACGGGCAATGCGGAGCCGATCCCATCCCGGTCCAGGTCACCGCAGTGGTCACCTGCTCCCCGGGCGTGAACGTCTTGACCAGCGTCTCATTGGACGGCGCGCAGTCCAGGTTCGACCACAGCCGCTTGTTGTCCAGCGAGTAAACGTAGGCGGCCAGCACCGCGGCACCGACATCGCGTTTGCAGGACACCAGCCCGATGTTGGTTACGACCATGGTGAATTTGGGCTGGTCACCGATGTAGTACTGCGGTGAATTGGTCAATCCCTTGACGGCCAGCGTCGAATCCGGGCAATCGTCGCCTTCTTTGAGCACCGGCGGCGGCTGTACTGCGGCGGTCGGCGTCGGGGATTCGGGGTTCTGGCCCTGCGGCGCCGGCGCTGCCGGGGTGTTGCCCTCGGGCTGCCCGGCCGGCGGCGGCGCCGCAGGCGTGGGCGCATGCGCCTGAGCGCTACCCGGTTTCTCGGCGTTGGCCGGCTTGGCCCCGGCACTGCTGCTGACGAAGGCGATGATGGTGGCGACGGCGATACCGACCACGACGACCGCGATGCCCAGGGCTAGCCCCCTGCGCCGCCAGTAGATCTCAGTCGGTAGCGGGCCACGCGGTTCCAGATCCAGCACGTTCACACCGTAGGCCCAGGTCACGTCGACGTGTTTGACCCGCCTCGGCGTGTCGCAAGGTTAGCTGGGACCCGAGTCGTGTAGGAGCGGGGCGAAACTCAGACGTGTTCGCTGATTTGGCCGACGTGATCGCGCAGCACCGCCCGGCCATCAGCCAGGTGATACGTGACGCCGACGATCGCCAGGCTGCCCGCTGCGACGCGTTCGGCGATGGCCGTCGAACGGGCCATGAGCTGCGCGACCGTTTCGTGGATGTGGCGTTCCTCGAACTCGTCAGTACGGGTCAGCCCGTCGCGCCTGCCCAGCAGAATCGACGGGGCAACCCGCTCGACCACATCGCGAACGTAGCCGCCCGGCAGGTTGCCCTGGTCGAGTGCGGTCAGCGCGGCATTGACCGCGCCGCAGCTGTCGTGACCCAGCACCACCACCAGCGGAACATTGAGCACTACTACCGCGTATTCGATGGAGCCCAGCACCGCGGCGTCGATGACATGGCCGGCGGTGCGCACCACGAACATGTCGCCCAGCCCCTGATCGAAGATGATCTCGGCCGCGACCCGGCTGTCCGCGCAGCCGAAGATCACCGCCGTCGGCTTTTGTCCGGCGGCCAGGCTTGCTCGATGGTCGACGCTTTGACTGGGATGGGCGGGCTTACCGGCGACGAATCGCTCGTTACCCTCGTTGAGTGCTTTCCATGCGGTTGCTGGATTGGTGGTGGGCATGGCACTCATTGTGCCGCAAACTTGTGCCGCGAATCCGAATGAAGCTGACATGAACATCGCTGCGACCGAGCTTGTCGACTGGTACGACCGATCGCGCCGCGAGCTGCCGTGGCGCGAACCCGGTGTCAGCGCATGGCAAATCCTGGTCAGCGAGTTCATGCTGCAGCAGACCCCGGTGGCCCGGGTGCAGCCGATCTGGCAGGACTGGGTACGGCGCTGGCCCACGCCGTCTGCCACCGCGTCGGCCAGCACGGCCGACGTGGTACGCGCCTGGGGAAAGCTCGGTTATCCGAGGCGCGCCATGCGGCTGCACGAGTGCGCCACCGTTATCGCGCGCGACCATGACGATGTGGTTCCCGACGACGTCGATGTCCTGCTGAGCCTGCCGGGCGTTGGAAGCTACACCGCGCGGGCGGTGGCGTGCTTCGCCTATGGCAAGCGGGTGCCGGTGGTGGACACCAATGTGCGTCGGGTGGTCGCCCGCGCCGTGCATGGCCGCGCCGACGCCGGGAACCCCTCAGCCACCCGCGATCACGCCGACGTCGCCGCGTTGTTGCCGAAAGATGAAGTGGCACCACAGTTTTCAGTGGCGCTGATGGAACTGGGCGCAACGGTGTGCACCGCCCGGACGCCACGGTGCGGCCTATGCCCGATTGGCGAGTGCTCCTGGCGACAAGCGGGTTATCCGCCGGCCGCCGGTCCGCCACGGCGGGTGCAGCGTTACGCCGGGACCGACCGCCAAGTCCGGGGCCGCTTGCTGGATGTGTTGCGCGCCAATAGTTTTCCCGTCACTCGCGCCGAGCTCGACGTGGCGTGGCTGACCGATACCGCACAACGCGACCGGGCACTGGATTCGCTGCTCGTCGACGGCTTGATCACCCAGACACCCGACGGCCGGTTCGGGCTGGCGGGCCAGGAGTAGCGGAGTCAGCAGTCCAGCAGTGTCCGGATCGCCGCGTTGATGACCGGCGAGCTGGCGTTGAGTGCGGTCATGAACCCGTCATGCAGCACAGCCGTTTGGGCGCTGAAGGTTTGATAACCCAGCCACTGCCCGTTCAAGATCTCAGCCAGGTGCGCCGAGAACTCATCGGTGGCCGGGCCCGTCACGCAGGTAGTCGCGCCGGCAGTTTCCGGCATCGCCAATACACGCGGCATCTGCATCCTCCTCACAGCGGCGGTGTGCAGTCAGCATCCTTGGCGACGAATGGACAAATCTTGAGGACTGCAGGAATGGGCTGGTCGCAGGCTTTATGCCAGGAAGGCTTCGACGGCACCGCGATATACCTGCGGCGCTTCGTCGTGTATCAGGTGGCCCGCGCCGGGTACGCGTAGATACGTTGTCCGGCGGTCCGTTTGAGCCATTTTCTGCATCTGCCCCGGCGGCGTCACCGAATTGCCGGCCTCGATGAGCAACGCCGGCGATCGCACGGCGGCCCACTGCGACCAGTAGTCACGGGTACCCCATTCGGCGGCGATCTCTATCCATCGGGAAGTGTGGCCGTGCAGGCGCCAACCGGTGGCGGTGCGGTCGAATGATTCCAGGAAGTACTGCCCGGCCACCGGCCCAAACTCGGCGAATACCTGTTCGGCGGAGGCGAATTCAACCGGAAGGGCGTGCAGCCAGGGCTCCCAGGGGCCGGTGGTGCGGCCGACGAAGTCCGGCGCCATGTCCTCGACCACCAGCGCCCTGACCAGCTCCGGCTGCTGCGCGGCCAGACACCACGAATGCAGGGCGCCCATCGAGTGACCGATCAGCGTCACGGGCCCGCGCAGCGCGGCCACGGCGGCACCGAGGTCCGCTACAAAACGCTCGGTGCTTATCGGGTATAGATCGTCGACGTCACGACCCCGATGCCACGGAGCGTCGTAGGTGTAGACCGCACCTATCCGGGTCAGCCACGGTAGCTGACGCGACCAGGTGGTACCCCGGCCCATCAGGCCGTGCACCAGGACCAGCGGCCTGCCCTGTCCACCGCGATGGGTCAACAGATCGGCGGCCATGCCGGGCACGGTAACCTAGCGACATGCCAGTGGTGAAGATCAACGCAATCGAAGTACCCGCGGACGCTGGCCCCGAACTGGAGAAGCGGTTCGCTCACCGCGCTCACGCGGTGGAGAACTCTCCGGGTTTCCTCGGCTTCCAGCTGCTGCGTCCGGTCAAGGGTGAGGACCGCTACTTCGTGGTGACGCAGTGGGAATCTGAAGAAGCCTTCCAGGCATGGGCCACTGGGCCAGCGATCGAAGCGCATGCCGGACACCGGGCCAACCCGGTGGCGACTGGGGCGTCGCTGCTGGAATTCGAGGTCGTGATGGACGTTGCCGGGACCGGCAAGGCTGAGTAACAGCGCACGGCGCCTGCTGGCGCTGGGTGCCACAGCTGCATTAGTCGCGACCCTGGCCCCAGGTTGCGCCTCCTCTCCGACACCGTCGGCGAACGCGGCGAATCCGAGTCGCCAAATCGACACTCGAACCCCGCCCGGTGTGCGCGCCCAGCAGACGCTGGACATGCTGAACTCGGACTGGCCGATCGGCCCGGTAGGAGTTCGCACCCTGACCACGGCCGACCAGGTCGACTCGGTCAAGACCACCATGGAGGCGCTGTGGTGGGACCGACCCTTCACCCTCGCCGGTGTGGACATCGGCGCCAGCGTCGCCACGCTGCACCTGATCTCGTCCTACGGCGCGCAACAGGACATTCGTATCCATACCGACGACACCGGCCTAGTTGACCGGTTCGACCTGGACACACAACCACCGCCGAAGATCGCTTCGTGGCACGACATCGACGCCGTGCTGAGCAAGACCGGCGCCCGCTACTCGTATCAAGTCGCCAAGGTCAACAACGGTCACTGCGACCCAGTGGCGGGTACCAACACCGGCGAATCTTTGCCGCTGGCATCGATTTTCAAGTTGTATGTCTTGCACGCACTGGCGGGTGCGGTCCGCAGCGGCACCGTGTCCTGGGACGATCTGCTGACCGTCACCGCCAAGAGCAAGGCGGTGGGCTCCTCCGGCCTGGAACTGCCCCCCGGAGCACAGGTTTCGGTGCGCACGGCCGCCGAAAAGATGATCGCCACCAGCGACAACATGGCTACCGACTTGCTTATCGGACGGATGGGCACGCACGCCATCGAGGAAGCGCTGGCCACCGCAGGCCATCACGATCCGGCCAGCATGACCCCCTTCCCCACCATGTACGAGCTGTTCTCCGTCGGTTGGGGTCAGCCGGATCTGCGCGCCCAATGGAAGCAGGCTCCGCCACAAGTGCGGGCACAGCTGCTGGCGCAGGCCAATTCCACGCCCTACCAACCGGATCCGACCCGCGCCCACACCCCGGCTTCCACCTTCGGCGCGGAGTGGTATGGCAACGCCGAGGACATCTGCCGGGTGCACGCCGCGCTGCAGGCCGACGCCGTCGGCAAGGCGGCACCGGTCAAGCAGATCCTGTCCGCCGTCGCCGGCATCCAGCTGGATCGCGAGGTATGGCCGTATATCGGCGCAAAAGCCGGTGGCCTGCCCGGAGATTTGACGTTCAGCTGGTACGCCGTGGACAAGACCGGTCAGCCGTGGGTGGTGAGCTTCCAGCTGAACTGGCCCCGCGATCACGGCCCCACGGTGACCAGCTGGATGTTGCAGGTGGCCAAGCAAGCCTTTGCGCTGGTGGCGCCCCCGGGCTAGAGCCGCAGCGTCCAGCCGCCCGCGCGGTGATGCATGACCGTTGGGCTGACCGGCGCAATGTCTATGCGCCAGAACGATTTCGGCGGCGCGCCGAGCGTTATCAGAATCGCGGCCCGGATCACCGCGGGATGCGTCACCGCAACGGTGTTGCCGGCCAGGGAATCCAGCCAGCCCGCCACCCGGTCGACGAGTGCGACGATCGACTCACCGCCATGCGGCGCGGCCACCGGGTCGGTAAGCCACTCCTGCAACTCTTCGGGGTCGATGCCGTCGAGCCTTTCGCCGCGCCACCTCCGGCAATCGAGATCAGCCAGCAGCGGTTCAGTTATCGTATTGAGCCCTAATAGCTTTGCGGTCTGGCAGGTGCGTCGCTCCGGCCCGGCGAGCTGGACAACGTTGTCGCGGATAGCCAGGCGCGCTGCGCGTGCCTGCCGTAGGCCGAGCTCGCTGAGCGGCTCGTCGGCCGGGAAACGCGCGCCCGCCATTGCCTCGGTCATCGCATGCGACACCAAAGTCAACCGGATGACTCGACCCTTTCGGCGGACTCGCCCAGCAGCCGGGCCGCGAGGCTGGCGAACACCAGCCCGAGCGTTGCCCACAACACCAATTGGGTACCCAGTGAAACAAGCCTGAAGTCGTAGAGGACGTCGGCGGAGAAGCCGGGATAGATGATGGTTCCGGAGGGATCGCGCAGGGGTGCGGGCGTCTCGGCCACCGTCGGCAACACCAGCATCGCCAGCGCGGTGGCCACGATATAACAGCCGGCGGCGGTCAGCCCGGCGTTCCATGCGCCAAGTCGCGCCGCCAGCTTGCGGGACAGCCATACCGCGGCGATCGCGAATGCCACCGACGCGACGACCATCACCAAGTACCACATGGTGCGGGCGCCGATGGTGTCGGCTTGACCGACCGCCGGCGGATTGGGCGGGTACTTCAGGAACGGCACCAGGTACACCACGGTGAAGGCCGCGGCCGCAAGACGCAGTGAAAACGCCCGTGGCCCAGCGCTTCCCATGCGGCCGTACCCGACACAGAAGGCGACCGCGAACAGGGCGCCCATCGCGATGCCGAAAATCAGTACCCCGAAACCCAATCCGGCATTGCCCTGCACGCCGCGGCTGAACAGTTCGACGCCGTGCTCGTGTACGCCCTGGGCGTGCGCGACTTCGGTGCGGCCGTCCTCGTATTCGATTGCGCGGCCGATGACGGGTTCGGCGAACAGGCGGGCGAGGACAAACGCGAGCACCGCGGCTATCGCACCCGCCAGGAGTCCGCGTGCTATCAGACGCTTCTCCACGGATCAGTGGCAGGGGAAGCCGAGCAGATGCCTTGCGTCGTGGAAGAATTCGTGCACATGCGAGTCGCTGCCGAACAGCGACACCGCGCCCTGGTCGATGCCGACGAAGTACAGCGCGAGCAGCGCGAAGAAGGCGGTGGCCGCCAGCCACAGCGCCGCACCCGCTGCCGACAGGTCAACAGTTCCGGCCCGGGCCGTCTGGGAATTCGCCACAGTCCACTCCTTCTGGGGTGTTTCCGCCGCTAGTCGACAACGACCGTCAGTGTAGACGCCGGTTTAGCGGAGGTCGATGTGGCGGTCAACCGGATCAGGCTCCACGGCCGTCGACTCCTGCCGCGCCCGGGGCGCCTAGATTACCGTGGCTGCCCTGGCCGCCGCTATTGCCGTTGACGGCACCCGGTCCACCCGATCCGTTGCCACCGTCGCCGCCGGTCCCGCCGTCGCCGTACCCGCCACCTGCGCCGCCGAGTGCGCCTATGCCACCGCTGCCGAAACTGCCCGCGTGACCGCCCAGCAGGCCGCTAGCACCGCCGGCTCCGCCGATACCGCCATTACCGCCGGCACCACCCTGGCCTCCGTCGCCACCGGCGCCGCCGTTTCCGCCATTGCCACCACCCCCGCCGCCGTCAGCACTGCTCCCATTTGCGGAGCCGCCAGCACCGCCCAGGCCGCCCATGCCGCCCATGGCACCGTCGCCACCGATCGCGCCGTTGCCTGCGCCGCCGCCCGCCCCGCCGTCGCCGAACAGGAAGCCACCCCGGCCACCCGCACCGCCGTTGCCGCCCGATCCGCCGGCACCACCCGCGGCGCCGACCCCGCCGGCACCGCCGTCACCGCCGTTGCCGCCGGCGGTGCTGCCCGCAAGGTGAATGCCCTGGCCGCCGACACCGCCCGTGCCGCCTGTCGCACCGATCCCACCGACCCCACCGGTACCACCGTGACCACCCTGGCCGGCGTTAGCCTCCGCGATGCCACCGGCGCCGCCGGTGCCGCCCGCACCGCCCGGGCCACCGGCTCCGCCGGTCCCACCGGCTCCGCCGGTACTCGGGCTATAGGAATAAACCGCGCCGCCGGTGCTCCCGGGGCACCGGGGCCACCGGTACCACCGGTTCCGCCGGTGCCCCCGGTGGCAGGCGAAAAGGACAGATTGCCGGGGCTTCCGATACCACCGGCGTTGCCGCCGTTGCCACCGATCTGGCCGAATTGGTTACCGTCTTGCCCCGGGATTCCAGCACCGGTGGTCCCGTCGGTGCCACCACTGGGCGCCTGAGTGAAGGTGGTAGCCGACGTCGGATTGACTCCCGGCGCACCGGCAGCAGCGTTAGCGCCCAGTCCGCCTGCCCCGCCGTTGCCCCACAGCCAGGCGTTGCCGCCCGCCCCGCCGCTACCGCCGTTGGTGCCCGGCGTGATCGCGGTGCCGCCGTTGCCGCCGATGCCGCCATTGCCACGCAGGAAGCCGCCCGCGCCGCCACCACCACCGTTGCCGCCGGCGCCACCGGCCGCGCCGTTGCCACCGTTGCCCCACAACCCGGCGGCTCCACCGCTTCCGCCCGCCTGACCGCTATTGATGCCGGGGGCGCCGTTACCGCCGTTGCCGTAGAGGATCCCGCCGGCGCCGCCGTTCTGGCCGGGCATGGTGCCATTGGCGCCGTCACCGATCAAGGGCCGGCCCAACAGCAGCTCGGTAGGGGCATTGATCGCACCCAGCAGCGCCTGCTGGACATTCGTGGCCTCGGCGGTGGCGTAGGCGCCGGCACCCGCGGTCATCGTCTGCACGAACTGAGCGTGGAACTCAGCTACTTGCGCGCTCAGCGCTTGGTATGCGTGCGCGTGCGAGCCGAACAATGCCGCCAGGGCGGCCGACACCTCGTCGGCGCCGGCGGCCAGGACCCCACTGGTCGGAGCGAGGGCCGCCGCGTTGGCGGCGCTGATGCTCGAACCGATGTTGGCGAGGTCCGTGGCTGCAGCCGAAAGGAACTCTGGAGCCGCCACCACGTACGACATTGGGCACCTTTCGCGACGTCAGGACTGTCGCGAAAGATGTTGCCCAGCGCATATTGCCTAATTCATGAATATGCAGCTCGAACGGCTATTGCGGATCCGACCCCTGGCTGTGGGCGCCGGCCTTGGCCAGATCCGTCTCCGCCGGCGGCTTGCGGGTACCGGTGAAGGTGAAGACCGCCTCCTCGCCGGCGCCTTCGCCGTCCCAGTTGTCCACGTCGACGGTGACGACCTGTCCCGGACCGACCTCCTCGAAGAGGATCTTCTCCGAAAGCTGGTCCTCGATCTCGCGCTGGATGGTGCGCCGCAACGGACGTGCACCCAGCACCGGGTCGAAGCCGCGCTTGGCCAGCAGTGACTTGGCCTTGTCGGTCAGCTCCAAAGCCATGTCCTTGCTCTTGAGCTGGTTGGCCACCCGGCCGATCATCAGGTCGACCATCTGGATGATCTCTTCGCGAGTCAGCTGGTGGAAGACGATGATGTCGTCGATGCGGTTGAGGAACTCCGGCCGGAAGTGCTTCTTCAGCTCGTCGTTGACCTTCTGCTTCATCCGCTCGTAGTCGTTCTCGCCGCCACCCTTGGTGAAGCCGAGACCGACCGGCTTGGAGATGTCGGACGTGCCCAGGTTCGACGTGAAGATCAGCACGGTGTTCTTGAAGTCGACAGTGCGGCCCTGCCCGTCGGTGAGCCGGCCATCTTCGAGCACCTGCAACAGGCTGTTGTAGATCTCCTGGTGTGCCTTTTCGATTTCGTCGAACAGCACCACGGAAAATGGCTTGCGCCGGACCTTTTCGGTGAGCTGGCCGCCCTCCTCGTAGCCGACGTATCCAGGCGGAGCACCGAACAGCCGTGACGCGGTGAACCGGTCGTGGAACTCGCCCATGTCGATCTGGATGAGGGCGTCGTCGTCGCCGAACAGGAAGTTGGCCAGCGCCTTGGACAGTTCGGTCTTACCGACACCGGACGGACCGGCGAAGATGAACGAACCCGACGGCCGCTTGGGGTCTTTCAGCCCGGCGCGGGTACGACGGATGGCCTTGGACACCGCCTTGACGGCATCCACCTGGCCGATGATCCGCTTGTGCAGCTCGTCTTCCATGCGCAGCAGGCGAGTGGTCTCGGCCTCGGTGAGCTTGAACACCGGGATACCGGTCCAGTTGCCCAGCACCTCGGCGATCTGCTCGTCGTCGACTTCCGCGACCACGTCGAGATCGCCTGAGCGCCACTGCTTTTCACGCTCGGCACGTTGTGCGACGAGTTGCTTCTCCCGGTCGCGCAGGCTGGCCGCCTTCTCGAAGTCCTGGGCGTCGATCGCCGATTCCTTCTCCCGGCGCGCCTCGGCGATCTTCTCGTCGAACTCACGGAGGTCTGGCGGCGCGGTCATCCGGCGAATCCGCATCCGGGCGCCGGCCTCGTCGATCAGGTCGATTGCCTTGTCGGGCAGGAAGCGGTCGTTGATGTAGCGGTCGGCCAAAGTGGCTGCGGCGACGATCGCGGAGTCGCTGATCGAAACCCGGTGGTGGGCCTCGTAGCGGTCGCGCAGGCCCTTGAGGATCTCGATGGTGTGCTCCACCGTGGGCTCACCGACCTGCACCGGCTGGAAGCGGCGCTCGAGGGCGGCGTCCTTCTCGATGTACTTGCGGTACTCGTCGAGGGTGGTGGCACCGATGGTCTGCAGCTCGCCGCGAGCCAGCTTGGGCTTGAGGATGCTGGCCGCGTCGATGGCACCCTCGGCGGCACCGGCGCCGACCAGGGTGTGCAGCTCGTCGATGAACAGGATGATGTCGCCGCGGGTGTTGATCTCCTTGAGCACCTTCTTCAGGCGTTCCTCGAAGTCACCGCGGTACCGGGATCCGGCGACCAGCGAGCCCAGGTCGAGGGTGTAAAGCTGCTTGTCCTTGAGTGTCTCGGGAACCTCGCCGTGCACGATCGCCTGCGCCAGGCCTTCGACGACGGCGGTCTTGCCGACGCCAGGCTCGCCGATCAGCACCGGGTTGTTCTTGGTGCGGCGGCTCAGCACCTGCATCACCCGCTCGATTTCCTTCTCGCGGCCGATGACCGGGTCCAGCTTGCCTTCCATCGCGGCGGCGGTCAGGTTGCGGCCGAACTGGTCGAGCACCAATGACGTGGACGGAGAGCCGGACTCGCCGCCGCGGCCACCGGTACCCGCTTCGGCGGCCTCCTTGCCCTGATAGCCGCTCAGCAGCTGGATCACCTGCTGGCGCACCCGGGTCAGCTCGGCGCCCAGTTTCACCAGCACCTGGGCCGCAACGCCCTCACCCTCACGGATCAGGCCCAGCAGGATGTGCTCGGTACCGATGTAGTTGTGGCCGAGCTGCAGCGCCTCACGCAGGCTCAGCTCGAGAACCTTCTTCGCGCGCGGGGTGAACGGGATGTGCCCGGACGGCGCCTGCTGACCCTGGCCGATGATCTCCTCGACCTGGCTGCGCACGCCTTCCAGCGAGATGCCCAGCGATTCCAGCGACTTGGCTGCTACACCTTCACCCTCGTGAATCAGACCCAGCAGGATGTGCTCGGTGCCGATGTAGTTGTGGTTGAGCATCCGGGCTTCTTCTTGCGCCAGCACCACGACCCGGCGGGCACGGTCGGTAAATCGTTCGAACATCGGTCGCTACCTGCTCTCCCTCAACATCGGTACGTACCTTTCTAGCGGCCTTTAAGCAGCCTCGCCGGTCCCTAGGGGCCGGAACTGCGTACCTGCAGTCCACTGTAATGGTCGGCCTGCCAGGGTTCATAACCTTGCGGTCTCAGCCCGCTTACCGACGCAACAGGTTAACGAGGAAAAACACCGGCGCGTTTCCCGCAATGACGGGCGTTCAGTTCGCCTGGAGCGAAAACATAAATCCGGCGCCCAGGCTGAATGCCTGGGCGCCGGATAAAAGACCAGATCGCAATGCGGCGAAGCGGGTCGCGACCATAGAGTGTGGTGCGGCTAGGTTGCCGCGTGGAATGCGTCGATCACGTCTGCCGGGATGCGGCCGCGAGTCGACACGTTGTGCCCGTTGCGGCGGGCCCATTCCCGGATCGCGGCACTCTGCTCGCGGTCGATTGCACCGCGGCCGCGGCCCGAGCCGGAACGCCCGCGCCGGCGACCGCCAACACGGCGGCCCGCAGCCACCCATTGCTTCAAGTCGCCGCGCAGTTTCGCGGCATTCTTGGAAGAAAGGTCAATCTCATAGGTCACCCCGTCAAGCCCGAATTCGACCGTTTCGTCAGCGGCGCCGGCACCGTCGAAATCATCGACCAAGGTGACGGTTACTTTCTTCGCCATGTGGCTTACCCTCGCGTTTCTTCCTGTGCAGTTACTGTCCAGTTTGGATGACTCCCCGGTGACTAATCTGCCATAGGAACGCAAAATGCACAATCCGACACAACACGGGAGAGTTCAGTTCGAGTGTGGCCGAACAATCGGGAACAAAACTGTCTCCCTAATTGACAGACCAGTCAAAGACATCAACAACCGATCGATACCCATTCCAGTTCCCGTGCATGGCGGCATCCCGTACTCGAGAGCGGCGAGAAAATCTTCGTCAAGTAACATCGCCTCGTCATCCCCAGCGGCTGCCGCGAGAGCCTGATCTGCGAATCTATCCCGTTGCACGACGGGATCGTTTAATTCCGAGTATCCGGTTGCCAGTTCGACTCCGTGCAGGTAGAGGTCCCACTTCTCGGTCACACCGGCGATACTGCGGTGCTGCCGGGTCAATGGAGTTGTCTCAACCGGAAAATCCTTGACAAATGTCGGCACGGTCAAGCTCTTGCCCACTGAGTGCTCCCAGAGTTCCTCAACGAGTTTGCCGTGACCAACACCACGGTTGTCCGGAATCTCTACACCCAGTCGATCTGCTATGGCACTTAAGCGCTGGAACGATGTGTCCGGTGTGATCTCTTCACCAAGCGCCGATGACAGTGACGGGTACATTTGTATAGTCGCCCATTCTCCGTCGATGTCGTAGACACTGCCATCGGGCATCGGCAGTTGTCTGGTCCCGATCGCCTCGTCGGCTACCTCTTGAATAAGTTCGCGCGTGACGACTGCAGAATCTTCATACGTTCCGTAGGTCTGGTAGGTCTCCAGCATGGAAAATTCTGGAGAATGCGTTGAATCGGCGCCTTCGTTTCGGAACACGCGATTTAGTTCGAAGACCTTGTCGAATCCACCGACGATGCATCGCTTCAGGAACAGTTCCGGCGCGATGCGCAGGTAGAGATCGATGTCGAGCGCATTCGAATGGGTGACGAACGGCCGGGCCGCGGCGCCACCGGCCAGCGTCTGCAAGATCGGCGTCTCGACTTCGAGGAACCCGCGCCTTTCCAGGCCATTGCGGATCGCGCGAATAACCGCGATCCGTTGCCGGGCCACATTGCGCGCCTGCGGGCGCACGATCAGGTCGACGTAGCGTTGCCGAACCCGCGCTTCCTCGCTCATGTCCTTGTGTGCGACGGGCAGCGGCCGCAGCGACTTGGCTGTCATCCGCCAGGAATCAGCCAGCACAGATAGCTCCCCGCGGCGAGAATTGATCACCGCACCGTGCACGTAGACGATGTCGCCGATATCGACGTCGGCCTTCCATGCGTCCAGGGCCTGCTGGCCCACCTTGTCCAGGCTGATCATCGCCTGCAGCTGGGTCCCGTCGCCGTCCTGCAGCGTCGCAAAGCACAGCTTTCCGGTGTTGCGGGCGAACACCACCCGGCCGGCCACCCCGACGATGTCATCGGTCGCCTCGTCGATCGCCAGATCGGGGTGGGCGGCGCGGACCTCGGCCAGGGTATGGGTGCGCTGCACCTCGACCGGATAAGCCTCGTGCCCGTCGGCCAACAGCCGAGCGCGCTTGTCCCGGCGAATCCGGAACTGCTCAGGAAGCTCCTCGGATCGGGCTGGGTCAGCGGCACTCACGACGTGCCAGCTTAAATGACAGCGTTAGCGCGCGGACTTCAGCCGTCCGCGCTGTGCTTCCTGATTACGTTCGAAGACCAGCCGCAGACCGTGCAGGGTCAGGTGCTGGTCGAAGTGGTCGACGGTGTGCAGTTCGGGCAACAACAGCGGCGCGGTGTGGCCGGTCGCCACGACGGCCACGTCGTCGCCACCGGAGAATCCCTTGACGTCCTCGCGGATCCGGCCGACCAAACCGTCGACCAGCCCGGCGAATCCGAACACCGCGCCGGCTTGCATGCATTCCACGGTGTTCTTGCCGACCACCGAACGGGGGCGGGACAATTCGACGCGGCGCAGCGCGGCCGAGCGGGCGGCCGCCGCGTCCGACGAAACTTGGACACCGGGCGCGATGGCGCCGCCGAGAAATTCACCCTTGGCCGACACCACATCCACGCAGATCGACGAGCCGAAATCGACCACCACGGCGGCCTTTTGGTACTTGTGAAAGGCCGCCAGGCAGTTCACGATCCGGTCGGCACCCACTTCTTTGGGATTGTCCACCAGCAGTGGAATCCCGGTGCGTACACCGGGCTCGATCAGCACATGCGGCACCGAAGGCCAGTACTGGTCGAGCATGATCCGCACCTCGTGCAGCACCGATGGAACGGTGGACAGTCCGACGGCACCGGTAAGCCGCTCGGAATCCTCGCCGATCAATCCGTCAATGGTCAGGGCCAGTTCGTCGGCGGTGACTTCGGATTCGGTGCGAATCCGCCACTGCTGCACTACTTTTGCGTAGTCTTTAGCTCCGGATATCAGGCCGACGACGGTGTGGGTGTTGCGGACGTCGATCGCCAGCAGCACGGTTACCGCACACCGATCCGGGGGTCTAGCAGCTCCCCCATACTGGCTGGGACGCCATCGGGCACGAAGGCCGGATCGTGGCCCAGGTCGATCTGCTTGTTGTCGGCGTCGACGAACACGACGCGTGGGCGGTAGGCGCGGGCTTCGGCGTCCTCCATGGTCCCGTAGGCGATGAGGATGACCAGGTCACCGGGGTGGACGAGATGTGCTGCGGCACCATTGATTCCGATCACACCGCTGCCCCGTTCGCCGGTGATGGCGTAGGTGACCAGGCGGGCACCGTTGTCGATGTCGACGATCGTCACCTGCTCTCCCTCGAGCAGGTCGGCAGCCTCCATCAAGTCAGCGTCGATCGTTACCGAGCCTACGTAGTGCAGGTCGGCGTGGGTGACGGTGGCGCGGTGTATCTTCGACTTGAGCATCGTCCGTAACATCAGTTCCTCCAATGTGTTTGGGCGTATTCGGCCCGAGATTCGTCCGGCCCAGCGGTGCCGGCGATATTTCCGATCTGGATTTCGACGTTGTCGAGCAATCTGGTGGTCCCCACCTTCGCCGCAACCAGCAGCCGGCCAGATTCGTTGGGCTGCAACGGGCCAAGTCCGGGATCGCGCAGCTCCAGGTAGTCGACCGAGACGCCGGGCGCAGCGTCGAGCACCGCGCGGGCCGCGTCCAGCGCGGCCTGGGCACCGGCCGCCGCGGCATGCGCACCGGCCGTCAGCGCCGCGGACAGCGCCACGGCCACTTCCCGCTGCGTGGGGTCGAGGTAGCGGTTGCGCGACGACAACGCCAGCCCGTCAGCTTCCCGGACGGTCGGCACGCCGACCACCTGGACGTCGACGTTCAAGTCCGCAACCATCTGCCGGATCAGCACCAGCTGCTGGTAGTCCTTCTCGCCGAAGAACGCCGCATCCGGGCGCACGATCTGGAACAGCTTCAGCACGACGGTTAGTACCCCGGCGAAATGCGTTGGGCGCGAGCCACCTTCGAGCTCAACAGCCAACGGGCCGGGCTGCACGGTGGTGCGCAGGCCATCGGGATACATGGCCGCCGCACTGGGCGCGAAGACGATCTCGACCCCTTCGGCTCGCAGCATCGCCACGTCGTCGTCCAGGGTGCGCGGGTAGGCGTCGAGATCTTCCCCGGCGCCGAACTGCAACGGATTCACGAAGATCGAAACCACGACCACCGAGCCGGGGATCCGCTTGGCCGCCCGCACCAGGGAGATGTGACCCTCGTGCAGAGCGCCCATCGTGGGCACCAACATCACCCGTCGGCCGGTGTGGCGCAGTGCACGGGTGACGTGACTGACGTCACGCGGCGCCGAATACACATTGAGCTCGCCGGGCTTGAATACCGGCTTCTTCCCCGCGTTCATGGCGCCAATACCTCGACGACGTCCTGGGGAGCGTGCGCGCGCTGCGCCGTCCGCAACGCGTTCATCCGGTATGCCTGTGCCAGTTGCGGATCCACCTTCGCCAGTGCGGCCAGGTGCCCGGCTACCGCGGCCGCATCGCCCCGGGCGATCGGCCCGGTGAGCGCAGCCTGGCCGCGCTGCAGCGTGTTTTCCAGGGCCGCCCGGGCCAGCGGTCCCACAATGCGTTCGGCGATGCCGCCGGGCTGGTCGTCGATGAGTTGTTGGCCGAGCAGTTCGGTACCGCGCAGTGCGGCGCGTAATGCCTCGACAGCGTCGGCCAGCACCGTCACCAGGTGGTTACTCGCATGGGCCAGGGCTGCGTGGTAGAGCATGCGGGTCTGTTCACGCACACTGAACGGCTCCCCGCCCATCTCCAGTACCAGTGACTGCGCGATCGCATACCCGACCTCGTCGGCCGCGGTGATGCCGAAGCAGGTGTCGGGCAACCGGCTGATGTCCTCGTCGGAGCCGGTGAACGTCATCGCCGGGTGGATGGCCAGCGGTATGCAGCCCTGCTGCGTCAGCGGCGCGAGTATGCCGATTCCGTTGGCGCCGGACGTGTGCGCCACGATCGTGCCGGGCCGTACCGCCGAGGTCGCCGCCAATCCCGACACCAAGCCGGCCAGCTCGCTGTCGGGAACCGCCAGCAGCAGCAGCTCGGCGCCGCTGGCGACGTCCTGCGGCGGTAGTACCGGCGTGTCGGGCAGGCGGCGCTGCGCCCGCTGCACGGACGCGTGCGAAATGGCGCTGCACGCCACCACGACGTGGTCGGCGCGCTCCAGTAGAACTCCCAGCGCGGTGCCCACCCGGCCGGCGGAGACGATGCCCACCTTGAGCCTGGCCGGGCGCAAACCGTCGAACTGCACCATCGCAGACGACCTCACATGTTTATTCGTTCGTTCCAGTCCCGTGTCGCGGGTACCGGACGGTCACTAAGACTGTAGTCGATTTGGGCGGCTGGACCCAGCCTCACCCATCGCGGCGACGACGCCGCCCACCCCCGGAAGGCTGCACCTGCAGCCGCGCCATCAGGTCGGCGACCGATTGTCCACCGGTTTGTGATGTTCGTCCCTCTGGCTCGTCTGGGACCTGAGGAGCCTCCTCGGGGCTGCGATGCCGGGGCGCGGGTTCGGGAGGCGGCGGTGGCGCCAGTCGCGGCGCTGCCGGGCTGACACCGCCCAGACCGGCCACCCCGTAGTCGCGGTAGTCCGACGAATGGCGAGACCGGGACCGACGGCCGCCGTATTGCGGCGCGCCTTCCGGTCTTAGGTCGACGTCGCCCAACTGCGGTTCCACCTCGTCGTCGGGATCGGCATCCCGGTAGCGCCGCCGCCGGCCCGACGGCGGGGCGGTCGGTTGGGGCGGTGGGGGCGACCCGGCGTCGGCCGATATCCAGTGGCTGCCTGGCGTACCAGGCGGCAACCACTGCCCTTCAGCGGCTACTGGCTGCCAACCCGACGGCTGGGATGCCGCCACCGGAGGGGGCGGCGGCGGTGGCGCTGGGGGCCGGTGGCGCGGCTCGTAGAACGGATCTTGCTGGGGTGGCGGCGCATATGCCATCCGGACCGGCTCGGGCGGCGGTGCGGGCTGCCGGGGCGGCAACAGGGGCTCCTCCGGCACATCGATGATCGTGGTTTCGTCGGGGCGGCCGGCGGTGTCGTCCGGTCGGACCGCGTTGACCCGGTCGCTGGACACCCAGTCCGCCGGCGGGTTCTCCCGACTCGGAGGCTGGGCCCCGTTTTGGGTGTGGGTTGCGCCGCGGTCCGTCAGGACACGTGCGCCGTCTCTCTCCACCGTCTCGAGGGCCGGGCGGTGTTGCAGATCGGCATCGAACAAGATCTCCAGGCTGGTGCGCAGCGACGACAGCTCAGCCCGCAGCGCCGCAACCTCGTCGGCGGCCGCACCGCGCAGCTCGGTGGCCAACTCGCGGCGCAGCTGAGATTCCACGGTCAGTTCGTACTCGCGCCGCGCCGAGATCTCCCGGTCCAGCTGAAGGTCGTAGACCAGCTTCAGATCGCGCACCTTGGCCTGGTCGGCTTCAGCTTGCCGGCGGTAGAGCACCGACACGAACGCGCCGGCTACCGCGGCCCACAGGGCCAGGATCACAGCGAGCTTGAGCAGTTCCACGCGGTTGGTGAAAACCAGCGCGGAACTGGCCCCGATTGCGAGGACCAGCAACGTCGTCAAGAGCACCCAACCCGGCCTGCGGCCGCCGCGCCGGACCCGGGCGCCGCGGGACAGAACGGTCATGGCCTGACTGTACCGGGCGAGGTCACTCCGCGTGTCGCGCTAGTCCGGCGATTCTGCTGCCCAGTTTGGAGACCCGCTGAGTTCGCTAGGTTTCGGCGCCCTCGCCGCGCTCGGTGGGATCCGGCGGGGACTTGCAGCAATGTTGCAGCCAAAGCGCGGCAACCACCAATGCCAGCGCGCTGACGGCCGCTACCACCGCGCCGGCCGTGTCCTCGGCCACCGCGCGCTGCCACGACCGCCGCGGCAAGAAGTACACGAGCACCCCGACCCACCAGCCCAGCACCAGCGCGCCCACCCACGCCGACGCCTTGGCAATGATCAGGCTGCGCGCCACTGCCAGGGGGTGCAGCCAATCCGGCGCGTCTCCGATCTCGCCCTCGTTGATCTTGGTCCGTATGTAGCGACCCCACAGCGCCTCGGCGATGGCGACCGCCAGCAGTGATATCCCCGTCCACACCGTGATCGGGGGAAACCACCGGTACAGCTGCCCGACCAGCAGGTAGCCGATCACCGCAGCGCCGATCATCGCGGCCGTCAGGTCACGTCTTCGAGTCGGTCCCATCAGCTAGCCAGCACCTGCGGGTACAACCGGACGCCCTCCCGTTCGGCCGGGTCCAGCTCGGCGAGGAGCTCGGCCACCGGCCGCGGCCCGCCTGCGAGCGTCAGTTCGGCGTCGGGCTCGACGGCCAGCCACGGAAGCATGACGAACGCTCGCTGCTCGGCCCTGGGATGCGGCAGGGTCAGGTCGCTGTCGCTGGCGATGATTTCCGCGGCCCCGCCCGGTTCCGTCCGGTGGCAGGTGATCAGATCAACGTCGAGAGTGCGCGGACCCCAGCGTTCGCCGCGCACCCGGCCCGCGGCCTCTTCGGCCGCTTGGGCACGACGCAACCAGTCGTGCTCGTCGCAAGCCGGATCCTCGGCGATCAGCACCGCGTTGAGGAACGGGCCCTGCTCGACGCCACCCCAGGGATCCGTCTCGTACACCGGGGAAACGGCAATGACCTCGCCGAGTCTGTCGACAGCTGACTGTAGCCAGCCCAGGCGGTCACCCAGGTTGGAGCCGATGGACAGTACAACGCGAGTCATCTGCGCCGCTCCTCCTCATCGCTGAGCTCTGCATCGTCGCCGGCGCGGGTCATCCGCGCCGCTCCGGGACCATCACACCTCGCTCGCGGGGATCACCGAACCGCGCCCGCCGCGCCGCGAGCGCCGGGTCGTCACCGACACATCGGTGAACGTCTGGCGGATCGGCGCCTGCGGCTTGTGCACCACCACTTCGACGGCGTGCACCCGCTGGTCGTCCATCACGTGCTCGGCGATCTCAGCCCCTACCGTTTCGATCAGGTTCCGCGGCGGTCCGGCGACGATCTCGGCCGCGTGGGCGGCCAGCTCGACATAGTCATAGGTGTCGGTCAGATCGTCGCTGGTAGCGGCCCCGGCCAGGTCGATCCATATCGTGATGTCGACGATGAATCGCTGACCGCTCACCCGCTCGTGGTCGTAAACGCCGTGATAGCCGTGAACGGTCAAGCCGCGCAGCTCGATTCGATCAGCCATTAATCGCAGTCCTTTCGGGGCTTTCCCAAGCTTGCACGACCTTAAGCGCGTCGACCGAGGCCCGCACTTCGTGGACGCGCACGCCCCACGCGCCGTGCAGGGCGGCCAGTGCGGTAATCACCGCCGTCGCGGTCTCCCGGCCGTGCGGCGGGCGCACCACACCGTCGGGCGTGGCCAACAAGCTACCCAGGAAGCGTTTGCGCGAGGCGCCCAACAACACCGGGACACCCGTGGCAACCAGCTCAGGCAACCCGTGCAGCAGAGCCCAATTGTGTTGTCCCGTCTTGGCGAATCCGAGCCCGGGATCGATCATCAGCTTTTCCGGATCGACACCGGCCGACACCGCGGCGTCGATCCCGGCGAGCAGGTCGGCGCGCACTTCGGCGACCACATCGCGGTAGGCCGGAACCTCGTGCGGGCGCTGTGCCGAGACCCGCCGCCAGTGCATCAACACCCACGGCACGCCGGCTTCAGCCACTAACGGCGCCATAGCCGCATCGGCCTGGCCGCCGGACACGTCGTTGACTATCTGGGCACCGTTTTCCAGGGCAGCCCGCGCGACATCGGCGCGCATGGTGTCGATGCTGACGGTAAGGCCTTGCGCGGCAAGCTCTTTGACGACGGGAACCACCCGTGCGGCCTCGACGCGCGGATCCACCCGAGCGGCACCGGGCCGGGTCGACTCGCCCCCGACGTCGATGATGGCCGCGCCCTCGGCGGCCATCGTCCGACCATGTTCGACCGCACCTTCAGGACTGAGAAATCGTCCGCCATCCGAGAACGAGTCGTCGGTGATATTCAGCACCCCCATAACCTGCATGGGCGCCGGGTTCATTTTCGCAAGATGAGATCAAGCGCTTCGGCTCGAGAGGCGGCGTCGTGCTTGAACTGGCCGCGCACCGCCGACGTCGTCGTGATCGCACCGGGCTTGCGGACACCGCGCATCGCCATGCACAAGTGCTCGGCTTCGACCACGACGATTACGCCGCGCGGGTCCAGCCGTTCCACCAGCGCGTCGGCGATCTGGCTGGTGAGCCGCTCCTGTACCTGCGGCCGCTTGGCGTAAAGGTCTACCAGCCGTGCGATTTTGGACAGTCCGGTCACCCGGCCGTCTTCGTTCGGGATGTAGCCGACATGGGCCACACCGTGAAAGGACACCAGGTGGTGCTCGCAGGTGGAGTACATCGGTATTTCTTTGACGATCACCAGTTCGTTGTGGTCTTCGTCGAACATGGTGCTCAGCACTGTGGCCGGATCGGTGTAGAGCCCGGCGAAGATCTCCCGATACGCCCGCGCGACGCGCGCTGGAGTGTCACGCAGTCCGCTGCGGTCCGGATCCTCGCCGACCGCAACCAGCAACTCGCGGATGGCGGCTTCGGCACGCGGCTGGTCGAACACGCGGACCTGGTGAGCTGCGTCTCGGGAATCTAGCTGCGTCATTGAAGCTCCATTCCTTAGCCGTGCGCCGGCGGGTTGGACCGACTTACATCCTTGCCTGACTGGTCGGCGGATTCATCGTCGTCCGGCGCCGGAACTGACCGATCATGGTCAGGAGGATAAGCCGGGTAGGAGGCCGGTTGCGTGCGATTGGGCGATTGCGGCGGCCATCCCGGCGCATGCCAGCCGGCCGGGGCACCGTAATCGGGCTGGGTCGGCGTCTGACCGGAACCGTGCGAACCGTTGGCGCCGTGGTTGGTTTGGCCCGCTTCGCTCTCCGCGGCCTCCGCAGCCTTGGTGGCCCGTGCGATAGCCGCCTTGAACGCCGGCTCCGGAAGCGGCTGGGGCCAGGGCTCGCCGCGCTCGATCGCCAGCTCCCCGGGCGTCTTGATCGGGGGCTTGTCCGACGGGATCCGGCCACCGAAGTCGTCGAACATGGTGAGCCGGGGCCGCTTTTCGACGTCGGCGAAGATGCCCTCCAACTCAGGCCGGTGCAGCGTTTCTTTTTCCAGCAGCTCGCCGGCCAGGGTGTCGAGCACGTCGCGGTATTCGGTGAGGATTTCCCACGCTTCGGTGTGCGCGGCCTCGATGAGCTTGCGCACCTCTTCGTCGATCTCGCGGGCCACTTCGTGCGAGTAGTCCGGCTGGGTGCCCATGGTACGGCCGAGGAACGGGTCACCGTGATCGGTGCCGTACTTGACGGCGCCGAGCCTGGCGCTCATGCCGTACTCGGTGACCATCGCCCGGGCAACCTTGGTGGCCTGCTCGATGTCGGACACCGCGCCCGTCGTCGGCTCGCGGAACACCAACTCCTCCGCGGCGCGACCACCCATCGCGAACACCAGCTGGGCGATCATCTCCGAACGAGTTCTCAGGCCCTTGTCTTCTTCGGGCACCGCGACGGCGTGCCCGCCGGTTCGGCCCCTGGCCAGGATCGTGACCTTGTAGACCGGGTCGATGTCGGGCATCGCCCAGGCCGCCAGGGTGTGGCCACCCTCGTGATAGGCGGTGATCTTCTTTTCGTGCTCGCTGATGATGCGGCCCTTGCGGCGGGGGCCGCCGATGACCCGGTCGACGGCTTCTTCCAACGCGGGGCCGGTGATGACGGTGCCGTTCTCCCGGGCGGTCAGCAGCGCCGCTTCGTTGATGACGTTGGCTAGGTCGGCGCCGGTCATGCCGACGGTCCGCTTGGCCAGCCCGTCGAGGTCGGCGTCGTCGGCGATCGGCTTGCCCTTGGAGTGCACTCTCAGGACCGCCCGGCGCCCGGCCAGGTCGGGGTTGGACACCGGGATCTGCCGGTCGAAGCGGCCGGGCCGCAGCAGTGCGGGGTCGAGGATGTCGGGCCGGTTGGTCGCGGCGATAAGGATGACACCGGCGCGATCGCCGAAACCATCCATCTCGACCAGCAGCTGGTTCAGCGTCTGCTCGCGTTCGTCATGGCCACCGCCCAGGCCGGCGCCTCGTTGGCGGCCGACCGCGTCGATCTCGTCGACGAAGATGATGCACGGGCTGTTCTGCTTGGCCTGCTCGAACAGGTCTCGCACCCGGGAGGCGCCGACGCCGACGAACATCTCGACGAAGTCGGAGCCGGAGATGGTGAAGAACGGCACTCCAGCTTCGCCGGCGACGGCGCGGGCCAGCAGCGTCTTGCCGGTTCCCGGCGGCCCATAGAGCAGCACGCCCTTGGGAATCTTGGCGCCAAGGGCCTGGTACCTGCTGGGGTTCTGTAGGAAGTCCTTGATTTCGTAGAGCTCCTCGACCGCCTCGTCGACGCCGGCGACATCGGCGAAGGTGGTTTTCGGCATGTCTTTGGAGAGCTGTTTGGCACGCGATTTGCCGAAGCCGAAGCCCATTCGGGCGCCGCCCTGCATGCGGGAGAACATCACGAAAAGTCCCACCAGCAACAGCAGCGGCAGTACGTAGACGAGCAGCTCGCCCAGGATGCTGCCCTCGTTGACGACGGTGCTGACCTTGGCGTTCTTGGCGTTCAGGGCGTTGAACAGGTCGACGGCGTACCCGCTGGGGTACTTGGTGATGATCTTGTCGGAATTGTCGGTGTCGTTATTGCCCTTTTTCAGGGTCAATCGCAGCTGCTGTTCCCGGTCGTCGATCTGCGCGCTCTTGACGTTGTCGCTGTTGATCTGGGACATCGCCACCGAGGTGTCGACGGGCTTATAACCGCGGGTGTCGTCGCTGAAGTAGAAGAACGACCAGCCGAGCAGCACTACGACAGCAATCGCCGTGATGGTGCGGATCACGTTTTTCCGGTTCATTAATCATCGGCCGTGCCGGCCAGGTCCTTCCGTATATACGCAGCTGGAAAAATCAAGGCTACCGCTCCTGGCGATCGCCAGCCCGGGGAATCCCGGGCGCAGCGGGCCGCCAGCATCCCGCCCCTCCAACGAGCGTCCAACGACCGGTGGTTCCCACTGCCGTTCCCGAGACGGCAAACAACACGGCAGGTCAGGTCAGAACGGCCCCGCGAGACAGCACAAAGCTGATGATCAGGAGATCAAAGCCGTCGAGGCCGAATCCAATCGTCGAGACCAGAATCGCCTAACCGCGGTAGTCACCGGTAGTAGCGCGCCTCGACCACATTGCCGTCCGGATCAGCGAAGTAGTACCCCTGCGGCGCCCACCCTTGCGCCCCGAAGGAGTGGTTCAACCGGGCGCTGGTGTCGATTCCCTCTGCCTGAAGACGTTGATCCAGCGCGTCGTATTCGGCCTTCGACATCGCCAGGCAGACATGGTTGACCCGGTGGCCGGCACTCCCGTCGACCTTCGTCATCGACTCGGTGACGGCCGCACCTTCGGATGACATCAGGTCGATGATGGAGTCCTCGCTCACCCGCACGCTGGGAAACGGGGCTTCGCCGGCTTCGAACTCGTCGAACCGCACCGGCGTCAGCCCGACCACTTTCGTGTAGAACTCCATCGAGGCCCGCACGTCCTTCGTCCACAGCACAACGTGGTCCAGCCGCATGGATCAATATGATGCCCGCCGAGGCCTTCTCTGCCCAACGCCGTTGTGATTTGGTGAGACGATGCGTTTATCAACCGAACGGTTAGTGGAGACCAACGGTGTGCAGCTGCGCGTCATTGAGGCCGGCGACCGGGGCGCGCCCGTGGTCCTACTGGCCCACGGCTTTCCCGAACTCGCCTACTCATGGCGACACCAGATTCCCGCCCTTGCCGAGGCCGGCTACCACGTGCTGGCGCCGGATCAGCGCGGTTACGGCGGCTCGTCGCGCCCGGATGCCATCGAGGCCTACAACATTCACGAATTGACCGCCGACATGGTCGGTCTGCTCGACGACGTCGGCGCCGAACGCGCGGTATGGGTTGGTCACGACTGGGGCGCAATAGTGGTGTGGAATGCCCCGCTGCTACACCCGGACCGGGTCGCCGGGGTGGCCGCACTGAGCGTGCCCGTGGTGCCGCGGCCACGGACGGCCCCGACGAAAGCGCTTCGCGACCGGTTCGGCGAGAACTTCTTCTACATTCTCTATTTCCAGGAGCCCGGTGTCGCTGACGCCGAACTCAACGGCGACCCGGCCCGCACGATGCGCAGGATGCTGGGCGGTTTGCAGCTGCCCGGGGACGAGAGGTCGGCTCTGCGGATGGTCGCGCCGGGGCCCGAAGGTTTCATCGATCGGCTGCCCGAACCCGAGGCGCTGCCGACCTGGCTCAGTCAGGACGAACTCGACCATTACATCAGCGAGTTCACTCGCACCGGTTTCACCGGCGGCCTGAATTGGTATCGCAACTTCGACCGCAACTGGGAGACGACGGCCGAAATCGACGGCGCCACAATCGGTGTGCCGTGTCTGTTCATCGGGGGGACGGCGGACCCAGTGCTGACATTCACCCGACGCGATCGCGCTTCGCAAGTGATCACCGGCCCGTACCGCGAAGTGATGCTCGACGGCGCCGGACATTGGTTGCAGCAGGAGCGGCCCGACGAAGTCAACGCGAGACTCCTCGAGTTCCTCAAGGAGATGAACTGGTGACGGGCGCACCGATGCGTTTCGGCGTTTTCATCACACCATTTCACCCGACGGGCCAATCCCCCACGGTGGCACTGGAATATGACATGGATCGTGTCGTCGCACTGGATCGTCTCGGATACGACGAGGCCTGGTTCGGCGAGCACCACTCCGGTGGCTACGAGCTGATCGCCTGCCCGGAAGTCTTCATCGCGGCGGCGGCGGAGCGCACCAAGCACATCCGGCTCGGCACCGGAGTGGTCTCGCTGCCTTACCACCATCCGCTGATGGTCGCCGACCGCTGGGTGCTGTTGGACCATCTGACTCGCGGACGCGTCATGTTCGGCACTGGGCCCGGTGCACTGCCGTCGGACGCCTACATGATGGGGATCGACCCGATCGATCAGCGGCGGATGATGCAGGAATCCCTGGAGGCGATCCTGGCGCTGTTCCGGGCCGCACCCGACGAGCGCATCGACCGCCACTCCGACTGGTTCACGCTGCGCGAGGCGCAATTGCACATTCGGCCGTACACCTGGCCGTATCCCGAAATATTTACAGCGGCAATGATTTCCCCATCCGGGCCGCGACTGGCCGGTACGCTGGGCACGTCGCTGTTGTCGCTGTCCATGTCGGTTCCGGGCGGCTACGCGGCGCTGGAGACCACCTGGGACGTGGTGCGTGAGCAAGCCGCCAAGGTAGGCCGGGATGAGCCGAATCGGGCTGACTGGCGGGTTCTTTCGATCATGCATTTAGCCGACAGTCGCGAGCAGGCGATTGCCGACTGCACTTACGGCTTGCCCGAATTCTCGGAATACTTTGGCGCGGCCGGCTTTGTGCCGTTGGCAAACAGCGTTGAAGGCGGGCAGTCTCCCTACGAGTTCGTCGAAGCGTATGCGGCCGCAGGCAATTGTTGTATCGGTACTCCCGACGACGCGATCGCTCACATCGAAGACCTATTGGAGCGCTCGGGTGGCTTCGGGACTCTGCTGCTGCTCGGCCATGACTGGGCGTCGCCCCAAAACACTTTTCATTCCTATGATCTGTTCGCCCGTAAGGTGATTCCGTACTTCAAGGGACAGCTCGAAGCCTCACGAGCGTCGCACGGCTGGGCGAGGGCCAAACGCGACGAACTGATCGGGCGCGCCGGTCAGGCCGTCGTGCAGGCAATCACCGAGCACGTCTCCGAACACGAACGGGAGAGCAGCTGATGCGCGCGTCGGTTTTGCGCGGCGGCCGCATGGTCTACCGAGATGACGTGCCCGACCCGGTGCCGGGGCCAGGGCAGGTGCTGGTCCAGGTACGCGCGTGCGGAATCTGCGGTTCCGACCTGCATTTCGCCGCACACGGTGCCGAAGTGGTGGAGCTGAGCGGCGAGCTGGCCGGCGGCCGTGGCATGGATCTCGACGTGGGACGCGACGTGTTCATGGGCCACGAGTTCAGCGCCGAGGTGCTCGAAGCCGGACCTGACACCGACACTTACCCACCCGGAACTCTGGTGACGTCGATTCCGGTATTACTTTCCGAAAAAGGCGTCGAGCCAATTGTTTTCAGCAACAGCACGCTGGGGGCCTACGCGGAACGGATGCTGCTGTCCGCGCCGCTACTGTTACCGATTCCCGACGGACTGGACCTCAAGCATGCCGCGCTGGCCGAGCCTATGGCGGTGGGGTTGCACGCAGTGAACAAATCCGGCATTGACCCCGGTGAGACGGCGCTGGTGATCGGCTGCGGACCGATCGGCATCGCGGTGGTAGCCGCGCTGCGAGTTCGTGGCGTGGAAACCATTGTGGCATCGGACTTTTCACCGAAGCGACGCGAGCTTGCAGCGTTGATGGGTGCGCACCAGACGATTGACCCGGCGCAGGGTTCCCCGTTCGATTCGGTCAAGGCCCGCGTGGTGTTCGAGGCGGTCGGCGTGCCGGGCATCATCGGCGACGTAATCAGGCGGGCCCGGCGCGGTACCCGGTTGGTCGTGGCCGGGGTATGCATGCAGGCCGACACCCTGCATCCGTTCTTCGCGATAGGCAAAGAGATCAGCCTGCAGTTCGTCAACGCCTATGAGCCCGATGAGTTCGCCGCGTCGTTGCGTGCGCTGGCCGAGGGCGAGATCGACGTCACCCCAATGATTACCGGCGAGATTGGCCTCGAGGAGGTAGGCGCCGCGTTCGATGACCTCGCCGACCCTGAGCGGCATTGCAAGATTCTGGTGACGCCGTAGAGCAGTGTTGTCAGACCTCTGATTTATAGTCGAATGTATGTTCGAATCCTTGGGGGGGCTGAGCCCCGCCGCGTTGGTGGCCGAGGTCGAGGCAACGTATCGGCAGGAGTCGATGTTGGTGGCGCGGCGGATGGCGGCGGTGGCGGCGTTGCTGCGGGGTCGGGTGGCCGCGGCCGAGCGGGTTGCGGGCCGGGTGGAGCATGCCGAGATCGATGGGTTTGACCAAGCCAAGGCCGAGGTGGCTGCGGCGATGAATCTGTCGCCGCTGGCGGCCAGCTATCTGGTGTCACACGCTGAGGCGTTGGACGTGCGGTTGCCCGCGATGGCGGCGTTGTTGGCGCAGGGGCGTACCGATTGGCGCACGGTGCGATTGATCATCGGGCGCACCGTGGTCACTGCGGAGTTGATCGCGCGCCTGGACGCGTCGCTGGCCGAAAGCATCGGCGCCTGGCAGGGGTGGTCGCGGCAGCGCATCATCAACGCCGTGGATGCCGCGGTGCGCATGCTGGATCCCGATGCCGCCCGCGAGCGCCAGGGCGCCGCCCACGCCGACCGCCATCTCGGGATCCGTGCGCTGGAGAACGGGATGGCCGAGGTGTACGGCACGGTGGAGGCCGGTGTGGCCACCGCGTTTGATCGGCGGTTGGCGCAGTTGGCGAAGCAGGTGTGCCGCGGTGATGGGCGGACGATGGATCAGCGTCGCGCCGATGCGCTGGGCTGTCTCACCGACAGCCGAGTGCTGGGCTGTGCCTGTGGGCAGCCGCAGTGCCCGCGCCGTAGCGACACCGAGGGCGCTGGGCACCGGGTGGTGATCAATGTGGTCGCCAGCGCCGACACCGTGTACGGCACCAGCAGCCAGCCCGGCTACCTACAGGGCTACGGGGTCATCGATGCCGAACAGGTGCGGGATCTGGTGGCCAGCGCGGCGCTGCAGGTGATCAATCCGGCCACCAGCCCGCTGGAGGCGTTGCGTTATCAACCGTCGGCGGCGCTGGAACGCGCGGTGCGGTGTCGGGATTTGACGTGTCGCTTCCCCGGCTGTGCCCGGCCCGCGGCAATCTGCGACCTCGACCACAGCATCGCGTTCAACCACACCGATCCCGCCGCCGGTGGCTTGACGGTGTTTGAAAACCTCAAATGCCTGTGCCGTCAGCATCATCGGCTGAAAACCTTTGGTGGCTGGCGTGACGAACAACTTGCCGATGGCACCGTGGTGTGGACCTCGCCGAGCGGGCATACCTATCGCACCGCTCCGGCTGGAGTGGATTTGTTCGGGCCGATGCGACAACCGCCGTGCGCGCCACCGATACCTAACCGGCGCAGCCGCTCGGCCCAGCGCGCCAGCCGAATCACTCGCGCGCGCAAGCACAACCGCGAGCAGCGCCCGGTCAACGAGTACGAGCGGTGGCTGGCCCGCGCCCGCGACCGCGAAATCGCCGACCGGCGCTTCCGAAACCACATGCGCGACATGCTCTTTGTGTTCAAGCACACACCGAGCACCAGCCCATTCTGCCGCTGGGTCAACGATCCACGCGAGCCCGAAGAACTCCCACCGGACTGGACACCCAACGAACCCATGCCAGCTCCCCTACCCGACGAACCACCCTTCTGATAGGGGTCGCCAGCGGCGAATTCAGGTGAATTTCAGGTGAACGAAAAATGGCCTGTTAATTAACTGCTGGTATACAGTAATTGCAGCATGCGTTGAGGCAGTGCTAGGCATCGCGATGACGGACTTTGCAATGACTGGGATAGTTGATCGAGGCCACGACGTCGGATTGAACGTCGGCGACGTGTTTGCCGGGTACACCATCGTTCGGTTCCTGGGATCCGGCGGTATGGGCGAGGTCTATCTCGCCGAGCACCCACGGTTGCCCCGCCGCGAAGCGCTCAAGGTGTTGGGCAATGCCGTGTCTGCCGACGACGACTATCGCCGCAGATTCATCAGAGAGGCGGACCTGGCTGCCGCGCTGTGGCATCCGAACATCGTGCGCGTCAACGACCGTGGCGAATTCAACGGACAGCTATGGATCTCGATGGACTTCGTCGACGGAACCGATGCGGCGAGTTTGTTGCGCAACCACTATCCGGTCGGTATGCCGGCAGGCGCGGTGGCCACGATAATCGCGGCGATCGCCAGCGCACTCGACTATGCGCATCAGCACCATGATCTTCTGCATCGCGACGTCGGCCCCGCGAACATCCTGCTCAGCCAACCGGAGGAAGGCGACCAACGAATCCTGTTGGGCGACTTCGGCATAGCGCGCAATATCTTTGACGCCAGCGGTCTGACCGCGACCAATATGACCATCGGCACGTTTCCCTACGCGGCGCCAGAACAACTGACCGACGAACCAATGGACGGCCGCGCCGACCAGTACGCGCTAGCGGCCACCGCCTACCATCTGCTGACCGGGTCAACACTCTTCCCGCACAGCAACCCGGCCGTCGTCATCGGCCGCCACCTGACCACCCCGCCTCCCCCATTGGCCGAAACCCGACCCAAGCTCAGGGTTTTCGACCCGGTGCTTGCGGTAGCCCTGGCCAAGGATCCCGCCGATCGATTCCCCCGGTGCATAGATTTCGCCGACGAGTTCGCACGGGCAGCCCGCTCCGGCAGACACCCGACAGCTTCGGCTTCGACAATGCCGAGACCGCTGGCGATCAGACCCGACAAGCCGACAGTTGCACCAACGGTGTTGACGGACAACGACAAACAACGACAACACAAACCCTGGCGAATCTTCGCGGCGGCATCGACGGTGATTGCGCTCGCGGCTGCCGGCGCCAGTGGCTACCCGATCGATAACGACGCCGCCCCTGCTGAACAACCCGCCGCTCCCCCAACGTTGGCCCAGCCGGCGCCAGCACTCCCAGAACCGCCACCAGCGGCCCCGCCACCAGCG
Organism: Mycobacterium szulgai; assembly: GCF_002116635.1. Classification (GTDB taxonomy): domain Bacteria; phylum Actinomycetota; class Actinomycetes; order Mycobacteriales; family Mycobacteriaceae; genus Mycobacterium; species Mycobacterium szulgai. Next base: position 21,967 of record NZ_LQPW01000039.1, on the reverse strand, counting down.
TCAACACCGCCCGCGCCAAAAGTGGAGCCGGCGGCGCAGAACGCTCCACCTCCAGTGCCCTCCACACCGAGGCGCGCTCAGGCCACGCCGGCTCCCGTGCAACCGGCTCCCCAGCAACTGACACCCGACCAGACTTTCCTCAATCTCGTGTCGGAGATTCCCGGTGTCACCATCACCGACCCCGCAACTGCCGCCGCAACCGGCCGTGCCGTGTGCGTAGGAATTCAAAACGGCGCAAGCCCCAACGATGCCGCCGCCGCGACGGTGAACGGCAACCAGGGCATCTCCCCCGAGCAGGCCACCGCCGGCATCAACGCGGCGATCACCGCCTATTGCCCGCAGCTGCGATAGGGACAGGCCGTTTGGGCGTTATCCGCCGAGCGGTGGTTGCGCCATGACGGTTGGCTTGAATCCGTATCGGGGAGCGGCGAAGTTGGCTACGCTGCGGCCGGCCCCTGCCCCCGGCATAAGCGGGAGCCCGCCGAATGCGCTGGCGGCGGGTTCAGCGGCCGCGCCGGACGCAAGGCCGTTGAGAGCCACGTTGATGGGCGTGGCCGCAGGGGTGCTTGCCCAGGATGCCGGCGCGGAGAAAGCCCCGACCTTTGCCGCGTTTCCAACGGCTGCAGCAATCCCACCCAAACCTGCATTCGGAATAGCAGCCGGCAGAACGGCCGGCAAGTCCTTGGCAGCCTTCGCGGCAGCCTCGGCGCCCTCACTGGCCCACTTCGGCAGGTCGTGCGCAAGTCCGAAGTAATCCTTCATCTGGGTAATTACGAGACGAGCAGGAGAAACCCATCTGTTGAACACGTCCGCGGCCAAGCTACCGTCCACGGTTGACGACCCGGTCAAGCCCTCGACCACATCGCCAACCAATCCGTTGAAGATGATCCCGTCGCCGTTCGAGTTCCAGGTGTGCCCGGTCAAACCGAGCACATTCAGCGGGTTGGACGCCCACGGCGGTTCATTGGTCATGCCGGCTAGTTTCGACAGCATTTTGGGGACCTCGTACAGCCCTTGGCCGCTGGCGGCTCCGTTGGCCGCGTTGAACACCGCGCTCAGCTGACCGCTCACCCCGTTCAAGCCGCTACTAACCGAGTTCAGGTCGAACGGCGGCAACGTCGTCGCCGCCGCCGATGCACCCGAGTAGCCGTACATCGCTGCCGCATCCTGGGCCCACATCTCCGCGTACTGCGCCTCGGTTGCCGCGATGGCCGCGGTGTTCTGGCCAAGGAAGTTCGTCGCCAAGAGCGTCATCAGCAGTGCTCGGTTGGCCGCGACCTCAGCCGGTGGAACGGTCGAGATAAATGCCGCCTCGTAGGCGCTCGCGGCCGCCACCGCCTGCGCCGCAGAATCCTGAGCCTGCTCGGCTGTGTTGCTGAGCCACGCGATTTGAGGTGCGGCCGCGGCCGCCATCGATACCGACGAAGGCCCCTGCCATGGTCCGTCGATCAGGCTGGTGACCACCGTTCCGTATGCAGACGCAATGGTCTGCAGCTCGGCGGCTAGCCCTTCCCACGCCGTTGCGGCGGCCAGCATCGGCCCCGAGCCGGGTCCGGCATACATCAATCCGGAGTTGATCTCCGGCGGTAGACCTCCAAAATCGAACATGATTCGTCCCGCTAACCGAACGTGGCCTGGTTAACGGCCTCCGTGGCGGCGTATGAACCGGCACTGATACCGAGTGTGGTCGCCAACTGCTCTTGGACCGCGGCGGCCTGGGCGCTGACTTCCTGGTAAAGCCTTGCGTGCTGGGCGAATTGCGCGGCCGTCAGCAGCGATACCAAGTCAGAGGCGGCGGGCACTACCGCGGTCGTCGGCCCGGCGGCGGCGGCATTTCCGGCCCGCATCGCTGCGTTGATGGACAGCAGCTCCGCGGCGGAACCCGCCAACACGTCTGGCTCTGCGATCACAAGCGACATTTGGTTTCCTCCCTCAAATTGAGTTTGCGTCAATAGCTTTCAGCGCGAAATAACGCGGCCAAAGCCGATCAAACGCCAGGCTAGAGCAGCCAACAAGCAACACCCCAGGTCCCATACATGCTGTTCACTGCCGAGTCAGTAACTATTCATTTGCTGCCGCATAAGTCCAGGACGCTGTGAATATTTTTATGAAACATATTGGAATCAAATATGATTAGAGTTCGATATGAAGTAGTGGGTAATCGCAGCGGGGGACGCTAGTGTGCGTGGTAAGCGCGGGAGCAGCTGACCTGCGGAAACCCGTTGCGCGACAGGGAATAACACAGCACCCTTCTAATCACGCTGTGGCATAAACGGATTCAGTCGGGCGCGCTAAAGTGTGGCGTGCCGCGAGGCCGGTGAATCGGACGGCGCTAATGGCGCGGACCGGTACGCTTGCAATCCACAAAAGCAACAATGCTGAACAGATGCTGAATTGGTGAGATAGACCTGCGCAACCGGTGAAAAATATTGAGCGCAAGTGACCGTCGACCCTTTGCTAAGGCCCTGGTGCCGACAAGGATCCGCGCGAATGCACACGCCGGTTGAACGCCAGGTGAACAAACGATGTCGCCCTGAGACGCTAAGGTTCCAGTCATGCCGATTCGATGGAGTCGCCGGGGATCTGTTTGTAAACCAATGGCTTTGGCCCTGTTCATGGGAATCGCAGCGGCGGCGCTGTCGAGTTGCGATTCGCATAATCCGCCGCCGCCGGGGGCGAATCCGCGGCAGGTGACGGTGTTCGGGTCGGGGCAGGTGCAGGGCGTCCCGGACACCTTGACCGCCGACGTCGGTATCTCGTTCACCGCCGCCGACGTGACCACCGCGATGAATCAGACGAACGATCGCCAGCAAGCCGTCGTCAACGCATTGGCCGGTGCCGGAGTGGACCGCAAGGACATCCGCACCACCGAGGTCACCCTGCAACCGCAGTACAGCACTCCGGAGGCCACCGGTACCGCCTCCATTACCGCCTACCGCGCCGACAATGCCATCGAGGTCAAGATCCACCCACCGGACGCCGCATCGCGTCTGCTGTCCCTCATCGTCGACACCGGCGGTGACGCCACCCGGATAAGTTCGGTCAGCTATTCGATCGCCGACGACTCGCAGCTGGTGAAGGACGCGCGGGCTCGCGCGTTCGAGGACGCCAAGAACCGCGCCCAGCAGTACGCGCAGCTCTCGGGCCTGCACCTGGGCAAGGTGCTTTCCATTTCCGAAGCCGCCGGCTCCACGCCGGCGACGGGCACCCAGCCGGCACCGGCGCCGCGCGCTTCGATGGTGCCGCTGGAACCCGGCCAGCAGACGGTGAGTTTCTCGGTGACGGCGATCTGGGAGCTGACGTAGCTCGCTACTGGTAGACCCTGGGGTCCAGGGTTCCGATGTAGGACAGGTCGCGGTAGCGCTCGTCATAGTCCAGGCCGTAGCCCACGACGAAGTCATTGGGAATGTCGAAGCCCACGTAGGCGATTTCGACGTTCGCGCCCACCGCTTCGGGCTTGCGCAGCAGCGTGCACACCCGCAACGAACGCGGATGGCGGCTGGTCAGGTTGCGCAACAGCCAGGACAGCGTGAGCCCGGAGTCGACGACGTCCTCGACGATCAGCACATCGCGATCGTGGATGTCGCGGTCGAGATCCTTGAGGATGCGCACCACCCCCGACGAGGAGGTCGAGGACCCGTAGGAGCTGACGGCCATGAACTCGAACTGAGTGGGCAGCGGAATGGCCCGGGCCAGGTCGGTGACGAACAGCACCGCACCCTTCAGCACAGTGATCAACAGCAGGTCCTGGCCGCTGTCAGCGGATAAGTCGCGGTAGTCGCCACCGATCTGCTCGCCGAGTTCGGCGATGCGCGCCTGAATCTGCTCCTGGGTGAGCAACACCGACTTGATGTCGCCCGGGTACAGCTCAGCCGTCACGACCACAGCGTAGCCACGTCGCCCGCCCAACAACCAACGCAGGCGTCAAATCGGTTCGGTGCGCAGCGTCAGGAAGCCGTCGTGGCGCCCGGCGATCAACCGCTGACCACGCAACGTCGACCCCACCGCCACCCCGCCCTGGCCCCGCCAAGCGGTCACCAAGGTGTCCACGCCGCGGATCTGCTTGTCGGTGACGCCAATAGCTCCGCCGGCCAGCAGCCAGCCGCGAATCACCCTGCGCCGCACCGGACCCGCCAGGTCCGCCAGCGCACCGGTGCTCAGACCCGCGCCGGCCGAAACGTCCGACAGCGCCTGCGCGGCGATCGCGTCAATGAACTCGGTGTCCTCGCGCAACGCTGTCGCGGTGCGGGCCAGCGCTTCGGCGACGCCACCGCCCAGCACGTCTTCCAGCAGCGGCAGCACTTCGGTGCGCAGCCGGGTCCGGGTGAAGCGGCGATCGGTGTTGTGCGGATCCTGCCAAGGCACCAGGCCCAGCTCGGCGCACGCCGCATGAGTCACGTGGCGGCGCACCCCCAGTAATGGCCGGCACCACGGCGGGTCGTGCGCTCGCATGCCGGCGATCGACCGCGCTCCCGAGCCGCGGCCCAGCCCCAGCAAGACCGTCTCGGCTTGGTCATCCAACGTGTGGGCCAGCAACACCGGCCCGTCACGACCCGAGTCCAGCGCGGCGTAGCGGGCGGTGCGCGCTGCGGCCTCCGGGCCGCCGTCGGTACCGACAGTCACGCAAAACACTTGAGCCTCAACACATCCCAGGGACAAAGCCTGCACCCGCGCGGTTTCGGCGACCGCGGCTGAATCGGGCTGCAGGCCGTGGTCCACGATGAGCGCCCGGGTGGGCAACAAACCGGCCGCCACCGCGGTGAGTGCCAGCGAATCGGGACCACCGGACAGCCCTACGCACCACCGGTCGGGGCGGCCGAGATAGGCCGTCGCAAACTTCTCGACAGCCGTACGCAGCTGCCCTACAGCACCCGGTCGATCCATAGTTGCGGGTGTTCGATCTCGGCAGGCAGGGGCAGGGTTTCCGGGCCGGTCCAGATCGTGTTGAACCGCTTCATCCCGACCCGGTTCACCACGTCGTCGACGAATGCCTTGCCACGGGTGTACTGGCTGAGCTTGGCATCCAGCCCCAGCAAGGCGCGCAGCAGCCGCTGCAGCGGCGGCTGCCTGCGTTGCCGGCGTTCGTCGAACCGGCGCCGGATGGTGGCCACCGACGGCACCACCACCGGCCCCACCGCATCCATCACGTGCTCCGCGTGGCCTTCCAGCAGGGTGCCGAGCACCAGCAGCCGGTCGAGGGCTTCGCGTTGCGGTTCGGACTGTACGGCGCGCACCAGGCCCAGGATCCCGCCTGGATGGGCACCATCGGGATCGGAGCCGCGATTGCGGACGAAGTCCGCGAGCCGGCCCACCACCTGCCCGATGTCGTCGGCGGGTTCCTGGGTCAACAGCCCCAGCGACTCCGACATGTAGCCGGCGATCCAGGGGTTGGCGGTGAACTGCACCCGGTGGGTGACCTCATGCAGACACACCCACAGCCGGAAATCGGACGGGTCGACCTTCAGTTGCCGTTCCACGGCGATGACGTTGGGATACACCAGCAGCAATTCCCCCCCTTCAGCCACACCGAACGGGTCGTACTGGCCGAGAATGCCCGACGCGACGAACGCCAGCACCGCACCCGTCTGCGCGCCGGTAAGCCGCCCGGTGAGGAAACCGCGCGGCTGTTCGCTGCCTTTGGTCATGGCTCGCATCGATTCGGCGGCGGCCGCGATCCACGCCGGCCGGTCCACGACGCGGGCCGGCGGGACCACATCGCCGGTGACCAGACCGGTCACTTCGCGCACCGGCGGTTCGGCCTGAGCCGCCGCGTTGAGCAACTCTTCGATCGCCCGCCGACGGGTGTATTCCGTGGTCGGCGGACCGGGGCGGGCCAGCTTGGACCCGACCGTTGCGGCAAATCGCCAATCGACCGTATTGCCCAGAGTTAGGTCGGTAGGGGTCACGTCGCGCACCCGCAGAACCACAGCTTGGTCGCCAGGGCATCTATCGCGTTGCGGCCGTTGGGGCCCGCCTCGTTGGAGATGAACGCGAAGGTGAGCACGCGTCCGCTGCTGTCGGTGAGCACCCCGACGAGCGAGTTGATGGCGGTCAGGGAGCCGGTCTTGGCCCGCAACCAGCCTGCCGGGCCCTGTTCGGTGGATCGGTCCAGGAAACGTTCGCCCAGCGTGCCGCTGCCGCCGGCAATGGGCAGCAAATCCAGCAGCGGGCGCAACACCAGCTGATCGGGTCCGGCCGCGGCCTGCATGGCCCCGTCCAGTGTTTTGGCGGTCAGCCGGTCCAATATCGACAGTCCACTGGAATCCACCAGCGCAGCGCCGGTGGTGTCCACGTGCGCGGTGTTCAGCCGGTTGGTCACCGCGTCGACCGCGCCGGTGAAGCTCTGCGGCCGGTTGATCGCCGCGGCAACTTCGCGGGCGATGCACTCGGCCATCACGTTGTCGGAGGCGTTCATCATCTGGGACAGCCGCTGGATCAACGGCGCCGACTGCACCACCGCCAGCTGCCGCGCCCCACCCGGCGCCGATGCGATGGTCACCGTCGTGGGATCGAGGCCCAGGGCCTTGGCCAGCTCGCGCCCCGCATCCAGCGCCGGGGTGCGCGACCGTCTCGAGTTGACGGTCGTCGGCTGGATCCGCCCGGCATCGATCATCGCGGCCTCGATGGGCGCGATATCGCCGTTGTCGACGTCGGCCGGGTCCCAGCCTGGCGCCATGGTGGGACCGCTGAACGCCGAGATGTCGACCTGCACCCCGGTCGGCGTCACGCCGCTGCGGTGGATCTGTTCGACCAGGTCAGCAATGCGCGCCGCGCCCCGGTACCAGGTGTCCTGCCCCGGCGGCGCGGCCGAGAGCGTCGGATCCCCGGCGCCCACGAGCACGACCGGGGCCTGCGCAGCCGTTCCGCCGGCCACCACACGGGTGCTGATCCGGGTCTGCCGATCCAGCGTCAGCAGTGCCGCCGCGGCGGTCAGCACCTTGTTCGTCGACGCCGGCACCAGCGGCACGTCATCGAGCTGGCGCCAGAGTTCCTTGCCGGTCAGAGCATCGGTGATCCGGCCGCCTAGCCGGCCCAGGTTGGGATCGGCCACAGCAGGCGCCAGCGCGGCCAGCACACCCGTCGGACTAGGCGCCGTCGCCGTGTCGGCTACCGGGGTCACGCCCGGCTTCACCGTGGGCGGCCGCGGCGGCGGAACGGGTGACCGCGCACCCCCGGTGCCGTGGCCGCCCGTGGTGAAGAATGCCGCGGCCGCCACCAGGGCGGCGACAAACGCCAGCACAGCCACCCCGATGAACACCTGGGTGGTCCTTCGCCAACGTTTGGGTCCCATGACACTCCTGCCTTTCTCGGCCCATTCTGCCGAACCAGCCGCGACGCAGTGTGCAGGCACCGCCTCGACTAGGGTGTCTTCGACGCATTTCGAGTTAAGGAGCCGACCCGTGCAATTCGACGTGACCATCGAAATTCCGAAGGGTGAGCGCAACAAGTACGAGATCGACCACGAGACCGGACGGGTGCGTCTGGATCGCTACCTCTATACCCCGATGGGCTACCCGACCGACTACGGCTTCATCGAGGACACACTCGGCGAGGACGGCGACCCGCTGGACGCGCTGGTGCTGCTGCCGCAGCCGCTGTTCCCGGGTGTGCTGGTGGAGGCGCGGCCGGTGGGAATGTTCCGAATGGTCGACGAAAAGGGCGGCGACGACAAGGTGCTGTGCGTTCCGGCCGGCGACCACCGCTGGGACCACATTCAGGACATCGGTGACGTACCGGAATACGAGCTGGACGCGATCAAGCACTTCTTCGTGCACTACAAGGACCTAGAGCCGGGCAAATTCGTCAAGGCCGCCGACTGGGTCGGCCGCGACGAGGCCGAAGCCGAGGTGAACCGTTCCATCGAGCGGTTCAAGACCGAGGGGCACTGACCGCGCGCTCGCGCGACACGCGCCGGTTGCGCCATACGCTTTCGCTGAAGGCCGCCGCGATGAAGACCACGCCCACTGAAGCGGTGATCCACTCCGGTACCTGAAATCGGTGGTCAACCGATACCAGCATGATCACAGCCAGTGCGCCGATCGCCCAGTGCGCGCCGTGTTCGAGGTAGATGTATCGGTCCAAGGTGTCCTGGCGGACCAGATAGATGGTGATCGAACGGACGAACATCGCGCCCACCAGGCCAAGGCCCAGCGCGATGATGATCGGGTCGGTGGTGATCGCGAAGGCGCCCGTGACGCCGTCGAAAGAGAAGGTCGCGTCGAGCACTTCGAGATAGAGGAACAGCGTGAAGCCGGCTCTGCCCACCGCCCCCGGAGCGCCCTCCTGTGCGTCGGAGGGCCGAAACGCTGTGCTCAAACCGTTGACGATGAGATAGGTCACCAGACCCAGCACACCGGCGGTCATTACCGTCGAGCGACCGTCCCCGGTATGCGTCAACCCCATGCCCACCAGGATCAGGGTCACGCCGGCCACCACCGTCGGCACCTGACCGAGCCGGCCGATACGCGCGAACGGGCCCTCAATCCACTTGAGCCACTTGATATCCCGATCGTGGAAGACGAAGTCCAAGAACAACATCAGTAGGAACATGCCGCCGAAGGCCGCGATCTGCGGGTGTGCGGCATGAATGAGTTTTTCGTAGCTCGGTGAGCCGTCGGGATATTCCAGCGCCCCGCCCGGCGGTGGACGCAGCGCCAGCCTCATGGCGCGCACGGGATCCAGGCCGGCGCTGAGCCACACGATGGCCAGCGGGAACACCAAGCGCATTCCGAATACCGCGATGAGAATCCCGATCGTCAGAAACATCCGCTGCCAGAACTGGCTCATCTGCTTGAGCACCGTGGCGTTGATGATGGCGTTGTCGAACGATAGCGATACCTCGAGGACACCCAGCACCGCCAGCAGAAATAGGGCGCTCGGCCCGCCGTGCAGGTAGCCGAGCACCAGCGCCACGACGGTCACTGCCAGCGAGAAGGCGAAAACGCGCAACGTTGTCAATGAACTCTCACGAAGTCCTTCTACCAGCGGAATCGGGTGGCTGGCCAGCTAGTTCAATCTTTTCCCAATACCTACTCAACGAACGCCTGCGAACCTCGTCTTCACCTGAGACTCAAACACAGCCCCTAGGAGCGACCGCGTGCTGATACCAGAGTTTTCCTGGCTGCCGCCGGAAATCAATTCGGCGCGGATCTTCGCCGGTGCCGGATCAGGGCCGCTGTTCGTCGCGGCCGCAGGCTGGGAGGCGCTGGCCGCGGAATTGCAGGCGGCGATGTCGTCGTTCCAGTCGGTGATCAGCGGCTTGGTCAGCGGACCATGGTCTGGTCCCACCTCGTTGACCATGGCCGCAGCGGCCACGCCGTATGTGGGCTGGCTGAGCGCGGCGTCGGCGCAGGCCGAGCAGGCGGCCGGCCAGGCCCGTGCGGCGGCATCGGCCTTCGAGGCGGCGCTGACGGCGACGGTGCATCCGGCGGCGGTGGCGGCCAATCGTGTGTCCTTGCTGTCGCTGATCGCGACGAACTTCCTGGGGCAGAACACGCCGGCCATTGCCGGTACCGAATTCGACTACGCGGAGATGTGGGCTCAAGACGTTGCCGCGATGCTGGGCTACAACGCCGGAGCGGCATCGGTGGCTTCCGCGCTGACGCCGTTCACCATCCCGCTTGATTTGGCGGGGCTGAATTTGTCCGGGTTGGCCTCGACGGCGACGGCTGCGGTGTCGGGCGCAGTGACGGCCGTGCAGTCGGCGGCCTCCGCGCTGCCCGTGCAGTCGTTGATGTCGGTGGCGCAGATCGCGATGTATCCGGCCAGCATGATGATGTCGCCGATGATGCAGCTCGCGACGTCGGCGAATTCGAGCACGGCCGGGTTGGCCGGTTCGGCGGCCGCAGGGCTGGCCGACGTACCGAAGTTCGTCGGGGACATCGCTCCCGCTGCGAAGGGTCTCGGGGGCGGTGGACTGGGTGCGGGAATGTCGGCCGCCCTGGGACAGGGCCGCATGGTCGGTGCCATGTCCGTACCGCCGACCTGGGCGGGCTCGACGCCGGCCGGTATGGCCAGTTCGGCGGTGCGCGGGCTGGGCAGCGTGATTCCCTCGGCTCCGGAGTTGGCGGCCGCGGCACCGACCGGTAGCGGCATGCCGATGATGCCTATGCCGATGGGCGCGGGCGCCGGCGCGGGTATGCCCGGCCCGATGATGGGCCGCGGCGGCGCCGGTTCGAATGTGGTGCAGTCTCGGCCCAGCGTGATACCGCGGACCGGGGTCGGATAGGGCGGGGGTGATGGGTTAGTTTTCTTCGTTTTTCGGCTACACGCAATTTGATTGTTTTTTGTTCTGGAAAGGAGCAATGGAATGACTACACGCTTTATGACCGACCCGCATGCGATGCGGGACATGGCGGGCCGCTTCGAGGTGCACGCCCAGACCGTCGAGGACGAGGCCCGTCGCATGTGGGCGTCCTCGCAGAACATCTCCGGCGCTGGCTGGAGCGGGCTTGCCGAGGCGACCTCACTTGACACCATGGGCCAGATGAACACCGCATTCCGCAACATCGTGAACATGCTGCACGGGGTGCGCGACGGACTTGTACGCGACGCCAATAACTACGAGCAGCAAGAGCAAGCCGCGCAGCAGACCCTCAGCAGCTAGAAATAGCCAAAGACTTTTGAAAGGAATTCGATCATGACGATTAATTACCAATTCGGTGACGTGGATGCCCACGGCGCCACGATTCGCGCTCAGGCGGCTTCGCTGGAGGCAGAGCACCAGGCGATCGTGCGCGACGTACTGGTGGCCGGTGACTTCTGGGGTGGCGCCGGTTCGGTGGCCTGCCAGGACTTCATCACGCAGTTGGGCCGCAACTTCCAGGTGATCTACGAGCAGGCCAACAGCCACGGTCAGAAGGTCCAGGCTGCGGGCAGCAACATGGCACAGACCGACTCGGCCGTGGGTTCCAGCTGGGCTTAACCTCGTCCAGGCGTTAGCGGCGGGCATTGCCCGCTTAGTATTTCGACGGTGACGGAAGTCGGCGGCTCGGCGGCAGCTCCAGCTGGACCGGTCGCACGCAGTAGCGTCGCCCGGGTCGGCAGCGCAACGGCGGTGACCGCCCTGTGCGGCTACGCGGTGATCTACCTGGCAGCTCGCAACCTGGCGCCGGCCGGCTTCTCCGTCTTCGGTGTGTTCTGGGGTGCGTTCGGGCTGGTGACAGGCGCGGCCAATGGCCTGCTGCAAGAAACCACCCGCGAGGTCCGCTCGATGGGCTATATCGACGCGTTGTCCCATGGGTCTCAAGCCCCCCGATCGCATCCGCTGCGCATCGCCGGGCTGGTCGGGCTCGCGTCGGCTGCCGTGATCGCGGCCAGTTCGCCGGTGTGGAGCGGGCGGGTGTTCGTCGAGGGCCGCTGGCTCTCGGTCGCCCTGCTCAGCATCGGGCTGGCGGGTTTCTGTCTGCACGCCACCCTGCTGGGGATGTTGGCCGGCACCAGCCGGTGGACGCAGTACGGCGCACTGATGGTGACCGATGCCGTTATCCGGGTGGCGGTCGCGACGGCGACGTTCGTCCTCGGCTGGGGGCTGGTCGGCTTCCTGTGGGCAACCGTCGCCGGGTCGATGGCCTGGCTGATCATGCTGCTGACCTCGCCGGCCGCCCGTGCGGCGGCCCGGCTGCTGACGCCCGCCAGCACCACGACATTTCTGCGGGGCGCTGCCCATTCGATCACCGCGGCAGGTGCCAGCGCGATTCTGGTGATGGGTTTTCCGGTGCTGCTGAAGCTGACGTCTACTCAGCTGGGCGCCCAAGGTGGTGTGGTCATCCTGGCGGTGACATTGACCCGCGCACCGCTGCTGGTACCGCTGACCGCCATGCAGGGCAACCTGATCGCACACTTCGTCGACGAACGCACCCATCGGGTTCGGGCGCTGATCACGCCGGCACTGATCATTGCGCTCATCGGCGCAATCGGTGTGGTGCTGGCCGCCGCGTTGGGCCCCTGGGTGCTACGCGTCGGGTTCGGGGCGCAATACCAGGCCAGCAGCTCCCTGCTGGCCTGGCTGACCGCGGCGGCGGTCGCGATCGCGATGCTGACCCTCACCGGCGCCGGCGCGGTGGCCGCCGCGCTGCACCGGGCGTACTCACTGGGCTGGGTCGGCGCGACCGTGGCCGCGGGATTGTTGCTGTTGCTGCCGCTGGCGCTGGAGACGCGCACGGTGATCGCCCTGCTCTGCGGTCCGCTGGTGGGAATCGGAGTTCATCTGGCCGCTTTATCGCGCGCCACCGCAGCTGGCGGCTGATCGGTCGCCCACCAGCGTGTAACTTGTGGGCTTGAAATGCCTTATCCGGAAGTCTGGATCGTCATCCCCGCCTACAACGAAGCCGCCGTCATCGGTGAGGTCATCGCCGACGTGCGGTCGGTCTTCGACAACGTCGTCTGCGTGGACGACGGCGGCAGCGACGGCACCGGCGAGATCGCCTTGGCAGCCGGAGCTCACCTGGTACGCCATCCGATCAACCTGGGCCAGGGCGCGGCCATCCAGACCGGCGTCGAGTACGCGCGCAAGCAGCCCGGCGCCCAGATCTTCGCCACGTTCGACGCCGACGGCCAGCATCGCGTCAAAGACGTAGCCGCGATGATCGAGCGGCTGCGCACCGATGACGTCGACGTCGTTATCGGAACGCGGTTCGCGCACTCCTTGGATGACGCTGCTGCCAACCGGCCGCCGCTGCTCAAGCGGATCGTGCTGCAGACCGCCGCGCGGTTGAGCCGGCGCGGACGCCGGCTTGGCCTCACCGACACCAACAACGGCCTGCGGGTGTTCAACAAAAAAGTGGCCGACGCGCTGAACATCACCATGAGCGGCATGAGCCACGCCAGCGAATTCATTGTGCTGATTACCGAAAACCATTGGCGCGTAGCCGAATATCCCGTCAAGGTGCTCTACACCGAGTACTCCAAGTCGAAGGGGCAGCCGCTGCTCAACGGCGTCAACATCATCTTCGACGGGTTCCTGCGAGGGAGGATGCGTAGATGAACTGGATCCAGGTGCTGTTGATCGGGTCGATCATGGTGCTGCTGGCCTACCTGCTGGGCTCGCGCCGCAGTGCGCGGTCCAAAGCGTGGGTGAAGGTGGGCTACGTGCTGTTCGTGTTCGGCGGTGTGTATGCGGTGCTGCGGCCCGACGACACGACGGTGGTCGCGCACTGGTTCGGCGTACGCCGCGGCACCGACCTGATGCTCTACGCGCTGATCATGGCGTTCAGTTTCACGACCCTGAGCACCTACATGCGGTTCAAGGACCTGGAATTGCGGTATGCGCGACTGGCGCGCGCTGTGGCGCTGGAGGGCGCGCGGGCACCCGAGGACGCACAGCCGGCCGAGTCGCACTAGCGCCTCAAGTGTGATGCGGCTTACAGTTATGCATCCCTTAACCGACCGCAGGAGGCGCCATGTTCGACCCTGACGAAGTCACCATTTCCGACGACGACCGCGACGAGGGTGAGCCGGAAAAGGACCTGCTGCCAGCCTGATGACTCAGGACTCATCGGTCGAGCGCCACGTCGGCGAGATCGACGAGTTCGGCTACACCGTCGTCGAGGACGTCCTCGACGCTGATTCGGTCGCTGAGTATCTTGCAGATACTCAGCGACTGGAACGGGAATTGCCGACTGTCGTCGCCAACTCCAACACCGTCGTGAAGGGCCTGGCGTGGCCGGGGCACCGCCCGGTCACCAAGGCCGACCACGACTGGGTGCGCATCGACAATTTGCTGCTGCACGGCACTCGCTACGAGGCATTGCCGGTGCACCCGAAGCTGCTTCCGGTGATCGAGGGCGTATTGGGCCACGATTGCCTGCTGTCGTGGTGCATGACCAGCAACCAGCTGCCGGGGGCGGTCGCCCAGCGCCTGCACTGCGACGACGAGATGTATCCGCTGCCGCGGCCGCATCAGCCGCTGCTGTGCAACGCGCTGATCGCGTTGTGTGACTTCACCGCCGACAACGGGGCCACCCAGGTGGTGCCCCGCTCGCACCGCTGGGCAGAGCAGCCGTCGCCGCCGTACCCGGAGGGCAAGCCGATCGAGATCAAAGCGGGTGATGCTTTGGTCTGGAACGGCAGCCTGTGGCACACGGCCGCGGCCAATCGCACCGATGCGCCGCGCCCGGCGTTGACCGTGAACTTCTGCGTGGGATTCGTGCGCCAGCAGGTCAACCAGCAGCTCAGCATTCCGCGAGAGTTGGTGCGCCGCTTCGAGCCTCGGCTGCAGGAGCTGATCGGCTACGGGTTGTTCGCCGGCAAGATGGGCCGCATCGACTGGCGGCCGGCGGCGGACTATCTCGACACCGGGGACGAACACCCGTTCCTGGAGGCCGTTGCCGACCGGCTGGTTCCCGTCCCGGTCTGATCAGCCGGCGTGCTGGTGCCGGAAGTAGTCGACGGTGCGACGCACGCCATCGGCCAGTTCGACCTGCGGGCGCCAGCCCAAAACTTCCTCGGCAAGGCCGATGTCGAGGCAGGAGCGCTTCAGATCGCCAAGCCGCGGTGGATGAAACTCGGGGTCGTCGGGGCCGCCGACGGCTGCTGCCACCGCCGAATGCAGCTGGCGATCTGAGGTTTCCAGGCCGGTGCCGATGTTGAAGCGCTGGCCGCCACCCTCCTTGCCGGACGCTTTGATGAAGGCGTCCACCACGTCGTCGACGAACACATAGTCGCGAGTGTTGCTGCCGTCACCGAATACCTTGGTGGGCTTACCCGAAAGCAGCGCCTGGGCGAAGATCGCGACCACGCCGGCCTCGCCGTGCGGATCCTGGCGCGGGCCATACACGTTGGCCGGTGCGATGTGTGAGCAGTCCAGGCCGTAGAGGTTGCGGAAGGTGTTCAGGTAGATCTCGCCGGCAACCTTGCCCGCGGCGTAGGGCGAAGCGGGGTTGGTGGGCACCGTCTCGGACGTCGGATAGACCGGCGGGATGCCGTAGATGGATCCGCCTGAGGAGGTGTGCACCACCTTGCGGACCTCTGCGCGTCGCGCCGCCTCGGCCAGCCGGATGGTGCCCACGACATTGACCTCGGCGTCGAATTTCGGGTCAGCCACCGAATTCCGCACGTCGATCTGGGCCGCCAGGTGAAACACCACCTCGGGTCGGTGCTCTTTGAAGATGGTTTCCAGGTCCGCGGTGACGATGTCGGCCTCGACGAAGACATGGGCGGAGGTGTCGGCCAGATGCTCTAGGTTAGTCGCGCGACCGGTCGCGAAGTTGTCCAGCCCCACGACCGTGTGGCCGTCGGCCAAGAGTCGGTCGACTAGCGTCGACCCGATGAATCCGGCTGCCCCGGTGACCAGTGCGCGCACCGGCCCACCATACCGAGTGGTGCTCGTGGCAGCCGCTTTGATCACCGTTCAGCTGGCGGTTCGTGCGGTGCTGGCTTTCGATGGCTACTTCTACTGGGACGATCTGATCTTGATCGGGCGCGCCGGAACGCAAGGTCTGCTATCGCCGTCGTACCTGTTCGACGACCACGACGGGCACGTGATGCCGGGTGCGTTCCTGATGGCCGGGGCGATCATCCGGCTGGCGCCGCTGGCGTGGACCGGCCCGGCGATCAGCCTGGTGGTGCTGCAGCTGCTGGCGTCTTTGGCGCTGCTGCGTGCACTGCAGGTGATCCTCGGCTGGCGGCCCGTGCTGCTCGTTCCGCTGACGTTCGCGCTTTTCACGCCGCTGGGTGTGCCGGGTTTCGCGTGGTGGGCGGCGGCGCTGAATTCGCTACCGATGCTGGCGGCGCTGGCCTGGGTGTGCGGCGATGCTGTCCTGTTGGTGCGCACCGGCCGTCAGCGCTACGCCCTGTCAGGGGTGTTGGTGTACTTCGTCGGCCTGCTGTTCTTTGAGAAGGCTGCGGTGATTCCGTTCGTGGCGTTCGCCGTGGCCGCTTTGGTAGGCCACGTGAACGCCGAGCCCTGGCGTCGCGTATGGCGAAGCGGCATTCGGTTGTGGGTTCCTTCACTGGCGCTGACCGCGGGCTGGGTGGGGCTGTATCTGGCCGTGGTGAACCAGCGGCGGTGGAGTTCGGATTTGTCGATGACATGGGCGCTACTGCGCCGGTCGATCACCCACGGCATCGTGCCCGGTCTGGCCGGCGGCCCGTGGGAGTGGGAACGCTGGGCGCCGTCGTCGCCATGGGCCACTCCCCCTGTGCTGGTGATGGCGCTCGGCTGGGCCGTGCTGGTCGCGTTGGTTGCGCTGTCCCTGGTCCGCAAGCAACGCATCGGGCCGGTCTGGGTCACGGCGGCGGGTTATGCGGTGGCCTGCCAGGTGCCGATCTATCTGATGCGCTCATCGCGGTTCACCGCACTCGAGCTGGCCCAGACCCTGCGGTATTTTCCCGACTTGGCGGTCGTACTGGCGCTGTTGGCCGCGGTGGCGTTCAGCGCCCCAAACCGGCCGTCGGCGGCGTGGCTCGATGCATCCCGGGTTCGTACTGCGGCGACAGTTGGTGTGGCACTGTTGTTTTTGGCCAGCAGCCTGTATTCGACATCGACGTTTCTGACCTCCTGGCGCGACAATCCCGCCGAGCCCTATCTGAAGAACGCGCGCGCCAGTTTGGCTGCCGCACATACGGATTCGGCCGCTCCGCTATTGGATCAGGAAGTCGATCCGCTGGTGCTGCAGCGGGTGGCCTGGCCGGAGAACCTGGCCAGTCACATGTTCGCCCTACTGCGCGATAGGCCCGAATTTGGCTCGACGACAACGCAATTACGCATGTTCACCAGCACCGGCCGACTGGTGGATGCGCGGGTGACGTGGGTACGCACGATTGTGCCCGGCCCCATGCCGCACTGCGGCTACTTTGCCCAGCCCGACCAACCCACCCGGCTGATTCTGGACGGGCCGCTACTGCCGTCGGACTGGACCGCCGAACTCAACTATCTGGCCAACACCGACGGCTCGATGACGCTGTCGCTGCCCGAGGGCCCCGAGGTGAAAGTTCCGGTGCACCCCGGCCTCAACCGCGTCTTTGTCCGGCTACCGGGTGCCGGAGACGCGATCGCGGTGCGTGCCAACACCACCGCGCTGGCGTTGTGCATCGCGTCGGGACCGGTTGGCTTTCTGGCTCCACTGTGATTGCCGGGAACCGCCGCCCAGCGTGACGCTGTCGTCACGCTGGCGTCCCAACGTGACGCTGTCGTCACGCTCGACGCGGTGCAATGATCGAGGTGCGGTTGTCCAAAGGGGATTCGCAATGACTGCATTCATGATCACGTCGTCGCGGCCGATGGCCGCCTTCATCGCCGGCGTGGGGGCCGCTGTATTGGCCACAGGGCTGATCGCCGCAGCACCGCCGGCCAACGCCGGCTGCCAGTACGGCGGAGTCGGCGTTATCAACAAGTGCGATGGACCCATTCAGCCTGACGGAACCTGGCAACGTTGCGTCACATTTGCCAACTGGGTGGCCCACGGCGCCAGTTCCTACCTAGTGCCCGACAAGCACTGCGATTTGATGGGACCTGACCAGCACCCGTTGGATTTCAACTTCGCCGACCCGCCGGTACATATCGACGACTGAGAAAACTCGTTGGAGCCGCCTAGGAGAATCGAACTCCTGACCTATTCATTACGAGTGAATCGCTCTACCGACTGAGCTAAGGCGGCGGTGCCCTCGCTGGGCGGCACGAGTCTACGGCAGGTCGGTGCACCCGCCCAAGCCGGCGGTACCGATGTGACTGGTGTGACCACCCGCGGATCGCTAGCGCAGTTCCTGCCCGATAGTCGCGACCATGGCGTCCACGGCGAACTTGGGTTTGACGTTGACGGCCAGCGCTTCGCGGCACTCCAGCACGGCCTCGATGCAGCGCAGCAGCCGCTCGGGCGTCGCATGCGCGGCCAGGGCAGCGACCCGGTCGGACATATCAGGGTGGTTGCCCTGCACTTCACTCGCGTTTGCCGAGACCAACAGCGCGTCGCGGAAGTAGGTGGCCAAGTCGATCAGCGCCCGGTCCAGCGCGTCGCGCGAGGCGCGGGTCTGACGGGACTTCTGGCGGCGCTCAAGGTCTTTGATGGCACCCGCGGCTCCGCGCATCGCGCCGGCCGTGCCTTTACCGGTGCCGCCGGCCCCCAGCGCCGTGCGCAGCTCTTCGGTCTCGGCCTCGGCCCGGTCGGCGGTCAGCACCACCGCTTCGGCTTCGGCGGCCGCCACCAACTCCTCTGCGGCGGCAAACGCCCGCGCCGGCGTCGCGGCGTCGCGCACCAGGCCCAGCGCCTGCTCACGTCGCTGCCGGGCCTCGGAATCGGTGGCCAGCCGGCGCGCCCTGCCCACATGGCCACCGCTGACGGACGCTGCCCAGTTAGCCGTCTCGGCGCTCAGCCCGTCGCTGTCGACCAGCACCTGCGCGATCGCTCCGGTCGACGGAGTCACCAGCGCCACATGGCGGCACCTGGAGCGCAGCGTTATCGCGATGTCCTCGGGATCCACCGACGGGGCGCACAGCAGGAACACCGTCGATGGCGGCGGCTCCTCGACCACCTTCAGCAAGGCGTTGGCTGCGCCCTCGGTCAGCCGGTCGGCGTCCTCGATGACCACGATCTGGCGCCGGCCCGTGGTCGGGCGACGAGACGCGATCTGCACGATCGCGCGCATCTCGCCGACACCGATCGACAGGCCCTCGGGAATAACGCGCCGCACGTCGGCATGGGTGCCCGCCATGGTCGTTGTACAGGCCCGACAGCTCCCGCAGCCAGGCTCGCCCTCCCCGGTGCACTGCAGGGCGGCCGCGAAGCACAACGCGGCAACCGAGCGCCCCGAGCCCGGCGGTCCGGTGATGAGCCAGGCATGTGTCATAGTCCCGTCGCCCAGCGCGCTGTGATCTGAGTCACCGCGGGCGGCTTTGGCGGCCGTGAGCAGCTCGGCCGTCACCGCTTCCTGGCCTACCAGCCGCGTAAACACCCCGGACATATTCGGGCACACTAGCGACCCCCGCCGACAGATACCTATCAGCCACCGTTTCGCGACAATTCCGTAATCTTTCGCCGTCTTTCGTCCACTTCGGCCGACTTGCCGAGGTAGTTCGAAGTTTCCGACGAGTCACCGCTGCCCGATACGGTGGGCTAATGGCCACGGCGACGGCACTACCCGGACGAATCAGCGCATTCGTCCGATGGGTGGTGCGCACCCCGTGGCCGGTGTTCTCGCTGAGCATGCTGCAGGCAGACATCATCGGGGGCCTCTTCGTGCTGGGCTTCCTGCGCTACGGCCTGCCACCTCACGACCGCATTCAGCTGCAGGATCTGCCGCAGCTGAACTTGGTGATCTTCATCAGCTCGGTAATGCTGCTGTTCTTGGCCGGCTTCGTGTGGAACCTCAAGCTGCTGGTGCCGGTCTTCCGCTGGCAGCGTCGTGACAATCTGCTGGGTGAAACCGATCCGGCCGCCACCGAGCTGGCCCGCAGCCGCGCCTTGCGAATGCCGTTCTACCGAACGGTGACCAGCCTGGTGTCCTGGGCCGTCGGCAGCGTCGTGTTCATCATCGCCAGCTGGTCGGTGGCTCGCTACGCTGCGCCCGTCGTGGCGGTGGCCACCGCACTGGGCGCCACCGCGACCGCGATCATCGGCTATCTGCAGTCAGAACGGGTGCTGCGCCCTGTGGCGGTGGCCGCGCTGCGCAGCGGTGTGCCGGAAAACGTCAAGGCGCCCGGCGTGATCCTGCGGCTGATGCTGGCCTGGGTACTGTCCACCGCGGTGCCGCTGCTGGCGATCGTGCTGGCAGTGGTGTCGGACAAGATATCGCTGCTGCACGCGTCGGCGGAAAAGCTGTTCAACCCAATCCTGTTGCTGGCGCTGGCCGCGTTGGGCATCGGTTCGGCCAGCACCCTGCTGGTGGCCATGTCTATCGCCGACCCGCTGCGCCAGCTGCGCTGGGCGCTGTCAGAGGTGCAGCGTGGTAACTACAACGCCCACATGCAGATCTATGACGCCAGCGAACTGGGCATGCTGCAGGCCGGCTTCAACGACATGGTGCGCGATCTGTCCGAGCGGCAGCGACTGCGCGACCTGTTCGGCCGCTACGTGGGTGAAGACGTGGCGCGGCGCGCCATCGAGCGCGGCACCGAGCTGGGCGGCCAAGAACGCGACGTCGCGGTGCTGTTCGTGGATCTGATCGGCTCCACTCAACTGGCCGCTACCCGACCGCCGGCTGAGGTGGTCAGCCTGCTCAACGAGTTCTTCCGGGTGGTCGTGGATACCGTCGGCAGGCACGGCGGGTTCGTCAACAAGTTTCAGGGCGACGCCGCGCTGGCCATCTTCGGCGCCCCGATCGAACACCCGGACGGCGCCGGTGCGGCGCTGTCTGCCGCGCGTGAGCTGCACGACGAACTCCTGCCGGTGCTGGGTTCCGCGGAGTTCGGCATCGGAGTCTCGGCCGGACGGGCTATCGCCGGGCACATCGGCGCCCAGGCCCGTTTCGAGTACACCGTGATCGGCGACCCGGTCAACGAAGCCGCCCGGCTCACCGAGCTGGCCAAGCTGGAAGAAGGCCACGTTTTGGCCTCGGCTATCGCGGTCAGCGGAGCACTGGACGCCGAAGCGCTGTGCTGGGATGTCGGCGAGGTCGTCGAACTGCGTGGCCGGGCCGCCCCCACCCAGCTGGCCCGCCCGCTGAATCTGGCTGACCCCGAAGAGGTGGCGAGTGCCACCAGCGCACGGACGGCCGGCGCCCCTGCAGAGCAGACGGTTGGCCCGTAAAACCCGGCTCGATCACGGCGTCGTCGATCACACTCGCCTCCAACCGGAGTCACGCCATCATCGAGGTAGCGCTGCCCCGCTGCCGTTGCTGACAGTTTGCTGTCAGTTAGCGCCAAGGCCCGGAGGTGTCCGACAGCGCTGCTCTACGCTCGTCTTCCTGGTTAGTTGATAACGACCGGTAGGAGCCTGCCATGTCGTTTGTGATAGCTGTACCGCAGGCATTTGCAGCAGCCGCAACGGACTTAGCGGGTATTGGTTCGGCGATCAACGCGGCTAATCTGACCGCGCTCGCCCAGACGACCGGAGTGCTGCCTGCGGCTGCCGACGATGTGTCGACGCAGATCGCGGCCCTGTTCGCCGGGCACGGGCAGAGCTACCAGGCGATGAGCGCTCAACTGGCAACGTTTCACGACCAGTTCGCCAACGCATTGAACGCGAGCGGGGGCGCGTATGCGGCTGCCGATGCCGCCAATGCTTTGCCGCTAGCACTTTTACAGACCTTGCAGCAGGATGTGTCCGGCCTGGTGAATGCACCCACCCTGGCGCTGTTTGGTCGCCCGCTGATCGGCAACGGCACCAACGGGGCACCGGGCACCGGCGCATCCGGCGGTCCGGGGGGGTTGTTGTGGGGCAACGGCGGGTCCGGCGGGTCCGGCGGGGCCGGCCAGCCCGGTGGTAGCGGCGGGGCCGCGGGACTGTTCGGCAACGGCGGACTAGGCGGGCTAGGCGGGCCTGGTCAGCCTGGCGGTAACGGCGGCGCCGGCGGGATGCTGTTCGGCAACGGTGGTGCCGGTGGGACGGGTGGTTCCGCGATGGGGGGTGTGAACGGCGGCGCTCCCGGCCCCGGGGGTAATGGCGGCAACGCGGTGCTGTTCGGTGACGGCGGTGCGGGCGGGCAAGGCGGCAGCGGCCTTGTCGGGGCAAATGGTGTCAACATCACACCGATGGGCGCCGCCGCCACCGGCACCGCCGGTGCCCCGGCGTCCGCGGCGAGTGGCACTGTCATTGCAGGTGATGGCGGTACAGGCGCGGATGGCGGAGCCGGCGCGATCGGCGGTACCGGCGGCGCCGGGGGTACCGCCACGAGTGGTTCGGGCTTCACCCGGGCCGTCGGCGGCACCGGCGGTGACGGCGGAGCCAACGGCGGCGCGGGCGGCGCCGGCGGGGCTGCGACGCTGGCTCCTGGCGGCGACACCGCCCAGGGGGGTGGCGGGGGGAATGGCGCCGCCGGCATCGCACCTGGCGAGGCGGGTGGTAGCGGCGGCGCAGGTGGCGCAGGCACCGGC
>NZ_LQPW01000038.1 GCF_002116635.1 Mycobacterium szulgai | reverse complement strand
GGCGGAGCCGGCGGGGCCGGCGGCGACGCCGGCCTGCTCTATGGCAGCGGCGGCCGGGGTGGCGACGGTGGTGCCAGTGGCACCTTCGGGGGTGCCGGCGGCACCGGCGGCGACGCCGGCGCGCTGTTCGGTGACGGCGGGACCGGCGGCCGCGGCGGCTCCGGCGGCTTCGCCTTCACCGGCGCCGGCGGAGTCGGCGGGGCCGGCGGCAACGCCGGGATGATCGGCAACGGCGGCGACGGTGGAGCCGGCGGCGATGCAGTGTTCCTTGGCAGCTTCGGCAGCGACGGCGGCCATGGCGGCAATGCCGGACTCGTCGGCAACGGCGGCAACGGCGGCAATCGCGGGGACGGCACGACAGGTACCGGCGACGCCGGCGGCGGCGGCGCCGGCGGGTTGCTGTTCGGTCAGCAGGGTGTGAACGGGTCACCGTGATATTGGCCAAACCGTCAATTAGACGACCGCTGCCGCGATAACGTGTCGCTTGTGATCGTGGCGCCGGAGTTGCTGGCTGCCGCCGCCGCGGATTTGGCACATATCAACACCGTGCTCAACGCGGCCAACGCCGCCGCGGCGACTCCGACCACCGGCTTGCTCGCCGCAGCCGGGGACGAGGTGTCGTCCGCCATCGTCGCGTTGTTCGGGGCTCACGCCGAGGCCTATCAAGCATTGAGCGTTCAGGCGACGGTGTTTCACGACCGGTTCGTGCAGACCCTGGCCGCCAGCGCAAACGCCTATGCCGGCACCGAGGCCGCCAGCGTGCTGCGCCTCATCAATGCCCCCACGCAAACCCTGTTCGGCCGCCCGCTGATCGGCAACGGTGTCAACGGTGCGCCCGGCACCGGTGCCAATGGCGGGCCGGGCGGCCTCTTGATCGGCAACGGGGGGACGGGGGGCTCCGGCGCGCCCGGCAAGAGCGGCGGAAACGGTGGGGCCGCAGGGCTATTGGGTACCGGCGGGGCCGGCGGGGTCGGCGGATTCGGACTGCCGGGTGGACCCGGCGGCGCCGGCGGGGCCGGCGGCGCAGGCGGGCTGTTCGGTAACGGAGGGAACGGCGGCACCGGCGGCGGCTCTTTGGACGGAGACGGCGGCACCGGCGGCGCGGGTGGGGCCGCAGGCCTATTCGGCTCCGGCGGCAAAGGTGGTGTCGGCGGGGTCAGCGCACACCAGTTCGGCGGGGTCGGCGGGGTCGGCGGGGCCGCCGGCATGTTCGGTGCCGGCGGAGCCGGCGGTGACGGCGGACAGGCCGACGATGCCGTCGGCGGCCAGGGTGGGGCCGGCGGCGCGGGCGGCCTGCTGTACGGGTCGGGCGGGCTCGGCGGCGACGGCGGTAACGGCGGCCAGGACGGTGGCACCGGCGGAGCCGGCGGAGCCGCCGGTTTCTTCGGCGACGGCGGGTTCGGCGGAGTCGGTGGCTCCGGCCTCACCCGCGACGGCGGCGTCGGCGGGGACGGCGGCGCCGCCGGGGTGTTCGGCGACGGCGGCACTGCCGGGGACGGTGGCACCGGCGGCACCAACGGCGGGGCGGGCGGCAACGGCGGCCAGAGCGGTTTGCTGTACGGCTCCGGCGGCGCAGGCGGCGACGGCGGCAACGGCCAACCGGCCAAGGGTGGAGCCGGCGGAGCAGGCGGCGCCAGCGGCCTGTTCGGCAGCGGCGGTCAGGGTGGCGACGGCGGCGTCGGCCACGTCAGCGGCGGTACCGGCGGCACCGGCGGCGCTGGAGGGCTGATTGCCGGCTCGGGCGGTGACGGTGGCGACGGCGGTGTCGCCGGGTTGAATGGCGGCGCGGGCGGAGCCGGGGGCAACGCGGGACCGCTGTTCGGCAGCGGCGGTGCCGGCGGAACGGGCGGCTGGGGCGGCTTCAGCAAGGTGGGCTCCGGCGGGCCCGGGGGGACCGGCGGCAGTGCCGGGTTGATCGGCAACGGCGGCAACGGCGGCAACGGCGGGGCGGCCAACGCGGCCGGCGGAAGCGGCGGCGACGGCGGCAACGGCGGGGCCGCCTGGCTGGTCGGCAACGGCGGCAACGGCGGCAACGGCGGGACGGCCACCAACATGGGCGGCGTGGGGACGGGTGGCGCCGGCGGGCGGCTGCTGGGCGCGGGCGGTGTCAACGGTGTTAATGCGACGACCTAGTCGCGGGCTGTTGCCTGACATGCCGTCTGGCGCCCATACTTCCCATGAATGTCCGACATTCGGAGGTTTACATGGCGGGATTGGTCGCACAGCTGGTTCCCGGGACCCGCACAACGCTGGCCGCGCAGGCCGCGGCACAGATTCGGGAGCGGATCGAGTCCAAGCAGTGGCCGGTCGGCACCAAGCTGCCAAGCGAGCTCGAGCTGGCCGAGGCATTGGGAGTCGCCCGAAACACCGTGCGCGAGGCGCTGCGCTCGTTGACACATTTGGGCGTGCTCGAGGCGCGCGCCGGCGATGGAACCTACGTGCGGATCGCCACCGAGCTGGGCGCCGTGCTGCAGCACCGGGTAGCCAAGACCAAACCGGAGGAGGTCCTCGAGTTGCGGGCGCTGCTCGAACAGCACGCAATCGGCCAAGCCGCCCGACGGCGAACCGCCGCCGACCTCAAGCGCATCCGCGCGCTGTTGTCCGACCTACGCAAGGCCCGCAAGTCCGGAGATCGCACCGCACATGCGTTCGCGGACAGCGCCTTTCACCTCGCCGCGGTGCGCGCGGGCGGCAACGACTTCCTGGCCGAGATCTACGAACAAGTCACCGCGGCATTCGGCGAGTTTCTCACTGCGTGCGAGTTCGACGACGAAGCTCAGGCCGCCCATGATCAGTGGCACGATGCCTTGGTGGACGCCATCGCGGCCGGTGATCCGGCCGCGGCCCAGCAGGCGGCGGCGGTGGTGGTCGACATCAACCGCCGCAATCTGCCCTCAGACCGAAAGCCGTTGCAGCAATGACTTTTTGGACCTAGCGGGAGTGTGGTCATGACGGGCATGGCGATGAGCTCACGAAGACGCAATGTTATTTTCGCGGCAATTGCATCCGGGATGCTGATCGCGGCGCTCGCAGTGACCAAGGCCGCCGCGGTGCTGCCCACCATCGTGGCCGACCTCGGTGGCGCACGCCATCAATCCTGGATCGTCACCGCTTACCTGCTGAGCGCGACCGCCGTCATCCCCATCGCGGGCAAGCTCGGTGATCTGTTGGGCCGCAAGCGGATTTTCGTGGGGGCCCTGACGCTGTTCATCGCCGCCTCGCTGCTGTCCGGCCTCTCGCAATCGATGATCATGCTGGTGATTTCCCGTGCGCTGCAAGGCGTTAGCGGTGGCGCGATAGGCGTCACCGCAAGCGCGTTGGCCGGCGAGATCGCACCACCTCGATACCGCGGCCGATATCAGGGCATTCTGGGCGCCGTATTCGGGATCGCGACAGTGACCGGTCCACTGGTAGGCGGTTTCCTCAGCGACCACCTGAATTGGCGGTGGGCATTCTGGATAAATGTGCCGGTAACACTGGTGATCCTGGCGGTGGCGGTGACGGCCATGCCGAAGTCGACCCGAAACCCGGCTCCGGTCATCGACTACCTCGGGATGGCATTGGTCATCGTGGGCGCGACCGGCCTGACCATGGCCACGATTTGGGGCGGCACTACCTACGCCTGGGAATCAGCGGTGATCATCGGGCTTTTCGTGGGTTCCGCTGCGGTGCTTGGCGTCTTCGGCTGGGTGGAAAGCCGCGTCGCCGCGCCCATTTTGCCACCTCACCTATTCCACGACTCGACGTTCTCACTGTGCTGCGCGCTTGCCTTCGGGATCGGGTTCTCGATGCTCGGCGCGGTCACCGTGGTGCCGGCATACCTGCGGTACGTCGACCACGATTCGGCGACCAAGTCGGGCTTGTATACCTTGCCGATGATCATCGGCATGCTGATCACCTCGATAGGCAGCGGCGTACTCGTCGGCCGCACCGGGCGGTACAAGATCTTCCCAGTGGTGGGTTACGCCCTGACGGCGGCGGGGTACCTGCTGTTGTCACAGATGAACGAGTCGACGTCGCCGTTGGCGCAGTCGCTCTATCTGGTGATTCTGGGCTCTGGGATCGGCATGTCGATTCAGTTGCTGATCCTCATCGTGCAGAACACGACGAGTTTCGCCGACCTCGGCGTCGCCACCGCCAGCGTGACGTTCTTCCGCACCATCGGAAGCTCTTTCGGCACTGCGATACTTGGCGCACTGTTCGCGAACTTCCTTGGTCAACAAGCTGATTCGGCGACGCTGCACCGCCTGCCGCTCGAGGTCGCGGCCGACACGGCGCGAGCCTACCGCGATTCGCTCACCCAGGTGTTCTTCTACGCAGCGCTCGTGGGCCTGCTCGGATTCGTCCTGGCGCTCTTCCTCCGGGAGGTGCCACTCACCGAGGTACGGGACGCCCGCGGCGACCACGACAAAAATTCAGAAGCAGATTCCAGGAAAACCGCCGCATAAGTTGCACATGCCGCGATAGGCTGCTATCTTGCCGATCCGTTTGGTCTGAGGTCGGGCGATCTCCGGGTCGGTATGACATCTAAGTCATGTCGCACTGGGAGGTATCAAAATGGCGTTCCTCATCGCGGTTCCTGACGTTTTGGGTTCAGCAGCAACAGATTTGGCCGGTATCGGCTCGGCACTCAACGCGGCTAACACGGCCGCATCGGCCCAAACGACGGCGGTCGTGGCCGCCGCCAAGGATGAGGTCTCGGTCGCCATCGCCGCGCTGTTCGGGGCGCACGGCCAGGCCTATCAGGCGTTGAGTGCGCAGGCGGCGACCTTCCAAAGCGAGTTCGTGCAGGCGCTGACCTTCGGCGCGGGGTCGTATGCGGCCGCCGAGGCCTCCGGCGCCGCATCCGTCGCCGATCCGCTGCTCAACGCGATCAACGCGTTCTTCGTTACCCAGACCGGACGCCCGCTGATAGGCAACGGCACCAACGGTAAGCCCGGCACTGGCCAAAACGGGACCGCCGCCGGGTGGCTGATCGGTAACGGCGGGTCCGGCGGGTCTGGTGCGTCCGGGGCGAGCGGCACCGCCGGCGGCAAAGGCGGGGCCGCCGGGTTTATCGGCAACGGCGGGGCCGGCGGCGCGGGTGGGACCGCCACGGGCGCCGCCGGGACCGGCGGCGCCGGCGGCGCCGGCGGCAACGCCATGATGTTCGGCACCGGCGGCGCCGGGGGGGCCGGCGGTCACTCAGCGAACCTCACCGGGGGGAACGGTGGGGCAGGTGGCGCGGGCGGCAACGCGGGCATGCTCTTTGGCGCCGCGGGCAATGGCGGGCGCGGCGGGTTCGCGTTCGCCCTCGGCGCTACCGGCGGCGCCGGTGGCGCTGGCGGGGCCGGCGGACTCTTCGCCGACGGCGGCGTCGGCGGCGCCGGCGGATCAGGCGGGACCGGCGGAGCCGGTGGCGCCGGCGGAGTGGGTGGCATGTTCAGCGCAGGCGGCACCGGCGGTGCCGGCGGAACTGGCTCCACGCTCGGAAACGGCGGAGCCGGCGGCGCCGGCGGGGCCGGCGGCATGTTCGGCGCCGGTGGCGAAGGCGGCGCGGGCGGCGCGAGCCTATTCCCAACGGGGGCCGGTGGAGCGGGCGGCGCAGGCGGCAACGCGGGCATGTTCGCCTTCGGTGCCGCCGGCGGGGCCGGCGGCAGCGGCGGGGAAGGCTTCGGCGGGGCTATCGGCGGGGCCGGCGGGGCCGGCGGCAACGCGGGCATGTTCCTAGGTTCTGGCGGCGCCGGCGGTCCCGGTGGATTCAGCACGACCACCGGCGGGATAGGCGGGGCCGGTGGCAACGCCGGCATGATCATTGGCTCCGGAGGCGCCGGGGGTTCTGGCGGCATTGGTGGTACAAGCAGCGGAGGGGTCGGCGGGACCGGTGGCAAACCGGGGTTCTTCGGTAACGGCGGCAACGGCGGCAGCGGCGGGGCCAGCTCGACCGGCACTGGCGGTAACGGCGGGGCCGGTGGCAACGCCGCGGCCAGCTTGGTTGGTAACGGTGGGAACGGCGGCAGCGGCGGGACCGGCGCAACTCCGGGCAAGGCCGGTCTCGGCGGGCTCGGCGCGCTGCTGTTGGGCGCCGACGGCTCCAACCCGCTCCCAAGTCCGTCGCCGATTCATACCCTGCAGCAGGACGCACTTAATGCGATTAACCAGCCCATCCTGTCGGCCACCGGACGTCCGCTGATTGGTAACGGGCTCAACGGAACTCCAGGCAGCGGCGCACCGGGCGGCGACGGCGGCTGGCTCTTCGGGAACGGCGGCAACGGCGGGCACGGGGCAACCAACGCCGCCGCCGCGGGTAAAGCCGGGGCCGGCGGCGCTGGTGGAGCCGGCGGCATCTTCTTCGGCTCCGGCGGCACCGGAGGGGCGGGCGGTCTGGCGGCCGGTGTCGGCGGGACCGGTGGGGCTGGCGCTGCCGGCGGTGCCGGCTTGTTGATCGGGTCTGGCGGAACGGGCGGCAGCGGTGGTGGCGCCCTCAACGGCAGCGGCGGCTCCGGCGGCCGCGGCGGGAACGCCGGCTTCATGTTCGGCGCCGCCGGAACCGGCGGGGCCGGCGCAGGCCAGGGCGCCGGCGCCGGGGCCGCGGGCGGGACCGGCGGGCTGTTCTCCAACGGCGGGGCTGGTGGACACGGCGGATTCGGCGGGGTCGGCGGCGCCGGCGGCAACGGCGGGGTGTTTGGCTCCGGCGGCACCGGCGGGGCCGGCGGGTTCCAACA
>NZ_LQPW01000037.1 GCF_002116635.1 Mycobacterium szulgai | reverse complement strand
CGCCGACACCGCCCGCGCCGCCGACACCGCCGCCCCCGCCCTGGCCGGATATCAGGCCGCCCGCGCCGCCGGCCCCACCGGCCCCGCCGTTTCCGCCGATGGCGCCAGCGGCCCCGGTGACGCCCGCACCGCCCGCACCGCCGGCGCCGCCATTGCCGAACAGCCCGGCCGACCCGCCGGCCCCGCCGGCTTGGCCAGCAGCGCCCGCGGCGCCGTTGCCGCCGTTGCCCCACAGCAGACCGCCGTCACCGCCGCGGCCGCCCGGTGTGGTCGCATTCGCGCCGTCGCCGATCAGCGGGCGACCAACCAGCAGCTGAGTCGGGGCGTTTATCACGCCGAGCAGGCCTTGCTCGATAGCCTGCAAAGGTCCGGCGTTGGCAGCCTCGGCCAGCGCGTAGGAGTTCGCGCTGGCGTTCAGATTCCGCAGGAACTGGTCGTGAAACGCCGCAGCGTGAGCGTTGAGCGCCTGGAACTGTGTACCGTGGGAACTGAACAACGCCGCGATCTGCGTCGACACCTCATCGGCGGCGGCGGTCATTAGCTGGGTTGTCGAGGCCGCCGCTGAGCCGGCGGCGGCGTTGACCGCCGAGCCGATGTCGGTCAATTCCGCGGCTGCTACCGCTACCAGTTCGGGAGCCGCAAACACGTACGACATTGGACCGTTCCTTCCTCAAACTCTGACGCGGTGGCTGAGCGAGATTTGTCCGAGGACGCGAGAGGATCGGCGCGGTGTCATTGCGGTCCTGCCTATCGACGTGCGTGCTCTGAGCAGGACCATCCCAGACCGCTTATGCACAAATGCTGGCCAATTGTTGAATCGCTGGCCAGCAGGCTTTGCGGGACGATTTTCGGTGAACGCGCGGGCCGGTAGGGGAGTGCGGTCGGATTCGAAACGTGACTGCGCCGCCAACCGTGATATCGCCCCTGCTAGCACGTTTGCCGAGTGGTTGCGCCGGACGCTTCTGGTGCCACCGAGGCTGGTGTGGCTACCGAGTGCGTGCACGGTGCCGGATCTGGGTCCGCGCACCGCGCTGCGGCGTTCAGGTCAGAAAACGAGGCTTCCCCGGCTGCCGTCGCTGCCGCGGGTCCCGTTCGGGCCGATACCGCCGGGCGTCTTGCCGCCATTGGGGTGGTTGATTGTGCCCAATCCGCCACCGCCGCCATTGCCGCCGTCGCCGCCGCGACCTCCCGTTGCGGTTCCGCTACTCCCGCCGTTACCTCCGCCTCCTCCGCCGCCGCCGTTGCCCCCCTCGCTACCCAGACCCAGGCCCGTCCCGGCGTTACCAGAGCCGTTACCACCCCGCCCACCAGCGCCACCCGCTCCGCCGTTGCCGCCGTTGCCGCTGCCGGTTGCGAGTCCGCCAGCGCCGCCGGCACCAGCGTTACCGCCGGCACCCCCAGTGGGATCACGCCGCATCGGCGGCTCGGTCAGTGCAGCACTCCGGGAATGCCGGGTTGACCAGGCGTGCCCGTGCCGCCGATAGCGCCGAACTGCGCGCCGCCGCCTCCGACGCCGCCGCTGCCGCCCTCGCCACGGCTTCCGCCGCCGCCGGCCGCCCCATCCACGGTGCCGCCGCCCCTGCCGCCGTCGCCACCGCCGCCGCCTAAGCCGCCGTCGCCGCCGGATAGATCGATGCCATAGCCGCCCATGCCGCCCGTGCCGCCAGTACCCCCGGCGCCGCCGGCGCCGGCATTGCCGCCGGTTGCTTCGCCGCCGTTGCCGCCGTTGCCGCCGATACCGCCGGTACCGCCAGTGGCTCCGGGCAAGGACGGCAAGGGGCCCCCCGGAGGTGTGGAGATGCCGCGAGCGCCGACGCCGCCGGTGCCGCCTTGGCCGCCTTGGCCGCCACTACCGGCATTGTCGCTACCCGTTGCGGTGCCCCCGGCGCCGCCGTCGCCGCCGGCACCACCGGTGCCGGCGGGTAAGCCGACGCCGTCGATGGTGTAGCTACCGTTGCCGCCGGTGCCACCTTGGCCGCCAGCGCCGCCGTTACCCGCATTGCCGCTACCGGTCGCGCTGCCGCCGTTGCCGCCGTTACCGCCGTTACCGCCATTGCCGTTGTAGCCGTTGACAGTCACGTCGAAGCCATCGCCGCCGTTGCCACCGTCTCCGCCATTGCCGTCGTGGCCGCCGCCGGTTG
Organism: Mycobacterium szulgai; assembly: GCF_002116635.1. Lineage (GTDB taxonomy): Bacteria > Actinomycetota > Actinomycetes > Mycobacteriales > Mycobacteriaceae > Mycobacterium > Mycobacterium szulgai. The sequence continues at coordinate 2,200 of NZ_LQPW01000037.1, read as the reverse complement.
CGATGCCCCCGTTGCCGCCGTTTCCGCCGTTGCCGCCGCTGCTGCCGATGCTGCCGTCGGCGCCGATGGTGCCGACGGCGCCGGTGCCGCCGGTGCCGCCGTTGCCGGCATGGCCACCGGCAGTAGAGGTGCCGCCGGTTCCGCCGTTTCCGCCGTTGCCGGCGGTTTTGCCGGCGCCGCCGGTTCCACCTATGCCGCCGTTGCCGGCGTTACTGGTGCCACTGGTGCCGCCATTGCCGCCGTCGCCGCCGCGGCCGCCGGTGCCGGTGTCGGCGAAGACGCCGCCTTGGCCGCCGGCTCCGCCTTGGCCGCCATCGCCGCCGCGGCCGTTGCCGCTTGCCGTGCCGCCGTTGCCCCCGGTGCCGCCGGCCCCGGCCGTACCGGAGGCCAGGACTTCACCGCCGAAGCCGCCGGTGCCGCCGGTGCCGCCGTTGCCGCTGTTGCCGCTGTTGCCGTTGAAGTCAGTGCCGCTTGTGGTTCCGCCGGCGCCGCCGTTGCCGCCGGTGCCGCCCCCACCGGCGGTCCCGTTCATTACGCCGCCGCCGATGCCACCCGTGCCTCCGGTGCCGCCGCCACCGCCGTTGCCACCGCTGGTTGCGGCGCCACCCTGGCCGCCGTCGCCTCCGGCGCCGCCTTTCGCGCCGGCCCCAGCGGTGCCGCCTTGGCCGCCGGTGCCGCCGCTACCGGCATTGCCGAAGTCGCTGTTGCCCCCTTGTCCGCCTTGTCCGCCGTTGCCGGCGTTGCCGCCGGCGTCGTTGCCGGTGCCGCCGGTGCCGCCGGTGCCGCCGTTGCCACCCGTCCCGCCATTGGCTGAGGTGCCGCCGTTTCCGCCCTGGCCGCCGTCGCCGGCGGTTCCCGCGGTGCTGGTGCCGCCCTGGCCGCCGTTACCGCCATTACCAGCGGTGCCCGGGTTGGCCAAAAGGGCGCGGGCACCGGTGGCGCCGCCGTCGCCGCCGCTGCCGCCGACGCCACCGTCGCCGCCGCCGGCTGCGGTGCCGCCACTGCCGCCGTTGCCGCCGTTGCCACCACTGCCAGCGGTGCCGCCGAAGTCGACGTCGTCACCGCCGTTGCCGCCCGCACCGCCGGTGCCGCCGCTGCCGCCGTCGCCCGCGGTGGCCGAGTTGCCGCCTTGGCCGCCGGCGCCGCCGGCGCCACCCTTGCCGGCGAATGCCGCGTCGCCGCCTTGGCCGCCGACGCCACCGGTGCCGCCCGTTCCACCATGGCCGGAGCCGCTACCGGTCGCCAAGCCGCCGTTTCCGCCGACACCTCCAGTGCCGCCCGTGCCGCCCGTGCCAGAGGTGACGGGATTAGCGCTGAGGCCTGCGCCGCCGGCGCCGCCCGTGCCGCCGTTGCCGCCGTTGCCGCCGTTGACTGCGGTGCCGCCGTTGCCGCCGGTGCCGCCGGTGCCCGCGGCGCCGCCCTGCGCGGCGGCACCGCCTTGGCCGCCCTGGCCGCCGGTGCCGCCGTTGCCGCCGTCGGTGGCGCCGCCGCCATTACCGCCAGTGCCGCCGTTGGCACTTGTGCCGCTGCCGTTGGTTCCGCCAGCGGCACCGGTGCCGCCGGTGCCACCGGTGCCGCCGTTGCTGCCGTTGACCCCGGCGCCGCCGGAGCCGCCCTGGCCGCCATTGCCGCCGACGCCGGCGGAGTTGTTGCCACTGGCGCCGAGGCCGCCGTCGCCACCGGTGCCGCCGGTGCCGCCGTGGCCCGCGGCGCCGATGTTGCCGCCAGTGCCGCCGGTGCCGGCCTGACCGCCAGCGCCTGCCCTGCCGCCGCCGCCGCCGGTGCCGCCATCGCCGCCGGCGCCGTTGTTGAACGCGGCGCTGCCGTCTCCACCCACATAGCCGTTGCCGCCGGTGCCGCCCTGGCCGCCGTTACCTCCGAGACCGCCGCTGCCGTTGGTGCCACCCGGACCGCTGCCGCCTCCTTGGCCACCGGCACCGCCGGCGCCGCCGGCGAAGCCGGTATGGCCGTTGTTGCCGTCGATCACGCCGGCGCTGTTGGCGCCGTTGCCGCCGGTACCCCCGGTGCCGCCGTTGCCACCCTGGCCGCCGGTGCCCGCTGCGCCTGCGATGCCGCCACCTGCCCCGGCAGCACCCCCTACGCCGGCCGCGCCGCCGGCGCCGCCGCCGCCACCATCACCACCTGTGGTGCCGATGCCCGCCGCACCGTTGCCGCCCAGCCCGCCGACTCCGCCATCGCC
>NZ_LQPW01000036.1 GCF_002116635.1 Mycobacterium szulgai | reverse complement strand
CCGCCCCGCCGGCCCCGCCGGCTCCGCCATCGCCGGCCGCGAGGCTGTTCCCGCCGGCGCCACCCGCGCCGCCGGTACCGAACAGCCCGGCGGCCCCGCCGGCGCCGCCCTTCTGTCCCACCCCGCCCGAACCGCCGGCACCACCGTCGCCGATCAACCAACCGCCGGGCGTGCCGTCATTCCCGGTTCCCGGTGCGCCGTTTGTCCCGTTGCCGATCAACGGGCGCTGGGTCAATGCCACGCTGGGTGCGTTGATCAGATTGAGCAGTTGCTGCAGCGGCGAGGCACTGGCGGCCTCCGTGCTGACATATGAACCCACTCCTGCGGTCAGCGCCTGCACAAACCAGGTATGAAACTCCGTCGCTTGCGCGCTTACCGCCTGATAGCCGTGCGCGTACTCGGAAAACAGCCCTGCGATGGCCGCCGACACTTCGTCCTGCGCCGCGGCGAGCAGCCCCGTCGTCGGGGCGGCCGCGGCCGCATTGGCCGCGCTGAGTAACGAATTCACTCCGGTCAAATCCGTTGCGGCCGTGGCCAATACGTCCGGTACAACGTTGACAAACGACATGCGATACCTCCCCAAGTAATCACATACCCAGCCAGGTGAATATAGCGTTAATTGAGGCGCGGCATGTCAAGAATTGACGGAAGCGTCGCTCCGGGCCGCCAATCAGTCACTGCGCCAGCGTGTTCACCGCCCGCCGGAACAGCGGCGGTAGCAGCTCACACGCGGGGACAATTGCGCGGCGGGCCACTCGTGGCGTGCTCGCCAGCACCAGGCCGCGGGTAAGCCAGCGGTAGTCGCGGGTAACCCGGTGCCACGCGGCCTCATACGAGGAGGGGGCATCGTCCACGATGGCGCGAACCGCCGCGCCCGCCTGTTTGACAGCGAGGCTGATGCCTTCGCCGGTCAGGGCGTCCTCGTACCCGGCCGCGTCGCCGACCAGCAGCACCCGGCCCGCGACCCGACGGGATACCACCTGGCGCAGCGGGCCGCAGCCGCGTGGTTGCCCGTGACCGGCACCTTGTAGATGCGGTGTAAGTGAAGGGAACCAATCGAGTTCGGGTCGTTGGCGGGACAGGATCGCCACGCCGACCAGATCGGGCTCTACCGGCGTCACGTATGCCTCACCCCAACGGGACCAATGCACTTCGACGAATCGGGACCAGGCGGGCACCCGGTAGTGCCAGCGCAGGCCGTGGCGGCGGGGTGTTCCGGCTGTCGCGGTGATCCCCACTGCCCGCCGCACCGTCGAATGCAGTCCGTCGGCGCCCACCAGCCAGCGCGCGCGGATCCCGGCGGCCGTCACCGAATCCGCGTCTTGTTGTACGGAGGTCACCCGGGTCCGGATCCATTCAGTGTCTTGCTCTTTGGCGCGCGCTGCCAGGGCCGCATGCAGTGTGGTGCGCCGCACGCCCCGACCCGGCCCGGTACGAAACCGGGCCTCGGCGCGGCGATGCTCGTCCACATAGGCGATGCCGTCAAACGGCATACCTACCGGATCTACCCCCAGCGAGGCCAGTTCAGCCAGGCCCCCAGGCATCAGCCCTTCACCACAAGCCTTGTCGATCGGGTCGTCGCGCGGCTCGGCGACAATCACCGAAAGGCCTTGTCTGCGTGCGTGTAACGCGGTCGCAAGGCCGCCTGGACCACCGCCGACGACTAACAGATCAGCGTCGTAGACCGTCATGTATAGCCCAGCGCCGAGTTCTCCACGCGCAGGCGCACTGTCAGTAACGTCGCATTGGCCACGGTGAAGAGCAGTGCGGTCAGCCAAGCGGTGTGTACCAGCGGCAGCGCGAAACCCTCGGCCACCACCGCAACATAGTTGGGGTGATGCAGGAACCGGTACGGGCCGCGCTGCACCAACGGCTCATGCGGCAACACGATCACCCGGGTGTTCCACCGTCGGCCCAGGGACCCCACACACCACCAGCGCAGCGCCTGGCTCAGCACCAGTACGCCGACCATCGGCCAGCCCAGCCACGGGAGGAACGGCCGGTGCAGCGCCCAGGTCTCGACCACGCAGCCCACCAACAGTGCGCTGTGCAGCACGACCATTACCCGGTAGTGCCGCTGGCCAAACTCCTTGGCGCCCTGGGCGAACGACCAGCGCGCATTGCGCTGTGCTATCGCCAGCTCCACCAGGCGCTCGATCGCGACCGCCAAGATCAATATGTAGTACATGGCCCTACCACTTGAGTAACACCAATTCCGAGCAGAAGGCCGGGCCCATCGCGACCATCAGGCCGATCGAACCCGGCGCCGGGGGATCGGTCATGTTGGCTCGCAGCACGTCAAGCACCGACACCGAAGAAAGATTACCGTTGGTGCGTAACGAATTTCGCGTGTGGTCAAGAGCGTTGGACGGCAGGTCCAACACGTTTTCGACCGCTTCGATCACCCGGGGCCCGCCTGGGTGGCACACCCAGGTCGTGACGTCCTTTGGGGTTAGTCCGTGGTCGGCGAGGAACCTGCGGACATCGCCACCGAGGTACTTCTCGGTGACCGTCGCGACGTCGACCGACAACACGATCCGGAAGCCGTCGGTACCAATCTTCCAGCCCATGACTTCTTCTGTTTCGGGATAGATCCTGCTGCGCGTCGCCACGACTCTGGGACCCGTGGAGCCAGTGGAACCACGGACGGCCCGGGCTGCCCCCTTGGTGATGACGGCAGCGGCGCCATCGCCGAACAGACTGCTTGCCACCAGGTTTGCCACCGAATTGTCTTGGCGCTGAATGGTCAGCGAGCACAGTTCGACCGCCAGCAGCGCGCCCACCTCGTTGGGAAACGCGCGCAGGTAGTCGTGCATGCGTGCCACCCCGGCGGCGCCGGCTACGCAGCCCAGGCCGAATAGCGGAATGCGCTTTATGTCCTGGCGCAACCCCACTCGGCTGGCCAGCCGGGCCTCCAGTGTTGGCACGGCCAATCCGGTGACAGTCGTCGAAAAGATCACGTCGACTTCCGACGGCTTGACCTTTGCGTCGTCGAGCGCGGCCAGCAATGCCTGTTCGCCCAGGTCGAGCGCGACGCCCACGAAGGCGTCGTTCGCCTCGGTGAAGCCGCTCAACTCGCTGTATCGGGAAAGTGGCAATGCGGTGTGACGCGACTGAACCCCGCTGCTGAGGGCAAAGCGCCGGAATTCCGGACCGGCGAAGTCGGTCAGCGCCCCGATGGCTTCGTCCTGGCTATAACGATTTTCTGGGAACTTCACGGCCACACCCGCTATCGCTGGATGCAACCTGCTAACGGCTCCTGGTGTGTGCACAGCAAGGCGCGTGGATGTTCCCCCTGTAAATGTGTCCATGTATTGACTCACGTTACTGCCGTGGGATGAGTTCAGCTGGCGATCAGCTAGGGCAGCCCATCGAGTCCGTCCTGGCCCAGCAGCTTGCCGCCGTTGCCGCCGCTGCCGGCGGTTGCGCCATTCCCGCCGTTACCGCCGTTACCGATTTGTCCGGCATCGCCGCCGTTTCCGCCGCCGCCACTACTGCCACTGTCCCCGGGTGCGCAATCTCCGCCGTTACCGCCGTTCCCGCCGTTGCCTAACAGGCCGGCGTTGCCGCCGGCCCCGCCATCACCGCCGGTCGAGATGACTGCATGGCCGCTAGCGCCACCGGTGCCGCCGGCCCCACCGGAGCCGAACAGAAAGCCGGCGTTGCCACCGGTTCCGCCGGCGCCACCCGCCGCAGTGGCGGGAACGGAGCCGAGGCTGACGGTGATGCCGCCCGTGCCGCCGGCGCCACCGTAACCGGCAAGCGTGCCAGCGTTGCCCCCAGCGCCTCCGGTCGCGCCGGTGGTGCTGCCGGAACCGCCTTTACCGCCCGTCCCGCCATTGCCTATCAACCAGCGGGCATCGCCGCCAGTACCTCCCGCGCCGCCGGTCGAGAGCGCCCCGCCGCCTGCGCCGCCGGTGCCACCGGTGGCAAGGAACCCGGCGGCCCCGCCGTCACCGCCGACGCCGCCGGCGGTGATGCCGTTGCCGCCGTCACCGCCGTTGCCGCCGGCGCCGGCTAGGAGTCCGCCGGCGCCGCCGGCCCCGGCGTTCGCACCTGCGCCGACGTCGCCAATCCCGCCGCTGCCCCCGTTGCCGCCGTTGCCGAATAGCCCACCGGCCCCGCCATTTCCGCCGATCCCGCCATCGTTGTGGCCGACCCCGCCACGGCCGCCGGTGCCGCCCGGACTGAACAGTCCGCCGGGGCCACCGTCCCCGCCAACACCACCGACACCGACGACGGACGTGTGGGCTTGTCCGCCGGTCGCCCCAGCGCCACCGGCGCCGGCGAACAACCCGCTGGCTCCGCCATTGCCGCCGGCACCTCCACTGGTGGTGCCCAGCCCGCCGACGCCTCCCGCCCCACCCGCACCGCCCAACAACCCACCACTGGCGCCATTACCGCCGACGCCGCCAGTGACGGCGCCTTCCCCTCCGGTACCACCCGCACCACCGGCGCCCAACAGCCAACTGGCTCCGCCGTTGCCGCCGTTCCCGCCAGTGCTAGTGCCCGGCCCGCCGGCCCCGCCGGCACCGCCCGAACCCAATAGCCAGCCGCCCGTCCCGCCACTACCACCGCTTTGGTCCGGCCCTCCTGCTCCGCCGTTGCCGCCGTTGCCGATCAACAGGCCGCCAGGCTGCCCAGGGGCACCCGTTCCTGGGGTGCCGTTGGCACCGTTGGCGATCAGGGGTTGACCCAGCAATGCCTCGGCGGGTGCGTTGACGACGTCGAATGCCCCCTGCAGCGGCCCGCCCGCGCCGTTGGCTCCTGAGTTGCCGATCGTTGGACCGTATCCGCCATTGCCGCCGCTGCCTGCGGTACCGATCAGACGAGCGTTGCCGCCAATCCCGCCGGCACCGCCGGCACCGGGCGTCGAGCTGCCGCCATCACCGCCGTTACCGCCGTTTCCGATGAGTGCAGCGTTGCCGCCGTGGCCGCCGGGACCGCCGTCGCCTTGCGGGCCGAATCCGCCGGCGCCACCGGAGCCGCCGGATCCGTACCAGATACCCGCGTTGCCGCCCGGCCCGCCTGACCCACCGAATCCGTGAGAACCAGTGTTGCTGAGGGCGGTTGCGCCGGGCCCGCCTCCCCCGCCGGAGCCAACCAGCATCCCGCCGTCGCCGCCGGCGCCGCCGGCCCCGCCGTTAGTTCGCCCCTGCCCGCCGATGCCCCCGGCGCCGCCGTCACCGATTAGCCAACCGGCGGTGCCGCCGGGGCCGCCATCCCCGCCGACCTGAAGGGCTGCCCCGCCGCTGCCGCCCGCGCCGCCGGTGCCAAGCAGCCCGCCGCACCCGCCGGCGCCACCGTGTCCCCCGGCAGTGATCCCTGCGCCGCCGTTACCTCCCGTGCCGCCATTGCTGAAAGCTCCGCCGGACCCGCCGATTCCGCCGTTGCCGCCGGTTTCGAGGAAGCCGACTCCGCCATTGCCGCCAGTGCCACCAACGCCCGCAAACAGCCCGCCGGTACCGCCGGCGCCGCCCGCCGAGCCGCTGGTATAGCCGAATCCACCGAGGCCGCCCTGGCCGCCGGCACCGCCCAACAGGCCGCCGCTGCCGCCACCCCCGCCGTTCCCGCCGACAGTGGTGGTGCCGGCTCCGCCGCCCCCGCCGTTGCCGCCGGTGCCGCCGAACCAGCCGCCGGCTCCGCCGTTCCCCCCGGAGCCGCCGATGCTGCCCTGTCCGCCCATCCCGCCGGCGCCACCGGTGCCAAACAGCCAGCTGTTGCCACCGGCCCCGCCGGTACCGCCGACCCCGCTGATGTTGTATCCGCCGGTGCCGCCTGTCCCGCCGACACCCAACAGCCCACCGACTCCGCCGGCCCCACCTCTGGTTTCCCCAATCCCGCCGGACCCGCCAGCACCGCCGGAGCCCAACAGCCAGCCGCCTGCTCCGCCGTGACCCCCGTCTCCTCCGACTGCGCCGGATCCGCCGTTCCCGCCGTTGCCGATCAGTATTCCGCCGGCCTCACCCGGTGCCCCGGTCCCGGGTGCTCCGTTGGCGCCGTTGCCGATTAACGGTCGCCCCAAAAGCGCGTGGGTAGGGGCGTTGAGCGCATCGAGCGCATTGACCGCGGCCGCCTGGGCGGCCTGCAAGGGCGAGACGTTGGCGGCCTCGGCTCTGGCATAAGCGGTCGCGTTCTGGTTGAGGGTATTGAGCAATTGGCCGTAGTACTTTGCCGCCCGGTTGCTGATCACCCGATAGTCGGTGGCGTGGGTCTGAAAGAGTGCGGTGAGCGCTACTGACACTTCGTCGGCGCCGGCGGCCAGCAACTGGCCGGTCGGTCCCACGGCCGCTGCGTTGGCCGCGCTGACCGCTGAGCCGATACGTGCAAGGTCCCCCGCCCCAGCAGAAATCAATTCCAACGACGCTACGACAAACGACATGGGTAGCCCCGATTCGCTCTGGCGATCCGTGGAATTGCGATGATGTCAAGGAGCCGCAGGAAATAGTTTAAGGTTTCACCGCTGCGTATTCTCGGAGACGCAGAAATTCGACTGCCTATAACAACTGGCATTCGGTTGCGTGTGAAATGGGCCGCACGGGGTCCTGCCAATGCTGTAGCCATGGGTTAAGGCTGGCCGTTGAGCCCATGTGCTCCGACTAGAGTCCCACCGTTGCCACCGCCACCAGGGTTGCCAGTGGTGGTGGCAGTTCCGCCGTTGCCGCCGTTGCCGCCGTTGCCGATTTCCTTTGCGTCGCCACCGATCCCGCCGGTGCCGCCGGCGCCACCGACGGGTGCGGCATCGCCGCCGTTGCCGCCGTTCCCGCCGTTGCCGATCATCCCGGCGTTTCCGCCGGTCCCGCCGGCGCCGCCGGTGGTCTGGCCTTGGTCACCGATTCCGCCGCTGCCGCCACTGCCACCGCCTCCGCCAGAGCCGTACAGGATGCCAGCGTGGCCGCCGGCGCCGCCGGCCCCGCCCGTAGCCGGGCCGGGGGAGAGCACCCGGCCTACGGCCCCGCCCGAGCCGCCCGCCCCACCGATACCCCAGAAGGTGCCGGCGCTGCCGCCGGCACCGCCCACTCCACCGGTACTGCCTTCCCCACCGGTGCCACCCGCCCCGCCGGTGCCGATCCACCCGATGGCGTTCCCGCCCTGACCTCCAGACCCCGCAGTTTGAGGGCCGGCTCCACCGGTTCCACCGGTCCCGCCGGAGCCGAATACCCCTGCGGTGCCGCCAGCCCCGGCATTGCCCCCGTCGGTACCCCCGGTGTTGCCATTGCCGCCGACGCCCCCATTGGCGAGCAGTCCGCCCGCTCCGCCGGCTCCGCCCGCTCCGCCGGCCAGGTGGCCGCCGACCCCGCCGGTGCCGCCGGTGCCGCCTGGGCCGAACAGACCGCCGGTCCCGCCGACCCCGCCGGTTCCGCCAGCGCCGTTGCCGAGGCCGCCGGTGCCGCCGGTGCCGCCGTGGCCGAATAGTCCGCCCGCACCTCCAGCCCCACCGCTGCCGCCCGGGGTCCCGTCGCCGGTGCCGTGTCCGCCAAATCCGCCGGCCCCGCCTGCCCCGCCGAAGTACCCGCCGACCCCACCGTTGCCGCCGTCTCCGCCGATGCTGCTGCCTTGTCCGCCGCTACCGCCGGCCCCGCCGGTGCCGAACAGCCGAGTATTGCCGCCGGCACCGCCTGCCCCGCCGGCGCCACTAGCGTTGTAGCCTCCGGGGCCGCCGGCCCCGCCAATGCCGAATAGCCTGCCGGCTCCGCCGGCGCCGCCGGTGGTGGTCCCGTCGCCGCCGACCCCGCCCGCGCCGCCGGAGCCCATGAGCAGGCCGCTGGCGCCGCCCGCCCCGCCGTTATGGCCGGCCGCGCCGGCACCGCCATTTCCCCCGTTTCCGATCAGAATCCCACCGGGCAGGCCGTCTGCTCCCGTGCCTGGCGCACCGTTGGAGCCGTTGCTGATCAGGGGGCGCCCGAACATTGCCTGAGCTGGTGCGTTGATAAGACCGAGTGCAGTTTGGTGCACCGGGGAAACGGGTGCCTGCATGGTGCCGTCTCCGTTGAACCCAGCCGCGCCGAGAAGCATGCCGCCACTGCCACCAGCGCCGGCATTACCCGTGGCGGTGCCCGTTCCGCCGGCGCCGCCATTGCCGCCATTGCCAATCAGCTTGGCCGCCCCGCCGGTCCCGCCATGACCGCCTTCGGCGGGTGCGGCGGCACCGCCGGTCCCGCCATTGCCGCCATTGCCGATCCATCCGCCGTTACCCCCGGCGCCGCCGTGACCGCCGGTGCCGTCGGAGCTGAAACCACCGACCCCACCCGCTCCGCCGGAGCCGTAGAAAATGCCGGCGTTTCCGCCGGACCCGCCGGCCCCGCCCTCGCCGACGGAAGTGCCGTTGCCCAGGGCAGATCCGCCCTCGCCGCCGGCGCCCCCGGAACCGGCAATCGCGCCGCCGATTCCGCCGTTGCCGCCGGACCCGGCGATGTGGCCACCTTGCCCGCCGATACCGCCGGAGCCTCCGCTACCGATCAGTGCCCCGTTTCCGCCGGCCCCGCCTGCCCCACCCGCGACGAGGCCACTACCGCCAGTGCCGCCGGTTCCGCCGGTGCTGAACAGCCCGCCGGTCCCGCCAGTCCCACCATGTCCGCCCGTGGTGATGCCCAGCGCGCCGGTGCCGCCGGTGCCGCCGGGACTCAGCAGGCCGCCGCTCCCACCGGTACCGCCGTCCCCGCCGGGACCGAGGTAGCCGACCCCGCCCATCCCTCCGTC
>NZ_LQPW01000035.1 GCF_002116635.1 Mycobacterium szulgai | reverse complement strand
GCACGGCCGCGGCGGCGACGGCGGCAACGGCGCAGCGGGTGGACCCGGCGACAACGGCGTCAACGCCAACAATCCCAACGGAACCGACGGCCACGCCGGCGGTAAGGGCGGCGCAGGCGGCGACGGTGGAGCAGCCGGCGGTGTGGGCGCCAAGGGCGGCACCGGCGGCAACGGCGGTAAGGGCGGCGACGGCGGCAAGGGTGGCAGCGGCCTTGACGGCGGTGTCGGCAGCGCGACGGCCGGTGTCGGCGGCAACGGCAGCGCCGGCGGTAACGCCGGCAGTGGTGGGGCCGGCGGCGACGGCGGCAAGGGCGGCGCGGGCGGCGCGGCCAATGGCGGCACCGCGGGCACTGCGGGCGCGGGCGGTGCGGCCGGCAACGGCGGGGACGCGGGCACGGCCGGCAACGGTGGGGCCGGCGCGGCCGGGGCCAACGGCACGGCGGCCAACAACAACACCGGCTTCGCCGGCGGCGAAGGCGGTCGCGGCGGCAACGGCGGTAACGGCGGCAAGGGCGGCGTCGGCGGCGCCAACGGTGACGGCATCGGTAAGGGCGCCGACGGCCTGGGCGGCAACGCCAGCAACGGCGGCCTCGGTGGCGCAGCGGGTAGCGGCGGCAACGGCATCAGCGGCAGCAATGGCACCGCCGGCGTGAACGCCGGAGCCGGCCAGGGCGGCGGCGCCGGTGGCGCCGGCGGCAAGGGCGGCGACGGCGGCACCGGGGGCACCGGCGGCGCCAACGGCAGCGGCGTCGGCAAGGGCGCCGACGGACTCGGCGGTAAGGGCGGCGACGGCGGCAAAGCCGGCACGGCCGGCGACGGCGGCCGCGGCGCCGACGGCACTTCAACCGCCCTCGACGGCGGCGCCGGCGGCGCCGGCGGCGCCGGCGGCAAGGGCGGCGCCGGCGGCACCGGCGGACTGGGCGGCAATGGCATCAAGGCCGCCGACGGCGCGGTCGGCGCCAACACCGACGGCGGACGTGGCGGCGACGGCGGCAACGGCGCCGCGGGCGCACCCGGCAACAACGGCGTCAACGCCGCCAACCCGGACGGCACCGTCGGCCAGGCCGGCGGTAAGGGCGGCGCCGGTGGCGACGGCGGGGCAGCCGGCGGTGTGGGCGCCAAGGGCGGCACCGGCGGCATCGGCGGTAAGGGCGGCGCCGGCGGCCAGGGCGGCAGCGGCATCGACGGCACGACCGGCACCGCGACCAACGGGGTCGGCGGCAACGGCAGCGCCGGCGGTAACGCCGGCAGTGGTGGCGCCGGCGGCGACGGCGGTAAGGGCGGCGCGGGTGGTGCGGCCAATGGCGGCACCGCGGGCACCGCAGGTGCCGGCGGGGCGGCCGGTAACGGCGGCAACGCTGGCACCGCCGGCAACGGCGGCGCCGGGGCGGCCGGGGCCAACGGCACCGCCGCGGTCAACAGCGGCAACGGCTTTGCCGGTGGCGAGGGCGGTCG
>NZ_LQPW01000034.1 GCF_002116635.1 Mycobacterium szulgai | reverse complement strand
AGGGCCGTTGCCCATCAGCCAGCCGCTGCCGCCGCCGACTCCACCGCCGTCGCCGCCGCCACCACCACGACTGACGGCATTGCCCCTGGCGAACGTGTTAGTGGCCGAGCCGCCGTTACCGCCGTGACCGCCTGCCGTGCCCGCACCGCCATTCACGCCGGCCGCGCCATCACCCCCGCCACCGCCGTGACCACCGGATACCGACTCGGTGTTGTTGACAAAGCTGTTGCCGCCGTTGCCGCCATTGCCACCGGTGGTGCTGGGCAGGCTGCCCGGGCCTCCGTCGCCGCCGGCGGCGCCGGCGCCGGGGTGGCGTGCATCGAAGTTCGTGGCGTCGGCGCCCTGGGGCCCGACGTTCCCAAGTACCGGCCCCACGGGGTTGACCGCGTTGGCGCCGGCCGCGCCGGCACCACCGACGCCACCTTGGCCACCGGCACCCCACAGACCCGCGCTGCCACCGGCCCCGCCGATGCCGCCGTTTGCGCCGGCAACGACCGCGGTGCCGCCGGCCCCACCGTTGCCGCCATTGCCATACAGCCACCCGCCGGACCCTCCCGCGCCCCCGGTCTGCCCAGGTCCCCCGATGCCGCCGGCGCCGCCGTTGCCCCACAGTCCGGCGTTACCGCCGTGTCCGCCGTTCTGGCCGGTTCCGCCGGCCCCGCCCGCGCCACCGTTGCCGTAGAGGTAACCACCGTCGCCGCCATTGCCGCCCGGTGTCGTCGCGTCGGCCCCGTTGCCGATCAGCGGGCGGCCCAGCAACGTCTGAGTTGGCGCATTGATGACGCCGAGGATGTCTTGTTCGATCGTCTGCAACGGCGAGGCATTGACGGCCTCTGCGCCGGCATAGGAACCCGCGTTTGCCTGCAGAGTCTGGACGAACCGGTCGTGCAGCGCGGCCGCTCGCGCGCTGAGGGCCTGGTACTCCTGGCCATGCGAGCCGAACAGTGCCGCAATCGCCGCCGACACCTCGTCGGCACCCGCGGCCGGCACGCTGGTGGTGGAAAGCCCCGCCGCCGTGTTGGCCGCGTTGAGCGCCGAACCGATATTGGCCAGATCCCCCGCCGCGGCAGTCACCGCTTCGGGTGTGGCAAAGACAAAAGACACGATTTCATTCCCTCTTTATGGACTCGGAATACGTTGGGCCGCAGGCCTATTCGCAGAAATATCAGCCGGCGTTGCCGGTGCTGCCATCGGCGCCGGTGGCGCCGACGGTTCCGTCGCCGCCGGTGGCGCCGCCGTTGCCGATGATGTTGCCGCTGCCACCGGAACCACCCGAAACGCCGTGGCCGCCGCCGCCGCCGAGACTGCCGGCGCCGCCGGTGCCGCCATCGCCGGCGGTTCCGGCGTGGCCGAACCAGCTGCCGGTGCCGCCTGCGGCGCCGTTGCCGCCATTCCCGCCGCTGCCACCGATGCCGCCGGTCGCCCCGAACCCGCCGTCGCCGCCGGCGCCGCCCAGAGTGGCGGCAGCGCCGCCGTTGCCGCCGATGCCGCCGTCGCCACCGAAGCCACCACCGCCGCCGGCGCCCGCGCCGCCGCCGTGGCCGCCGGACCCGCCGTTGCCCATCAGCCAGCCGCTGCCGCCGCCGACTCCACCGGACCCGCCGCCGCCACCGGACCCGCCCGTGCCACCGACACCACCGGTGCCACCGTGGCCGCCAGCACCACCGAAGCTGCTCAGATCGCCGCCTGCGCCACCACCGCCGCCGACACCGCCGGTCGCGCCGAGTCCTCCGACAGCACCCAGCCCACCGGTGCCACCGGCACCGCCGTCACCGACCAGCCAACCCCCGTGACCACCGGCGCCGCCGGCCCCGCCGTGACCACCGGCGCCACCTGTCATCCCGGCCCCGCCGGTGCCACCGGTGCCGCCTGCGCCGGCGACGCCCGTAGTGCCATAGCCGGTACCTCCGGTGCCGCCGTCGCCGCCGCGGCTGCCGATACCGCCCGTGCCACCCGCTCCGCCAGTGCCGCCAAATCCCTGACCAGCGGTACCGCCGGCGCCACTGCCACCGGTACCGCCGACGCCGCCGTGGGCTCCGGCGCCGCCCGTGCCCCCGACACCGCCGTCGCCGCCGCGGGCGTCACCGGTGACGTTGGTGGCGTTGCCGCCGGTGCCGCCGGTGCCGCCGTACGTGCCGCCGCCACCGTTGACCCCGGCAGCCCCGTCGCCACCGGCGCCACCCTTGCCGCCGGTGGTCGTTTGGAAGGTGTCGTTGTAGCCATAACCGCCGGTGCCACCCTTGCCGCCCCCGGTAGTGGGCAGGTGCCCCGCGCCACCGGCGCCACCATCGGTGCCATTGCCGGGGTCGAAGGCCGCGCGATCGATGCCATCGGGCCCGTGGGTGCCATCCGTTCCAAATCCCGGCGCCACCGGGTTGACCGCGTCGGCGCCCGTCGCGCCGGCCCCACCGGCGCCGCCCATGCCGCCGGCGCCCCACAATCCCGCGCTTCCGCCGGTGCCGCCGATGCCGCCATTGCCGCCGGCAACGACCGCCGCACCGCCGGCGCCGCCGTTGCCGCCATTGCCGTACAGCCAACCGCCGGACCCGCCGGCACCACCGGCCATCCCGGGCCCACCGGTTCCGCCGGCGCCGCCGTCACCCCAAAGCCCGGCGTTACCGCCATGTCCGCCGTTCTGGCCGCCGCCGCCAGGGGCGCCGGCTCCACCGTTGCCGTAGAGGTAACCGCCGTCGGCGCCGTTGCCGCCCGGCGTCGCGGCGTCGGCGCCGTTGCCTATCAGCGGGCGACCGAACAGGGTTTGAGTCGGCGCGTTGATGACGTTGAGAATGTCTTGTTCGATCGTCTGCAACGGCGAGGCATTGACGGCCTCTGCGGCGGCGTAGGAACCCGCACCTGTGGTCAGGGTTTGCACGAACTGGTCGTGAAACACCGTGACCTGCCTGCTCAGGGCTTGGTAGTCCTGAGCGTGCGAACCGAACAGCGCCGCGATCGCCACCGACACCTCGTCGGCGCCGGCTGCCAGCAAGTCCGTGGTGGGCGCCGCCGCAGCCGCATTCGCGACTCTGAGAGCCGACCCGATATTGGCTAAATCCCCCGCCGCAGCAGCCACCGATTCCGGCGTGGCAAAGACAAAAGACACCGTTTCATTTCCTCATCTTGGACATCAAATTCGCTGGACTGCAATCCCTCCCCGAGAATGCATCGCCAATGTACACAGGGTTCAGCCAGGTGAATGACACCAATTTGGAATTAGGACCCGCTCAACCGGTAAAATGCCTGGTCAAGTCGTTAACGTGCGGCGAAATTAATTCCGTGGACAAAGCCGCAGAGCAACCCGGCGCCAGCGAATTTCATTTCCCGCACATGGACTCCAAATACGTCCGGCCGCTGGCGCGTAAAAGCGAAAAGGCTGTAAATACGGGCGGAGATATATCGAGCGCTCAATCGGCCGGTGAATTCCCCCGGCTGACCTACCGTGGAGTGTGCGCCCTAGTTGCCGGCGTTACCGGTACTGCCGGTGCCGCCGACGATGCCATGGCCACCCGCGCCTCCGAGCAGACCCCCCGTTGGACTTACCGCCACCGCCGTTACCACCCGACGAGCCCGCTCCATAACTACCGCCACCGCCACCGGTCCCACCCGCGCCGCCCGTGCCGAGCGAACCCGCATGGCCGAAGAATCCGCCGGCTCCGTTCACCCCGCCGTTGCCGCCGTTGCCGCCGAGGCCGCCGTTACCGCCGATGACGGAGCCCGTCCCGCCGACACCACCTTGGCCACCGAGCGCGGTGGTGGTCGCGCCGGTAAAGGTGCCCGATCGGCCGAACAGGAAGGAATCTACGCCGGAGCCAGAGTTTTACCTGCGTTTTGTGTGAATGCGGCGTGGATTTAGGGACGCATCTCGTAGGCGCCGTTGAGCGGCAGGACGTATTCCTTCCAGACCTGCTCGTAGCGCGACGCATCGTGGGCCGGACGGCGGATCATCCGCATCGCGAAACGACCCTGCTCGTCGGTCGTGGCGGACTTGTCGTGCAACTCAACCGCGTAGGTGTTGAAGTCGCGGACCAACAAGGCGAAGATCTCGTCGATCAGCGCGTCGGACGCACCTGAGCGGGGTGCTTCTTCCAGGATCAACTGCGCATAGGGCACCAGCGCGAAAATCTGTCCCACGCCGAAGGCGAAGTCGATGTCCTTCTGCTGCGCCGCATCTGGGGTAGCGCTGGCCAGCATCTCGGCCAGCACGTCGACCTGCTCGCGCAGCAGCGCGACGTTGGGCAGATGGGCGTAGCTGTCGAATGAGGCGCGCCAATCGTGGAAGCGCACCTTGCCCAGGCCGCCGGTCGGCCCCTGGTTGAACAGGAAGGTGTCGTCGGCGGCGTCGTCGCGGCGGCCGATCAGCGGCAGTGTGGCGTCGGGGGCGAACAGGTAGTTGGGCATGAACTTGGCCAGCAGCCCGATGTTGATGTGGACGGTGCCTTCCAGCCGCGGCAGCATGCCGATCTCCTGGGCGACGGTTTCGAAGAAGGTGTCCTTCTCCACCCCCTTGGCCGCGATGACGTCGAACAAGGCGGTGATGACACGCTCACCCTCGCTGGTGACCTTGGCCTTGGTGAGCGGGCTGTACAGCAGGTAGCGACGGTCGTCGGCCGCCGCACTGCGCATGTAGTCCGACGCACGGGTACACACCAGCCGCATGGCCACCAAGCGCGCGTAGGCGTCGGTGAGCAGCCGCCGTACGTGGCTGAAGTCGGTGACGACGGTGCCGTAGAGGTGGCGATTGGCGGCGTGGGTGATCGCCTCGTAGAAGGCATGGGTGCACATGCCGACCGAGCCCCAGCCCAGGTTGTACTTGCAGACATTGACGGTGTTGAGAGCGGCGTGGAAAGCGCCGATGCCGCGGTGCAGCAGGTCGGCCTCGCTGACCGGGTAGTCGTGCAGTGCGTAATTCGCCACGTAATTCTGCGAATTCACCACGTTCTTCTTGCATTCGTAGCGATCGTCCTGGGAGTCGGCGGCAAAGAAGACGTACTCGTCTTCGCTTCCCTCGGCGCCTTCGATCTTGCCGAAGGTGGACACCATCCGGGCCACGTTGGCGTTGCCGATGTAGTACTTCTCACCGTTGGCTACCCAGCCGTTTTCCGACGGCGTCAGGATCAAGTCGGTCTGGTAGACGTCGGCGCCATGGGTCTGCTCGGACAGCCCGAAAGCGAACACCTCACCCTGTTCCAGCTGGGCGGCCGCCTTGCGCTTGGCGTCCTCGTTGTCGCTCATCCAGATCGGCCCCAGGCCCAACGCGGTCACCTGGAACGGGTACCAGTAGCTCAGCCCGTAGAAGCCGATGATCTCGGCGAACTCGCTGATCCGGTAGGTATCCCACCGGCAATCATCCGAGGCGCCATACTCGGACGGCGTCAGCAGGGACGCGAAGATGCGGTTCTGCGCGACGTGGTTGAGAAAGTCGGAGTACCAGGCCCGCTCATGGGCGTCATGCTTGAGCTTTGCCTTGCCCCGGGACTCGAAGAAGTCCACCGTGGCCTGCATGATCTCCGCTGAGCGCTGGTCAGGATATTTGCGTTGCAGGTTGTTGGGGTTGAGCAGCATGAGGGTGGCTCCCAGCGCGAGACTTCGGAAAAGGACGAGCGTAGACGGTACGCCATTGGCGCGGTTGCGACGGCGCCGGTACTGCTACCGGCTTCTGTTGGGTGGTCAATATCGCCAGGCTGGCGGGCACAATCAGCAGTGCAAGTAGCAGCACGGGCCAGCTCACCGCGCGCCCGCCGACTATTTCAACGAACAGGGCGATGGCCGGGATCAAAGCCAGCGTTCCAGTCACCATTACCGGCGACAGACGCTGAATTGCGTACTGCATCAAGAAGAATGGCACCACGAGCGAAGCGAACGCGGCTCCGATCGACATGCCGACCGACATCTTGGGCGCGGCCAGCAAACCGAACGGGACTGAGATCAGCAAGGCGATGCCGGCCACGACCACCGTCGCGTAGTAGCGGTGTGCCATCACCTGCCACACACCGACTCCGTTGGCCCCCAGGCTGCGCGAGACGATGGCCACCCCGCCGGCCGCGAAGCCGTCGATGACGCCGAGCACGGATGCGACCAGCAGCGCCCCGATGCCGCGGGAATCCGACCCGGCCAACGCCACCACCAGCGCGGCACCCAGCGCAGCGAGCAGGCTTACCGCCCACCACTGAGCGGCACTGGGCCGTGTCACCGCGTCGCCGCGACTCGCCCGGAAACCCGACCACGCCGTCACCGCAAGCGGTGCCAGCGAGGCGCCCAACGTGAATACGACAACCGCCCCGTAAACCGCCACACCCAGGAAGAACGCGATGAAAGTCACCGCGGTCCACAAGTTCAGCCAGCCCAGAGTGCGGGTGACGGAGCCGACCGTTGCCGCAGCTGAGGCCGCGTTGCCACGAACCGCCAGCGCGCCGAGCAGCGTGCACGCGGCGGCCGCGATCGCCAAAATCAGCAGGCTGTCGGCCGGATTGATCATCGACAACCCCAACAGCGCGGTAATCACCGCGTGCAAACCGTTGCCGGCAATGAGGGCAGCCCAGGGCATCAGGTCATCACCATGCGCAGTAAGCCTGCCCCACCGGCGCGGCGGCGTCTGTCGACTAAGCGGGCATTGAGCAGGATGAATCGCGCATCCTTCGATGTCCCCCGATCAGGGGACACGAGATTCACTATCCGGTCCAGACCGATCGGTGGAGGGCCGCGAACGCTTTTGTTCTTAGAGTTTCTAAAGACTTGGGCGGTCGGCATAGGCAGAGATCGGGGACTTAGAAACCTTCGGGACCTTCAGGAACGGGCTGGCGACCAAGGCCATTTCCGTGTCTGTGCTACCGCACACACCAGCTGAAGGAGATCTGTCGATGGACCCGAATGAACAGGCCGGGGCACACCGATACCGCAATAACGCCAAAGCCGTCGACGTCGGCAACCCGGCCTGGCAAGCCGCCGCCGACAACTTCCTGCTGGACAACAGCGTGCGCTATGTCGGCAACGATCGGCTGGAGCGCCAGCGCGACGGCCATCGCTTCATCAACATGGTTTCGTGTTCTTATTTGGGACTCCATTCCCATCCGTGGGTTCTAGAAGGCGTGCGCACGGCGATTGATTCCGAGCAGACGTTCGCGCTGCCCGTCTCGCGGCTGCGTATCCGCTTCTCCATGCTCGACGAACTCGAAGCCGGACTCTCGGCCCTATACCGCGCCCGCAGCGTCGCCGCGATTTCTGCGTCGGTGGCCAGCGCCGCCGTGTTGCCGCTGATCGCTTCGGGCCATTTGACCGACGACGGGGAACCGCGCGTCATGGTGTTCGACAAGCACAGCCACTTCTCGCTCAACTACATCAAGCCAATCTGCGCCGACGAGGCGCCGGTCTTCACCTGCCCGCACAACGACATCGACTACCTCGAGGACATGTGCAAGAAGCACAAGCGGGTGGCCTACGTCGCTGACGGCGCCTACTCGCTGGGCGGCGTCGCTCCGGTGCAGGAGCTGCTCGAATTGCAGGACCGCTACGGGTTGCACCTCTTTTTCGACGACTCGCATTCGTTGGCGATGTACGGGACCCGGGGCGAAGGAATTGTGCGGTCGCTGATACCCGAGGAGCTCAACCCGCTGACCATCATCGTGGGTTCGCTCGGGAAGGGATTCGGCGCGACCGGGGGCGTCATCATGTTGGGCAACGAGACGCACTACGACGTGCTGATGCGATTCGGCGGACCGCTGGCCTGGTCGCAGCCGCAGAACGGGCCGACGATCGGCGGCTGCCTGGGTTCGCTGCGGGTGCACAATTCACCCGAGCTGGCACAGCGCCAGCAGCAGCTGCGCCGCAATGCCGCACTTTTCGACAGCCTGATTCCCACCCCGCAGGCGGGTCTGGATACCGCGATCCGGCTTATCGAAATCGGCGCGGAAGACAAAGCGATCGGGCTGTCCAGTCAAATTCTGGAACGCGGCTTCTACACCTCAGCGGTCTTCTTTCCGGTTACCGCCAAAGGCCAGGCAGGCCTGCGGATCATGCTGCGCGCCGACAACGATCCGGACGACATCCGCCGGTTCTGCCAAACCGTCAGCGAGTTGGTGGGGCTGGAATCCCCTGAGCTGGCTGGTGTTTCGCCGTGAGTCAGCCCGGGCACCGGCCGGCGGTGTTTCGCACCATGCTGATGACCAGCGCGGTCAACCCGCGCCAGTACCACGCGGCGCTGGATTCAGGGGCCGACATATGCACGCTGGACCTGGAAGACTCGGTGCCGCCCGCGCTGCGCGCGCAGGCTCGCCGCCAAGCGGGCGCGATGTTCGGCGAGGCGTCCGTACGGAACGCGAAATGCGTTCGCGCCCTCCGGTTCAACAGCATGCGCACCACCGACGGGTTGCGCGACATTCTGGCACTCGCCTACGGCGCCATCCGTCCCGATGCACTGCTGGTCCCCAAGGTCGAGAGCGCCCACGATCTGCTCATGCTGCAGGACATGCTGGGTGAGCTTGGCGACATCCCCTTCTTGGCGACGATCGAAACCGCGGCCGGTCTGGCTGCGGTTGAGGAGATCGCCGCCGTCGGGCCGCGAGTGCGCGCACTGGTTTTCGGAGCCGCCGACTTCGCCGCAGAGCTGGGCATATCAATGGAATGGGAGCCGCTGCTGTATGCACGCTCGCGGATCGTCGCGGCGGCGGCCGGGGCAGGCATCTCAGCGATCGACGCGCCCACCTTCGACCTCGGCGATGATCTGGCCCTCAAGATAGATGTGAACCGATCCCGCGAACTCGGCTTCGGCGGCAAGGCCGCGATCCATCCTCGACAGGTCGCCGTGATCAACGAGGCCTTCTCCCCGTTGCCGGCAGAGGTGGAACGCGCTCGCCGCGTGATCGGCATGGTAGACGGCGGGTCTCGGGCGATCGGTGTCCTGGACGGACAGATGGTCGGCCCGCCCATGGTCGCCGCGGCGCACCGCCTCCTGCGTCACGCGAAATCTCTTGACGCACAACACTAGTGGATGGGATTGGCCATGGATCAAGTCCGTGCGTATAAGCAGGTGGGCGACCGCCGGTGGCGGGAGTCGCGTGGCGTCGTCTACGAAGACATCGAAGTGGGGACAATCGTCGAGCACCGCCCGGGCCGCACGCTCACCGAAGCCGACAACATCTGGATGTCGTTGCTTTCCCTTAACCTGCACCCGTTGCACATTGACGATGCGTACTGCGAAAAGACCGAGTGGCAGCGCCCTTTGGTGTCCAGCCTGGTCACGTTGTCGATCGTCTCCGGCATGAGCGTGCAGAGCACCAGTGCACGCGGCCTGGCCAATCTCGGCTGGGACAACATCCGCCTGGTGGCCCCGGTCTTCGTCGGCGACACCATCTACGCCGAGACCGAGTACCTGGACAAGCGTCTGTCGAAATCCCGGCCCAACCAAGGCATAGTCAGCTGCGCCACGCGCGGCGTCAAAGCCGACGGCACGCTGTTCCTGACCTGTCAACGCTCGTTCCTGCTACCCACCCGAGACCACGATCTCGAAGACCAGGCCGGGTACTGACGTGCCGGACGATCCATTGGGACACGTCGTACTGGTCGACAGCTACGGCGCTATCGGAACCCAACTGGCCCAAGGCTTTCGGGACGCGGGATATACCCCGCTGCGGGTACAGAGCACCGCGGAGGCGCCAACCGGTTTGCGCGGCCAGCCGGATCGATTCCCCTATACCGTCGACCTCGTGCACCGCCGCCTGGCTGCGACGCTGGCCGCACTGGCGCCCTACCACCCGGTTGCAGTGGTGGCCGGCACCGAGCCCGGGGTAGAGCTGGCCGACGCGTTGAGCGAGGCCCTGCACCCGATTACCGGCGCGCCGACCAACGGAACAGCGTTGAGCCCCGCCCGGCGCGACAAGTTCCTGATGATCGAGCGGATCAAAGCACAAGGCCTGCGCGGCGCCCGCCAGATTCTGGTGCACGACGAACACCAACTTCGCCAGTGGCACAACGATATTGGTGGCACGATCATCCTCAAGCCACTGCGCAGCGCCGCCAACGACGGTGTCACCTGGTGTCGCACCCCCGAGGATGCCGTGCAAGCCTTCCGGCGCCTCGACGGGCGGGAGAACATTCTGGCGCACCGCCGTGACGGGGTCGTTGCACAGGAATGTCTGGTCGGCACCGAATACACGGTCGACACCGTCAGCCGCGACGGGGTGCACGAGGTGTGCGACATCTGGGAGTCATATCGCATCAGCGCCAACGGTATTCCCGATCTGCTGGTTGCCTGGCGGTTACTGCCGGCGACCGGCGAAGTGCAGGACGACCTCGTTGCCTACACGTGCGCGGTGCTCGACGCCCTCGGTATCCGCCATGGTGCGGCGCACGCGGAGATCAAGCTGACGCCGGACGGGCCGTGCCTGGTCGAGGTGGGAGCGCGGATAGCGGGTGCCAACCTGCCTGAAGGAGCTCGTCTGGGCACCGGCAGGTCGCAGATCGACTGGATGGTGGACGCCTACGTGCGGCCCGAGACATTCGTCCGGCGAAGTGGGCGGCCCTACCGTCTGCGCCAACATGTCGCGCGAGCCACCATGGTGGCCCCCTGTAGCGGCACGCTGGTCTCCTACCACAGCCTGGAAGCCATCAAGGAGCTGGCGAGCTTCCACGACATGCAGCTGCGGGTCAATCCCGGTCAACAGCTGGCGCTCACCACCAACGACCTGACCTACCCGATCTTCGTCACGCTGGTGCACGAGGTCGGCGAAGTGGTGGCTCGCGATCTGTGGACACTGCGCTACCTCGACGGCGTCAGCTTCTACGAGATTGCCTAGAAGGGGCGCACAATGTCGCAGTGTTACTGCCACCTCGACTCAGACACCGCGCGGACGGCCGACGGCAGCCTCGTCGACCTCTACCGCCGAATGCCGCCGACGGGTGAGCCCGAGCAGCTGCACGCCCTACTGCCGCCGGGGAGCTCGGTACTGGAACTCGGCGCCGGCACCGGTCGCATCGCCGACCCGCTCGCCCAACTCGGCCACCGCGTGACCGCCGTCGACGACTCCGCCCTGATGCTCGCCGAAGTCCGGCACGCGCGCCCGGTACGCGCCCGCATCGAGGACCTGCGACTGGCCGAGCAGTTCGACGCAGTCCTGTTGGCCACCAACCTGATTCACTACCGCGGCGCCGACCTGCGCCGGGCGGTGCTGGCCGCGATAGCACACCATCTCAAGCCCACCGGCAAGGCCGTCATCCAGTGGAAGCCGCCGCCGTATTGGACCGCACGTCCCACCGGCTGGACGGAATCCAAGGCGATCGGCGAGGTGACGGTCAGCGTCACGATCCACCGCAATTCCGACGGGCTCGTCGACGGCGAATACGCGTTGATCGTCGACGAATCGGAGTTGCGGCAATGCTTTCACCTCGAGGTGCTGGCGCTCGAGGACATCGTCGGCGAACTCGACCGGGCCGGGCTGCAGCTGACTTCGGTGGCTCCGGAATCCACGGAATGGCTGGAAGTGGTTCATTCCGGCTAGCGACCCCTGTTGGTTTAGCACCGGATCGACTTAGCATCGGTGACGTGTCAGAACTAAATACCGCTCGCGGATCCATCGATACCGCCGATCTGGGCGTCACGCTCATGCACGAGCACGTATTCATCATGACCACCGAGATCGCCCTGAACTATCCCGAAGCCTGGGGCGATGAGGAACAGCGGGTAGCCGATGCGATCACCCGGCTCAATGAGCTCAAGGCCCGCGGCGTGGACACCATCGTCGACCTCACCGTGATCGGGCTCGGCCGCTACATCCCCCGGATCGCGCGCGTCGCGGCGGCCACTGAGCTGAATATCGTTGTGGCAACCGGGCTTTACACCTACAACGACGTCCCGTTCTGCTTCCACTACATGGGTCCGGGCGCACAGTTGGGCGGCCCGGAGATCATGACCGAGATGTTCGTGCGCGACATCGAGCAGGGCATCGCCGACACCGGCATCAAGGCCGGAATCCTCAAGTGTGCCACCGACGAGCCCGGCATCACCCCGGGCGTCGAGCGCGTGCTGCGCGCGGTTGCCCAGGCGCACAAGCAGACCGGGGTCCCGATCTCCACGCACACCCATGCGGGGTTGCGTCGCGGGCTCGAGCAGCAACGCATCTTCGAAGAAGAAGGCGTCGACCTGAGCCGGGTGATCATCGGGCATTCGGGAGACAGCACCGACGTCGGCTACCTCGAGGAGCTCATCTCGGCCGGCTCGTACCTGGGGATGGACCGGTTCGGCATCGACGTGATCCTGCCGTTCGAGGACCGGGTCAACATCGTGGCGACGATGTGCGAGCGCGGACATGCCGACAAGATGGTGCTCTCCCACGACGCCAACTGCTATTTCGACGCGCTGCCCGAGGAACTGCTCCCGGTGGCCGCACCCAACTGGCATTACCTGCACATCCACAACGACGTGATCCCGGCGTTGAAAGAGCGCGGGGTAACCGACGAGCAGCTGCACACCATGCTGGTGGACAACCCGCGGCGGATCTTCGAACGGCAGGGCAGCTACTAAACCGAAGGGGCTCGCATGTCGTTCCTGTACACGATTCCGGACCAGCTGACAGTGGTGGCGGCGGATTTGGCCGGTATCGGATCGTCGATCAGAACGGCAACGACGGCAGCCGGAACGCCGACCACCGCCGTGCTGGCGGCGGGCGCCGACGAGGTGTCGAACGCCGTCGCGGCGCTGTTCGGCCGGCACGGCCAGGCGTATCAGGCACTCAGCGCCGAGGCATCGGCGTTTCACGACCGGTTCGTCCAGACACTGCACGCCGGGGCCGGCACGTATCTGCAAGCCGAGGCCGCCAGCGCCGCAACGAACCTGCTCGATGCCATCAATGCGCCCACCCTGCAACTGTTCGGGCGTCCATTGATCGGCAACGGCGCCAACGCGCCGGCGGGTTCCGGCGGCAACGGCCACGACGGCGGCCTGTTATGGGGTGACGGCGGCGCCGGCGGGTCCGGCTCAATGCCAGGCCAAAACGGCGGCAACGGCGGGG
This sequence comes from Mycobacterium szulgai, assembly GCF_002116635.1. GTDB lineage: Bacteria > Actinomycetota > Actinomycetes > Mycobacteriales > Mycobacteriaceae > Mycobacterium > Mycobacterium szulgai. The sequence goes on along the minus strand of NZ_LQPW01000034.1, from coordinate 703 downwards.
CGGCGGGCCTGTTCGGCAACGGCGGACCGGGTGGCAGCGGCAACCCCGGCGGGCTGGGCATTGCGTCCGGTGCCGGCGGCAACGGCGGGGCCGGCGGCATCCTCATCGGCAACGGCGGCAATGGCGGCGTCGCCGGCCTGGCCAACGTGGGCGGCACCGGCGGAGCCGGCGGTCTGCTGTTCGGCACCGGCGGCGCGGGTGGCCTCGGCGGGTTCGGCCTGGGCGGTGTTCCCGGGAATGGCGGCAACGGCGGGCCCGGAGGCATGCTGTTTGGTGCTGGCGGTCAGGGCGGCGCCGGTGGACCTGGCGCCAACGGCGGGATCGGTGGAACCGGCGGCACCGGTGGCATGCTGTTCGGCGCTGGCGGGACCGGCGGGACCGGCGGCTCCGGCTCGCTCACCGACGGTGGTTCTGGCGGCACCGGCGGAGCCGCCGGCCAGTGGTTCGGCTCCGGCGGCCACGGCGGCGACGGTGGACCCGGCGCCGTCCAAGGGGGCAACGGCGGGGCCGGTGGGAGCACAGCTGGCCTGTTCGGTAACGGAGGCGCCGGCGGGGTCGGCGGTACGGGTCCGGTGAGCGCGGGTGACGGTGGAACCGGCGGCGCCGCCGGCCTCTTGGCGGGCAACGGCGGGGCCGGCGGCGCGGGCGGGCTGGCGCTGGCGAACGGGAGCCAGGGCGGGGCCGGCGGCGTCGGGGGCAAGGG
>NZ_LQPW01000033.1 GCF_002116635.1 Mycobacterium szulgai | reverse complement strand
ACCCCGGTTTGCCCGACCACGGAGACCTGGTCCGGGTTCGCCTCGGCCCCAGCGAGGCGGTGGTGGTGTGCACGCCCGAACTGACCCATCAGGTCATGGTCGACGACCGAACCTTCGACAAAGTGGGCCCCCTCTACGCACGTAGCAGGGAGATTCTGGGAACCACCGTGGTAAGTGCCTCCCACGACCAGCATCGACCTCTGAGGCGCAAGGCCCAGCCGTCGTTTCACCGCAACCAAATGCCCGGCTATGCCCGTGTCATGACCGATCGCATCGACGCGTTTACCGCGTCCTGGCAGGACAACGAGGTTTTGGACGTGTGGCCGGAGATGAGAGGCCTCTCTGCGGCAATCGGGGTGGATGCGCTCTTCGGCAACTCGATATCGCCAGACGACATCGACCGGTTCATCGATGCCACCTCGACAGTGAATGAGGGAGTGTATGGGCAATCGATGCTGCCAGCGGCCTGGCGCAAGCTGCCCACGCCAGCCAACCGCCGCTATCGCAACGCGTTGGCAGAGATTCACCGAATCGCCCGCAATATGGGTGCTGCCTGTCGCGCCGAGGACAGAACCGGCTTTCTCTCGATGTTGCTCGACGGCGACAAGAGTCCCGCTGAAATCGGCAATGAGATCATCACGTACCTGGTGGCTGCATACGACACCGGCGCGAGCACTCTGGCGTGGGCTTTGCACCTGCTGGCCGAGCACCCCGAGATCGAAGAACGCCTGCACGCCGAAGTCGACGCAGTCCTGGCGGGGCAACCAGCGAGTTTCGACCACCTACCGCATCTCGAGCTGACCGAGCGGGTGATCATGGAGACCTTGCGTATCCAGCCGGTCTCATGGATATTCACCCGATGCGTCACGACCGAAACCGAGCTCGGCGGCTATCAGCTGCCCGCCGGGACCGCCGTCGCGCTCAGCCCCTGGATCATCCACCACCGACCCGACGTCTACCCCGATCCGGCACGATTCGATCCCGACCGCTGGTTGCCGGACCGTAAGCGTTCCGCCAAAGACGGCACCATGATCGCGTTCGGCAGTGGCTCGCGCAGGTGCATCGGTGAGTTGTTCGGAAAAATCGAAAGCATCCTGGCACTGGCCACGATCGTCTCCCGCTGGCAGTTGCGCACGCTTGCGGGCTCGTCTGTACGGCCGACGATGGCCACTGTGAACCACCCGAAGGGACTGCACATGCGGGTCACCGCACGCCTTAACGTCAGCGTTGCGGTGCCCGTTCCAAGCGCTGGTACGCCCTCGGGCGAGCCAACTCACTGAAAGCCGGGCGAACCCAAGCTGCTGCCGCGCTCGTTTTACAACGCTCGCTTTTACAACGCGGCGGGTCAGCGGAATCGGGACTCTCGGTCGGCGACGGCCTCGACCTCGGCCAGCAGATTGAGCCTGATGGCGAGCCATGCCGTGAACTGGTTCTCGGGTTCTCGGA
>NZ_LQPW01000032.1 GCF_002116635.1 Mycobacterium szulgai | reverse complement strand
CGCGCCACCCGTTCCAGGCGCTGCAGGGCCCGCAACCGCTCCGGTGTGGTCAGCACGTCAAAGGTCAACCCGCACAAACGATCCAACTCATAGTCGAGTGCGTCGAAGACCTCGATGATCTCCTCACGCGTACTCGAACCCATGCCGCAAACAATACGAAGGCCTACCGACAAAAACGCCTACCCTGAGACGGGTGAAACACAAGTGACACAAGGGATTTCAGCCGACGCGGGTTACGCCGGCCCGTCGGCCCCGTGCTGACCGAATAGCTGCCCGCCTTTACCGCCGCTGCCGCCAGGCTGGCCAAGGACACCGGCGCCGCCATTGCCGCCGTTTCCAATCAGCTGAGCACTACCGCCAGCACCGCCGACACCATGGGCCACCGGGCTAGGAAGCGACGGCGCGGCGCCGGCGTTGCCGCCGTCGCCGCCATTGCCATAGAAGAAGCCGCCGTTGCCACCGCGGCCGCCGTCACTGATCCCAACCACTTTGCCGAAGGTGCCGGTCGCGCCGCCGTCACCGCCCCGGCCACCGCTACCGAATAGCTGGCCGCCGGTCCCGCCGGCGCCGCCGGTCGCTCCGGCGCCGGCGGTGGGGACGAAGGATCCGGCATTTTCGGTTCCCGTGCCAGCTGTCCCGCCGGCGCCGCCGGTCCCGCCGACACCGCCGTTGCCGAACAGCCCGCCATTGCCGCCGGCACCTCCGAGGCCCGCGGCTTGGCTGCTACCCGCAAGATGCTGGCTAATGCTGTCTGTGGGGACGTTGCCGCCGTTGCCGCTGTTGCCACCCACCCCGCCGTGGCCGCCGCTACCGAAGAAGAATCCGCCGTTGCCGCCGGCACCGCCGCTGGCGCCGCCACCACCGTCGCCGGCAATGTGGGCGAAACTCGGATTCGCATTGGTGTTCGCGCCGTTGCCGCCGTTTCCGCCGTTGCCGCCAGCGCCGCCGTTGCCCCACAGCCCGGCGTCACCGCCTCGACCACCGGCGGCCAGGAGGTTGCTGCCGCCGTGCATGGCCTCGCGGGCGTTATTGAAGAGGCCGTCGGTGCCGGCGCCACTGTTTCCGCCGGCACCGCCGTCGCCGTAGATCCAACCGCTGTGGCCGCCATTGCCGCCGTTTCCGCCTCCGCCGCTTGTTCCGGCAACAGCGTTAGCTATCGGGGACGTCGTGCCTATACCGCCGACGCCACCGTTGCCGCCCATCCCGCCCTGGCCGATAAGGAACCCACCGGCACCGCCGGAACCGCCATTGCCGCCGAGGCCGCCGTCGACGCCGTTGTTGTTGACCGTGCCGGCGCCATTGCCGCCCGTACCGCCGACTCCCCCGTGGCCGCCGTTGCCGTAAATCCAGCCTGCGGCACCGCCGTTGCCACCGCTGGCACCTGCCGAGCCGGCTTGTCCGGCTGCGCCGTTAGCCCCCATTCCACCGGCGCCACCCGCGCCGCCGCTGCCGAAGAAGGCCGCGGACCCGCCCGCGCCCCCAGCTTGGCCCAGCCCACCTGAGCCGCCGTTGCCGCCGTTGCCGAACAGCCAACCGCCGTTGCCGCCGGGGGCCCCGGTGCCGTCAACCCCGTTTGCGCCGTTGCCGAATAGTGGACGCCCGGTCAGCGCCAGGACTGGGTCGTTGATGGCGTCCGCCGCCAGCTGCATTGGCGTCGCGTTGAGGGCTTCTGCGGCGGCGTACTGGGCCGCGCCAGAGCTCATGAGCTGGACGAACTGCTGATGGAACGAAGCCGCCTGCGCGCTGAGCGCTTGGTAGGCCTGGGCGTGCGCGCCGAAAAGCGCCGAAAGCGCCGCCGACACCTCGTCTGCGCCCGCGGCCAGCACCGCGTTAGTCGGGAATAACGCCGCCTGGTTGGCCGCGTCGATCGTCGAGGCAATGCCGGCCAGATCGCTGGCAGCAGCCGTCACGTACTCCGGCGCCGCGACAACCCATGACATCCAGCGCCTCCGACCTTCGCAGAAGCCCCACCATCGAGGTGTGACTCACAGCACAATCAGTTACAGCGTCATATTAGCCAGCCGCGACGCGAGTTATTGCACTTTCTTCGAATACGAGCCAACCAGGCCTGGCAATGCCGAGAACGATTACTGACGAATCCGCGAAAGCACCTCACCGACAACCGAATCCAGCGGAATCGACACCTGCTCACCGGTCGTGAGATCCTTCACCCCGACCGTGCCGGACTCGAGGTCACGATCTCCGGCGACCAGCGCCAGCCGCGCTCCGGAACGGTCCGCCGCGCGCATCGCACCCTTGAGCCCACGATCGCCGTAGGCCAAATCCACGCGGACACCCCCAGCCCGCAACTGCACGGCCAGCACCGCCAGCCGCAGCTTGGCCGCCTCACTCAACGGGACGCCGAACACGTCACAGCGCGACGCCTCCCCCACGCTCTTGCTCTCGGCGCGCAGGGCCAGCAGCGTCCGGTCCACCCCGAGCCCAAAACCGATGCCGGACAAGTCTTGTCCGCCGAGCTGGCGCATCAGGCCGTCGTAACGCCCGCCGCCGCCGATACCCGATTGCGCGCCCAGGCCGTCATGCACGAACTCGAACGTCGTCTTGGTGTAGTAATCCAGCCCACGCACCATCCGCGGGTTGATCGCATACGGCACCCCGAGCGCGTCCAGATGGGCCAGCACGGTATCGAAATGTTGCTTGGCGCTATCGGACAGATGATCGAGCAGCACCGGCGCCTCTGCCGTCATCGCACGCACCTGGGGCCGCTTGTCATCGAGCACCCGCAACGGATTGATCTCCGCGCGCCGCCGCGTCTCCTCATCCAGCGGGAGCCCAAACAAGAACTCCTGCAACAGTTCCCGGTACTGCGGCCGACAGCTGTCATCACCCAGCGAGGTGATCTCCAGCCGAAAACCCGCGAGTCCAAGAGACCGAAATCCATTGTCGGCCACTGCAATTACCTCGGCGTCCAGCGCCGGGTCGTCGACGCCGATCGCCTCCACACCAACCTGCTGCAGCTGGCGATACCGCCCGGCCTGGGGGCGCTCGTACCGGAAGAACGGGCCGGCATAGGCGAGCTTGACCGGCAACGCGCCGCGATCCAGGCCGTGTTCGATCACCGCGCGCACCACCCCGGCGGTGCCCTCCGGTCGCAGCGTGACCGAGCGGTCGCCGCGGTCGGCGAAGGTATACATCTCCTTGGACACCACGTCGGTGGATTCGCCGACGCCGCGCGCGAACAGGGCGGTGTCCTCGAAGATCGGCAACTCGATGTAGCCGTAACCCGCCCGGCGGGCCGCATCCAGCAATCCAGAGCGCACGGCGACGAACTGCGCCGAGTCCGGCGGAATGTAGTCGGGTACCCCCTTAGGCCCCGAAAACGAAGAGAATTCGCTCACCGGCTCAGACCCTCGAGGAACGGGTTGAAGCGACGTTCGGCGCCGATCGTGGTGGCGTTGCCATGCCCGGGTAGTACCACGGTCTTGTCGTCGAGCACCAGCAGCTTGTTGACGATCGAGCGGAACAGGTCGCGCCCGCTGCCGCCGAACAGATCGGAGCGGCCGATGGACCGTTCGAACAACGTGTCACCGGAGAACACCACATCGGCGTCGTCCTTGGCGGCCTGCAGGATCCGGAAGCACACCGATCCGCGGGTGTGCCCGGGTGTGTGGTCGACGTTCACCGAGATGCCGCCGAGATCGATTTTGTCGCCGTCGCGGTCCAGCTCGACCACCTGTTTGGGCTCGCGGAAGAACGCGCCCGCGACCAGTTGTGCCATCCGGGGCCCCATGCCGTAGATCGGGTCTTTGAGCATGAACCGGTCCTCGGGATGGATGTAGGTGGGGCAGCCGAAGGTGTCGGAGACCTTCTGGGCCGACCACATGTGGTCGATGTGACCGTGGGTGATCAGCACAGCGGCCGGGGTGAGCCGGTGCTTGTCCAAAATGCGCTGTAGCTGGCCCATCGCCCGCTGGCCCGGGTCCACGATGATGGCATCGCTGGCCGGCCGCTCGGCCAGCACGTAACAATTGCAGGCCAGCAATCCGGCGGGAAATCCGGTGATCAACACGGTTCTTAGTTTCCCAGCCGCCCACCCGGCTGGGCGCACCGGGCGGCTCAGAAAGACTACGAAAAGGCTATGGAAAGATATCGGCCGTGCCGACCAATGCTCAGCGACGTGCTACAGCCAAGCGCAAACTCGAGCGGCAGCTGGAGCGCCGCGCCAAGCAGGCCAGGAGGCGGCGCCTCTTGTTGATCATCGGCGGCACGGTCGCGGCGGTGGCCGTGATCGCCGCGGTCGTGATCACCGTGGTGACCAACAAGGACGACCACAAGAACAAGCCCACGGCGTCGCCCACCAGTTCGGCGCCCACCAGCAGCCCGGGAACCCCGGGCGCAGCGCCGTTGCCGCCGTTTCAGCCGTCGGCCAATGTGGGCGCCAACTGCCAGTACCCGCCGTCGCCGGATAAGGCCGTCAAGCCGGTCAAGCCGCCGCGGACCGGCAAGGTTCCCACCGACCCGGCTCAGGTGAGCGCCAGCATGGTGACCAGCCAGGGCAAGGTCGGCCTCATGCTCGCCAACAACGAATCGCCTTGCACGGTAAACAGTTTCGCCAGCCTGGCCCAGCAAGGCTTCTTCAATGACACCAAGTGCCACCGGCTGACCACCTCCCCCACCCTGTCCGTGCTGCAGTGCGGCGACCCCAAGGGCGACGGCACCGGTGGGCCGGGCTACCAGTTCGCCAACGAGTACCCGACCGACCAGTACCCGCCCAATGACCCCAAGCTGCGCGAGCCCGTCGTCTATCCACGCGGCACGCTAGCCATGGCCAATGCCGGGCCCAACACGAACAGCAGCCAGTTCTTCCTGGTCTACCGCGACTCACAACTGCCGCCGGAGTACACGGTGTTCGGCACCATTCAGGCCGACGGGTTGGCGACGCTGGACAAGATCGCCCAGGCCGGCGTCGCCGGCGGCGGTGACGACGGCCCGCCGGCCGCCGAGGTGATCATCAAGTCGGTGATGCTGGACTAACCGGCGCCGCGATTACGGGCGCGATTACGGGGAGGAAGCGGGGTGGCCGAGAGCTCGTTCGGGCGATACCAACTGCTGGGATTGCTGGGCCGCGGCGGCATGGGACAGGTCTTCCGTGCCTACGACACTGCCACCGACCGCATCGTCGCCATCAAAGTGCTTCCCCCGCATTCGGCGGAGGACCGCGAGTATCAGCAGCGATTCCGACGCGAGGCGCGCACCGCAGCGGGCCTCAACGATCCGCACGTGGTGCCCATCCACGGTTACGGCGAGATCGACGGCCAACTGTATGTGGACATGCGGCTGATCGAGGGCCGGGATCTGGTGGGCTATATCGCCGAGAACGGCGGACGGCTGCACCCGGCGCGCGCGGTCGCGGTGATCGAACAGGTCGCGGGCGCCCTGGACAGCGCGCACCAGGCGGGGCTGGTGCATCGGGACGTCAAGCCGTCGAACATATTGGTCGCAGCAGCAAGGGATTTCGTCTATCTGATCGACTTCGGGATCGCGCGGGCCAGCACGGACACCAAGCTCACCAACACCGGGCACACGATGGGCACGATGGCTTACATGGCGCCCGAAAGGTTCAGCGGCACAACCGATCCCCGTGCCGACGTGTATGCGCTGGCGTGCGTGCTGCACGAGTGCCTGACCGGACGCCGCCCCTACCCCGGGGACAGTTTCGAGGAGCAGATCAGCGGGCACCTCAACAGCCCGCCGCCCCGGCCGTCGGCGCTGGCGCCCGAGGTGCCGCCGGCCTTCGACGCGGTGATCGCCCGTGGGCTGGCAAAGGACCCCAGAGCCCGCTACCAGACGGTCATGGAGCTCGCCGAAGCCGCCAGGGCGGCGCTGGCTAACACGACGTCGGCCGATCCACCTCCGTTGGCCGAAGTCCAAACCCAGGCCGCAGCGCTGCACACTCCGACACCGGCGGGGACGCAGACCGAGCCCGTGGCTGCCCGTGGGCATAGCCGGTGGGTGTTCTTTGCCGCGTTCGCGGCCGTCGGCTTGGTGCTGATCGTGACGGCAGCCATCGTCGCCGTCATCACGACGGGTGAGGACAAGCACGCCGCCAACACCGCGACGAGTTCCCGGACCAGCTCCGCCGAAACGAAGGAACCAACCGCCACCACCGCCACCGACGCCACGCCGAGTGTGCCGCCCTTGCCGGCGTTCGCGGCTCCGGCAAACCTAGGCACGAACTGCCAGTACCCGCCGACACGCGAGCCGGCCGGCAAACCGGCGAAGCCGCCGCGAGCCGGCAAGGTGCCGACCGAGCCCGCCGACGTCGGGGTCACCATGGCCACCAACCGCGGCGACATCGCCCTGCAACTGGCCAACGGCAAGTCCCCATGCACGGTGAACAGCTTTGTCAGCCTGGCCCAGCAAGGGTTCTTCGACGACACCCATTGCCACCGGCTGACCGCTTCCCAGTCACTGAGCGTGCTGCAGTGTGGCGACCCCAAGAGCGATGCAAGCGGCGGCCCCGGTTATCAGTTCGCCAACGAGTACCCCACCGATCAGTACCAAACGGGCGATCCGGCGCTGAGCGAGCCGGTACTGTACCCGCGCGGAACGCTGGCAATGGCTAACGCCGGACCCGACACCAACGGCAGCCAGTTCTTCCTGGTGTACGACGACTCACAGCTCCCGCCGGAGTACACGGTGTTCGGCACGATCGACGACACCGGACTGGGGATCCTCGACAAAGTCGCCAAGGCGGGCATTGTGGGCGGCGGCGACGACGGCTCGCCCGCCATGGATGTCACCATCACGTCGGTACGGCTGGACTAGCGAGGCCGTGCGTCTAAGGATTCGACTGTGTGGCTACGGCGCGGAAATCGCCGGATCGGCGCCATAGCCGCACACTGGACTCTCTAGACGCACACTCGAAGCCCGAAGCTAGGCCGCGGACGTCACCCGATACACGTCGTAGACGCCTTCGACGTTGCGCACCACGTTGAGCAGATGACCCAGGTGTTTGGGGTCGCCCATTTCGAAGGTGAACCGGCTGATGGCCACCCGGTCACCCGATGTGGTGACGGATGCGGACAGGATGTTGACCTTCTCGTCGGCCAGCGCGCGGGTGACATCCGAGAGCAGCCGGTGCCGGTCCAGCGCCTCGACTTGGATGGCCACCAGGAATACCGACGACGGCGACGGCGCCCACAGCACCTCGATGATGCGTTCGGCCTGCTGTTGCAGTGAGGCGGCATTGGTGCAGTCGGTGCGGTGCACGCTGACCCCGCCGCCGCGGGTGACGAACCCCATGATCTGGTCGCCGGGCACCGGGGTGCAGCACTTGGCCAGTTTGGTGAGCACTCCCGGAGCGCCGGGGACCGAGACGCCGACGTCTTCGGTGGTGCGCGGACGGCGCGGCATGGTCGCCGGCGTCGAGCGCTCGGCGAGTTCCTCTTCGGCCTGGTCGATGCCGCCGAGCTCGGCCAGCAACCGCTGCACGACATGCCGGGCCGACACGTGTCCCTCACCGATCGCGGTGTAGAGCGCCGAGACGTCGGCGTAGTGCAATTCGCGCGCCACGGCCGCCATCGACTCGCCATTTACCAAGCGCTGCAAGGGAAGTCCACCGCGGCGCACTTCGCGAGCCATGGCGTCCTTGCCGGCCTCGAGGGCTTCCTCACGCCGCTCTTTGGCGAACCACTGGCGGATCTTGGTCTTGGCGCGCGGCGACACCACGAACTGCTGCCAGTCCCGGGACGGGCCGGCATTGAGCGCCTTGGACGTGAAAACCTCGACGACTTCGCCGTTGTCGAGTTTGCGTTCCAGCGCCACCAGCCGCCCGTTGACCCGGGCGCCGATGCAGCGGTGGCCGACCTCGGTATGCACAGCGTAGGCGAAGTCCACCGGTGTCGACCCGGCCGGCAGGGTGATGACGTCGCCTTTGGGGGTGAACACGAAAATCTCTTGCACCGCAAGGTCGTAACGCAACGACTCCAGGAATTCGCCGGGGTCGGCGGCCTCCCGCTGCCAGTCGAGCAGCTGGCGCATCCACGCCATGTCGTCGATCTCGGCGGCGGCGTGCGGATGCAGAACTCCGTTGCGGCCCTTGGCTTCCTTGTAACGCCAGTGTGCGGCGATACCGTACTCAGCGGTGCGGTGCATGTCGCGAGTGCGGATCTGCACTTCCAGCGGTTTGCCTTCGGAACCGATGACAGTGGTGTGCAGCGATTGGTACACACCGTATCTGGGCTGGGCGATGTAGTCCTTGAACCGCCCCGCCATGGGCTGCCACAGCGAATGCACCACGCCGACAGCGGCATAGCAATCCCGGATCTCGTCGCACAGGATGCGGATGCCGACCAGGTCGTGGATGTCGTCGAAGTCGCGGCCCTTGACGATCATCTTCTGATAGATCGACCAGTAGTGCTTGGGCCGGCCCTCTACCGTCGCCTTAATCTTCGAACTGTTAAGGGTGGCAACGATTTCGGCGCGCACCTTGGCCAGATAAGTGTCCCGGGACGGTGCCCGGCCGGCGACCAGCCGGACGATCTCCTCGTACTTTTTGGGGTGCAGTATCGCGAACGACAGGTCTTCCAGTTCCCATTTGACACTGGCCATACCCAGCCGATGCGCAAGGGGCGCAATGACTTCCAGCGTCTCGCGGGCCTTGCGCGCCTGCTTCTCCGGCGGCAGGAACCGCATGGTGCGCATGTTGTGCAGCCGGTCGGCCACCTTGATCACCAATACCCGTGGATCACGGGCCATCGCGGTGATCATCTTGCGGATGGTCTCGCCTTCGGCTGCGCTGCCCAGCACGACGCGGTCCAGCTTGGTCACGCCGTCGACGAGATGGCCCACCTCCTCGCCGAATTCCTCGCTCAAGGCTTCCAGCGTGTAGCCGGTGTCCTCAACCGTGTCGTGCAGCAGGGCGGCCACCAAAGTGGTGGTGTCCATGCCTAGTTCGGCCAGAATGTTGGCAACCGCCAGCGGGTGGGTGATGTAGGGATCACCGGAGTGCCGGAACTGGGTGGCGTGCCGCTGATCGGCAACCTCGTAGGCCCGCTGCAGCAGCGAAAGGTCTGCTTTTGGATAGATCTCCCGGTGCACGGCCACCAGCGGCTCGAGCACCGGGTTTATGGCGCCGCTGCGCGCGGTCATCCGGCGGGCCAGCCGAGCCCGGACGCGACGGGAGGCACTGCTGGTGGACTTGAGGGTCTCTGCCGGCGGCTCCGGCGCCGCCTCGATCACTGGCTCAGCGGGCGCGGGAGCGGGCGCTGGAGCAAGTTCGGGAGCGGGCGAGGCTTCGGCAGGTGGTGGTGGCGCGACAGCTTGCGTTGTGCCCTGATCATCCGCCACGGTCGTCACCTCCGGTCTTGAGGATATCTCCTGAGGCTGGCGGGACGCCCGGATCGAATGTGTACCGGCGGCTTTGACTGTGTATCAGGGGCGGCCGGGCGGCGGCGGGGCCGCCGTACGAACACACCCGAAACCGTCAGCTCACACTTGACTCAGGCTGTGCACCGGCAGTGGCGCGATCGCCTCGCGACCGCCCAGCGCGGTGAATTCCATGACCACCGCCGCCCCGGTCACGCTGACGCCGGCACGTTTGAGCAGCCGGCTCGCTGCGCCCAGCGTGCCGCCGGTGGCCAGCACGTCGTCGACAATCAGGGCGGTGCGGCCCCGCAACTCGGCGATGCCGGCCGGAATCTCGATGGTGGCGGAGCCGTACTCCATGTCGTAGTCCTCGCTGAGCACCGGCGGGGGCAGCTTGCCGCTCTTGCGAATGGCCAGCATTCCAACGCCGAGCCGCGCGGCCATGGCCGCCCCGACCAACAAACCCCGCGAGTCGATACCGGCGACCAGATCAGCGCCGCCCGCCACGTCGACCAGCGCGTCGATCACCGTGTTCATCGCCTCAGGGTCGGCGAACAACGGGGTGAGGTCCTTGAACTGGATACCGGGCTTGGGGAAGTCGACGACATCGCGGGTCAACGACACGATCATGTCGCCCACGGGAGCGTCCCCCCTCACAGATGTCACTGCGTCCTCACTGCATCAAGGCCCATCGGTCCATGTTCCAACCCGCTCCCCAACGAGTCGGGTTCCTGCTCACCGCGTACATCTTCTTCGACATCAGCAACGTCCGTTGCTGCCGGTAGAGCGGCAACGTCGGCAGTTCACCCCACAGTACCGGTGCACCTTCGGCTAGCAACCGGACACGCTCGGCGGGGTCGGCGGAAACCGCCAGGGCGCTGATGATTCCGTCGACCTGCGGGTTCGAATAGCCCGACAGGTTGTTTCCGTTGCCGCTGTGCAGGTCATATGCGTCCATGGCCGACGATCCGGTGGATCCGCTGCCGGTGGCTCCGCCCGTGCTGGCGAGCAGCACATCGATCTTGCCGTCCCTGATCGCCTGGGGCCCCGAGGTGTCCAAAGTCACACCCGTAACCGTGATTCCGGCGGGCGCACACGACTTCGCGATCGCCCCGATTGTCGCCGCCAGCCGAGCGTTGGGACCTCGATACCCGACCCGCACGGTCAACGGCGCACCCCCTAACGCATCGCGGGCGGCGACGGGGTCACCCCTGTTGAACTGACCGGATTCGGTGGCGCCGTCGGCCGCGGCGACGGCATCCTCGGTGGCCGGGCTCAGCCTGGAATTGGCGATCGGCACGCCCGCGTCCTTGGCGATCGCGTCGCGCGGGGTGCAGAGCGCCACCGCGCGCCGGTTGCGGACGTCCGCCAACGGTCCGCGCGGTGCGAAAATCAGCTGCTCGATTCCCGCCGAGGCCGAATCGTTGCGCTGGTAGTTGTCCGGGGTGGCCAGCGCCCCCGACGAACCGGCCGCGACGTCGACCACGTCGACCTTGCGGTTGTTCACCCGATCCTGGATATCGGGTCCCTGCGGCCACACCGTGATCCGCTTGGTGATCGCGCGCGCGCCCCACCAACGGTCATTGGCGACCAGTACCACCGCACCGCCGTTGAGGACCGAGTCGATCCGGTAAGGGCCGGACGACGGAAAGCGCTTCAGAAGTTCGTCTGGTTTCAGCCCCGGTTTGAGGTCCCACGTCGTATTCCACAGTCGCGCAATCTGTTCCACCACCGGCGTCTTGTTGCCCAGCAGCGCGGCCGTGATGTCGAGGCCCATGGTGTCGGCGATGACGTGCGACGGCATCAGCGAGGTCGCGGTGAACAGTTGGGTGTAGTCGACAACGCTGCGGTCGGGGATGAAGGACACTCGCGCCTTCTTCTGCCCGGGCGTGCACTCGATGTTGGCGATGTCGATATAGCCGGCCTGCGTGGCAGCGTCGAAGCCCGGAAAGCGCCCGGATTGAGCCGCCCAGGCCAGCACCAAGTCGTCGCAGGTCACCGGTTTGCCGTCGGAATAGACTGCGTTGTCGGCGATTTGGTAGTCGAGCACCAGCGGCGACCCACCCACTACCGAGATGGTGCCGAAGTCGTGGTCGGCGACCACCTGCCCGTCCGGTCCGTGATAGGCGAATCCCGTCAGCGTGCGGGCGAATGCCTGAGCTGCGGCGGATGCGGCACCGATGACGGTGTTGGCGTTGTAGGTGGACAGCGCGCCGTCGACGACGTAGTCGATCTGTGTCGCGGCGCTACCCGAGCATGCGGTCAGCATCGAGGCCGCCAGCGACCCCGCGATGCTTATGACCACTAGGGCTCTGCGCGAGCGACGCCAGGTGGCCACCGCGACTACCGCTTGCCGACGTTTCGTTTGCCGGTTGGGCGGCGAGTGCCGGTGGGGCGCACCGGCCGCGCGCCCGGCCCCGGCTTGTTCGTCGTGGCCGGCTCGCCGGCGGCCTTCGCGGGAGCCGTAGCCGCCGCCCGGGTGTCCTCAGTGGCTTCCTCCGGGTCCGCCTTCCCGGCGTCCGCCTTGGCGGCAGCCGAGCTAGCCGACGAACCCGAGGAACGCCGCTTGAGCACCCGGCGGGTGTGCGTGCGCACCAATTCGGTGCGCTCGCGCATGCTCACCAACAGCGGAGTGGCGAAGAAGATCGACGAGTAGGTGCCGACGATGATGCCGATCAGCTGCACCAGCGCCAGGTCCTTCAGCGTGCCCACACCCAGCAGCCACACCGCCACCACCATCAGTGCCAGCACCGGCAGCACCGAAATGAGGCTGGTGTTGATCGAGCGCATGAACGTCTGGTTGACCGCCAGGTTGGCCTCCTCGGCGAAGGTGCGCCGGGTCGTGTGCTGGAAGCCGTTGGTGTTCTCCTCGACCTTGTCGAACACGATGACGGTGTCATAGATCGAGAAACCCAGAATGGTCAGTAGACCGATGACGGTGGCCGGGGTTACTTCGAAGCCCACCAGCGAATAGACCCCGGCCGTAACCGTGATGTCGAAGACCATGGCCGCCAGGGCGGAAATCGTCATGTAGCGCTCGTAGCGCACGGTGATGTAGACGGCGACCAGGGCCAAAAACACCACCAGTGCGATCACGGCTTTCTTGGTGATCTGACCACCCCAGGTCTCCGATACCGCCGCGTCGCTGATCGCCGATTTGCTGGGCTTGCCGTCGTCACCCTTGGGCTGGAACGCGTCGAACAGAGCGTTGCGCAGCTTTTCCGTCTGTTCGTTGGACAGCGTTTCCGAGCGGATCTGCACCGTCGCCGAGGAGCCTTTTCCTACTGCGACAACCGATTCCGGACTCTTGCCGAGGGTTTTGGCGAACACCTCTTCGACCTGGTGGACTTCGACCGTGCTGGCCCCGCCCTGGGCGGGCATCGACACCGTGGTGCCGCCCTTGAAGTCGATCCCGAAGGTGAAGCCGCGAATGATGATGGAAAGAATGGCGATAGCCATGATCGCGCCACTGATGCCGAACCACAGCTTGCGGCGGCCCACCACCTCGAATGCGCCGGTGCCGGTGTAGAGCCGCGACAAAAAGCTGTGCTGCGGCTGTTTGGTCGCAGCGCCGGCGCCCGTGTCGGTCTTGCTGTCGGTCAGCTCCGTGTCGGCTTCGGTCAGTTCGACCGTTTCGGTGTCTTTGCCGGTTTTGGATTTAGCCGCCATTTGCGTTATCCCCGTCCCGTCTTGCCAGCCCGATCCACGGCGCGGCGTTCACGTGCGACCTGCTGTACAGCCCCAAGGCCGTTGTAGGCCGGCTTGGCCAGCCTCGACGACTTGGAGGCCTGGTACACCAGCGGCCAGGTCACCAGGAACACCACCACTAGGTCGAGGATGGTGGTCAGGCCCAGGGTGAAGGCGAATCCCTTCACCTGGCCGATCGCCAGGAAGTACAGCACCGCGGCCGCCAGGAAGGTGACCGCGTTGCCCGACACGATCGTCTTGCGGGCTCGCGCCCAACCCCGCGGCACCGCCGAACGGAATGAACGGCCTTCGCGGATCTCGTCTTTGATGCGTTCGAAGAACACCACGAAAGAGTCTGCGGTGGTACCTATACCGATGATCAGACCCGCGATGCCGGCCAGGTCCAGGGTGTAGTTGATGTATCGGCCCAGCAGCACCAGGATCGCGAAAACCATTGCGCCAGAAGCAACTAGCGACAACGCGGTAAGCAGCCCCAGCACCCGGTAGTACAACAGCGAATACACCAGCACCAGAGCCAGACCGATCGCACCGGCCATCAGGCCGGCCCGCAGGGATGTCAGACCCAGTGTGGCCGAAACGGTTTGAGCTTCGGATGCTTCGAAGGACAGCGGCAGCGACCCGTACTTCAGGACGTTGGCCAGCTGGCGCGCGCTTGCCGCGCTGAACGGCGGATCGCCGCCACTGATCTGGGTCCGTCCGCCCGGGATGGCTTCATTGATCACCGGCGCGCTGACGACCTGCGAGTCCAGGGTGAACGCCGTCTGGGTGCCGACATGGGCCGCGGTGTAGTCCGCCCAGATGTTGGCCGCCGCGCTCTTGAACTGCAGGTCGACGATGTAGCCGAGGTTGCGCTGGTCCATGCCCGAGCTGGCGTCTGCAATCTGGTCACCGCTGATGATGGACGGCGCCAGCAGGTACGCGGTCTTGTGGTCGGTGGAGCAGGTGACCAGCGGCAGCTTCGGATCGTCGTTGCCGGCCAGGATGTCCTCTTTGTCGCAGCGGGTGGCCTCAAACTGCAGAGCCACCATCTGGATGTACTGGCTGGTGCTTTGCCGCCACTTCTTCTCCTGCGCGATGCGCTCCGCGAGATCTTTACGCGGGTCGGCCGGCGCAGGCTGCTCGGTGGGCGGCGCGTCCGTCGGCGGCGGAGCACCGGTGCTGGGCGCCGGAGCCGGGGCCGGTGCCGGAGCCGGAGCCGGGCTGGGTGACGGCGCCGGGTCCTGCGGATAGGGCCGTGGCTGCGCACTGGGCTTGCCGGGCACCGGTTGGGCAGGCGCGGACTGGGCGGGTGGAGGCTGGCCGGGCGCCGGCTGGCCGGGTGGCGGCGCGGGTTCGCCGCCCGGGGCGCCGGACGGCGGCGGGGCGCCGGGTGGCGTTCCGGCCGGCGGCTTGGCTTCCGGTGGTGGCGCGGCCTGGGCCGGCAACGAGTTGATCACCGGACGGATGTAAAGGCGCGCCGTCTGCCCCAGGTTGCGGGCCTCGTTGCCGTCGTTTCCGGGAACGGTGATGACCAGGTGATCACCGTCCACGACCACCTCGGAGCCGGAGACTCCCAGGCCGTTGACCCGAGAGCTGATGATCTGCTGGGCCTGGGCCAGCGCTTCGCGACTGGGACGCGAGCCGTCCGGGGTACGCGCGGTCAGCGTGACGCGGGTACCGCCCTGCAGGTCAATACCCAGCTTGGGCGCGGCCTTCTTGTCGCCGGTGAGAAACACCAGCAGGTACACCCCGATGAGCATGAGCAGGAACACCGACAGGTAGCGGGCAGGATGCACGGGCGCCGAAGACGATGCCACGTTCCTTATATCTCCTTGAAATCGATTCGTGCCCCCGGCAGGGCCTCCAGGGTTGGGAAAGCCTCCAAAAGATTACGTGTCGCGCTCGGACTCTTTCGCGACGCGGTTCTCCCCGTCGATGCCTTCGACCTCTTCGTAGCCGGCGTCGGTTTCGTCGTCGAGATCATCCTCGGTTTCGTAGTCGAGGTCATCGTCGGGCAGGATCCGGTCGCGCACCGCAAGCTTCATCCAGGTCGTCACCACGCCGTCGGCGATCTCGAGCTCGACGGTGTCCTCGTGGAGAGCGACCACGGTGGCTTCCATACCCGAGGTGGTGTGCACCCGGTCACCGGGCCGCAATGACTCGTGCAGATCGATCGTCGCTTGCATCGCGCGCCGCTGGCGACGGGACGCGAAATACATAAAGCCGCCCATGATGAGCAAGAACGGCAGGAACAAGACGAAACTCTCCATCAACACGCCTGTCTTTCGGATCGGTATGGCTCGGTCCAGTCTGCCATTCGCGCAGGTCGCAAACCGACCGGCTCCGCGCTGGGTGCCCGTCGCCGCCAACGGCTAGGCTTTATCCGCGACGTGACCGCCGCGGCGCGGAAGGAGGATCCGTGGCCAGCCTCGAGCAGAGTCGCCACCTGGCCACAGAAATCCCGGGCCCCGTATCGCTGGAATTGAACAAGCGCCGGACCGCAGCGGTGTCACATGCGGTGGCCGTCAGCATGCCGGTGTTCGTCGTCCGCGCCGGCGGCGGCATCGTCGAAGACGCCGACGGCAACCGGCTGATCGACCTGGGATCCGGCATCGCGGTCACCACGATCGGCAACTCGTCGCCCCGGGTGGTGGAGGCGGTGCGCGCGCAGGTGGACGAATTCACCCACACCTGCTTCATGGTTAATCCCTATGAGCAGTACGTCGCCGTCGCCGAACATCTCAACCGAATCACCCCGGGCTCGGGCGAGAAACGCTCGGTGCTGTTCAACTCCGGCGCCGAAGCCGTCGAAAACGCCGTCAAGATCGCCCGGTCCTACACCCGCAAGCCCGCCGTCGTCGCCTTCGACCACGCCTACCACGGCCGCACCAACATGGCCATGGCGCTCACCGCCAAGTCCATGCCCTACAAGAGCGGCTTCGGCCCGTTCGCGCCCGAGATCTACCGGGCGCCGCTGTCCTACCCGTATCGGGACGGGCTGCTCGACAAGGAACTGGCCACCGACGGCGAAAAGGCCGCGGCGCGGGCCATCAGCTTGATGGACAAACAAGTCGGCGCCAACAACCTGGCCGGGCTCATCATCGAACCGATTCAGGGCGAGGGCGGGTTCATCGTTCCGGCCGAGGGTTTCCTGCCTGCGCTGCTGGACTGGTGCAGCCGCAATGACGTGGTGTTCATCGCCGACGAGGTACAAACCGGGTTCGCCCGCACCGGCGAGATGTTCGCCTGCGATCACGAAGGTATTGAGCCGGACCTGATCTGCACGGCCAAGGGCATTGCCGACGGTCTGCCACTATCGGCGGTGACCGGGCGCGCCGAGATCATGGACGCCCCGCACGCCGGTGGCGTGGGCGGAACGTTCGGCGGCAACCCGGTCGCCTGTGCGGCCGCACTGGCCACCTTCGAAACCATCGAAGCCGACGGGTTGGTCGAGCGCGCGCGCCACTTGGAACGACTGATCACCGAACCGTTCCTGCGGCTACAGGCCACCGACGACCGGATCGGCGACGTGCGGGGGCGCGGCGCGATGATCGCCGTCGAGCTGGTGAAATCCGGGACAGCCGACCCCGACCCCAAGCTGACCGACAAACTGGCCACCGCGGCGCACGCGGCCGGCGTCATCGTCTTGACGTGCGGCATGTTCGGCAACATCATCCGGCTCCTCCCGCCGTTGACCATCAGCGACGAGCTATTGACCGAGGGCGTCGAGGTTCTGGTCGGGCTGCTCGCCGATCTCTGACCAGAAGTCGGCCAGAGTTCGCGCAATCACTTCGGCATCCAGCAGCAGCGGCGCCACTCGAGCGCTGCCGGACAGCACGCGGGCGCGGGCATTGGGCATCGTGGCGCAAGCGGCCTGCGCCTGACGCAGCGGCCAGCCTTCATCGTCGTCGCGGGCGGCCAGCATCAGGGTCGGGGCCGATACTCGCGGCAGTCGATCGGTCATGTCCCGGCGCTTCAGCATCATTGAGCGCATCGCATGCAGCATGGCGGGCCGATCCGCCCGCCGGAACGCGTCCATCACGATCCGGGCCTGATCCGGTTGCGCCGCGAAGACTTCCGGCCCCAACAGAGAAGCGGCGAGCGCATTGCACAAAAACCTTGTCGGACCCGACAGTTGATACAGCGCCACCAGTGGCCAGGCCTTCGTCCAGCGGAATCTATTGCTCAGCGCCGGCACCGGCGTGCCGATAGTTGTCAGCGTCCGAATCCGGTGAGGCTGGCTTGTCGCCAGCAGGATGCCGACGTGCCCGCCCCACGCATTGCCGACCCAGTCGACCGGTTCACGGATGCCGAGTCCGTCCAGGACATCTGCGGCGGCGCGCGTGCATTCGTCAAAGGTGAAGTCACGGGAGACCGGCTCGCTGCTGCCGTGTGACGGCCCGTCGATCGCAACCACCGTGCGGTGTCGTGCCAACTCCCGCAGAAGCGGGCCCCACGAAGTCGAGTCCACAAAAAGGCTATGCCACAAGACCGCGGTTGGCCCCGCCCCGCCCCGCAGGACATGCAGCCGGCCCAAGGCGGTGGGCACGAAATCGGCGATTAGTTCTGCCTCTGTCACTTCTGCCACCTGAATACTTCTAGCAATTACTTCGGAAACCGAAACTTCGGTAACCGTAGTATCTTCTCGTCCCATGGCAGAGTCAAGACAATTGCCGGCGGACCGGCAGGCGGTGGGACAGTTGTTGGTGCGGCTGACGAGGGAGTTTCGCCGTGACCTCGCCGAGCCGCGGGCCAAGCGGGGTTACGGCGACATCCGGGACCCACATCTGCAGATCTTCGGCAATATTCGCACCGGCAGTGTCCGGCTGACCGAACTGGCCTCGCGTGCGCAGCTCAGCCTCGCGGCGACCTCGGAGCTGATCAACGAGCTTGTCGCGCTGGACTACCTCACCCGCAGGCCCGATCCGCAAGACGGGCGCGCCAAGCTCATAGAACTCACCGACCGCGGGCGCGCCCTGCTGGCCGCAGCGGGTGAGCGCGTCGCCGAGATAGAAACGCGGTGGTCGGCACTAGTGGGTGCCGCCGATTTCGCGCATATGTGCGCCACGATGCAGCGGCTGCTCGACATGCTTGACCCGGAGGATTCCCGGCGGTAGCTCCGTAGTGGGCAGCTGTCAGTAACGCATCTCACAGCGGCTTCCCCTTTTGGAAATATCATTACTTTCGCTAACGTTCTATCGGTCAGCGCAGCGTTGCGCGTTCCGTCTTACTTCGGTCAGTTGCAAGGGATCTGCCATGTCGAACACCACACGTGAGGAGCGGCTTGCACGCCGCATCGAGGAGCTTTACCGAAACGACGAGCAGTTCGCCGCCGCCAAGCCCGACCAAGCGATCGCCAAGGCCATCGACCAGCCTGGGTTGGCACTCCCCCAGATCATCCGCACCCTCATGGAGGGCTACGGCGACCGGCCGGCACTGGGCCAGCGCGCCGTCCGCTTTGTGCCCGACGCCGCCGGCCGCACGGGGCTGCAGCTGCTGCCGGAGTACGAGACGGTCACCTATCGCGAGCTGTGGAACCGCATCAGCGCCCTCGCCGGCGCATTGACTCCTGACGTGCAAGCCGGTGACCGAGTCTGCATCGTGGGCTTCAGCAGCGTCGACTACACCACCATCGACATGGCGCTGATCCAGCTCGCCGCGGTGGCGGTGCCGTTGCAGACCAGCGCCGCGTCCGCCCAGCTGCGGCCCATCGTGACCGAGACCGAGCCGACGATGATCGCGGCGAGCATCGATAACCTCACCGAGGCCGTCGAGCTGATCGTGACCGGTCACGTTCCGGGCCGGCTGGTGGTGTTCGATTACCACCCCGAGGTTGACGCGCAGCGCGAAGCGCTCGACGCCGCCCGCGGGCGGTTGGCCGACACAGGCGTGATCGTCGAGACGCTCGCCGAGGTGATTGACCGCGGCGCCGCCCTGCCGGCCGCCGCTTCCCCAGACCGGTCCGATGAGCGACTGGCGCTGCTGATCTACACCTCCGGCAGCACTGGGGCCCCCAAGGGCGCCATGTACCCCGAGAACCGGGTTGCCAACTTCTGGCGCAGGTCGAGCGCCTGGTTCGAGCCGAGCATTCAGCCGTCGATCACGCTGAACTTCATGCCGATGAGCCACGTAATGGGCCGTCAGGTGCTCTACGGGACGCTGTCCAACGGCGGCACCGCCTATTTCGTGGCCCGCAGCGATCTGTCCACTCTGTTCGAGGACCTCGCCTTGGTGCGGCCGACCGAATTGAACTTCGTGCCCCGCGTCTGGGACATGGTGTTTCAGGAGTTCCAGAGCGAGGTCGACCGTCGCACGCGCGACGGCAGCGATCGTGTCGAGCTCGAACGGCAGGTCATGGTCGAGGTGCGCGAGGACGTGCTGGGCGGACGGTTCGTCACCGCACTGACCGGTTCCGCGCCGATCTCGGCGGAGATGAAGGTCTGGGTCGAGGACCTGCTCGACATCCATCTGGTCGAGGGCTACGGCTCCACCGAGGCGGGCATGGTGTTGATCGACGACCACATTCGGCGTCCCTCGGTGATCGACTACAAACTGGTCGACGTTCCCGACCTGGGTTACTTCCTGACCGATCAGCCCCATCCGCGAGGCGAGCTGCTGGTCAAGACCCAAAGCCTGTTCCCGGGCTACTACAAACGCCCGGAGGTCACCGCCGACGTCTTCGACGCCGACGGCTTCTACCGGACCGGCGACGTCATGGCCGAGGTCGGCCCGGAGAAGTTCATCTACCTGGACCGGCGTAACAACGTGCTGAAGCTGTCGCAGGGCGAGTTCGTCACCGTCTCCAAGCTGGAGGCGGTTTTCGGCGACAGCCCGCTGGTGCGACAGATCTTCGTCTACGGCAACAGCGCCCGCGCCTACCTGCTGGCGGTGATCGTCCCGACCGAAGACGCGCTGGCGCGGTTTGGGGACGGACTCAAGACGGCCCTCAGCGAATCGTTGCACGAGGTCGCCAAGGCGGCCGGCCTGCAGTCCTACGAGATCCCGCGCGACTTCATCATCGAGACCACGCCGTGGACCCTGGAGAACGGTCTGCTCACCGGCATCCGCAAGCTCGCCCGGCCGCAGGCCAAGAAGCACTACGGCGAGCGACTGGAGCAGCTTTACGTCGATCTCGCGACCAGCCAGACCGACGAGCTGCGCTCGCTGCGGCAAAGCGGCTCCGACGCTCCGGTGCTGGCGACGCTGTGCCGCGCCGCGGGCGCACTGCTCGGCACCGCGGCGGCTGACCTGCAACCCGATGCCCACTTCACCGACCTGGGCGGCGACTCGCTGTCTGCGTTGTCGTTCGCCAACCTGTTGCACGAGATCTTCGGTATCGACGTGCCGGTCGGGGTGATCGTCAGCCCGGCAAACGACCTGCAGGCGCTGGCCGGCTACATCGAGGCCGAGCGCAAGCCGGGCGCCAAGCGGCCGACCTTTGCGTCGGTGCACGGCCGGGACGCGGCCGAGGTGCACGCCGGCGACCTCACTCTGGACAAGTTCATCGACGCGGCGACGCTGGCCGCAGCACCGAGCCTGCCCGGCCCGGCCGAGCAGGTGCGGACGGTGCTGCTGACCGGTGCCACCGGGTTCCTGGGCCGCTACCTCGCCCTGGAATGGCTGGAGCGGATGGATCTGGTCGATGGCAAGGTGATCTGCCTGGTGCGAGCCAAATCGGACGACGATGCACGGGCCCGGCTGGACCGCATCTTCGACAGCGGGGACCCCGAGCTGCTGCGGCACTACCAGGGGCTGGCCGACCACCTCGAGGTGCTCGCCGGCGACAAGGGTGAGGCGGACCTCGGCCTGGACCGGGCAACCTGGCAGCGGCTGGCCGAGACCGTCGACGTCATCGTCGACCCAGCGGCCCTGGTCAACCACGTGCTGCCCTATAGCCAGCTCTTCGGCCCGAACGCACTGGGCACCGCCGAGCTGATCCGGCTGGCACTGACCAGCAAGCGGAAGCCGTTCACCTACACCTCGACTATCGCCGTCGGCGGCGGAATCGAGCCCGGCGCATTCACTGAGGACGCGGACATCCGGATGATCAGCGCGACGCGCAAGATCGACGACGGCTACGCCAACGGCTATGCGAACAGCAAGTGGGCCGGTGAGGTGTTGCTGCGCGAGGCCCACGATCTGTGCGGCCTGCCGGTGACGGTCTTCCGCTGCGACATGATCCTGGCCGACACGACGTGGGCGGGACAGCTCAACGTGCCCGACATGTTCACCCGGATGATGCTGAGCCTGGTGGCCACCGGAATCGCACCAGGTTCGTTCTACGAACTAGACGCCGACGGCAATAGGCAGCGGGCGCACTACGACGGCCTGCCCGTCGAGTTCATCGCCGAGGCCGTTGCTACGTTGGGCCCCAAGGGTGGTGACGGGTCCACGGGGTTCCAGACCTTCCATGTGATGAACCCCTACGACGACGGCATCGGGCTCGACGAGTTCGTGGACTGGCTAATCGAGGCCGGCAACCCGATACAGCGAATCGCCGACTACGGCGAATGGCTGCAGCGGTTCGAAACCACGCTGCGGGCACTGCCCGAACAGCAGCGCCACGCCTCACTGCTGCCGCTGTTGCACAACTACCAGAAGCCGGAGAAGCCGGTGCGTGGGTCGATCGCACCCACGGATCGATTCCGTGTCGCGGTGCAGGACGCGAAAGTGGGCCCGGACAAAGACATTCCGCATGTTTCGGCGCCGATCATCGCCAAGTACGTCAGCGACCTCCGCTTGCTCGGCTTGCTGTAAGGCCTCTGCGACCCAAGCCCTTAAACGACGGCGAAACCGGTTGAGATTCAACCGGTTTCGCCGTCGTCACGCTATATTCGATGACCGCCACCGTACCGTTGAATTGTTGATGTTGCGCAAATACTTCTCCAATTCGGCTCCAACATAGTTCACAACGCGCGTAGCGTTCTCGACGCAGTCTCGTAAGGCCAAGATCGCCCAGGAGATTAAGGGGGCCACATGTCTTTTGTGATCGCAGCACCGGAGGTATTAGCCGCCGCGACGGGCGATTTGAGCGGGATCGGCGAGGCGCTGCGAGCCGCCGCCGCGACGGCCGCGGCCCCGACGACGGGCATTGCCCCGCTGGCCGGCGATGAGGTGTCGGCGGCGATCACAAGATTGTTTGGTTCCTACGCGCAGGACTTTCAGGCGCTCAGCGCGCGAACGGCGCTGTTTCACGCGGAGTTCGTGCAAGCTCTGCAGGCGGGCGCGGGGGCTTATACCGCGGCTGAGGCCGCGAACGTCTCGCCGCTGCAGACCATTGAGAACGACATTCTGGCGGTGATCAATTCGCCGACGAACTTGTTGTTGGGGCGCCCGCTGATCGGTAACGGCACCGACGGCGCGCCGGGTACCGGGAGCGCCGGTGGGGCCGGCGGGATCTTGTTCGGCAATGGCGGCAGGGGTGGGTCGGGCGCGCCCGGGAAGGCCGGCGGCGCCGGCGGGCCGGCGGGGCTGTGGGGCACCGGCGGTGCCGGCGGCGCAGGCGGGAACGCGGTCGTGCCCGGTGGCGCCGGCGGGTCCGGAGGTGCGGGGGGCGCAGGTGGGTGG